>NZ_JAHUTT010000040.1 GCF_019209865.1 Shewanella sp. NIFS-20-20 | reverse complement strand
GCTTGGTTATATTGCTTCCAGTTGCTGATTTTGTACTTTGCCTTACCCATCATCGTCACCCATCTCAAAGTTCTAATGATCTGATCGTGGTTCTGATGATTAGTTCAATGATTTAGGAAACAACGCCATGCATCGATGATAAAGTTATCCACCAACCATTTTTGCCCAAAAAATACGCTTGGCCAAACGATCACCGCCAGTAAGCCGAAATATGCAAGGGCGCGCCCTACCGAGGCCAATCGTCTGCCGGTGATCAGCAGATCGGCCAGTAATAAAGTCACGCCAACGCCACTGATGGTGCGGCCAAAAAGTTCAACCGCCCGTAAATCGTCTTCACTGGAGTGGCGACCGCCGGCGACTTCGGTCAAGGCGGCATTAAACACTACCTCAGGGATCAGATAGACTAGCGCGCAGATGAACATGGTCATCAACCACCAAAAGGGTTTGGTTCCACGCGCAATTTGTTGTTCAGTCTGTTGTTGTTTTTGCTGTTTTGTTTGTCGAGCCTGCTGTTGCTTTTGCTGTTTTTCAAACTGCTTTTTGGCGTCCGCTATGTGCGCTTGCGTCGGCGAGGCTTGCAGTAATCCCGTGGCAAAAGGACTGTGCTTGTTATCTGTCATTTTGACTTCTTGGTAGAGTTAATATGATGGTCGTGCTGGTACTGGTATCTAGGTGTTCATCGACAATGATCGGAAAACCATGGGCATCGACTGCCACAGGATGATCGCTGCTGCTTTTAATGACTTCAGCCAGCACGGGCGACTTAATGGCTTTTAGTGACCCGCTCAACGCGATGTAGTAACCCTCATTTTGATAGGCTAACATCTCATCAAAACGATCAAAGTCGCTGTCACTGGGTAATGATGTTATGTATTGTCCGGCTGCCGTTGTCGCTTGATACTGCCCAGTCGGCTGAGCGCTATTAAACAGT
Organism: Shewanella sp. NIFS-20-20; assembly: GCF_019209865.1. Classification (GTDB taxonomy): domain Bacteria; phylum Pseudomonadota; class Gammaproteobacteria; order Enterobacterales; family Shewanellaceae; genus Shewanella. Next base: position 36,192 of record NZ_JAHUTT010000040.1, on the reverse strand, counting down.
TTTTGACAGATTTGATAAGGCGTGGTGTCCACAATGACCCCATGGGGTCGCTCGTGATGGGACAAGGCCATTAGCTGCTGTTGATGGTAGTTTGTGCCATTGATGGAATAGCTATAGACCTTCATGCCATAACGCTTCGCACTTTGTACCACCTGAGGATGTTGTCTAAGACTGCGAATATCGAGGTGCAATCCTGAATGTTCTCCTAAGGCATTAAACAAGGTCTTGAGCCCTGATCCACTCGCGTAATTTTTATAGCGGGAACGATAACGCTTGCTTCCAACCCCTGCGGCAATCTCTAGCGAATGCTGATTGTCTTGGTAGTAGCCATCATGGCTGGCCCCCTGTTGCAGCAAGGCTTTTAAACGTTCGACACTGGTGGGATGGCTGCCTTGCACAAAACCTAAATACACTTGGGGGTTAATACCGCGAAATTTTTTTAAGGTGGCAAGGTGGCTCGACGAATAGTAATAATTGCCCTGCCCCACGGTATGTCGCAATGCGCTGTCGAGCAAGGCTAAATCATGACCATTCGCCTCCGATTTGATCTCCACATTCAGTTGCTGCTGTCCATTTTGATAAGCTGCAAAGGTCTCGAATGCTTCATACGCTGTAATGGGGCGCATATCGACCAGATCGTTTGATAATTTATCACGCAATTTCAGCTGGTTAAATTGCTGGCGGGTCATGCGTTTAAGCGTCAATCGTTCACCGGTGTAATGCACGCTCGCTCGGCCTGTTTGGCTATCGTGATGATTCACCCAAGTGCCATCACCCAGTTGCATGACATCAATTTCAACACTGGTAAAATTATCAAGCAAGGCGGCAGCAATGGCACTCTGGCTGCTTTCTGGAAAACGGAAATCGCCGCGATGGGCCGAAATATCCAGTCGGCACTGACTGATGGTAAGCATTTTAATCGTGCCATTATCGGCTAAGTAAAGATTGCGATCGTTAAGGGCTAGCTGGATATCAAGGATATCAGCGCCTTCAAATTTGGCATCCATAGGTAAATGACGAAGAGCACCAGGGATAGGCTTTGGGGTCATGGTCGAGGGAGGTGGTGTTTGGCACCCCGCAAGGGCAAGCAATGCAATCATGCCGATGGCGAAAGTTCGCGCCACTGTGCTGAGAAAACTTGTCATAGTCCGTTATATTAAGTCGATAAAAATCACAGCGTTATACTTTAGTTGATACCCAGCAACAACTCCACCTTTGAGTGGGGTAATTTCAATTATATGAGATATACGTAATAAATATTTTAAAAAATAGCGCTCGCTAGCAAATAGGCTCCCCGCGCCTTAGTCAACAAAGAGCAGTTCCCTCACCAATGATCATCAGCGAGTGCATTTTTTCACGCCATCAGCATCAGCAAATCATGCCCTTAGAGCGGCGCTTGGTGAGGGCAGTGAACGCAAAGAGCACTGACTTGCAACAATTTGTAACCCATATCAAGCCGTGATACCTTTCAGTATAAGGCTGAGTAGCAGAGCGCCCCGCGCTGCAAGCAATCATCAGGAAAATTATTGAGGTCATCTTTGCAAAAATTTCGCCGCCACTCTCCGTTGTTGTTGCTGAGTATTTTTTTGATTTGTTTGGCAGGAGTGTTAACCACTATGACTGACGTGAAGGCTAACATGACTGACGAGAAGGCTAACAATGCCAAAGTATCAACCGCGGCGATAACCTCCGGATATTATCTATTTGAGCGGCTCACGCCTTATCCTCCCGAAGAAACCAGCAGTGTCGGATTAGACTATCAATATGACTTGTTACATGACCAAATCCTCTACTTAGATACTGAACAGCGCCGACTAAGTGTGTATGAGTACACCCATAAATATGAGAATCGACTTGACGTTTTAAGCGTCACTGACAATTCAACTCAAGGGTTTATCGTCAGTGATGGCTATTTGTATGGCAGCCAAGTTTACGCGGCCAAAGATGATCCCAAGCGTTTGGTTCTCGATGACCTAGTGATTGGTGATATATCGGCCGCCCCCTATCGCTCTTATTGGCGTCTGGTTTTGCCCACCAGCGATAGCCTGACGCAAGCACACACCCGTCAACAACAAGGTTACAACGAATACTCTCGCCACAAGCAAACATTAATCGGACAGATCAACGCCTGCTTGGCTGAATCCTATTGGGGCCATAGTCAGTACTTACAGCCCTTATCTAAACTTGCAAACAGTGACGTTGAACAGACTAAATCTTCATTTGCAATGGATTTACCATTGGAAAAAATTGATATTGACAGTCCTTACAGTCGGGTGTCCAGTCGCAGCAAGCAATACTTTATGGAACCTCAAGCCTTCCAACAATTTTTTAGCCGGACAAATGATAACTATTTAATGTTAATGGCCAAAACCAGCCCGGGAGGCGCCAAGAGTAATACCCGCACAATCACAGTATCTTTAGATGATGTTGGCATTCAAATTCATGAGATAGCGGCGGAGAAAGACGCTATCGATTGGCGTGTTTGGCAACCTAATGTGGTGGCTAATCCTATCCAGATCTTGATTGAAGATGAACATAACCTGGTGTACATCTCCCCATATGTCGATGAAATCATCTTAACTCGGCGAGACTTTGATGAGATTGCCAAGGTGCATGTACTGATGATAACCGCCGTAAGGCTTAGCTTAGATAACCAACAAGACGTTTGTAAACGCTTGGCGTTGATGAACAGCTTGCGACCTGCGCAGCCAAACCTAAATGTCTCTCAATTACTGGCGCTGGCTGCGGCTGATTTTAACCAGCGCTATGGTGCACTTTTGCAACCAACCCTTGATCATGCCCTAATGGCAGATCATTTTGCCAACGCCACAGGCCAGCAACAACAGCGCGGGATGATCCACGGGTTAGCCTCAGTGTTTGCCGACTTAAGTTATCGAGTGTATCCGCACGCGGCAGCCCCCGCATTGGCAACGCATTTAGCCGAGATAGTGGATTTCAATCACACCTATTCAGCCGACAACATCATCACCACAGAGTATCAACACCCGAGCGGCACCATCACCTTAATGACCACACCACAAAAAGGGCGCACCACCTTATATTTTGCCATTGAACATCAGGGCAAGAGTTATGTATTTGAACGCTATTTTTACCTCGATGACTATCGCACTCAACTGCAAATTGCGCTAATGATTAAGGCGGTACTCGCCGCCGATTGGCCCGCGGCGCTGGCGCCAACCGCTCAGCATATCCTTAAATAACCCGCGTGGTTTATCAAGATTGAGAAGAGTTACAGTCGTTAGCCTGCGCCATCAAGCTGAGATAATCTGCTAACTCTTGTCCCGGGGTGACCGCAAAAGTGATATCTAACAGCGTCAACGAATGGATCCTATCGACCCTGAAATTTCGAAAACTATGGCGCAACAGGCACCAAGTCAATAAGGTCCATGTGCCGCGCCAGAAATATATCGCCAAAGGATGGACAGTACGCTCGGTGTGTTCTTGCTTGGCATCGCTATAACAGAGCGTCACCGCTTGTCGTTTCTGAGCGCAAATGCGCAACGGGTCTAGAAAAGCAAGCTCTTGTTTATCTACATAAAAATCTGGCACGAACAATAAGGAGTGATAATCTTTCAACCGTTCGGGCAACACCGCCTCAACCTTGATCATGGCTTGTTTTGCCGCACTGGCCAAACTCTCTCCGCCCCAAGTTTCCACCATTCGCATACCAACCTGAATGGCCTCCAATTCAGCCTCGGTAAACATTAACGGTGGCACGTCACAGCCATGTCTAAGCATGTAGCCAACCCCAGCTTCACCTTCGATGGCCATGCCAGATAAGGATAAATCTTGAATATCGCGATAAATCGTGCGCCTTGATACTTCAAGGCGCTCGGCTAAGTGCTGCGCCGTGGTTAAGCGACGATGGCGGAGGATTTGCACTATTTGAAATAATCGGTCGGCACGGCGCATCGCTGTTCCATCTAAAATGACTCTGAGAGTAAGCCTAGGCTTGCATCGACCATAATCCTACTTTATTGCCCTCACAATCAATAAATAAGGCAATATAGCCATGCTCTCCGTCTTGAATAGCTTTCGGTGGCAATACCACCTTAACCCCCGCCGCCCCGAGGTTATCTACCTTCTGCTGGAGCGAGCCTGTCTGCTGTAAATAGACCACACTGCCGGTGGTTGATGGCATAGCCTCAGGATGATAAAGCAAGCCGATCCCCGCCCCTTGCTCTTCCAATTGTTCAACAATGGCGTACTCCATATCATCCATCGTCATTTGACTAAACGTGAAGGTAAAATGTTGATGATAAAACGCCATGGCTCGGTTCATATCGATTACCGGGATATCGGCCCACACTAACGCTGCATGTTGCAACATAATTATTCTCCTTTAAGGTCACCAGTATTAGCGACTTAGCTAACATACGCGGGGGCTGCTGACAGCATGGTGTCAGCAGTGGTGCAACCACCGAAAAAAAAGAATTTACCACCACTGCTAGCGATAACTAAGCAAGCGGTTGCCATCATGTATTAGGCTCGAGGCAGTGACGCTTGGTGGGCCTTGATAAATGCCTCCATTTGCTGACTTGCTCGGCGATGGGCACTCGCTAACGATTCTGATGGCGCCATGGTGGTGATCACTTCGTAGTAACATTTGATTTTAGGTTCAGTGCCCGATGGCCTTACAATCACGCGACTGCCATTCACCAGTCGATAAATCAGCACATCACTGCTGGGCAAGTCGATGGCAAGCTCGCGACCATCCGCTAAGCGACGCAGACCACACTTGATGTCATCGATACTCTCAATAGCTACCCCGTCGATATCACGCGGCGGGTGCGCGCGTAAATGCTCCCCAATATTTGGCGTACTGGGTTCCAACTTAATACTCACTTGCGCATTCAAATGCAGCCCGAATTCACGATAAATGGCACTGAGTCGATCCCACAGAGTATACCCTTGGCTAGCTAGCTCGGCCGTGAGTTGGGCAAAAGCAAGTTGGGCACTGAGGCCGTCTTTATCCCACACTGTCGAGCCAATGGTATAGCCCAAGGCTTCTTCATACGCGAATAAAAATGGCTGCTGCTCACTTTGACGCTGCTGGCCGATATTCATCAACCACTTAAAGCCGGTGAGCGTGGTATAACTTTGCCCCCCTATGGCCTCGGTAATTTTGGCAAGTAAACTTGACGAGACGATGGTATTGCCCACTAAGCCGCGATTACCTTTGGCGTGGGTTAACAAATAATGCCCAAGCAAGACCCCAACCTGATCGCCAGTTAGCATTTGATATTCGCCAGTATCGGTTCTGACGGCCACCGCAAAGCGATCGGCATCGGGATCATTGGCGCAAGCTAATAAAGCACTGTGTGCCTTCGCCTCAGCGATCACTAGGTCCATGGCGCCGGGTTCTTCAGGGTTGGGAAAGGTGACAGTGGGAAAATTGCCATCGGGAAATTGCTGCGCGGCGACCGAATACACCTGGGTAAAGCCGGCTTGCTTAAGTAAGGTTATCGCCAGCGGAGCTCCCACACCATGCATGGCAGTATAACTCAGGCTCACTGACTGTGGACGTGTATGATTAGTCAGCTCAGGCGCCTGAATCACTGCCGCTTGATAACACTCGTAATAATCTTGTTGCAGCCACTCGAGTTGGCCATTGGCATGGGCATGCTCTAAGGCCATTAAGCTAATGTCACTGTCTGCCAGTGCATCAATACACGCGGCAATCCCGCTGTCATGGGGCGGAATAATTTGCGCGCCATTTTCCCAATATACTTTATAACCATTATATTGCGGCGGATTATGACTGGCGGTCACCACTATGCCGGCGGCCGCATTGAAATGCTTCACGCCAAAGGCAATTAAGGGGGTGGCAGCCACTTGATAGGTCAACTTAACCTGAAACCCCATGGCTAATAACACTGACGCCGCATCTTCGGCAAACTGTTTAGAATCGTGGCGGCCATCATAGCCAATGATCACCCCGCGCTGTTGGGCATCTTTGACTTGCTCGGTTAAATAGCGCCCTAAACCAGCACTCGTTTGCCGAACCAATAAGCGATTCATGTGCATCGGACCTGGGCCCACTACCCCGCGGATCCCCGCTGTACCAAAGGCCAATCGCCCGGCAAACAAAGGGGTTAGCGCAGCCTGATTATTATTATCCAATAACGCCTGTAATTGCTGACTATGCTGGCTGTCGGGATCTTGGTGTATCCATTGACGAACGCGGAGCGCTAAATGAGTATTCATGGTAACCTCAAGAACAAAGATTGATGCCAATACCATAGGCAAAACAAACCCACGCGACAAGTGAATGACCGTTTACTTAGGCTAAATTTAAGCGATTTAATGACGATTGCCGTTATCGACAAAATCAATGTTAATTAATGCCCGTGGTGAGCATGCTATGATGCACTGTATCTGGGTGCTGTGCTGTTGGGAGTTTTAGTGGAACTGCAAGAAATGTATCGCCGCGATCTTAATTTATTGATCGCATTGCAAGTGTTACTGCAAGAAAATAGTGTCAGCAAAGCAGCCATTAGGCTTAATTTAAGTCAGTCGGCCATGAGCCGAGTGCTCGCTAGGTTGCGCCAGCTATTAGATGACCCCTTATTTATTCGACAAGGGGCGCAGCTCATCCCAACCGAGCGCGCCATTAGCTTGGGCGCCGCCCTAGAACAGCCCTTGCAAAATATGGGGCAACTTTTAACCCAGCAGGGATTCGATCCGGCCCGTTGTACCACCCACTTTACCTTAGCCACCACAGATTACGCCATGCAAACTGTGCTGCCTTTTGCCTTGCCTAGAATTTACCGAGAGGCGCCACATATAGCCTTAGAGTTTGTGCCATTGCAGCACGATAACTTATTGGCGCAGCTCACCTCAGAAGGTTGTGATATGGCAATTTGTCGACCCACTGCCGCCAGTGCACCGTTAATTCATGAAACCTTGGGGTTAGTGGGGGTGTCGTGCTTAGTGTCTCATCATCATCCCTTAGCCAACAGCGAACTGAGCATTGACGATTATTTGGCGTATCCCCATGCGATGATCGCCATCAGTGATGGTGTCAAACAACTATTAGATAACGCCTTAGAGGCTTATCCACCAAAGAAACAGATATTGCGGGCCTACCATTTAGAAAGTGCCCTGGCCATTGTCGATACCTTGCCATTGATCATCACGGTTCCGGCCGATCTGGCCTATTTAGTGGCTGAGCGTCATCAGCTAGTGATCAAACCATTGCCGTTTGAGTTTAAGCCGTTTCAATATTCGTTGGCGTGGCACCCGAGAAGCGAGCATGCCGCGCCGCAGCAGTGGTTAAGACAGGTCATTCAACAAGAATGCGGCCACCTGATGGATAGCCGCATACGTACGATGGGGCTAGGCTAAATACCCATCTTACAACTTAATTAATACCCGCCCTGTGATTTGACCTTGAGTGATGGCATCGGCGCACGCTGCCGCCTCATCTAAGCTCACTTCACGGCAAGCGGTCTCAAAATAACTGGCAGGTAATAACTCGGCTAAACGTTGCCAAGCGTGCATGCGCTGTGCGTAAGGGCATTGCACCGAATCAACCCCGCGCAAACTGACATTACGTAAAATAAATGGCATCACAGTGGTGGGTAAATCAAAGCCACCGGCAAGACCGCACGCCGCAACGGCACCATTGTAATCCATCTGACTCAGCACTTTGGCTAAGACTTTGCTACCGACAGTATCGACAGCCCCCGCCCACATTTGTTTTTCCAGCGGACGCGCGTCTTGTTCAAACTCGCTGCGATCGATAATGCGATTGGCGCCTAATTGCGTCAGCATAGGGCCATTTTGTTCAAGACGACCTGTCACAGCGGCGACCTGATATCCCAATTGGGATAATAGGCACACGGCCACAGAACCCACACCACCACTGGCACCCGTCACCACGACTTCACCGCGGTCTGGTTGGATACCGGCATCTATTAATGTTTGCACACAGAGCATGGCAGTTAACCCCGCCGTGCCAATCATCATGCTTTGTTGAGGCGTTAATCCCGCCACTAATGGCACTAACCAATCGGCGTTAACGCGAGCTTTTTGTGCCATGCCGCCCCAATGATTTTCACCGACCCCCCAGCCGGTTAATACCACGCTGTCACCCACTTGATATCTGGCATCGCTAGATTGCTCGACACGCCCAACAAAATCGATACCTGGCACCATAGGAAACTCGCGAATAATTCGACCGCGGCCAGTAATGGCTAATCCATCTTTATAGTTAAGCGAACTGTAGTCAACGTTCACAGTGACATCACCCTGAGGTAAGGCGCTATCATCCAATTGCTCTACGGTGGCGAGGGTGCGTTTATCTTGTTGGTTTAATACCAAAGCAGTAAAAGTCATGGTCAATACTCAGTCTGTGAAAACAATCATATAAGGCTAGTGTAGGCGAGCTGGCTATATGAATAAAATGAAACTTAATCATCGTTAACATGCAAAATAGTCATACTGCATTTCTCGCCAATCTGGGATCACAATCTGGCCAAAAGTGCTAACCAAACTACACACACCCAAATTATGAATCCATGCCCGCGAGGTGCTATCAATAATAGTTAATGGGTACCGAAACGAGCGCTTGTTTGTCCGCATTAATCAATAAAACGAACAATTAATCCACCGTGGAAGCGCCAACGCCTCACTGACTTCCAGCGCGCATACCCCCCTAACACGGCCTCTGCCTGTGCTTGACTCGGTATGACGCCAATCTAAATTTAACGCCAATGCCCATGACGACTCGACTGGCGGGTACCTGCAAAAAGTCACCAACCCCATTAGTCAGCAGCAAGTCTGAGCCGATAATCTTTTGCGTAAACAAGCTAAATTGCGCCGAAGTCGCGTCATTAAGCGCCACTTCAATATAATAACTCTGGCGTAAAGGCGGTGGTACCAGTGGGTTTTCGACTATCGTTGCCGCCAACATACACTCAGGCCCCAGACGGTAAGCTTAGTCAGATGGCGCTTGGGCAGCACTGGCCATTAAGGCTAAACCTATCATCGCTATTTTCACTTTGACTCCTTTCGGTGATGGCTAACGTGGCGATGCGGTCATGATGCATAGTTAAGCTCGGTGACGCCACACTGTTAGTGAATGACCCTCGGCAGGCCAGATAGCCGTCATCCATGGGTTATACGCGGGGCAAATGCGCTAATTGCTCATGCGCTCATCGATTGCCTTCAACATCCGCAGATGCGCGACGCAATAACAATTGTCGCCTTGGCGAGGTCAAAAATGCCAACTCAACACAGTTAATGATCTGCATTATGTGAGCAAGCTCTACATTAGCAAATTCCATCGAATCAATGCTTGTTCATCACCGCGGCACTGATAGACTCCTCGCCGCTCCGTAGACCCCACTATTGCCTGTTAGTGATGAATCAACACTCACTAACCTATAAGTCGATTGGCAAGTGTACGGCGCACTAACAAGTTGTCATCTGGATGTGAATGACCCCATGGAACTGGACCGGCATCGTCTATTAGCTTGTTAAGTGGATATTCTCGCCATTAACTGTGGCAACTGCGGCATAGCGACCTATCCGCACGCTGGAATATCGACTGACCCTTCTGGGAACATTTTATGCAGTTGCTTATTAGCCTGATTGGCATGATTAGTCTTATCTCTATTGCGTGGGCGTTATCTGAACAACGTCAACGCATCAACTGGCGCACTATTATGGCCGCCTTCGGTCTACAAACCTTATTTGCCGCGATTGCTTTATATATCCCCGCCGGTGAACGCGCCTTAGTTAGCTTGAGTAATGGTGTCGCCCATATTTTAAGTTTCGCCGATGAAGGTATTCGCTTTTTGTTTGGCGATATGCCCTATAACGGTTTTATCTTCGCATTTCGGGTGCTGCCGTTAGTCATTTTTATTAGCGCCCTGATTTCACTCTTTTATTACCTGGGCGTGATCCAATGGTTAATCAAAATCATTGGCGGTGCCATTCAAAAGTTATTAGGAACCAGCAAGGCGGAATCCTTGGCGGCCACTGGTAATATCTTTTTATCCCAAGGTGAAACGCCGCTGCTTATTCGTCCGTTTCTGCCACATATGACCCGCTCTGAATTGTTTACCATCATGACGTGCGGCATGGCTTCGGTCGCGGGATCTGTGATTGGGGGCTATGCCGCCTTAGGTATTGAGCTAAAGTACCTGATCGCGGCCAGCTTTATGGCTGCGCCTGGCAGTATCTTAATGGCCAAAATGTTAGTCCCTGAAACTAAGGTTCAAGTAGAACAGAGCGCCATTGACTTAGACAAGAGTGAACACAGTAACGCCATCGATGCACTGGCGTCAGGTGCCATGAATGGTACTCGCGTCGCGGTGGCCATTGGCACGGTATTAATGGCGTTTATCAGCGTGATTGCCATGACCAATGCCGGGCTTGAGTATCTGGGTGAATTTATGGGCTGGCAAGGCCTAACCATGCAAACCTTGTTAGGCTATGTGTTTGCGCCAATCGCCTTCTTAATTGGCGTGCCTAGCACTGACATGCAATTAGCGGGCTCATTGATTGGTCAAAAGCTGGTACTCAATGAGTTTGTGGCCTATTTGAATTTTAGCGACATTCGCGCAGAGTTATCGGCGCAAACCCAAGTTATCATGGCATTTGCTCTGTGTGGCTTTGCTAACTTTTGCTCAATTGCAATCCAAATAGGCTCTATAGGCGTACTCGCCCCTGAACGCCGGGGTGAAATCGCCGGCCTCGGATTAAAGGCAGTATTAGCCGCAACATTGGCTAATTTAATGAGTGCAGCCTTAGCTGGGTTATTCTTTAATTTATAAGCGTATTAACACTAAATGACTCGTCATGACAATGACGGGTCATACCTCGTTCTTTTTCCCGCCCGAAAATAGCCGCTAGCATGCTCGGTCAATTGCCTACCATTGTTATTATCGCAATAACAACTCCCACACTCAAAATGTTAATCTTTAATTAGACATTAAAAAACAGCCTTGCTATGTTACATGGCAGCGATTATTGCTGCGAATTGAGTAACACTATCAAGCATCACGCAACCAAGATTAACAACAAATTCATCATTTACACGCAATTCATTGGTGGCACTGATGCTTTCAAAATAACGGGTTCAGCTCAGTGCTGAATTAAAAATAAGGAAGTATCGCTTTATTATTAGTTAAGATTGAAATCATACAACCCAATGAATTGTCCAAACACTAGTTCATTAATTAACACGGACAATCAATATGAATACTACTTCGCTGAGTGCCATTGCCCTCGCGCTAGGAATGACGTTAAGCGCTTTGCCTAGCATGGCTTCCACCTTAGATGCCACTCAAGCTACCATTGAACAACCCGCCAGTGCAGAAAACGTCTTAAAACGTAAAATTGCCATCGCGCGCTTTACCAATGAAACCCAAGCAGCCAATAGTTTTCTTGTCGATGCCCAAGGCGATCGCTTAGGAAAACAAGCCGCTGACATCTTAAGTGCCAGACTGGCTGACACCAACAAGTTCATCATGTTTGAGCGTCTAGATGGTCGTGCTATCGATCAAGAGAAGTTACTTAATCCAAGCGATAATCAAGCCGTACCAGTCGAGTATTTAATCGTCGGATCGATCAGCGAATTTGGCCGTTCGACCGAGAGCTCTTCAGGGATATTTTCGTCCTCAAAAATGCAAAAAGCCTATGCCAAAGTCAACGTCCGTTTAATTGATGTTGAAACCGGCATGATCGTAGAATCGGTCGAAGGCGCAGGAGAAGCCACCACTGAAACCAAGAAAACTCTCGGGGCAGGAACTTCGGCAGGTTATGATCAAAGTCTAACCGACAAAGCATTCTCGGAAGCCATTTCACAATTGATCAGTAATTTGGTCGAAAATATGACCAGCAAACCTTGGACCTCCTATTTATTATCCCAGGAAGATGGCACTTACATCATGGCTGGCGGGGCCGCTCAAGGCATTGCGACGGGCCAAACCTTTGTGGTCTACAAGAAAGGAAAAAAAATCAATAATCCTCAAACAGGGACTGATATTACTCTGCCTGGAAAAAAGGTCGGAACCGTCTCAGTGCTGTCTACCTATGGCGAGAACGAGTTTGAACAAGTTTCATTTGTAGAAGTCATTGACGGCCAAATTGGTACCGATTTGTCGCAATATTATTTATCTGATAAGTAGGTCACATTATGAAAAAGTTACTGATGATTGCCGTCAGCCTGATCCTGACGGCTTGTGGTGCTAACGTTCACAACACCACGGGTATCGATAATGAGCAATATATCGTGGTCATTGCTGATTCATTGATAGGCAAGCAAATTTCTATCGGCGACATAAAGCAACACACTATTAGCGCCGCCGATTTGCAACCTTTTGAAATGGGAATTGCCGGGGTCACCGATCCCGCATTGGAAAATAGCGATGTCCTAAAAGTGAAAGTGGATCAAGGCAGCAACCAGATAACCATCACACAAGACAATAACGTATTACTGTCGAAAGAGCTGTATTTGTCCGCGGGTCAAACTCGAACAATTAAACTCTAACTGGATAATTAATAATGAAAAAAAGTCTACTATTGTGCGCGACTCTGCTGCTGACAGCATGTGTTCAAATCACAGAAACTGGCTACTATTGGGGCAACTACTCAGAAACATATTACCAATATATTAAGTCTCCTTCTGAAGCCACGGTGACGGATCATCTGGCGTCGTTACAAGACATTATTCACTACTCGGCAGAAAAGGGCCTGAAGGTTCCTCCAGGAATATATGCCGAGCTCGGTTATATTTATGCCCAACGCGGTGAAACTCAACAAGCCAATAGTATGTATGCCAAAGAGGCGGAACTCTATCCTGAATCAGCCAAGTTCCTACAAGGCTTAGTCACAAAGGAGCAAGCGTAATGGTTATCCGCAATCTGATTATCTTTTCCAGCCTCTTGTTATTAGGGGGTTGTGCCGCTACGACCACCAAGCAACAAGCGTTCCCCAAGATGTACAGTGAAAATAAGCCGCAAACGATTGTTATCGCCCCGGTGATCAACAATACCATGGCCGCAGAAGCCTCTGATTACCTTAATGCTACCGTGGCTCAACCGCTGGCAAACAAAGGTTTTTACGTGATGCCAGTGCCTGTAGTTAGCGATGTATTTAAACAAGCTGGTGTTATTGACGGTGCCCAGTTAAAAGGCGTGCCGGCCAAAACCTACTATGAAAAATTTGGCGCCGATGCGGTGTTATATATCACCCTTACCCATTGGGAAACTAACTATATTGTGGTGGGAGGTAATGTTACCTTAGGGATGGAATATGTGTTAGTTTCAACTCACACCAACGATGTCCTCTGGTCTTATGCCAACACATTGGTGGTTGATACCAGTGGCTCTAGTGGCAACATAATTGCCGATCTTATTGTCACAGCCATTACCACCGCAACCACTGACTATATCCCCATCGCTCGCCAAGTGCATAGCAGTGCTACGCAAACCTTACCCGTGGGTCAATACCACCCGCGTCATGGCAAGGATGGCAGTGATATCAATGTGGTCCCTGAGTTAGCTAGCCAAGCCCAACAATCTATCAGCCAATAATGCTGCGCGGTAAATTCTCGATGGCGCCGTCAGTGCGCCATCGTGGCTTCTGACAATGCAACAAGGTGACACGGAGGCGATTTCCTTAATGACTGAAGGCATGATGTCCATCTCTTTGCCGTTATTGTATAGCTTTCGTCGTTGTCCCTATGCCATGCGTGCACGGTTAGCGTTACTCGATGCTGGCATCAAGGTACGGGTACGAGAAATCCGACTGCAAAATAAGCCGCCACAGTTATTAGCCGCTTCGGCTAAAGGCACTGTGCCCGTGTTAGTGTTACCAAATGGCCAGATCCTTGAACAGAGCCTTGATATTATGCATTGGGCCTACACGCAAGCTCGATCTCCACACTTAACCAATGCTACACCTCAGTTAATCACCGCCATGGCAACGTTAATCACCGAAAATGATGCAGAGTTTAAACCGTGGCTGGATAAATATAAGTACGCAGATAGATACCCCCAAGCGAGCCAACACGATTCTCGTCAGCAGGCCTGTCAATTTATCGCTAAGTTAGAAACTCTGCTCAGTCGTCAGGCGCAATTGCAGAGCTCGCAGCCCAGTCTGGTCGACTATGCCATTTTCCCGTTTATTCGCCAATTTGCGGCCGTCGACCCCACTTGGTTTGCCGTTGCGCCCTACCCTAAGGTCCGGTATTGGTTACAGCAACACCTCCACTCGCCACTGTTTCAACAGGCAATGACCCCTTTTAACGAATATGCCATCAATGGTGCTGAAGGCGAATTACCCGCCACCAAGATCCAGGCCATCAGCGAAGCGGCTACCACAAAATAAACCGTGACGGCCTCACTAATTTTGGTAGCCATTGTTCAAATTAACCGCTACACTCGCCGCGTTTTTATCCATCCGCGGTAGCCACTCCCATGAGCATTTATTATCATCGCGATACTTTAAGTATTCGTGCCCTGGATCCACAACGCTTAATTGCACTCTCTCAACTCTCGCTGGCGCCAGAGCAAACAGGGTTTGTGGAATCTGTGGCTGACTGTTTAGCTGACGCTCAGCACGATCATCGTTATGTTGCCGCCGCATTGTGTGTTGACGAGCAAGTGGTCGGCTTTGCCATGTATGGTTTATTTGATGAGCAACATGGCCCAAGAGTGTGGTTCGATCGATATTTCATTGGCCATCGATTTCAAGGCCAAGGTCTTGGTCGCGCTTTTGCGACGCTAATGGTCCACTATCTGCTTCAGCATTATCAATGTCAGGCTATTTATCTCAGTGTCTTTGCTGAGAACTTGGCCGCCATCGCCTTATATCAAGACTTAGGGTTTTGCTTTAACGGCGAACTTGATTATCACGGCGAGCAGGTGATGGTGTTTCACGCAAACACCCACACGCCGCAGTGGCCAATCACGGCCTAGGGTTGGCAGAGTATTTACTGTGGCCTGCGACGCTGACGTCTTAACATCACAAAATAGAGCGTGGCACTCACCCACCAGCTAATGGCTAATGTCCATAAGCCGTGGCTCATAAAATGGGCACCGCGTAACTGCTGCGCAATATCCATCACGCCACCAAAGGCCAAGACCGCCAATAACACCGGATATCGCCATCTTGGACGATAGACCAACGCCACAAAAAATATACCGAGCCAACCGTAACCGCCACTGGCATGTCCCCCCGGAAAGCAGCGACCAGGAGCGACATCCGCGGGCAAACGAGCAAAATTAGGCACAAATATTTGGCTGCCACCATAAGGTATTAAATCCCACGGACAGTTCACATGGGTGTACTTTTTTAAAGTCGCAACGATTAAAGTCGAGATGGTAAAACACAGCAGTAAATATAACAAACCGATGCGGTAACGACGCCATTGAGCACGTCGAAAGCTGGCAATACACATCACCAGCAAGCCAATGGCAAAAACCACAACTACATTATGTAAGCCCTTGTGCAATAACGTTTCTTCAATAAAGCCATCGCGCAATGTCCAGCCACCTGCGCTAGGCCCTCCTTGCCATTGATATAACGCATCGGCGACCATTAAATCAACATGGAGGACCTCGACCACGCTGGCAAGAATCATAAAGACCAAGCTTGGCGCAATAAGCCATCGCCAATACTCAGACACTACACTGGGAGGCTGATTGCTCAATAGACATCCTAAACTGTTGTCGTGAAAAGGAGAACGATAATAACGGCTGCAGCCGCCACGCTCTAATTAAGTTGGGTTAATTTACTCACCTAGCAGTGTTTCAGGGGGTAAGCTGGCTAAAATTAAGGCGTTTCTAGGGGTCACACTGACATCACAAAACCCATGTAATTTCACACTATAACCACAACTCTGTAAAAAAGAAATTCGGTCATTGATTAAGGCGTGTTCCAGCAGTTGCCGAAATAAATGAGCAACTAAATCAAGCCGGCGTACCAGTAATAACCGCGCTTCGCCGACCGCTAACCAAGAATTAAGGTCGATATTATTTGGCAGCTCAACTCCTTTTTGCTGGGCTGCCCAGCCACAAAACTCAGCAAAACTGGCGCTCAATTGGCTACGTTTTAGCGCCGGAACGGGCAAATAGTGATTCTGCCCGCGCAGGTGCCGTTGCAAACTATCAAAGCCTAAGCGCCAAGTCATTTCTTGAGCGCCTAATTGCTGGGCGCGGGGGCTGGCAACACTGCTTTGGGCTAATGCCAGTTGCAAATCGCGTTTGCTCAAGTGCAATTGATGCTCCTGAGCCTTCTGGCGCCAAGTATTGCTAAGCCCCTGATAAGTTTCCGTTTGGATCAGATGATAACAACAGGGGGCGATGGCCAGATTAGGTAGGCGGGCCGCAGCGGAGTGCTTGATTAAGGTGACATGCAAATCACCACAGGCATGCAGTGCCACCGCCTGATCTTGCTGTTGAAACACCGAAGTATCACAGTTAAATGCATCACCACAAATGAAAGTTTGAGGTAAGTGCCACTGCGCCGCGAATTGTTGGCCTTGTTGGCATAACTCTGTTTGCCACTCAAGACTGGTGACGGCCACCCCATATTGCTTAGCTAATAAACGCCCAAGATGACCTTTACCGGCGCACCATTCCAGTACCCGTTGCGACGTCGTCAGTGGCAAGGCATCAACAAAACCGCTAATTTGAGCCCATTTGCGTCCCTTGATATGGGCACTAAAATACCCCAACCATTCAGGTGCCATCGCCGCTGCTGGTGACTCAAGCTGGGATGATTGCCCGTTTTCTTGCTCGGTTAACCAGGGCGGCTCAGCTAATTGCCACATGAACTCATGGGCTTGCCAGGTTAAGCCCTGTGATTGTAAATCTTGGGCCAAGGCGGGCCACAGCGCCGACACTAAGCGGGTTTGACAACTGTCTAGCTCGGCAATTTGCGACAAACTTAAGCCCTCAACCAGCGCCGCTAATTGCGGAAATGATACACGCCAAGGCAAGTCCACTTGTTCAAAGGTGGCTAGCTGCCATAATGAGCGCGCCTCAGATAAGAGCCTGAGTTGGCGGGTAAGCGCACGAGCTTGACAAGGTAACAACACAGGGAGTCTCCAACAACATTGGGGGACACGCCCCCAAACACAGTCTTCAATACGGTGGTTAACAATTAACCCTTATTGGCATGCAGTCGAGGCTTGCTGGCCATGCGTTTGCCTAACCACACCCCTAAGCCTAGGGGGGCAAAAAAGACCACTAACAAAAATAGGATGATATAGAGGATCAGGCTTTTAATTAGCGCACTGATTTGTGCAAAGGTTTGCTCGACCGTGCGTTGCACTAAGGTATCGACATCCTGCGCTACCGCTTGGCGCTCGCGGTTGACCATCTGTTCTAATGCCACGCGCTCACGGGTGACCATGGTTTCTAGGGCTTGTCGCTCTACCGACAATTGCGCCAGATTTTTAGCCGCACTGGCATCGAGCTTTTCCAACAACGGACTCAATTCGGTGCGAAGATCCACCGCCAAACTTGCCATCATCTCAGGGCTTTGGGCCATTAATTGCTGAAACTTCGCCGATGTGTCAGAAATACTGGCCAAGGTTTGCTTAATTTCATCGCTATTGATGTTGCTATGCAGGGCAAAAAACTCAGCCTTCCAACCCAAGATTTTCGGGGTTTGGGCCGCCAGCATCGCCATACGATCGGACATGTCAGTCATGACTTCAGGCACACTGCCAAAGGTCGTTACCGCATCAAACTCCCCTATTTTCTTATAGAGCAGCCAATCACTAAATGCAGAAGTGCGACTAAATTGCAGATCAAACAAGGGGTTTGCCGCCACATATTGGCTGATAAATGCTTGATTATCCGCAAAGGCACTGTCAGTCATTAACCCGCGCATACGCTTTTGATAATCGTCAAGCAGCTGTAGGCTAGTGGTCACCGCCAATCGAGTAGCGTCACCAAAGAGATCTTGTCCCTTGCCCGACTCAAAAAACTGGGCCATTTGGGCAGTAAACGCCCAAGTGTCAATCATGGCTGCCACTGGTGATACCTGAAAAATGCTATTGCCCATGGTCTGCTCCGCATGGATTTTCCACAGCAGGCTATGACTCTTGATCTGCAATATCTGGGCGTTATCACCCTTGGCCTGATTGGCAATAGTATCCGCGGTCTGTTCAACCCCAGCGAAGAAGGTACTGCTGTATTCGCGCGTAAATACCCGCATACTCAGTTGTTCTTGTGGCAAGGGCTCGATGCCACTTTCGAGTTTCACTTCAAGCAGTGAACAGCCGCTTAACATACTGACCACACCCCATGTCAGTAAGAGCTGTTTAAATGTGTTCATGACTACCTTCATTAAGAAGTTCATTGAAAAATAAGCTTAACTTTAGCATTATTTAGCCACCTTGAGATCAAGAATACCGCCAATGCGTGAGCCTAATCATCCCAGCCTTTCACCTTGTATCAGCCTATGCGGCCTTAATAGCGATGGCTTTTGCCGAGGTTGCTTTCGCACTATGGAAGAAATTAGCCAATGGCGACACTTAGCTGATGCTGACAAGCGGCATATTCTAAAGCAGTTACCGACAAGGCAGGTGGCGACGTCTACTTGGGTTAAAGCGAATCAGCAACACGAATAGGGGAAAACGGTCAAAGCTTGCGCTAGATCAATCGAGAATTGTGCACATTGGGTATGATTTCCCTCCCACTATTTCACAGGACGGATCTTGCCTAACACCGCTCGAGATCACGAGGACAACCTCGATCTCCCCCTCATCAGCCAGCACGAGTCTCAATTGCTCGATGAAACCTTCATCGGTTTGTCGATGATCTTGTTATTAGCGGTTAGCTTAATTGGCTACTTGATGTATTCGCTATCATTTGGGCTAGTGATGTTTGCCGGCTTGGCGACGGTTATCGGCTTGTTTGGCTGGCGAGCTCAAAAGAAATTACACGCCAGCCAACTGACCACAGCAACCCTGTCTCACTCCGTGGCCGCCCCTAGGGTAACTCACCGCGATACTACAGGCAGTGATAGAGCGCCTAGCTAACTCATTTTTTCATCATGGCCTTTAAATCGGCAAATGGATTAAAGGTGGCCGCCGCTTGTTGGCCTTCGCTGGTTGGACCAAACTGAATTAATTCTTCAAAGCGAGAGTGCTCGTTGTCATGACAAAATAAACACAATAGCTCCCAATTAGAGCCATCCGCAGGATTGTTGTCGTGATTATGATCTCTATGATGTACGGTCAACTCACGTAAATTTTTGTGGGTAAATTCACGAGTACAGCGTCCACACACCCAAGGGTATAACTTAAGTGCCTTCTCGCGATAGCCTTGCTCACGATTGGCTTGATAGGCGCGTTGCTCCGCCAATACTTTATCTAATTTGCTCATGGTCATGGTATTTTGCTCACCGTCAGTCATTGGGCGTATGATAAAACAAAAAAAGCCGCAAGCTTGCGACTTTTTTCAAAAAATTGTGGCGATTATTGCGGATTGATATCTTTTTCCATGTCTTCATACGAGGTGTGGCGCACATCTTTGCCCTTCACGTAATAAATAATGTATTCGCAGATATTCTTGCAGCGATCACCGACTCGCTCGACCGCGCGAGCCGCCCATAACACATCGAGTACCCCCGGAATTGAACGGGGATCTTCCATCATATACGTCATCAGTTGGCGAATAATACTTTCATATTCAGTATCTAACTTAGCATCACTCTTGTGGATCTCTAGCGCCGCTTCGGCATCCATCCGGGCCAAGGCATCTAAGGTCTGATGTAAGGTTCGAGTGGCATGACGCCCCATATTTTCGATGCTCACTAATAGCGGCTGTTGGCTGTTGGTGCGCTTTTCTAAGGCGGCCTTAGCAATCCGCACGCAGGCATCACCAATGCGCTCTAAATCAGTGATGGTTTTAGAGATAGCAATGATTAAGCGTAAATCACTGGCTGCAGGCTGGCGCTTAGCGATTATGCGGGTACATTCTTCATCGATGGCCACTTCCATGCCATTAACGCGATGATCGCCTTCAATCACTTGCTGTGCCAATTCAACATTCAAGGTTGCTAAGGCATCGAGCGCTTGCTCTAACTGACGCTCAACCATACCGCCCATGGTTAACACCCGATGGCGAATGTCTTCTAGTTCAGCATTAAACTGACCAGATATATGCTTATTTAGATTCATGTTTTCCATAATGACGATACCTTTTGCGCTAGTCTAATTGATTTACCTAACCCGCCCAATAGCCGTGGGACTTATCCATAACGACCTGTGATGTAGTCTTCAGTTTTTTTCTTTTTCGGGGTGGTAAATAAGGTATTGGTATCGCCATATTCCACCAAATCCCCCATATACATAAAGGCGGTTTGATCTGAAACTCTGGCCGCTTGCTGCATGTTATGGGTCACGATAACCACAGTGAATTGATTCTTTAATTCAGAGATCAGCTCTTCAATGGTCAAGGTAGAGATGGGGTCCAGCGCCGAGGTAGGTTCATCCAACAACAAGACCTCGGGCTCAATGGCAATGGCTCTGGCGATAACTAAACGCTGCTGTTGTCCACCCGAGAGACCAAAGGCATTTTCATGCAATCTGTCTTTTACCTCATCCCATAACGCCGCGCCCCGCAGTGAGCGTTCACAGGCATCGTCGAGATCCCGGCGATTATTAATGCCTTGCAATCGCAAGCCATAGACCACATTTTCATAAATGGATTTTGGAAATGGATTCGGGCGCTGAAACACCATACCGACATTACGACGCAACGCCGCGACATCCACACTCTTGTCATAAATATTCTGACCATAAAGACGAATTTCGCCGCTAATATGGCAGTTATCGACTAAGTCATTCATGCGATTAATACAACGCAACAAGGTTGATTTACCGCAGCCACTGGGACCAATAAACGCGGTTACTTTTGATTTAGGGATTTTCATCGACACATCAATCAAGGCTGGCTTGGTGCCGTATTTTAGCCCCAAGTTAACTATGTCTAAGGCGATATCCACCGGGGCGGATTGGCCCAAGTCGATGCTTGGATTTTTCATGGTGCGGGTATCAATTGAAATCATGGTAGTTATCCTATTACTCAGTAGCACTCAATGCTGGATTAGTGCTCTAGTGAGCGATATTTTTCACGAAGATGGTTACGCACACCAATGGCCGTCAAGTTTAAGGTCACAATCACAGTCACCAATAAAAATGAGGTGGCATAAACCAAGGGGCGAGCGGCCTCAACATTGGGACTTTGAAAACCAACATCATAAATGTGGAAGCCTAAATGCATGAATTTACGTTCTAAATGCACGAACGGAAAATTCCAGTCCAGCGGTAAAGTCGGTGCTAGTTTTACCACTCCCACCAACATTAATGGCGCCACTTCGCCGGCCGCGCGAGCCACCGCTAAGATCAACCCGGTCATAATCGCGGGACTGGCCATGGGGATCACAATCCGCCATAAGGTTTCGGCTTTCGTCGCCCCTAGGGCTAAACTGCCTTGGCGCACGGCGCTTGGAATACGCGACAAACCTTCCTCGGTGGAAACAATCACCACTGGCAACGTCAAGATAGCTAAGGTTAACGCCGACCAAATGACCCCTGGTGAGCCAAATGTCGGTGCCGGTAAGGCTTCGGGATAAAATAGTTGGTCAATCGAGCCACCTAACACATACACAAAGAAACCCAAGCCAAACACACCGTAAACAATCGACGGCACGCCCGCTAAGTTAATCACCGCGATGCGGATCATCTTAGTGATGGGGCCTTTTTTAGCGTATTCGTGTAAATAAATCGCCGCAACCACCCCAAATGGGGTCACAATCACAGCCATCAACATGACCATAAACACGGTACCAAAAATCGCGGGAAACACCCCGCCTTCGGTGTTGGCTTCTCTGGGGTCATCCATCACAAAGTTAGCCATGCCCGTCAACCACTGCATCAGCTTTTGGGCAAGGTTCAGATCATTAGGATAAGTCACATGCAATACTTGGCTAAGATTGAGGGTTACCTCGGCACCGCGCATGTCCTTGACGACAACACTGTCGCGTTCGGCTTGTTTGCGATAATCAAATAAGGTGTTCTCTAACACTAAATAATCGCTATTGAGCACATCGGTCTGAGATTGCAGCTCGGCCTGGTTATCGGCGTTGAGCGCATGGTCCAACTCCAGCTTACGTTCTTTGAGGCGAATGCGCTCAAGCTGATAGTTAATGGCACCAATATCCTGCTTCTGCAAATCCAGCGCTTGCTCGCTGAGCTCAACCGCGCGATTAACGTGCTCGGCTAAGGTCAAGGGTAAATTATCGCTCGCCACTGGCTGGCCTTGATTTAACACGGCCAGCGGATAACCATAAAAGTTACCATTCTTAGTGCGCTCAAAAATGGCCACATCTTTGGGCTCAGAGCGACTAACGATGTCGGTTGCCAACACCCAACGAAAATCGAGACCAACAAACTCACGGTTACCCGTCTTAATTAAATAACGGGTGACCATCTCTTCAGGCGGCTGACTAAACGTGTACCCCGCAGCAATTAAGCGCTCGCTGGGGACTTGCTCTGAATCATAAAGTTGACCAATTAACGTCGAGGTATGGCCTTGGCTATCTTGTAATTGCCACTCATAGACAGTGGCAGGCCAAAAGTAGCTTAAGCCGCGCCAAGCAATTAATAGTAACAATCCCAATACGGCGATAAGACTTAAGCTAACTGCCCCGCCCGTCATCCAAATCCAAGGTGAGCCGGATTTAAACCAGTTACCCATTGTGACTCCTGCTTCTCATTATTTTCATTAGTAAGTTGGCGCTTAAAGTGAGCTATAGCGTTCACGCAAACGCTGGCGCACAACTTCGGCAATGGTGTTGAAGAAAAAGGTGATGATAAATAACACAAAGGCCGCCAAGAACAGCACCCGATAATGGGTACTGCCAATGGCCGACTCTGGCATTTCTACCGCGATATTGGCCGACAAACTGCGCATCCCTTCGAGCACACTCCACTCCATAATGGGGGTATTACCTGTGGCCATTAACACAATCATGGTTTCGCCTACGGCGCGGCCAAGCCCCATCATCACCGCGGAGAAAATACCGGGACTGGCAGTTAACAACACCACCCGAGTCAAGGTTTGCCATTGGGTCGCGCCTAAGGCTAACGAGCCATTCGATAAGTGACGTGGCACCGAGAAAATGGCATCTTCAGCGATGGAAAAAATGGTTGGGATAACCGCAAACCCCATCGCAATGCCCACCACTAAGGCATTGCGCTGATCGAAAGTGATCCCAAGTTCATTGGTAATAAATTTGCGGGTGTTGCCATCAAAAAGCCAGATTTCGACCATAGGACTCAAGCTAAAGCAGCCATAAGTGACGGCGATTAATATCGGCAATAACATTAATTCACGGTAGGTGTCAGGCAAGCGCTCTTTAAGTTTGGCCGACATCAAGTGCCACAGTAACGCGCTGACAATGATGCTTAGCGGCAGCACGATAATCAGCGCCACCACTGCCGGTAAGTTATTTTCAATTAAGGGGGCTAACCATAAACCGGCGAGGAAGCCTAAAATCACTGTGGGTAAGGCTTCCATAATTTCAATGGTCGGTTTTACTACGCTGCGCACTTTGGCCGACATAAAATAGGCAGTATATACTGCCCCGCCAATGGCCAAGGGCACAGCAAAAACCATGGCATACAAGGCGGCTTTCATGGTACCGAATACTAATGGCATCAAGCTAAGCTTGGCTTCAAAATCGTCAGAGCCTGAGGTCGACTGCCACACATATTTAGGCTCGGGGTAGCCTTCATACCACACCTTACTCCATAAGGCGCTCCACGACACTTCAGGGTGAGAGTTTTCAACCTTAAATAAGTGCAGCTTATTGCCAGCATCAACCACCAAGGCGTTGGAACGCGGGCTAAAACCCATGGTCTTAACCGGTCCTAAATCAAAGGTTGCATCGAATAACTGCCGCTGACTGGTGGTATATAACAGTGACAACTCCCCTGTGTCCGTCACGGCCACGAAACTTTTACGGTAAAACTCCGATGCCACCGAGACCACATTGGCGTCGAGTTTGAAATCGCGGATCACTTGATATAAACGACCTTTAGGACTCAGCACTTGGAATAATTGATTGATCACCCCATCGTCATAAGCCACCAGAATCGAACTGGCCCCCGCCAATAAGGTAATCTCATTGACCTTGGCATGTTGGCGCTCTAAATCGACCACTTGGGCCAAGGCCAATTCATCGGCATAGCGAATATCATAAATAAACAGTTTGGTACCTGCCTGTAATAACAACTGGCGCTGATCAGGAGTCATCAGCACATGTTGCACGATTTTAGGGGCATCAGTAACCGCCACTCGTGTTTGCGACCATTCAACCTCTTCGGTCATCATGTTCTCTTCGCCCACCAAGCGGGTCAACCACCATTGTTTTGCGCCATCTTGATAGGCAAAACTCATTTTTTGTGGCTGGTAGGCGAAAGCTAAGCGTTCGATACCTTCATGATGAGTCAACTGGATTGGCGCTATCGGATAAGTCACTTTGGGGCTAATGACACGAACATTATCTGGATAGGTCACTCCAAAACCTATGGCGCCAATGATGGCTTGGCCATTATCGAGGCCGAGGGCATAGGTTTGGGTTTCAGGGGTGGACGCCGCAGCGCTTATTACAGTGGCATTGGCGGGTAAGGTCGGGGCGAATCGGCCCATACTCTGACCATTAAGCGCGCTATAAAAGTCCACTTGGCCGGTTGTCGATACGCGATACAGCACTTCATTTTGCTCATCACTACCGACCATCAGGCTCAGCGTATCGCTCATCTCATAGGCGATATTTTTTTCAAAAGTGACGTCCGCACCATCAAAAATAGGCTTAACTACATAGAGTAAATAGAAAAAAATCAATAACAAAGCAACAAATACTAAGGTACCACCTAAAGTCACGCTGGCCTCGGTGAGCTTATCCTTAATGGCACGGCTACGGGCACCGTTATGGCTATGCAAAATGTTTTTTGCTGGCTTAGAATTTGGACTCACCTGACTGTCCATTCAATACCTCTGTTATTTATATTCATTGCGGGCTTATTGAGAATGGCGTTAATGATGTGTTATCACTAATGCCGTGCTATCCCAACTTTGATGGGGTGCAGTATATGACGCAAATATGACAAGCGTGTTACACCAACCATTAAGGATGCAATATGGCAAGATACTTACTGACACTTCAAGTTCCCGATCGTACTGGCCTAGTTGAAATCATTGCCAATGATATCAGTCGTCATGGTGGCACTTGGCTAGATTCTGAATTAATGCATCTCGATGGTACTTTTGCGGCCATTATTCAAATTTCGGCGCCCGAGTCGGCGATTGATGCACTGATTGAAAATATCGAGTGTATCGACGGCTTAACCCTGCACTATCGCTTATTGGGTCAACCCAGTCGCAGCCAGCGTATAAACTGGGAAGTTGTCGCCTATGATAGGGTCGGGCTGGTGCGAGATATTGCTAATAAAATTAGTGCGTTAAATATTAACATCGAACACCTTAGCAGCCAACTTGATCAAGCAGAACATACCGGAGTGCCCTTATTTAGAGCATCATTAAGCTTGTCAGATGTTACCGATGCTAAGGCCTCGGCCTTAAAAGACAGCCTTTACCAACTAGGCGATGACGTAGTGATAGATAAAATCGATTAATCGCAGCGGTCTCCTTGGCGTTTTATCTGGTACACTGGCGCGTTAATTCGCGCTTTTTTTTATGACAAGGACATGACTATGCAAGGCACATTGGTAAAAATGCGCACCCAACTCGACAGCGACAATGGGGTGCAATACCACTTGCCCATCGGTGAGCAATCTCTTCACCTTAACCCGCTAATAGGCAAAACCCTGACCCTAAATTTTAGTGGTCAGATTTTTTGTTGCCATTGCGGCAAAAAAACCAAGAAAAGCTATGCCCAAGGCCATTGTTTCCCTTGCATGCAAAAGCTCGCTAGCTGTGACATGTGCATTATGAAGCCAGAAACCTGTCATTATGATCAAGGCACTTGTCGCGAACCTGAGTGGGGACAAAAAAATTGCTACACCCCCCATTATGTTTATCTGGCCAACACCTCAGGGCTCAAAGTCGGCATTACTCGCCATAGCCAAATTCCGACGCGCTGGCTCGATCAAGGGGCGACTCAAGGCTTGCCGATTTTAAAAGTGGCCAACCGTCAGCTCTCTGGCTTAGTGGAAGTCGAATTAGCCAAGTTGGTCAAGGATAAAACCCAGTGGCAAGCCATGCTTAAAGGCAATGCCGATGACCTCGATTTAGCGGCGCAAGCAGAGCACTTGTTACCGCAAATTCAAGCGCACCTAACTGACTTAATCAATGACAAAGGTGCCGATAGCATTGAAGTGCTTAACAGCAGCACCCAAGCCATTCGTTTCCCGGTGAGCGAGTTCCCCAAGAAAGTTAAATCTTTCAATGCCGATAAACAGCCGCTCATTAGCGATGTATTAGTGGGCATAAAGGGCCAATACCTGATATTTGAAACTGGGGTCATCAATATCCGCAAATACACGGGGTATGAAGTCACGGTCTCGGTGGAATAACGGCCTCACTATATACGACGCAACTGCGGTGGCGCCTTTTTGTGACACAGACACCACCGCAATTATTCGGGATAACGGCTATAGCCGTAAAAATCATCGAGGGAGCGGCGAAAACCGAGGGACTCATATAAATGTTGTCCGGCCAGATTATCTTTAGCCGTCGACAAATCTACTCGCCCTGCGCCATGGTCAAAGGCATAGTTGCAGGCCATTTGCATCAATTGGCGACCTATGCCCTGCTGACGCGCTCGGCTAGCCACGAATAAATCGTATAAGATCACAATCTTAGTGGCATCTAACGAACAAAAGCTCCAGTACAGCTGGGTGAAACCTTGCAATGTCCCTTGGGTCTGCGCCACAAAAATGATCGACTCTTGTTGAGACAGTCGCGCCTCAATATAACCTAAGGCAACGGCAGGATCGGGTGGATAACCATAAAACTGGCGATAGCCATCAAACAGGGGCGCAATCAAGTGCGCGTCAACCAGCGACGCTTGACGAATAATCATGGGCGCAACCTCAATCACTGACAGCGTCAGTGGTAATCTAGCTTAGGAGCAATCTCATCGGATATAAGTATCGGCTTAATAAAATATGAGCCTAGCCACATCTTCACCATTAAGCCTAGGCTATACTGCCGCTTTTAGACTGACCTTAGTTAAATGAACACCCTGCAACTGTCGCGCATCAACCTTAAGCACCTGACCGTGCTGCAAGTGCTACTTCAAACCTCGAGTGTCACCTCGACCGCGCAACAATTGTGTTTAAGTCCATCGACCGTCAGCAAAACCTTAGCGCAATTGCGGTTACTGTTAGGTGATGAATTATTTTACCGCGAGGGCAATCAGCTCAGCGCAACGCCCATCGCCCACAGCTTAGCGCCCGCACTGCATGCGGTACTCAGCAGCATGCAAGGCTTGTTGCAACCCCAACAATTTATTCCCGAGCAATTTCAAGGTAAATTTAGACTGGCCATGCGTGACAGCTGCGTCGAGTTGTTCGCCGATGTGTTATCTAAGCATTTGATCGGCGCCTGCCCCCAGGCACAAGTGACCTTATATGCCAAAGAGCACTATGGCATGGATGCACTGCTCAAAGGCTTGGTCGATGTGGTAATTTTGCCCCACGATATTAGCCAGCCGCCAACCCAGCATCAGGATCTCTTATGGCAAGCCTTGCTGACCGATGAGATGGTGTGTTTAATGGCGGCAGATCATCCCTTAGCTCACCAAGCAAACCTCAGTATTGAAGATTACCTTCGCTATCGTCATATCGGCATTACTGATAGTGAACTCAACCAACCCTATTTTGAACTGTTACTGGCCCAGCAGTATCATGCCCGCAGCATCGCCTTAACCGTGGCGGATTTTGGCAGTGCCGCCGCCATGTGTCAGCGCAGTCAGTTATTATTTACCTGTTCACAACTCTGGTCTAATCGCGCGCTACAAGCGCAACATCTGATCCAAAAAAGCCTGCCTTTCGATTATGGTAATGTCGGCTACAGTTTGGTCTGGCACCCTCAAAGCCTCAATAACCCCGCCATCAAGTGGCTACAACAGCAATTAGTGTCGACTTTAGGGCAAATGGGCTAGCCACCAACAACGCCGCTGAGTTAAGCCTGCAATGGCGGCGGGATCTCGCGGCCGCTATGCCGGATTAACGCTTGTCTTAGTTGGCGTATTTGCGCTGGCGTGCACTCAGGCCAATGCCGAGCTTGGCCGCGCACCCCATGCTGGCGAAACCCATTGAGCCGAATCGTCACTGCGCTTGGCAAGCTCGCTAGCCAAGCGCCCACATTCACCTGCTCGCGCTCAAAATCTGAATAGTGAGGAATATGCAAAATTCTGACCTCGGCCAATGCATTGGCAGCGGCTAAATAGCTGATGCTGCGCAAAACTTGGCGATTACTGCGGCCGGTTAATTGGCGATGGACTTGCTCATCCCAAGCTTTGATATCGATCATCGCGCCGTCAAGATACGGCATCAGCGCTTGCCAGCCGCGCTCAGCCAGCTGGCCATTGCTGTCAATAAAACAACTTAAGTGACGTAACGCTGGCGTGCTCTTGATGGCTTTAAATAAGGCGATAACAAAGCGTAACTGCATGGTCGCCTCCCCCCCACTGACGGTCACACCGCGAATAAACGCGGCTCTTGGTAGCAACATCGCTAAGAGTTCCGTCACGCTGACCCGCGCAATTTTAGGGCTAGATTGATCATTGCAGACATCGATGCAACGATCGCAATCAGTGCATAAGCTTGGCTGCCAATGCACCTTACCATCACCGCCAAGCGTCAAGGCCCCCGCGGGACACTCACTCACACACTCAGCACAATGATGACAAGTGTTGATCGTATGCGGGTTATGGCACGAAACACAATTAAAATTGCAGCCTTGCAAGAAAATTACCAGCCGATTACCCGGGCCATCGACACAAGAGAAAGGTAAAATTCGGCTCACATAGGCCACAGGTTCAAGAGTCACCGCCCGCGGATCTTCATCGAGGTGCACTACTGCGGGGATGCGCTCAGCCGTCATGATTACGAGTTCGCCTTGGCCATAAACACAGGTGACATTTCTTGGCTGACTACCCGTGGGCGGCGCGCTAACACTTGGGTTTTGTCGGCGGCTTCGGCCCCTAAAAAGGTGGTGTTGGTACGCGAGCCTTCGGCCTGATATTTAGCAATATCTGACAACTTGACCATATAGCCGGTGATCCGCACTAAATCGTTGGACTCAACGTTGGCGGTAAACTCACGATAGCCACTGGCAAAAGCACCTAAACATAAGTCCATTAACGCGGTGGGGTTGGCCTTGATCGTAGCATCTAAGGTTAAAATATCGCTAATGCCCGATGGATAATATTGATGTTGCGGCGCCGTCGCCATCACATAACTGACAGGATCCGGCTCTTGGCCATAAGCGATACGCACCCCTGGAGTCACGCCAACATCAAGACTGATCCCGCCTTGAGCATGCAATAACGCCCGTTGTTGCCAGCCATATTTGACCTCAGTGGCGCTGACAATCTCATGCAAACGCGCAGAAATGCGCAAGGCTAATTGATTGGCAGCAGCATCGTAACCGTAGCGCGCATCACAGCCCTCAAGCGTCAGTAATTCCTGCACGGCTTCGGCCATGCCAAAAATGCCAAACATAGGCACAAATCTGGCTTCATCAATTAAGCCTTCCTTAACCAAGAAGCTATTAAAGAAGCCAGACTCTTGGTGCAAAAACTCACTGCGAGCATCAATTAAGGTAAACACCCGCTGACAATAATCTTCCAGTAAATTGTCGAAAAAGTCGTCAGCACTGATCGCTAATTGTGCCAAGGACTTTAAGTTCAAGCGCACTAAGGTATTCGCACCGCCGCCTAAGGGTAAGGCGTTATAACAACTAACAATGCCAAAACGACCTTCACCAAAGACCTCATTGTGCAGTGGCGTATTGGCAATATGGGGTTTACTGCACTCGGTAATATTTATGCAGGCCTTCAACAACAAGGACTCAGGGGTAATATCCTTGTCGTAATAAAAGGTGAGATTGGGAGCGATTTGCTTGAGTTCGGCATCGACAGCCAAAATGGTGCGGCACACTAGATTATCACTCGGACCAATATTGACGTGCATAAAGGCATCGGGCAAGGTTCTATCGAGCATCACCCAAAAACGGCGTAATTTAGTGTAAACCTCATGTGCAGTTAACTCACCGACATAGGGCATGAGTAAGCGGTCTAAGTGCCCTAAAAACACGGGAATACCGGTGACCGACGGCACATGATGATAGAGGATGGACAACATATGAAGGGCGTCGTCAAAATCTGTGGCTGGCGCTAACTCTAAATAGTCAGAACCCTTAGCTAAAAACACCTCATAATCGGGCAGAACATAACGAGGCTTAAAGGGGGCATTGCCTTCAAACATGTCGCAAATAACCCCTGAGGCCATGGCATCGAGGACGCTTTTATCTTGACAGGGATAAGGCATCATCCCCTCGGCTTGTAGCGCGAGCCACTGAGATTTTTGTTGCGCCGATAAGTTGGCATCGCCAATGATTTTTTGAATGTTCACCAGAGTCATAGATATTACCCATCATAAAATTAGGGGTATAGTAACCATGGCCAGCGCCTAACTCGAATGAATTAAAACCGAGGGCGGATTTCCAAATCGGAAATTCCTTAGCCTTCATCACCACGCTGGCATCAGTCAAGCGCGAGATTGCAGCGACAATACATATGTAACACTTTGTATTTTCAATTAATTTAACTTGTTGATGCTAATAATTTAAGCAATATTGTCAGCCAATCGTACCTAGTTTTTGGTCGAATAAGGACATTCAATGCACAAAACCCTACTTTCTCTCACGCTACTATTCTCACTTTCGGCTTGCGACAGTGACATTCTCACGACAATGCCACCGACCAACCCAGATCCGAACCCCGCGCCGCCGATGTCATTGGATGTGTGTTACACCATGACCACGACCCTAGGTGACATAGGTATCGCCATTGATACCAGCAACACCCCAATCACCGGCAACAACTTTGTCCGCTATGTCGAAGAAGGGTTTTACGAAGACACCATATTCCATCGGGTAGTGCACAATTTTGTGGTGCAAGGGGGCGGATTTAGTCAAGGATTAGTCACCAAACCGACCCATGCCCCGATCCTCAATGAAGCTAAGGTAGGCTTTAGTAATGAACGCGGTACGCTCGCCATGGCACGTACCAATGCGCCACATTCGGCCGACTCGCAATTCTTTATTAATGTATTGGATAACCCGCAGCTCAACGCCAGCGCGAGCTCAGCAGGATACGCAGTATTTGGGCGGGTTATTGAAGGGATGGAGGTAGTTGATCAAATCAATATTGTGCCAGTCACCAATGCGGGCGTTTATGAAAATGTCCCGATCACAGATATCCTGATTACCGAAATCACTGAGCGCAGCTGTCGATAATTATCATTAGCGCCTAACAGCAGCGTTAGGCGCTAACCAGCTTGTGATTTTATCGCTAATCCCTTAACGCTTTAGCCATTATTTACGGCCTAACACTTTAACCCCAGCCTTTGATCCTTCTGAATTGCCAAACACTTCGAGCTTTTTAACGCAGCGCTTATAGGCGAATTTACGCCAATCGGTGGTTTGGTTCTTTTTAAGATCCCGATAAAAGCGAATGGTTTTAGTGTCGCCATTGTTAAAGGTGACCACCACTCGCTCGAGAGTGAGATCGCGCTCGGCTTTCACCTTAATCGCATTAGCCTTACGGCACACCAACAAGGGAATTTTGGCACCATGATCACCACTGCCCAATAAAATGGTGCGCCCTAAGGTAATTTGTTCATCGTCGGCAACGGCGATACTAGGTAGAGTGATTGCAGTGGTTGCGAGCAGCAGTGAAGCAATTGATAATCGAAACATGGTTGTCATTACATGGCCTATACGGTTGACGGTGCCATCAAAAACGATGCCGCACCAACTCGCCAAACTCCATGGCACAAACATAAGATTAGCTTAATCGAGCTAAGGTTTCGGCCCACCGAAAAATCAGCGGGGCCGAAGTATAATCATTTATCAGCCAATGACTGAGATTGTCATTATCAAAGCTTGATGTCGGCCACAAACTAACCCTTAGATGAATTAAGTGCCTTGACGACCATCTCCTTAATGGCTTGCCGTAACCACAGGTGTGCGGGGTTGTCTTGATTGCGGCGATGCCAAATCATCGACAACGGAATGGGCCTAACCAGCACTGGCATTTCAATGATTTGCAGATTAAATGCCTGCTGATATTTATGGGCTAAGGTGCGCGCGCAAGCGCCTAAACAGTCACTTTGAGCCACCAGCGCGGCTAACGACAACAACGAGCTCGCCTCGGCCACCACTTTACGCGCGGATAAGTCCGCCATCGCAAAGTAATCCACTGCCGACATATTAGCGCGAGTTAAATGCAAGCGAATATGTTGCTCGGCTAAATATTGCTCACGGGTAACACTGGCCTGAACTCTGGGATGATCACGCCGACAAATGACCACAATCGTTTCATCGAATAAGGGTTCACTCTGCAAAGAACTGTGTAAATTGGTGCTGTTATCTATGGCTAAATCGGCTTGCTGCCTAAGTAAGGCTTCTAAAATAGGCGCCTCGCTGGAATGCTCTTCCTTAAAGATAATCAGCGGATTACCTTGTTGCTGCAAGGCCAAGGCATGGGGCTGAATTAAATTGGTGACCGACTCTAGCGCTAACACCGTAAAATTAATTTTGGTATTTTTACAATCAAAGACCTGCATGTTATCTAACACACCGGCCATAATATCCAGTGCTGGCGCGAGCTGCTGCATCAGTTGATGGGCATATTGCGTTGCCACTATGCCCCGCCCTTTGCGAACAAAGATGTCTTGGCCACATTGTAGGCTTAAACGTTTAATCGCCCCACTGACCGCCGCTTGCGTGACCTCCAGTTGCTCGGCCGCCAAGGTGATTGACTGATGTCGATACACCAAGGCAAATACGGTAAACAAATTAAGATCGAGTTTCTCTGTCATGGATTGTTAACCACCATTCATAACCAATACTTATGTATCAACCATAGTTACCTTAGTTTATCTTAACTGTCGAACCTTTATGATGGATTTAGTTCATTAATTGCTTACTTATTCAGCAACTAAATGGCCATAGATTGTTAATCAATAAGGGACATTGCATGAAAATTAGCACCATAACAGCCATCATTATCTCAAGCCTCAGCTGGCAAGCCCTAGCGAACAGTCATGGAGCGGGTCAAGACGAACACGCCTTAACCACCTCATTCATGTACCAAGGCAAGCCTGCCACGGCGGCGACAAAAGCGTATAATCAGGCTTTTGCTCAAGGATTAAACTTTGAAGATAACCAAGCGTTTATCGAAGGCAGAGCCCAATTAATCGCACCTTTAGATGCTGCCACCTCTGCGCTGCTGGCCGATGCCTATCAATTTATTGGTGACACGGTTCCTGACACGATTAACCCCTCGCTCTATCGCCAAGCACAAATGAATAATGAAGCTTATGGTCTGTATCAGGTTAACGATAAAATTTTCCAAATCCGCGGGACCGATCTGGCCAACATGAGCCTAGTGCGTAGCGATCACGGCTGGATTGTCTTTGATCCGCTCACCACCCGTGAAGCCGCCAAAGCCTCCTTGGCATTTGCCCTCAAGCATTTACCCTATGGCAACAATGATCCCGTGGTCGGCATGGTCTATTCCCATTCCCATGCCGACCATTTTGGTGGCTCACGTGGCGTACAGGATATGTTTCCCGATGTTACCGTCTATGGCTCGGCCGACATCACCAAAGAAATGGTCGATGAAAACGTGTTAGCAGGCAATGTCATGTCGCGCAGAACCTCTTACCAATATGGCGCCACTATGGTGCCATCGGACACCACCATCGTCGATGCCGCCCTATCTAACGGCATTGCCAAAGGTGAGATCACCTATGTCTTACCCGATCACGAAGTCAATCAGCAAGACAAGTTTGAAGTTGTTACCATTGATGGTCTAGAAGTGATCTTTATGGATGCGTCCGGCACAGAGGCCGTCTCAGAAAGTGTGGCCTATATTCCTAGCTTAAAAACCATTTGGGCTGCCGAAGTGACGTATAAAGGCATGCACAATGTCTACACCTTACGCGGGGCGAAAGTCCGCGACGCTTTAAAATGGTCTAAAGAAATCAACAACATGCTGCAGCAATGGGGAGGCGAAGCCCAATTCCTGTTTTCGGCTCACAGCTCCCCTATCTGGGGCAATGATGACATTGTCGATTTTTTGAAATTACAGCGTGATAACTATGGCTTTGTGCATAATCAATCCCTGCGCCTAGCCAACAATGGCGTTGTGCTCCAAGACATAGGTTGGGAGATTGAAAAAGTCCTGCCCAAAAGCATTAAAGACGCCTGGCATACCAATGGTTACCACGGCACTTATTCCCATAATGCCCGCGCAGTGTACAACATGTACCTCGGCTTCTTTGATATGAATCCGGCCAATCTCAACCCGTTACCCACCCAAGCAGAAGCGGCTAAATTTGTCGAATACATGGGCGGTGCCGATGCGGTACTCACCCGAGCCAAGGCCGATTTTGCCAAGGGGGAATACCATTTTGTGGCCACGGCATTAAACAAAGTCGTCACTCATAACCCAAGCAATAATGACGCTCGCAGCCTATTGGCCGATACCTATGAACAATTGGGTTATCAAGCCGAAGGTGCTGGCTGGCGAAATATCTACTTGTCTGGCGCCCAAGAGTTACGTATAGGTCGCCAACCGGGTGCTTTGAAGTCAGCATCGGCAGACGTCATTTCAGAAATGCCAATCAGCTCATTACTGGACTTTCTTGCCATTCAAATAGACTCAATTAAGGCGCAAGATTACCAATTTGAGATCAACTTAGTATTGCCTGACACGGGCGAAATCTATGTGGTCGAACTGGCGAATGGTAATTTAAGCAATGCAAAAATCGCCAAGCCTAAGGCCAACGTGGATGCCACCTTAACCATTCATCAAGCAGATATTGTTAAACTTAACCTTAAGCAGATCACCTTGACTGAATTACTTAAGTCCAAAGCCGCGACCATCAAAGGCGATGATGCCTTCTTGACTATCATACCTAAAGTGATGGTCCCGTTTGATCCCGCATTTGAAATCGTCCCCTTGCCGAGTGGTGAAGTGATTGAAGCTAACCGCGCCAAATTTATGCAACCCCCTAAGCCAATCGCTCACAACAACCGCCTTCATGGGCATGATTAACACAGAATGAATCTGCCGTTTTCATCTTAAATCATGAGTCACGACACATCCAATGCAAATGCCGCGATAAACGTGTTCATCGCGGCATTTTGTTGCTTATGATTCAGCGCCACCATTCATCCATTGAAGGGAACCAAAATAAGCCATGAAATCCACTCGTGATTTACCAAAGCTAACAAGTATGCCGCTAACGAATAAATAACTAATTAGCCATTTCAACAACTAAGCAACAACTAAGAAGCCACCCACAATAAAACAATGATTTAACCCGCATCCTCGCGCTATGTCAGCAATCATCTCACGCTTAACGAGGTCAGAACGTTTCAACGGCACTGTTAGACTCTCACCTTGTGTTTAGTCGAAAGATATGGCGCTTATTTGCAGCTCATCACTGTGATTCGGGCAGGCTAAATCGACTCATGGACAATGAGTTAATTTTTAGAAAACAACTAAGAAGCCACCCATAATAAAACAATGATTTAACCCGCATCCTCGCGCTATGTCAGCAATCATCTCACGCTTAACGAGGTCATAACGTTTCAACGGCACTGTTAGACTCTCACCTTGTGTTTAGTCGAAAGATATGGCGCTTATTTGCAGCTCATCACTGTGATTCGGGCAGGCTAAATCGACTCATGGACAATGAGTTAATTTTTAGGGGAAAAGGGGGAGCTCAGTGGCTATCGGTCAGTGGGTATTCAAATACTGACAACTCTTGACAAAGTGCCGTCGTCGTTTTTGTAAATGCTCACAAAATTTATCCAGCTCTTGCGTATTTCCTGCCGGCCCATGGAATAACTGGCCAAATTCAGT
>NZ_JAHUTT010000004.1 GCF_019209865.1 Shewanella sp. NIFS-20-20 | reverse complement strand
AGAGCCGACTAAGATTAGTGTGCCGATGAAACAGAAACGCTGCATGATGAGCCCCGCCTTCTTGGAGCAAGTCCTTGTGGCCGGATTTACATCAGCGCCTAAATCTTAACCATTCATGCGGACGCCCTGCTAGCCCTACCAACTCATTGATTGTTAATCACTCTCATAGCGCAAAATGTCGCTTGGAGAACATTCTAGTACTCGACAAAGTTCATTCAAGGTTGAAAAACGAATGGCTTTGGCTTTGCCAGTTTTTAAAATTGAAAGGTTCTGAGGGGTTATCCCGACCATTTCAGATAAATCATTCAACTTCAACTTTCTTTTTGCAATCATGACATCCAAGTCAACTACAATGGCCATTTATATCACCAGATCCTGTTCTAATTTCAAATCAAGCGCTTCTTGAAATATATTGGCAACGATATAAATCAATATTCCAATCAATAACAAAAAAAACTCATCTTCAGAAATAGAGAATACAATTAACACTCGCTCATGATTAGGGAGAGCACTGAGCGCCAATGAAATTACAAGCGGGTACAACACTAAAAAACATACCCAACTCAATAATATCACCCCCAGAATTTTAAATTTCCTTACGGTATTATGAGTAAAAATTTCATTTTGTTTAAAGCAACCAAACAATTGCCATAAAATTAAAATAACCACCTGCTGAAATACAAATTTAAATGGTGCAAAAAACCAAAAACTCTCCCAACCATGTTGCTGTAAAATCATTGAATAATCACCCCAAATACCATCAATCGAACGATTGAAAAACATCGCTAAAGAATCTAGTTCGAGGTTGTTTTGGTAAGCCATTGTCGAGTGAGAAACCCCCAATAAAAACATGATTAAATTCAATAAAAACAACAGCAATAATACCGCTTGGATCAGAGCCGATTTTTGAGATATTCCGTTCATGGCGCCCGCAAAAAGAGAAATATAATGGCAACAATCTAGCAACACACATCATGTCTTGCAATGTTTTTTTATCGATAAACATTAAAAAAATATCGAATAACATTCTTGGATGTTGTCCATCGCATCAGCAAATATCATCATCCTTTTGACCCGATTAACATTTTTTCTATTTTCGTGATTAAGATCTCAACAGTCGACCAAGGTTAGCGCTAATTTAGCAACGGATACAACCAGCATTATATTGTGGGAATGGAGATAAATGCGCTATATAACAGCGATTTGGAAAGAACTGGTGTTCATAACGTTCATCGTTTCGCTCGCCGCGATACTCATCTGGCTCGCGGCTTAGAGGTCTGGTTTTGCTCTGTGAGTTGCAGGTAATTAAATATCTCAGCCGCGATGGCGGCAATCGCTTGATTACGTTGCGCCATTGAGGCGTCAGTCTGGTGCAGATAAATACTGATAAAAATGGGTTCCTTAGCGGTTTGCCAGATCATGGCGTTAATTCCCCTTGCACCATAGCCCCCAGCGCCGCTGCGATCAGCAATATGCCAGCCTTGGGGCAGTGCCGCTCGCAACAGGGCATGAGCGACTTGATTTGCCGCCAACCACGCGGTTAATTGCTGCTGAGCTTGCACAGTTAATATTTGATCTTGTAATAAATGCTGCCAAGTATTCACCATTGCATGTGCGGTGGTTGTGTCACGCAGATCATGCGGGCGTCCCTGATTGACCTCAGGCTCTCGGCGGTCGAGGCGAGTCACCGGATCTCCAATAGTCACTAAAAACTCGGTTAATGCCCCCGGGCCGCCAATCGCATCAAGCACGATATTGGCCGCGGTATTATCGCTGCTGCGTAACGTGATCTCACAGGCTTGCGCTGGGCTCATATAAGTGCCCACCAAAGCTTGAGTCTCGGGTGAATAGGGAACAAGCTGCTCAGCGGTAATCAACACCTTTGCCGCACTAGCTAATCGGCCTTGTTCACTATCATGCAGCAGTTTGGCACAGGCCAACATTTTAAAGGTACTGGCCATCGGAAAACGCTGGTGATCTTGAAAGCCCCAATAAGCTTTATTGGGCTGCAATATTGCAACCCCAATCCGCCCCTGAAGTGTGGACTGCCACGCCTCGATACTCTCTTGAAGCGCTGTGACACTGCTGCTAGCCCGCGGGGAGCAAAGCAATAGTAGTATCCAGGCCATGCTCACAGCCAATGGTTTCATTTCATCCACCTTTTATGGGTTAGCTAATCAAATACACCTGATATAACAATTCATTAATTTGTTTTTCTGATTTAATTCATCGGTGGTTGACTACACTTGAAGCATACCAAGGAGAGTTTATGTCTGATATCTACAGTGCCACCTTTATTTTCAGTAAGAAAGAATATGATCAATCTTTCTTTGATTTAGACAGCAGAATCGTGGCGATCGCTAGCCAAACCCCAGGTTACATAGGCTGTGATCATGTTGAAGATATCCAGCAAAATCGCTTGATCAATATTTATTACTGGCAAGGACGAGACGGTCTAGAGCAACTGGTGCATCACCCCATCCACCGCCAAGCGAAAGCCCAATACCAACAATGGTTGGATAACTATCAGGTGATCATCGCCAAAGTTGAACAGGTTTATCAAAGCCAAGATCATCAACATCCATTGACCCCATTTACGACAACATTGGGTCCTCGCTGAAGCGACAATTCTTAGGCTTAAGGCGGCTGCTGAAACCGCAGCAATGACTTTTGCAGTGTGGTGACATCACTGACGCACATAATAGCCAAGATCACCACAAGCACCCCGGCGATAACCGCAGAGCTCACAACATTGCCCGTAAGCCGCCACCGTTCACGAAACTGTTCGCAAAATCATGGCAATGCTAGACGGCCCATGACTTTTCGCTTATTCTTTGGCTGTTTAACCAAATTCAAGTCAACTTTCCCATGCTACAACTGATCCTGTCAGTTGTGTTTCTGTTTTTGTAAAAGAAGAAACACTTATTTCAGGATCCCCGATGCACAGTTCCGCGACAAGCCCAATTCAACCACGACCCATACTGTCGGCATTACCACAAAAAACCGCCTTAGTCAGTTTGGCGTGCCTCATGGCAACCACCTCAGTGGGCCCTGGATTTCTCACGCAAACCACAGTGTTTACCAGTATCTATCAGATGGAGATGGCATTTCCAATCTTAGCATCAGTATTGCTTACCTTTATTATCGTAATGAACCTATGGCGAGTCGTCGGCGTGTCGGGCTTACGTATTCAAGATATTGCCAATTGTGTCGCGCCGGGGCTTGGCTATGGCATTGGTGGTTTGCTGGCGTTAGGTGCGGTGGCGTTTAACTTTGGTAATATCAGTGGTTCCGCCATGGGGATCCAGGTGCTGACTGGCATAGATACATTTTGGGGCACATTGATCACGGGCGCGCTGGGTTGCCTGCTGTTTATCGCTCATCATGCCGCCAAGCACATGGATAGAATGGCTCGCTATTTAGGTATGCTGATGATAGTGCTCATCGCCTATGTTGCCCTAACAACGCAAGCCCCTATTGTCCCGACAATGATCGCTGCTGTTTCCCCTAACGATTTTAGTCACTTGTTTTTACCCACCTTAACCATCGTCGGTGGCGCTGTCGGCGGTTACTACACCGGCGCACAACGCATGGTGGACTTAGGCTTCAAAGGCAGCGCCGCCATTGGTGCTATCCGCCAAGCTGCATGGATGGGAATTGGCATTGCTGTGACGATTCGGGTGTTATTGTTTTTGGCCGTCTTGGGCGTTATCGTCAAGGGCGTGAGCTTGGATATGCGCAATCCGGCTGCCGATGCTTTTTTACAAGGTGCGGGTCAACTGGGCTATCACATTTTCGGGCTGGTGTTATTTGTTGCCGCCATTACTTCGGTGGTGGGCAATTCGT
The DNA here is from genome assembly GCF_019209865.1 of Shewanella sp. NIFS-20-20. GTDB lineage: Bacteria > Pseudomonadota > Gammaproteobacteria > Enterobacterales > Shewanellaceae > Shewanella. The sequence continues at coordinate 123,320 of NZ_JAHUTT010000004.1, read as the reverse complement.
ATATGGCCATTTCATTAATTAAAACCTTAATCCCTGCCATTGCCCGCCACGAGCGCCAGTATTGCTTGGGCTTTATCGTACTCACCACCGTAGCAACCCTGGCGGTTGATTTACCCCTATTGCTGCTAATGTTGGCCGGATTAATCAATAGCCTTATCCTGCCCATCGTATTAGCGGTAATTTTGCTGGCCAGTAACCGCAAAGACATTATTGGCGATTATCAACACCCCAAATATTTGACCCTGTTGGGCTACTTGGTCGTTGCCATCATGGCTCTGGGCTCGTTGTATTCAGTCTCTGGCTTTGTGCAACAATTTGTTGGATAAACATTCAACCACATCATTGACAAGCATCCGCTAGCAAGTAAAGATGATTACACCGCCCCACTGCGTCATCGCACTGGGGCGGTAGCTTTTTTATGCTTGTTAACTACCTCGTATTGTATTGATTACAAGGATTGTCATGTCTGCCCCAGGGAGTCTCCCCAAAACCGTTCCGTTCGCCTTTGTTATCGGCATCATTGTCTGGTCAACAACCCCGCTTGGTATTGTCTGGAGCAGTGAGCACGTGCACCCAACCATGGCGGTGCTATTGCGTATGCTTATTGCTCTAGTATTGGGGGCATTGTTACTGTTAGTGCTGCGGATCCGACTACCGTTGCATGGCCAAGCACAGCGCCTTTATGCTTATTCCACCATTGGCATTGTGGGGGGCATGCTGCTGAGCTACTTTGCCGCACGCTATTTACCCTCTGGCACCATGTCATTGATTTTTGGGCTTTCACCACTTATGTCGGGATTACTGTCGCAATGGATCTTAAAAGAGGCAGGCTTTGGGCCATTAAAACTCATGGCTTTTTTTATTGCCTTTCTAGGCCTCGGGCTGGTCTGTTTCGACAACTTTGCCAACCAAGCCGGTAGCCTGATTGGCGTAGGCCTGATCCTAACGGCGATGAGCCTGTTTAGCTTAAGTGGCGTGCTGATTAAAACCATTACGGTGAATATACATCCTCTCGCCACCACCGTGGGGTCATTAGCGTTTTCAATGCCATTTTTTATGCTAACTGCCTGGCTATTTGATGCCAACATGCCAGTGCTTGATATCAATAACCGCTCTTTGTGGGCCATTGTTTACTTGGGGATATTTGGCTCCTTGGTGGGGTTTATCGCTTATTTTTATATCTTGCAGTACTTACCTGCGAGCACAGTGACCTTAGTCACGCTGATCACCCCAATTTTTGCATTAATGCTTGGCAGCCTGCTTAATCACGAACCCCTGAGCCAACAGCTGGTAATGGGCGCCGCCTTGGTGGTGATTGGTTTGGGCTTATTTCAATTTGGCCATCTACTGACCAAGCGCTGGCGCGCATCGCCCTTATAACTACGCCCGCGAGTTGCGGGCGTAGTTATGGTTGTTCAGGCCGTTACGGCGGCCATTAGAACTGATAATTCACACTGACATTCAGGTAGCGGCCAGGCTGGGTGTAATCTTCATAATCCACCCCCATGGAGGACATCAGGAAGGCGGACTGACCGGCAACATCCGCGTAATCCACATACTCTTTGTCGAAGATATTGTAGACACCGGCACGCAAGTTCCACGCTTGATTGATCCGCAAACCAAAGGTCAAATCAACGACCGCATAACCTGAGGTGTTATACACTTCGTTGAAGCTTTCTTTAGGAATACAAATACCCATCATACAAATATCGGTTTCAGCTAAATCGATATCGAAGGTGCGATTCATGTGATCGGCGAAACGGACTACCCCTCCAAATTGAGCTTCCATACCGGCGATATCTTGGTACCAGTTAACCCCTACATTGCCTTTCAGCGGGCTGACACTGTTAAGGTGTTGGCCATTCTCATCAGTACCATGGGTATAAGAGATGTTACCCCACAGTTCCACTTCATCAGTGAGCCAATGGTTAATTTGCGCTTCGGCGCCATACAGGTTCACTTCATCGCGGTTATAGTATTGATATTTGAACTCCATCGGCATTCCCGGTTTGAAGCTCAAATATTGCCAATCGATAAAGTCTTTGGCCAAGGTGTAGAAGGTGGTTAGCTCATAGCTGGTATCGACATGACTGCCACGCACGCCAATTTCCCAAGTATGTGACTGCTCAGATTCCAAATCGTAGTTGGCGTCAATAAAGACGTTGGTCATACCGCCAGCATCCACTTCAAGCTCGCCCCACTTTTGATCTGGGGTTGGCATCTTGTAGCCATAGGCATATTGACCATAGACGCTGACAGCGTCAGACAACTGATAGACAAGGCCCAGCTTAGGCGACCAGAAGTTATCACTCATGGTCTGGAAGTCGGCCGCATCTTTACCAGCCTCTACAGCTTGCTGCTGATCGGGTGTGTTACGGAAATAATCGTAGCGTAAACCGGCAATCAGGTTTAAATCCCCATTTAGCAGGGTGACATCATCCTGAACAAATACCCCTAAACGTTGACTATCTGTGTCGGCAAAGGTAAATGGATTGCTGACTTTACCTGTTCTCACGTTTTCAACAGCGCGATGACGGCTCATGGTCGAAAACTCATAATCGAGACCATAAGTGATCTGGTGGCCATAATTGGCGCTGCCAACATACTTGCTAAAGGTCGAATTTAAGCCGATACGTTGATCTTCAAAGTGATAATCACGCTGTTCACCAAGGCTATATTCAACTGGACGGAATTTCGTGCCGGTGTCGAACATGTCGCGGTGTTCAAGTTGCTCAGTTTGACCAAAGTAGGCCGTCACTGTCAGGGTATCGTGCATGGCCGTTGGCTTGCGGGACACCAATTGCAGCGCGCCATTCATCACCTCGGTATCGCGCACAGTATCGACGCCTTCATCGAGAGCGCCAGCCTTATCAAACTCATATTCCCAGCGCTTTAGGGTTTGCTCGAGATAATCCAAGGTTAACTGGACTGAGGTGTAATCATTAAAGTGGTATTTGCTCTTAAACAGCACACTGTCCTGTACTAGGTCACTGTCTGGCTGAGTGTCAAAATAGTTTGGCAGTTCTTCGCCTTTACGGTGCTGATAACTTAGTAAATTTTCAAAGTCACCGTAAGCGGCTGCGCTGGTAAAACCGGCCGTGTATTCATCGTTAATGCCGGCGTAACCCGCATTGATGGCCACATAGTAGTCTTCACCTAACAGGTAATCAGAGGCATCTTTAGTGCGCATGACGACCACGCCGCCCAACGCGTCCGAGCCGTACATGGTGGACGCTGCCGCTTTGACGACTTCAACTTGCTTTAAGCTTTGCACTTCGGTTAAACCACGACCGGTACCCTCAGCGCCTGGGCCTAATGGCGAGGCATACTGGTTATTGACCCGCACGCCATCTTTCACCATCATCACGCGGTTGCCGCCGATACCACGAATGGTGACCGCGGTTGATTTACCGGCGCCACCTTTAACAGCAATCGCCGACTGATTGCGGAACAAGCTGCCAAAATCATTGCTCATGTTGTTATTGATTTCATTTTCATCGATAACCAAGATGGAGCCGGCCACTTGCTCAATTTGCTGCTCCATCCGCGAGCCTGACACCACGATGACTTCTTGCACTTGACGGGATGGTGACGCCTCATGAGCGCCATCGCTAGATGACGTCGAATTGGCAGCATGAGCTTGCGAACTTAAAGTATGAGCGATAGCCAAGGCTAGGATGCTCAACGGCAACTTATTCATGAGAAGGATACCCGCAAATTGTTAATGAAAATTATTCTTAATTAATGCGGGTATTGTATTGAGTTAATCTTTTGGGAACTTTTAGCTGGATCGCTTTTTTACACTAAAAATTGCTTCACCCTCCGCACTTGGTCACTATTTAACCTAAGCCTACATTAGCGCTTACTGACATTGGCACGCCAAGCCATCTCGGCCCAACGCACCACTAACAGCGTGATGACGGCCAGCAAGCCGCCCACTAAGGTTGAACCCAGTACATCCTGCGGCCAATGTAAGCCTAATAGCATGCGGCTAAGCCCCATTAATAACGCCCAAGCACTTAATATCAATGGCAGCACCGCCGCCCCTGAAGCCACCAGATAAAAGCTGGCGATCAGCGCAAACGACACGGCAAACTGAGTATGGCCCGAGGGAAACGAGTAACCCACTTCTTGCTGCCACTGTTGGGCGATTCTCGCGGACATTGGCAGCTGCTGTTGATGAGTTGCAATGGCCTCGGCCATCATGACACGGCGCTGCGCTTGGGGTTGTTGATAAAAATATGTGGCATCTAATGCTTGGCGCTCTGCCAGCCAAGTGATGTCGGGACGGTGCTCTTTAAAATGCAGCTTTAACTGCTGATTGAGCATCAAGCCGACCCCCTGACTCAAGGTCACGGCCAGCAACAGCGACAACCACACTTGCCGCGTCATCCGCCGCGCGCAATAGGCTAACACCAGTAATATGGTGGCCACGCCATAAGGAGTGGTTCCCGACCACGTGACCCAATACAAGCCTTGCGCTAGGCTCGAGGTTAAATCTAGCAAGGGGAACATTTGCGTCTGTTGCCACATTAAACCCAAAGGCATTAACAACAATAGCCCCCATATCACGGCGATATAGCGCCACGCTAAGCCTTGATAGTTATCGCCTGTTTTCATCGTAGATTTCCATAGAGCCATGCTGGCATCATGCTAAACAATGCGCAGCGCTAGCGGCCTGCGCGGCGGGTTTGCCGATTCACGTCAAGCAAGAGTGTAGCCAATATTTCCTCGTCGCGGCACTGGCTTAAGATGACATTTACTTCATGATGTCATGATTTTGCGCGGCCCGTTTCAACAAAGGTTGGCACAATGACAGCGGCAGATTAGAATGAGCGCAAATTCACTGAACACGAGAATACCCATGCCGCATTTCCGTTGTCGCGCCATGACACCTGCGCAAGTACAGGCGTTATCTACTCCTCTGGTTGATGCATTAGCCGAACTAATGAATAGCCCTCGCGCTCATTTCACCATAGAACATATTCCGGCGACCTTCTTTGTGGATGGCCAAGTGAGTCCGGCCTACCCATTTGTCGAAGTGCTCTATTTTGACCGTGGCCAAGAAGTGCAAAATGACATTGCCAAGCGCGTGACCCAATTAGTCCGCGATGCCATGGCTAAGCCAGAGCAAGATGTGGCGGTGATTTTCACCACCCTAACCCCAAGCGACTACTATGACAACGGTGCCCATTACGGCTAAGCCTAAGGTCATCATCCCCATTCGGGCGTCGGCCCGAGTGGGTTAATCGGTGGTGGAACTCGCCGCCAATAACCCATCAATAAAACACTTCACTCTCGACGCCATATGCTGGCGCGCCGGATACACTAAAAACATCCGCACCGGTGCGACGTCATAGTCCTCAAATAATCTCACCAAAGCCCCCGACGCTAGTTCGCTCTCTAAATCCATAGCGGGTAGCCTGATAATACCTTCGCCATCAAGACACAAGGCCAACTGCATGGCCGGACTATTGGTCATGACTTTGGGGTTGACGCGAATATGCAAATCCTCACCTGCTGGGGAGCGATATTGCCAAGCCTGCGGATCTTTTAAATAGCGATAACAAATGCATTTATGGCGACTCAGCTCTGTGGGGCTACTTGGGGTGCCTGCCCGAGCTAAATACGCCGGTGATGCTAAGGTCAGGAGCTCTGACACCAGTAGCGGCCGACTAATGAGGCTCGAGTCAGCCAGCTGCATGGCTCCGCGAATCGCCACATCAACCCCCTCTGCTACCAAGTCGACTTTGCGGTCATTGAGATCTAACACGAGTTCAACCTTAGGATAGCGGGCCATAAACGCCACTAATAACGGCCGTAAATAACCTAAACCAAAGTTAACCGGGCAAGAGACCGTGAGCTTGCCGCTGATCTGTTGTTGGCGTCCTTGCAGCATATCCAAGGTGTTTTTAGCATCATCAATAATTTGCTGACAACTCAGGTAATAGGCTTCGCCATCTGGCGTTAAGTTTAACGTTCGGGTCGTCCGATGCAATAGCCTCAACCCAAGCCTTTGCTCTAATCGATTAATTTCTTTACTGATATACGAGGTTGAATGGCCACTGCGCTGCGCCGCTCCGGTGAAGCTGCCCGCACTCACCACTTGGGTGAATAACACCATGCCATCGAGAAGTTTGGGATCAATTATCGACATCGCCGCCACCATTAATAGTCATATGGAAACAATCTATCATCTGATTAACTATTAATCATTGTTTGGATATAAATTAAGCTAGACTCTGGTGTGTATCTTCATCCATTTACTCAAGGAATTGCTCATGAAAATTATTGCCTTCGGTGCCAGTACCAGTCGTCACTCGATTAATAAACAATTGGCTAATTATGCCGCCAATTTGGTGGCCGGGGCTGAGGTTGAAGTCCTCGAACTTAATGATTTTGAACTGCCATTATTTAGCGAAGATAAAGAAAAAGAGTTAGGTCAACCCGATGCAGCCAAGGCGTTCTATGCCAAACTCGGCAGTTGCGATGCCATCGTGGTTTCTTTTGCAGAGCATAATGGCAGCTACAGTGCGGCCTACAAGAATTTATTTGATTGGACTTCGCGGATTGATATGAAGGTGTTTCAATCTAAGCCTATGGTGCTATTAGCCACCTCGCCAGGCCCTGGCGGCGCCGCGAGCGTGTTGGCCGCTGCCGTGAACTCCATGCCTTATTTTGGTGGCGACATTAAAGCGCAGCTATCATTACCCGCCTTCTACGATAACTTTGATGTCGGCAGTGGCCAAATTATTGCCCCCGAGTGGCAAGATAAAGTTAAGGCCGCAATGGCGCAATTGGCCTAGGCGCTTGTCGCCTTCAGCACCGAGGCGTGCCTCCGCGCCTCGGCTCCTAATCATGGCCACTGCGCCCCGCCATGCTTGGCGAAGCCGCCCCACTCAGATTTGCCTGCTCAATATAGGCCATCAGGTCCCCACAGCCATGCGGCCCCGCGCATACCTGAGGCTGCGCCATGGCGGTTTTTCACCACTGGGGTGGCACACTCCCGCCCCAACACATACTGGGGCAATAGCAATGGCAAACGCTGGTAGATAGTGTCGATATTCGAGAGTCCGCCGCCCAATACTAGGACGTCGGGATCTAAGGTATTAATCACATGCGCTAACGCGCGGGCTAAGCGATCAATAAATCGCGCAAAGGCGGCCGTGGCAAACGGATCCCCCTCGGACATCAGTTGCATCAACTCAGGCACTGAGGCCGCATCACCGCCGGCCTGATGGTAATCCCTCAAAAAACCGGTGCCAGACACAAAGGTTTCAATACAATCTCGGTTGCCACAAAAACAGTCGGTAGTGTTAAATTCATCGGCGCGCATCCAAGGCAGCGGGTTATGTCCCCATTCACCGCCAATGCCATTGCCGCCTTGATGCACTTGTTGAGCAATCGCCACCCCCGCGCCGCAGCCCGTCCCCAGAATGACACCAAACACCAGATGTTTGCCGGCGCCGGCACCATCGACGGCCTCTGAGACGGCAAAACAATTGGCATCATTGGCAATCCGCACAGGTCGTTGCAATAACTTGGCTAAATCGCTATCCATCGGATGGCCATTTAGCCAAGTGGCGTTAGCATTTTTTACCCGTTGAGTGATCGGTGACAAGATGCCGGGAATACCGATGCCGACACTGGCCTGTTGCCCAAGAAACGCTTCGGTCTCATTCACCAATTCGACAATGATCGCCAAGGTTTCGCCATAGGTGAACGGTGTGGGAGTTTGCTTGCGAAACACCTCGGTGCCACTGGCGTCCATGGCGACCAATGCGATCTTAGTGCCGCCTAAATCAATGCCTATTCTATACATAAAAAATCCTTATTTTCTCTATTATCAGTCACTCACACCAACGCCTCGGCGGCCGACACCGCCTGATGTCAGCCGGCTCATGGGCGCCAACTAGTCTTGGGGTTGCGATGGGGTATTGATGGCAGGTTTAGGAGCGCCTATCACTAAGCGGGCCTGCGGACTTTGGCTAGCGCACCCTCGAGCGTCACTGAGCGCGGGCTGGCATTGATATACCCGCACATAATCTATGCTCAGCACTTGCGGAAACACGGCACTGTCGACTCCGGTGTCATTAACCGTTCCCGCCCAGCCTCCGCCGACCGCTAAATTGAGCAATAAATGGAATGGGTGATTAAAGGGGGCATGATTGCCGTGTTCTTGCCATTGCCCCGCCTCATCGACCGCTTGGCTATACCAAGTCGCAGAGGTTTGGGTAGCGTAATGAATATTATCGACATACCAGCGGATCTCTGTGGCCTCCCACTCGATGGCGTACACATGAAAATCCGCTGCGGGTGATTGCTCATTGGCGAGGCGATAGCCAGTGCCAGCGTAAACATTTTCCGGAAATTCGCGCCCATAATGGAGGGTGCCATGAACCCGAGTTTCAAGCTCACCAGCAGGGGCGCTGGGGCGGTCACTGTTGGCGCCAAGGTTAACTGCCTCCATAATGTCAATTTCGCCCGACGCCGGCCAACTGCCGTAGCGATTGTTGGTTGGTAGCATCCAAATCGCCGGCCAAGTCCCCTGACCTTGCGGCAATTTAGCGCGGATCTCAAACCGGCCATAGGTCCACTGCGCTAAATGTTTGGTGCGTAACCGCGCCGAGGTGTAAGGCTTTAGCACCGAGGTGTCATTGATGTCATAGCCCGGTTGATCATCTTGCTGAGCAGGGCCACGAAAATCTTCTTTGCGGGCGACAATATGCAATACGCCATTGTCGATATAAGCATTCTCGCTGCGCGGGGTATAGCACTGCTGCTCATTATTACCGCCACCCCAACAATTCACTTCAAATTGCCATTTATTGCCATCAAGCACATCAAACTCATCGTGCCAAACTTGTTGCCAACCGGCCGGCGCGGATAGCGATTCCCCTTGATTATCCGCTTGGCAAATCATCGGTAAAACACTGGCACCAGTGACCAGACAGCTGGCCAACAAAACAGTCGATTTAATCACAACGAACATCCCCTTTGGGTTGTTGTGGCTGCCAGCGAATATTGGCTAATTCAATAATCCAGTCGCCACTTGAGCCGAGTTGAAGAGGAATAAATACCTGCGACAATTGCTCACTACTTAGGCCAAAACAGCCTAAATCTACCGTGAGCGTTTGCCATTGCCCGAGCGCCAGAGTGTCCAGCGACACAGACGTCGTTTTAAGGCAATCATCACCGCAGCCTATGCCTAAGATTAACGGTGCCGTCGGCGCGCGAGGCAGACGAACATCCATCATGATCTGCGCCGAGGCGTGCTGGTAATCCCGCAAATCCAGCGGAAAATCCGCTTGGAATCGCACCAAAGCCTGTGGCTGTTTAAAATGAATACGCCGGGCATCTTGTTGAATCGATTTATCAATGTCGCGAATACTGACACTGGCTAAATCAAGCTGAGCCGTCCGTAGTTGCTGCATGTCTAGCTTGTCACCCAGCCATAATTGCCACGGCGCCTTAACGACACCATCGAGGATCGCCAAGCGCCCCTGCTCCTGCTGTTGCTGCAACGTTTCTTCGCTCAGCACTGGCAACTCGGTGGCGTCAGCAAAGGTTAAGCCATAGCCGAGCTCAAATAAGGGCTTGTCGGTGCTTGAAGGCGTTGGCGATGCCGGCCAACTAAAGCTTAAGCGGCCGCCAATCTCATGGCGTTTTTTGGCATCACTAGCGGTAAATAGTACGTCGGCAACCCCCGCCCCTTCGCTGCCCGGCAACCACGCTACGACAAACGCATCGGAGGCATTAATTTCAGGATTTACCCACAAAGGCCTGCCGGTGATAAATACCGATACCACCGCAATCCCTTGTTCCTGCAAGGACTTCAACAAGGCTAAGTCGCGTTTATTCCCCCGCTGATATTCAAGGTTGGCTAAGTCGCCATTGCCCTCGGCATAAGGGTTTTCACCAAAGACCACGATGGCCACATCGGGTTTGCGCCCCTGCCATTGACCTAAAGCAGACAAGATCACTTCGCCTCCGGCTTGTGTCACTTGCTCGGCAATTCCCGCATAGATGGAGGTCGCGCCTGGAAAATCAGCATTGAGGGTATCAGTCCCCTGCCAAGTAACACTCCAGCCGCCGGCTTGCTTGCCAATATTATCCGCACCATCACCGGCAACCAACACCCGCGAGCGCGGTGATAGCGGCAAGACATTGCGATTATTTTTCAAGAGTACCAGCGACTCTCGCACCGCTTGCCGGGCAATGGCTCGATGGTCTTGATGGCCAATTAATGACTGTTGCCCAGCCAGCGGTCGCTTGGCAGGCGACGGCTTATCAAATAATCCGGCCCGAATTTTTACCCGTAACATCCGACGCACGGCATCATCTAGGCGCGCCTTACCAATCCGTCCATCACGGGCTTGGGCGACGGTGTTATGGTAAAGCGCCTTCCAGGCGTCAGTCGGCACCATAAAGACATCTAAGCCGGCATTAATGGCATCAGGGCATGAATCTATGGTGCAGTTGGGCAGTTGTCCATGACCGTTCCAATCCCCCACTAAGACACCATCAAAGCCCATTCGGTGCTTGAGTACTTCTGTCATTAGGTAATGATTGCCATGATTTTTTTCCCCCCACCAACTGGAAAACGACATCATGATGGTTTGCACGCCCGCGCCAATGGCAGCGACATAGCCTTGGCCATGAAGCGCAATTAAATCAGGCTCTGACAAGCGAGTGTCGCCTTGATCATCGCCAAGCCAGGTGCCACCATCGCCAATAAAATGCTTGGCGGTCGCCACGGTATGGGCGGCGGATAACCAATCCTGATTGAGCGAACCTTGCATCCCCTCAACAAAAGCCGCTGAAAACGCACTCACTAGCTGCGGATCTTGCCCATAAGCTTCATAGGTGCGGCCCCAACGTGGATCGCTCGCGCGGGCGACTGTCGGCGCAAACACCCAATCAATGCCGGTGGCGGCCACCTCTTTGGCGGTCGCCGCGGCAATCGAGGCGATTAACTCTTTGTTCGCGGTGGCGCCAAGGCCAATGTTGTGGGGAAATAGAGTCGCACCTAACACATTATTATGACCATGGACGGCATCCGTCCCCCACAGCGGCGGGATTGCAATGCCATCGGCTGAGCTATCCATCGCGGCTTGATACAAGGATTCGGCTAAATTGACCCAATCTTGCACCTTGGCTTCTTTGTTATTATCAGGGTACGCGCCGCCGCCATTTAGGTAGGAGCCAAAGCCATATTGGCGCATATCTTCAATGCTAAAATCACGGATCTCAGGCTGAATGATTTGCGCCACTTTCTGTTCAATGCTCATCTGCGCCAATAACGTCTCAATGCGCTGCTCTGTGGCTTGGTCAAAGGCAAAGGGCGATATACCCTTGGGCCAGCGTGTCAAACTTCTTGACATATCACTGTCCTCATTGGTGAGCAAAGTGCCGGTTTGAGTCGTGTTAAGCTCAGCTTGACTGACGGCCGCTACACTCTGGCTGCCATTCAAGCTCAAGACCAACACTAAGCTGGTTGTCATCAACACCTTGTCGCATTTCATGACAGGGCACCGCTTTTAGGTCGAAATTGGCTGCCTTTAAATCCAAAAAAGACAATGTAGACATAGCAGCATAAAGGTAAGATAAAGCCGGCTTGCAAGCCCAAGTAATCCGCCAAAACCCCTTGCAGCAATGGCACGATGGCACCACCAACAATGGCCAAACATAACACCCCGGAGCCATGGCTGGTGCTGGCCCCCAAATCACGGATCCCAAGGCTGAAAATGGTAGGAAACATAATCGAGTTACATAATCCAACCGCCACCAAGGCCCACACGGCCACATAACCGTCGGTAGTCATGGCGATGGCCACCAGCACCGCAGCCGCAATGCCATGGCAACCCAATACGTTACTGGCGGGGATGTATTTCATCACCCAAGCGCCGATAAATCGCCCCACCATGGCGCCGCCAAAATACCAAGCGATATAACTCGAGGCCTGCGCTTGATTTAAGTTGGCAATATGGGGTTCCATCATAAAGCTAATTAAAAAACTACCTATGCCCACTTCAGCGCCCACGTAGGCAAAAATACCGACAGCCCCTAATTTAAGTTGTGGGTAATGCCATGCTTTTTCGACTGGTTTTTTGCCTGGCACCACATCCACAATGGCGGGAAGGTGTAATTTATAAAACAAGAGCGCCAACGCCGCTAAGAGCAGCATCAAGCCCAAATATGGCAATTGCACTTCAGTGCCACTGACGGCTTGCGCCGCGTGATTATCGATGGCTTCAGAAAAAATTAGCCAACCACCTATCAGCGGGGCAACGGTGGTGCCAAGTGAGTTAAAGGCTTGGGTCAAGGTTAATCTCGCCGAGGAGGTGGCCGCCGGCCCCAAGATACTCACATAAGGATTGGCGGCGACCTGTAGCACGGTGATCCCGGAAGCTAAAATAAAAAAAGCGAGTAAAAACAGCCAATATGACTCGATACTCGCTGATGGGTAGAACAGTCCGCACCCCAGGGACGCTACCAATAAACCGATAACAATGCCTTTTTGGTAGCCCAGTCGCGCCACCAATGCCCCGGCGGGTAATGACACCACAAAGTAGGCACTAAAGAAGCAAAATTGCACCAACATCGCTTTGGTATAACTCAGCTCAAACATATCTTTCAGGTAGGGGATCAAGATGTCATTCATGGCGGTAATGAAGCCCCACATGAAAAACAATGAGCTTAACGCCACCAGTACAAAACTCATTGGCCGCTGCTGAGCATGACCACCGGTCTGACTTGAGTCGAGATCAGGTATTGCCGCCATGAAAATTTCTCCGCCTGTCTGTGAACAAATATTGACCTTTGCTATCCAAAACACTAAATTGGTGTAAGCGCTTTCATTTTTAACATTCATTTAACCGTTGTCAACCCGTATCACTGAGTTAACTGAGTGATGCTGACAACCTAAGCATGATGTCCGACATAATCAACGATTTGATAGAGATAAGTATTAGTGAACAATATCAATAAAATAGACATCCCGAGCACCTCAAGAATTCGTCATCGAGATTTTATTTTTGGAGTAGCCACTGCAGCGTTCCAAATCGAAGGCGATGTTAACAACCGCTTGCCCTGCATCTGGGACACTTTTTGCCGTATTCCGGGCAAGATCAGCGATCACTCCAATGGCCACATCGCCTGCAATCATATTGAATACTGGCAACAAGATATCGAACTCATTAGTTCGCTTGGGGTTAACGCCTATCGTTTCTCGATCTCATGGGGACGGGTAATGACAGCGTCAGGTCAGATAAACCCGCAGGGATTAGCATTTTATCGACAGCTCATTGACGCACTTAATCGCAAAGGAATTAAAGCCTTTGTTACCCTTTATCACTGGGATTTGCCGCAATATCTAGAGGATAAAGGCGGCTGGCTCAACCGTGAAACCGCGTATCATTTCCGCGATTATGCCGATGCCATTAGTCGTGAGCTCGGCGACAGCGTGTATGCTTACACCACGTTAAACGAGCCCTTTTGCAGTGCCCATTTAGGCTACGAAACCGGCGTTCATGCGCCGGGAAAAATCGGCCAAGCCCACGGCCGCCAAGCGGCTCATCATTTATTACTGGCCCATGGGTTGGCTATGCCGGTACTGCGTAAAAATGCCCCCAACAGTCAACACGGCATCGTCGTGAATATTGCCCCGTGCGATCCCCTTACCCAATTCACTGACGATATACGGGCCGCCAAATTGGCAGATGATTATCTCAACCACTGGTATATCTCACCGCTATTAAAAGGCACCTATCCAGACTCTTTTTCACAACTGCCCTCCAATGCTCGCCCCCATATTGAAGACGGCGACATGGCCATTATTCAGGCCCCGCTTGATTACTTTGGCATTAATTACTACACCCGCAATGTGGTCTGTAGTAATGGTCGCCGCGGCTTTGAAGGCTTTGAGATCGTGCCCCCCAAAAAAGTGGCGATGTCATTGACGGCCATGGGCTGGGAAGTCACGCCGATTTCACTCACTAAGATGCTGCTGACATTGGCCATGGAATACGACTTGCCACCGATATATATCACCGAAAATGGCGCCGCTTATGATGACCAAATCATTGATGATGAAATCAACGATATGCAACGGGTCGAATACTATAAACAGCATTTAAGCGCGCTGGATCGCGCCATCAACGCTGGGGTCAATGTTCAAGGCTATTTTGCTTGGAGCTTGATGGACAATTTCGAATGGGCCGAAGGCTATCAAAAACGCTTCGGTCTTTGTTATGTCGATTACACCACCTTAGTTCGTACACCTAAGCGCAGTGCATTGACAATAAAACACTTCCTAGAACAAAAAACGGACGCAATCCGATAATACAGGGGAATGACATGGTTTCGACAAAAGAAAAAATAGCGTATGGGCTGGGAGATACCGCCAGCAATATTATCTTCCAAACAGTGATGCTGTTTTTAACCTATTTTTATACCAATATTTTTGGTATTTCTCCGGCGTATGTCGGCACCATGTTTCTTGCGGTCAGGCTGATTGATGCGATAACCGATCCGTTAATGGGCTGGCTGTCTGATCAAACTCGCACCCGCTTTGGTCGATTCCGCCCGTATTTACTCTGGTTTGCGCTCCCATTTGGCATCATTAGCGTGCTCACCTTTACCACCCCAGATTTATCTGAATCAGGAAAACTGATTTACGCTTTTGTTACCTACACGCTGCTAATGATGGTGTATACCGCCATTAATATTCCTTATTGTGCCTTAGGCGGGGTGTTAACTACCGATCCCGATGAACGGGTTTCGGTACAATCTTATCGCTTTGTGTTCGCCATGTTAGGCGGCTTGTTAGTCAGTAGTCTCACCTTGCCCTTGGTCGACTATTTCGGCCAAGGTGATAAGGCGCAGGGCTATCAATACACCATCTTAGCCATGAGCATATTAGGGGTTTGCTTCTTTTTGATATGTTTTATGGGCACCCGTGAACGTGACACCCCAAATACCCGCGAAAAACTCAACTTTAGCGCCGATCTCAAGGCACTGTTAAAAAATGATCAGTGGCGAATTTTATGTGTAGCCGCCACCTTTTTGCTCACTGGCTTGGTCTTGCGCACTACGATTGCCATCTACTATGTGCAATATTACCTAGGGGTTGAGGATATGATCACATATTTCATTACCTTAGGCATGATTGGCAATATCTTAGGCTGCGCCACCGCCCAGCCATTGGCCAAGCATGTTTGCAAAGTCAAAGCCTACATTACCTTACAATGGATCAGCGCGACCTTGTGCGTCTTGTCGTATTTTATTGCTCCCGACAATCTCACCTTGGCCTTTGGCGCCTACTTTGTGTGGAATTACTTCACCAATATGGGCTCGCCGCTATTGTGGGCGAAAATGGCAGACACCATAGATTACGGACACTGGAAAACTGGGGTTCGTATCACTGGCATGCTGTACTCGTCCATCATCTTTTTTATCAAGTTGGGGCTGGCACTCGGCGGCGCTTTCGCCGGTTGGCTGTTGGCGGCCTATGGCTATCAAGCGGACAGCGTACCGACCGAACAAACATTGCAAGGGATACTCTTGTCATTCACCCTCTACCCCGCCATTGCCGCTATTGTGGTTGCCTTTGTCATGAGGAAATATACACTAAACCGCAAAAAAGTCGGCGAAGTCAGCTTGGCATTAAAAAACCTGACACCGAATCATTAAAGGATCTAAGGTAATGGCGACGATTTATGATGTTTCGCTACTGGCCGGAGTGTCATTAGCGACTGTCTCTAGGGTTGTAAATAACAATGCTAAAGTCAGTGAAAACACTCGCAAAAAAGTGCATCAAGCGATGCAACAGTTGGGCTATCGGCCAAATAATATTGCACAATCGTTGGCCTCGAATCGCTCCAATAGCATCGGTGTATTAATGTCGCAGCTCGATGGGCCATTTTATGGCCCCATGATGCGACAAATTGAAACCGTGCTACGCAGCGCGAACAAACACGCCATTTTTGCCGCCGGTCATAGTGATGCCAGCCTCGAACAAGATGCTATCGACTTTCTACTGAACCGAGGCTGTGACGCACTGATCATCGATGCTGATGCCCTCGATGATGAGACCTTAGTCGCGTTAAGCCAACAGAAAACCCCCTTGGTAGTGATTAACCGTTTAGTGCCGGCACTCAAAGCGCAATGTGTCCATCTCGACAATGTCCAAGGTGGCTACTTGGCGACCCGTCATGTATTAGAGCACGGCCATCGCCAATTAGCCTTTATCACGGGGCCGCGAGAAAAGCTCGATGCGCGCGATCGACTCATGGGCTATAAAATTGCGCTGGCCGAATTTGATGTACATTTTAATGAAGAGCTATGCCAAGAAAGTGATTATCACGAAGAGGGTGGCTATCTCGCCATGCTAGAGCTGCTAAAGGCTGACAAATCTTTTACCTGCGTGGTTTGTGCCAACGATCAAATGGCTTCGGGTGCGATTGCGGCCTGTTTAGAGCAAGGCTTGCAGGTGCCTGCGGATATCTCGTTTATTGGTTTTGATAACATCCCCTTCCCTCGCTATATTTCTCCCAAATTAACCACCATCAGCAACCCCATTGAAGCCATGGGGCTGGCAGCAGCAACGTGGATCCTCAAGCAAACCTATGCGGATGTTCCCCCTTGCGCCCCGCCGATGTTCAAGCCGGAGTTAATCGAGAGAGAGTCAATAAAATCATTGCCGAGCCGTTAACTCCCAACTGAGCTACCAACGGTAGCTAAGCTCTAACTCCCACTCACTCATCTGTACTTTGATGAGTTGATTCAAACTGGCTACCGCCGGATTCAATCCCGATAATGAATGGCGCAGCGCATACATCAAGGCCACACTCCACTCATGGTGACGGTTAATTAATTAAATCTAATGTGTCGGTTTATTTCCCAATTAACAACAAAAAATCGTGCGTATTTTACGCACTTTTTTTTATTTTTTGCTGTTGGCTGCACCACACAGTGCCATTTTTTTCATCGGCGATGCTATAGCCCTAGCAAACGATATAGCCGCTCTTCGCCACCGAATCGCGGTCTTCATCACAAGCGATGCCGCGCGCCTAACATCCTATGGCCGTTAGCCAAAAAAAAGCTCAGATCATAGACCTGAGCGAATCACGACAACGTCAGCCTGAATCAGGCTTAGAACCTAAAGCGAGCTCCAAGCAAATAACGAGACCCATATTGACGAGCAAATAGAAATTGCTCTTCAAAGCGGCCATAACCTTGCTCGGTTTCATTGTTGAGGTTAATGCCTTCAAGGAATACCGTGAGGTTGTCATTAACATCATAGTTAATGCTGGCATCAAGTTGACCAAAATCCTTAAAGAATTGTGGCGGCGCATCGGCTGAACCTTGAGATTGCCCGACCCCAATCAGATAATCATCACGCCAGGCATAGGTGGCCTTAACTGACAGCCCGTCTTTTTCATAAAAGAGTTGGAAGTTAGCAGAATCCCCTAACCCTTCTAAAGGTTGCTGCTGCAACAGACTGTAGGAGTCAAATTTGACGTCACCATTTACTAAGGTGCCGTTCAGCCCGACTCCAAAGCCTGATTCACCAAACAAATGCTGAATGGCCAACTCAATCCCTTCGACCGATTTTTTATCGCTATTCACCGGAGAGGTGACATCCCAAACAATCAAGGGATCGGTCGCTAATGGCGCAATTTGACCTTCGGCATTACCATAACCATTGGCAATCATTTGATCATAAATGGCATTCTCTGACACTGGCGTGCCAGCGGCTTCTAACTGAGTTATCGCCTCTAAGTATCGCGGGCTGTTATATACATCGGTTAAGCCATCAATGGTCACTTGGCTTATCTGTCTTGACACAAAGTTATCAACGTCTTTGTGGAACAGGCCTATCGAAGCATAACTGCCTTCAGCGTAATAATACTCAAACGAGAGATCTAAGTTGACCGACTCCAGTGGTAATAATCCAGGATTACCTAACGAGCCGGTGCGAGCCCCAATTTTAGGGCTGCCACTTAAACTACGGCCGGCGACCAAATCCCCCAGTAATGGGCGGGCTAAGGTTTTACTGGCCGAGAAGCGCACAATCACGTCTTCTAACACTTCGGCATTAATATCAAACATCGGCAACCAGACATCGTACTCACCGGTTTGCGTTAAGAAGTTTTCATTGCCGCCAGCAGCGTACTGAGTCACCCACTCAGTGGCACTGACCCAAACCACTTGCTGCTCAACCCTTTGCTTTACGGTACTGGTGACATCGGTGCTTTCATAACGCAAGCCAAGATTCACATTGACTGGGATATCCCCAAGATCAAATCCCCATTGCGAGGTAATAAAGAA
Source organism: Shewanella sp. NIFS-20-20 (assembly GCF_019209865.1). Lineage (GTDB taxonomy): Bacteria > Pseudomonadota > Gammaproteobacteria > Enterobacterales > Shewanellaceae > Shewanella. The sequence goes on along the minus strand of NZ_JAHUTT010000004.1, from coordinate 104,987 downwards.
CGCATAAGTTTGTTCTTCGACAAAGTTGGAACTATCAACGCCATCAAAGTAGGGATCCACTGAGTAGTAGTTATCCCCAGCGACATTTTCAGTGAGATAGGCCAATTGACGCGAAACAGCCTCATCAAAGTCATAACTGTAAAAATAGGCCGGTAATAATGCCCCATCGACCACGGCATCGAGCAGACCCGCGGTACTTTCACGGGTAAACATGGCATCGGGGAATATTTCCGGATAGGCAGGATTAAATCCAGGCCCACCACGCAAGCCACTCCACGCGGTAGTGCCCGTCATGGTTTGCTTAGTATAAGAACCGCCAAATTCAATGGTATACAGGCTTGGCAGTGAGCTAAAATCCGGCACCCATTGCGCATCGATGCGACCTTGTTGAATTTTAGACTCGCCGGGAGAATGAATAAACTGGCTAAAGTTAGAATCAATTTCCCCAGGGCTCAGCTCGGTGGTGCCGTTATTCCAATTAATCGTGGCATTGGGCACATTACCATTGCGGTAATCATAGATTTTAGAACGCAATTGATCCGAACCTAAGATCACCTGACCGGCACTCTTCAGCCCTTTATCTGCGCCATTATCGATAGCATTAGATGAGTCATGATAATCAAACACAAAGGCCCAATCGTCATTGGCTTGCCATTCCACATTTAAGCCAATAGATTCGGCTTTCACTTCGGTGGTACTACGATTGGCCGTAAACGAACCATCGCCGCCACGAATATCGGTATACAGCGCTGAACCATTGTCATCAAACTCATAACCAATTAATGGTGAGCCATCGGTTGAGGAGTTCCAAATCCCCCAACCAAAACCATCAACACCGGTAATGGCGCGAGTGTAGACATAATCGGCAGTAAAAATCAGATCATCAATCGGCTCATACTGCAAAGTGACCATGGCATTAGTCCGCTCACGCTGGACATCGTTGACACTGTAGTTCATGTCGCGCGGGACAAAAAATGGGGCGGAAGTATTAGGATTGCCATCGGCATCTTGGCCAGTAAAGCGATGAATTAAATTACCTTCGGCATCCCTGGGGCGAGCATCAATGCCCTTACCCGCGGCTAAACTAGGCAATTTGCTGTTATCCGTTTGTGCAATCCAGCCCTGAACATTGGCCGCCTCTTGGCGAAAGTCGCGCTCTTGATGCGAGGCCGTGACCATAAATCCAAATCTGTCATCTAAGAAGGTATTACTGTATAAGCCAGAGACTTCAGGGGTGATATCGTCACCTTTAACATTCGACTCGTCATACATGCCTTTAGCAGAAATATTTACCGTTTGTCCCGGTGCATCAAGCGGCTGACGCGTCTCAATATTAATGGTTGCCCCTAAACCACCGGTGGGCATATCGGCGCGCCCAGTCTTAATGACCTCCAAGGTTTGCACTGCTTCTGAGGACAAATTTTCAAGGTTATACGAGCGGGTATAACCTGTGCCCGGCATTTGCCGACCATTAAGCATGATCAAATTATATTGCGGGCCAAAGCCACGTACTGTGATTTCACTGCCTTCACCGTTAGAGCGACTGACGGTGACCCCGGTGATCCGCTGCAATGATTCCGCTAAGTTAGTGTCAGGGAACTTCCCCATTTCCTCGGCGGAAATGGCGTCTACGACCCCTGCTGAGCCGCGTTTTAGATCCATCGAACGCGATAAACTGCCCTTAATACCTCGAACCTCAATTACTTCAATATTATTGTCTTGATTTTGTTCAACGCCTTCCTCGGCCCCGGCCAGAGGAAAACAACCAAGACCTAAGACCAGCGCCACAGAGGCTGTCAAAGGGTTGATTCTAAATTGCTGTTTTTGCATAGCTGCCTCGAATTATTTTGTATGTTAAGTGTGAGCTTAAGGCTTGGGTAGCCATTAAGGCGTACCCACTATTGCGTTATCAACTCGAAAGAGCGCGCCATCACCAGTGCCCCATGCGGGGAAAATCATAATCACATCAATGGCGCTGGTATCTAAGCCGGCATCAGCCAAGGTTTGCAGTGGGAAGGTGTAGGTCTGCCACTGCCCAGTGGTCGGTGCGACCCCTTCGTTACTAGCGGTAAGCGGAAGCTCAACGGCCGTGGCCGCATCACCCGATTCAATCTTAAACAGCCAAGTAGAGCTACTATCGATAGGTGCATTAACCACTTTCAACTCAAACCGCACGACCCCTGTGGCCACGTCACTGGCGGCATCATGGTAAACACCATCATCGGCAAAAAAGCCCAGTACGGTTGGTTGCCCACCCACGCTGTATTCAGCCACTGCGCCATACTCAGCATCATCAGTGACGGCCATCGGCGTGGTGCCACCGCAACAATCCCAAAGTGACCATTGTGGGGCGACTGTGTCGGCAAATACTGTCAGCACGTTCGCAGGCTCATTCGGGCTTGTCGCCCCAGGTTTGTGGATTTTGACGTTATCTACGCGATAAACCGCACCTTCACCTTGACCCCAGGCGGGGAACATCATCAATACATCAATTGCGGATACATCCAATCCAGCATCGGCCAATGTTTGCATAGGGAAAGTAAAGGTTTGCCATTGAATGCTAGGTACTTGCCCTTCCGTCGAGTTCGCCAAATTAACTTCAACTGCAGTGGCGCCGTTATCTGACTCGACTTTAAATAACCAGGGAGTAGCGGGATCTGAAGGACCATTAACAATCTTCAGGTCAAACTGGACAACCCCGCCGTCTAACAAGGCGCTGGCATCAAATGGCATGTTGCTGCCGCCAAACTCACTGCGATTGATATAGCCCATCACAGTGGGAGACGCGCCAATACTAAATTGTGAAACCACACCATGGTCGGCATCATCAGAGACAGTTTCTGGCGTTGAGCCGCCACAGCAATCCCACATGGGCCAATTAGGGTTAACATCATCTTCAAACACCACTAATTGCGGCAGTGCGCCATCAGGCTGAGCAATCGTGACCTCATCGACAAGGTATTCTGCGCCGCTGCCAAGTCCCCAGCTTGGAAATATCATCACAACGTCAATAGCAGACAAATCTAAGCCCGCATCCGCCAAGGTTTGCAATGAAAAGGTATAGGTTTGCCATTGGCCCACTGCTGGTGCCACCCCTTCAGCACTGGTGGTGATTGGCACTTCAACCGCGGTTGTGCCTTCATTGCTTTCCAGCTTGACCAGCCATAGGGCGTCTGAATTACTCGGCGCCGTGACTAATTTCATTGCGAAACTCAATGTGCCATTAGCAATCAAGGGGGAAGCGTCAAACGGTGACGGTGTACCGTTAGGATCTGTGATAAAACTTTGACGAGTAATAAAGCCATTAACCGTAGGTGAATCACCGACGACAAAACGATAGACCGAGCCTTTGTCGGCATCATCTACCAGCGTTGGCGTCGAACCACCACAGCAATCCCAAGCAGGCCAGTTCGGGTTAGGCGTGCCATCAAAAATGGTTAGATTACGCGCGACACCATCAGACGGTGGAATGGGCGCAGGCGCCTTGCCTTCGACCAGCGCATCATCGAGTTGATCGTAGCCTGGGCGCACAGTCTCACAGCCTTTGCCTGTGTCCGGGTTAGCTTCACATTCAAACACCCTGACATAATCAATCTGATACGGGTTGCTTTCATTGAATGCGCTCGCATCTATGCCAGTTTCATTGACCGATTCAGGCCAATTGCCACCCACAGCGAAATTGAGAATGATATGAAAGTCTTGATCAAAGGGCTCATCCCCCCACACCACATTTTTTTGCCCGGTAGATTGGTCGAAAAACTCAGTGAACCAGCCTTTATGAGCTAAGCCAACGCCTTCGCCTTTGGCGTTAAAACGGACTTCGGAGCGACGTTGAGTCGCATACAAGTAATCATCGACATACCAACGAATTTCACCTTGCTGCCATTCGATAGCATAGGTGTGAAAATCATCGGCAGGGTTGACACCATCGGGCAACAAATAGGCTTTACCCGATTGTTCATTGGCGGGGGATTCACGGCCATAATGGAGGGTGCCATACACATAAGATTCAGGGTTGCCGTCGGCATTTGCTGCCTTTAAATTAACGGATTCAATGATGTCAATTTCACCCGACTTTGGCCAAATGCCGTAGACATTATCGGTAGGCAATAACCAAAAGGCTGGCCAACTGCCTTGACCACTCGGTAATTTAGCGCGCATTTCAAAACGGCCATAAGTAAAATCCGCTTTGTCTTTGGTGGTAAGCCGCGCCGAGGTATAAGGTTTTTCTGCTCCCGAGGCGGCAGGTAGCGCCACAATATTAAGCATGCCGTCGGCTAAAAATGAGTTCTCAGGGGCATCGGTATAACATTGCTTTTCTTGATTGCCCCCCCCAGCACAATTGACTTCGTGGTTCCATTTATTCGCATCAATACTGGTGTCATCAAACTCATCATTCCAAACCATCACCCACCCAGGACTGGGCGCCGCCTCAGGTGATGGGGTGATCGTTGTTGACGTATTACTATTACCACCGCAGCCGCTAATGGCCAGCGTCACCAGTCCAGCAGATAACCATTTGAGCCTACTCGCACTTTTATTCATTGTTAGAGCCTCAACTTTCTCAAAATATTTCGCATTGATAGGCGAATCCCATCAGTTTGAAAGCGCTTACATTTTTCGTTGATTAAAAAGCGCCATAAAAAATGTAAGCGCTTACCTAAGGATTAACCTAATGGACGCTTGCGTAAAAATCAACCACAAATAACACATTAATTTAACATTTAGGCAATAAATGCTAGTAATTCAACTATTAATGATTTTTTGGGAAGGGCAATGACGCCAATGGCCAGCTAACAATGGAATGGGGGGGATGATGGGCAAGCCAGCACGGCGACTAAAGTGACAGCTGTCATTACAAGAAATCAGCAATAAAAAAGGGTAAGCCAGCGCTTACCCTTTTAAAAGTTATCATTTATTATTAGTGGCTTAGGTAGATTTTTCTGGGCTAAATCTATCCATAATAATCGCACAAGCCGCATCGCCGGTAATGTTGAGCGAGGTTCTGATCATGTCGAACACGCGGTCAAGGGCAAACAACAATGGCAAGCCATCGATCGGAATACCTGCCGCCAGCAACACCGCGACAACTAAGAATGAAGGGCCTGGCACGCCGGCTTGGCCAATGGCACCCAAGGTCGAGGTCAGAATAATGGCGATATAGGCGGTCATCGTCAGGTCGATGTTATACATCTGGGCGAAGAACATGGCCACCAGGCCGTAGTAAATCGCGTTACCACTCATGTTGATGGTCGCGCCCAAGGGCAGTACAAATGAAGTGGTTGCCTTAGACACCCCGAGATCTTGCTCACAGGTTTCCATGTTGACAGGTAAAGTCGCCATCGATGAGGCCGTCGATAATGCCATCACCTGCGGTTTCTTCATGGCCGAGATAAATTGCCGTGCCGACACCTTAGAGAATAATTTGACCATTAACGGGAAGAAGATAAAGCCGTAAATCAAAATGGCTGCCACAAAGACCGCGAAGAGTTTAAATACCACTTCCAGCGCTTGAAATCCAAAGGTCCCCACAGAGTCAGCCATCAGACCAAACACGCCGATAGGGGCAATAATCATCACGCAGTTGATCATCCACACAAAGGCATCAACTGTAGTATTTAGGCCACTAATAATCGGTTTAGCGCCATCGCCTTTGACCTTAGTCAACGCAATACCAAAGAAGATACTAAATACGAGGATTTGCAGAATATTACCGCCATTGAGCGATTCAAACACATTGGTTGGGATCATGCCAATCAAGGTATCAATCGCGCCAGGCACCTGGCCCTGCTCGGCAGTGACCGTCATCAGATCTTGGCCATGTCCGGCAAAGTCGACACCAGCACCCGGCTGAAATACCACTCCCATGACTAACGCCAACGCGACCGCAATACCCGAGGTCACTAAGAAAAAGCCAAAGGTACCCAGGCCGATTTTTCCAGCAGATGGGCTATTGCCCAAACTGGCGGCGCCGGCAACAATTGACACCAACACTAAAGGGATCACTAACATTTTTACCAAGCTGATAAAAATGGTGCCTAATGGTGCGAATATCGCGGCGCCATCGCCCATGCCCCAGCCGACCAATGCGCCAATGATCATGGCGATCACGACTTGCACACCAATATTGCTTAAATACGATTGTTTCAACATGCTTACTCCCTCGATCATCTTCATTTTGATGATCTTTATTATCATGCTCAAACAATACCATAGCCCTGCGATGGATTAATGTGAATCACCACGTCAAACCGACAAATAATATTTAAATCATAAAATTAATGCTAATTAACTTAATTATTCTCAAACAAATGCGCAGAATAATGGCCAATCAAAAATTATTCGTGGTGATTGGTGGCAAAATTTAGCCAAAAAACAAAGTTGCTGACAAAATAACCCTATTCCCCCCAAGAAACAAACCAACGCGCCACCATAGTGTTTGCTTGATAACAATAACAAGCAATTGATATACCTAAACTTTAAAACATTTAATTTACAAACGTTCCCGCAGTGATATTAGCCACTAAACTTATAGGCTACTAATGATTACTGACGTTACCCATGTGAGGCTCATTTGCCATGTCAGAACAACAAGAAACCAATGAAACTCACGCTCAATCGGCTACCATCAAATCATCGAAGCGCCTCACTTGGCTGTTACTCATTACGGTCGTTGTGATCTGGATATATACCTTATGGGCCGACCGCGTCACTCCAATGACCACCCATGCCAGAGTCAATGCACAACTGATCCAATTGACCCCACAAGTCTCCGCAGATATTTCACAAATCCTGGTGGCTAACAATGCCAATGTGACCCAAGGTCAACCACTAATTACTTTGGATAACAGCCAAGCTCAGTTAAATGTCATCGCCGCCCGCTTGAATCTGCAACAAACCAGTCAGGCCCTCGGTGCTGATTCGGCAGGGATTGCCGAAGCACAAGCTAACTTGGTGACCGCGAAAATTAAACAAGAAAATAGTTCCAAGCACGCCGAGCGTATGAGTGCGCTGGGCAAAAATGGCGTCGTCAGTACCCAAGCCATGGAAGACAGTCAAGATCAGTTAAAAGCCGCTCAGGCGCAACTCGCACAAGCACAAGCTGCACTGATACGAGCCAAGACGGCCATGGGCCCCGAAGGTAAAAACAACCCACAGTTGCAAGCTGCCCTCAATCAGTTAAATCAGGCATTACTCAATGAGTCCTATACCAAAATCTATGCACCGGATGATGGTGTCATTACCAACTTAACCCTAGCCGCCGGCAACTATGCCATTGCCGGTCATCCTTTGGTCACCTTTATTAATAATCAGCATACTTGGGTGACGGCCATGCTGCGAGAAAACTCTCTGATTTATCTCAAACCCGGCACACCAGTGAAAATTGTCTTTGACGCTTATCCCGGCCAAACCTTTCACGGCTCGGTGGCATCCATTGGTTGGGGCAGTAGTGGCAATGGCAATTTACAAACAGATCAAGCGACCGGTTTATTCATTTCTCCCACAGGGCAACAACATCCGCAACGGTTTCCAGTTAACATCAATCTCGATAATGATGCCCAACAACTGGTACAGCGCTATGGTGGGCGAGCCATGGTCAGTTTTTATCCGGACCAATCCAGCCTAGGTGAGGGGTTACTGTCAATATGGACTTGGGTATGGAGTTATTTGACCTATGTTTCGTAGCCCGGCCAATGCCCTTTTAAGACTCAGCGTACTGCCAATCAGCTTTCTGTTTTGGCAGCAGACGTTTGGTTCTGATTTGCCCGCCTTTGGCCCAATGTTGTTAGCTTTACTGTTTTGCTTATGTCAACGCAGCCCTGCACCGATGATGATCATCAAAATTGGCATCGTGTTATTTATTAGCGCTTGGATCCAAGCTTATATCAGCCAGTCATTAATCAATAATCCGATGGTCTACTACGGCTTACTGTTTGTGATTTTATATTGGTGTATGCATCGCGCTCGCGAAAACCCCAGTGATATTCTATCGACCTTAATGCTTATCACTTTAGTGCTCGTCAGTTATTTTAATCGGCAATTGGGGATCGATGTTAGCCAATTGCCAGGACAACTGTTTAAAGAATTAATGTTGGCCGGATTGCTGACCTATGTTGGCTTTATTCTATTTCCTGGTGGATATATGGTCGCGGTGGCAGCATCTCAACCTCACCAACAAGTCCATAGTGAGATTTGGCACTTACTCCTGAAAGCCTTGGCGATTTTTACCTGTCTCTGGGGGTTTATTAGTTTAGATTTGTCACAATCAGCCATTATGTCAATCACCCTGGCTAACGTCATCAAAGATCCCAACCCCATTGGCGGCAAAGACTATGGGCGACGGCGTCTACTGACTACCGCGGTGGGCTTTATGTTTGCTATGCCCCCCTTAGTGCTAGCCGCGATTGAAGTCAATTTGGTGATTCAATATGGCATCAGTGTGGTGTCCGCCATGGCGATGGGGATTTACGCGTTCTCACGTCAAGCCAGCAATAACAGTTTGCAATTATTATACAGTGGCTTTGTGATCTTGTTATTTAAAGGCATTAGTGAAAGCGGAGGCGATGCTTTATATAATGATTTTATTCGCCTAGTCGCTATTTTAACTGCCGTCATCATTGGCTTATTGGTACTCATCTTGGTCCAACCCAACCCCGTCAAAGCCAACGAACACCTCAAATGAAAGCCCAAGCCTAGTTGCGGTGACGAACTGAGCCGCTAACTACTTTTTCACTGAATCACTCAGTAGGCCAGCCAATTCATTTAAAAAGCGGCTGGTATCTTCTGAAAGTTTATTAATTTCAGTGGTCGACTCAGATGACCTTGATGCTAATTGGCGCACCTCATCTGCGACCACAGCAAAACCGCGGCCATGTTCACCGGCTCTTGCAGCCTCAATTGCAGCATTCAATGCCAATAAATTCGTTTGCGATGACATGCCATCAATCACTTTGGCGATATTGGCGATCTCTTGGCTGGATTTCGCGACATTCTCCATAATGACATTCATATCATTACGTTGATTGACCTCGCGGGTCACGTCACGCACAAAAGCGGTATACATAATTTTGCCGTCAAAGCTTATCTTAGATAACGACAATAACCCCCAAGCTTGGGTGCCATCCTTACGGAAAATGGGCACTTCACGGGTCGTACCGACGATCTTATCTTCACCGGTACGACGGTTACGGTTAACCAAATCATCATGGGATGCTTGGATCTCCATCGGGACGAGCATCTTGACATTTTTACCGATCACATCCTTACAGGAGTACCCCCACAATGCACTTGCGGCAGCATTAAAGAAGGTGACAATATTTTTATCATCAATGGTCACGACCGCATCTAACGCTTGAGATAAGGTTTGGTTGACGGTTTCTTGGGCCACGCGTTGCTTGGTAATGTCGCGCACAAACGCGGTATAGCCGATATCATTATCAATGGAGACTTTTGACAGCGATAAATTGACGTAAACCTCAGAGCCATCTTTGCGGAACATCTTAATTTCTCGGCTCTTGCCGACAATCTTGTCTTCACCGGTACGGCGATTACGATTGACTAAATCATCGTGTTTAGCTTGGATATCAATCGGCACTAACATCTTAACATTCTGGCCGATGACTTCCTTGTGATGATAGCCCCACAAGGCTTCTGCCGCAGGGTTAAAGAAGGTAACCCGGTTTTGACTGTCGATGGTGACCACCGCATCAATCGCTTGTTGCAAAATCTGCTTGGTTTCATCCCGCGCGCGCCGCTCTTTACTGATATCCCGTACAAAGGCGGTATAGCCGATGACCGCGCCACTTTGCACTCGCGACAACGACAGACTCACCCACGCTCGGCTGCCATCCTTTTTAACCAATTCGACTTCGCGAAACTTGCCGACAATTTTATCTTTTTTAGTACGGCGATTTTCATTCACAAAATCATCATGTTGATTTCGAAATTGTTCAGGCACTAATTTTTTGACATTGTGACCAATCACTTCATCGGCACGGTAACCCCACAGCGCTTCCGCGGCAGGATTCATATAAGTCACGGCATTGTTATCATCAATACTGACCACCGCATCACAGGCTTGATCGAGTAATTGTTTCGTGCTGTCAGTTACCGCCGCCGACACCGGTGCTTGCACCTCTGGCGTATGTTTGACGGTTTGTACTGTGAGGGCAGGACTGGAAAATAAATTTTTGAAAAAACTCATAAGAGATCCATCTCATTCGATAACATAACAATTATTGTAGAAGAGACTCTAAAATACTGCCCAATTTTCAATGCCGAAAATACAAAAAGAGCCATTTATGGCTCCTTTGGGGTTTAACATTTGTCAGGCTTGCGCCGCATGAAGTACCAACTCACTAATGCGACCAATGCCACCGCCACGATAATCAAGGTAGCCAGCGCATTAATCTTTGGTGACACCCCCATCCGCACCGATGAAAACACCACCATCGGCAAGGTGGTGGCGCCAGGGCCTGAGGTAAAACTGGCAATCACTAAATCATCGAGAGACAAGCTAAAGGCCAATAACCACCCTGCCATTAAGGATGGCGCAATCATGGGCACAGTGATCAACATAAAGGTTTTCATCGGGCTCGCACCTAAATCCATGGCCGCCTCTTCAATCGAGCGGTCAAGTTCCCGTAAACGCGATGACACGATGACAGCAACGTAGGCGGCACTAAACGTCGAATGAGCAATCCAAATGGTTAAACGTCCACGTTCAGCCGGCCAGCCAAGAAAGTCGGCCATATGCACAAACAAGAGTAATAAGGATAAGCCGGTAATGACTTCTGGCATGACTAATGGGGCCGTCACCATCGTCGACATACTGGTGCGTAAGCGCGAGGCACGAAAGCGGGTGATCACCATCGCCGCTAAGGTGCCTAATATCACAGCCATGGTCGCAGAGTTAAAGGCAATCACTAGACTAGTCCAGACCGCATCTAAGATCTGCTCATCGCGCATCAACTCGCCATACCATTTAGTCGAAAACCCGCCCCAAATCGTCACCAATTTTGAGGCATTGAAGGAGTACCCCACCAAGATCACTAATGGCGCATATAAAAATGCCAGTCCGGCAATCAAGCCAACCTTTGATAAACTCAGGGATTTCATCGCGCGGCCTCCATGCTCTTGGCTTGATAATGATTAAAGCAGGCAATGGGAAGGGCCAATAATAACAACATCACCACAGCTAATGCCGACGCCACTGGCCAATCACGATTATTAAAGAACTCTTGCCATAACACGCGACCAATCATCAAAGAGTCTGGCCCACCTAGCAATTCAGGAATAACAAATTCACCAATCGCCGGAATAAATACCAGCATACAGCCAGCCATTACGCCGCTGAATGACAAGGGTAAAGTCACATGCCAAAAACTGGTGAACTTGTGGGCGCCGAGATCGGCCGCGGCTTCCAATAAACTCTGATCTTGGCGCGAAAGATTGGCATACAAAGGTAAGATCATAAACGGCAAATACGCGTAAATCATGCCGATATAGACCGCTACATCGGTATTTAATATCGCCAATGGCTGCTCAATGGCGCCCACTGACAGCAGGGCTTGATTGATTAAGCCATTGTGACTTAGTAATCCCATCCAGGCATAAATACGAATTAAAAACGATGTCCAGCTTGGTAACATCACCAACAACAATAACAAGGCTTGACGTTGCGGTGATACCTTGGCAATGGCGTAAGCCATTGGGTAACCCAAGATTAAGCAGCCTAACGTGGCAATACCCGCCATTTTGATCGAGCCAAGATAGGCCTCTAGGTACAAGGGATCATCGAGTAACAACAAGTAGTTACCCAGATTTAACACAGCCTGCAGCATCTCATCGGCGAAATTGAACATCGGCTCATAAGGTGGAATGGCCATGGCCGCCGATGAAAAGCTGAGCTTGATCACTATGGCAAAAGGCAAGGCAAAAAACAGCACGAGCCACACATAAGGTATGCCGATTGAAAACACTTGCCCTACGCGCGCTGAACGCCCCCGCGCCATCATGAATTCAGCACCACGGCACTGGTATCGTCCCAGCTAATAAACACCTTATCATCCCAGGTCGGATGATCGGCGCCGCGCTCACGATTTAACATCGAGCATTGCACTAACTGACGATTACTGAGACGAATATAATACACAGAGGTGCCACCTAAATAGGCTATATCATGCACCGTACCTTCGGCCCAGTTATATTCCTGTTGCGGTTGTATTTTACTGACTAAGGTCTTTTCCGGGCGCACCGCTAACCACACTTGGCGATCATCGAGCTTGGTTGTAATACCATGGCCAAGATAAAAGGGCTGTGGCAAACTCGCTGAGGCGATGATCACATGATCCGCCATGTCCTCTACAATCTCGCCTTCAAATAAGTTCACCGAGCCAATAAACTCTGCGACCATGCGACTATTAGGGCTTTCATAAATGTCTTGCGGGGTGCCGGTCTGAATGACCCAGCCGTCACTCATAATCGACATTCTGCCAGCCATGGTCATGGCTTCTTCTTGATCATGAGTGACCATCACACAAGTAACGCCGACGCGTTCAAGAATTTCCACTACTTCTAGCTGCATCTCAGTGCGCAGCTTTTTGTCGAGCGCCCCCATGGGCTCATCGAGCAATAATAATTTAGGGCGTTTGGCTAATGAACGTGCCAATGCCACCCGCTGGCGCTGGCCACCGGACAACAGATGGGGCTTACGTTTCGCAAATTGCTCCATGCGCACCAATTTAAGCATTTCTTGTACGCGGGCGGCGATTTGCACTTTTGGCAATTTATCTTGCTTCAAACCAAAGGCAATATTCTGCTCAACCGTCATATGCGGAAATAACGCATAGGATTGAAACATCATATTGATGGGGCGCTCATAAGGCGGTAAATCGGTAATATCTTGGCCGTCGAGATAAATGCGTCCCGAGGTCGGTTTTTCAAACCCAGCCAACATACGCAGCAAGGTAGTTTTGCCTGAACCTGATCCACCAAGCAATGCAAATATTTCACCGCGCTCGATAGATAAGGACACTTCGTCAACGGCGCGGACACCGTCAAACACTTTACTCACGTTATCAATTTTCAATAGCACATCAGTGGCACTCTTGGCTGCAAGCGAAGGTGCCACTACCGACTTATTTTGAGTCATAGCAAATCCAGAAAAAAAGGCCAGCGGTAAGCTGGCCGAAAGACATTAGACGATGTTTAAGGCAGGATTAGTGTCCCGATTTCACTCGAGTCCATACCCGAGTCATATCGCGCTGGGCTTTAAGAGAGCGGGTTTCATTCATAAACAGTTTCGACATCACCTCGCCTGGGGGATAAATGGCAGGGTTATTCTTGATGTCATCATCCATTAACGCTTGTGCCGGCACATTGGCATTGGCATAGGCCACGTAATTAGAAATCTTGGCGATAACCTCAGGGCGCATGAGGTAATCCAACAGCTGATGAGCGTTATCACTGTTTCTGGCATCGGCAGGGATCGCCAGCATATCAAACCACAAGTTGGCCCCTTCTTTAGGGATCACATACTCGATATTGTTGCCGGTGTCGGCTTCATCGGCCCGCGCAGCGGCTTGGAAAATATCGCCGGAGAAACCAAAGGCCATACAAATGTCGCCATTGGCCAAATCCGTCACAAATTTGGAAGAATGAAAATACCGCACGTATGGACGCACACTCGTCAGCAATTCGCCCGCTTTTTTATAATCGGCCTTGGAGGTCGAGTTCGGATCTAAGCCTAAATACAGTAAGGCATGTGGGATCATTTCATCGGGAGAGTCCAAAAATGAAATGCCACATTGCGCTAATTTTTCCGCATTGGCCGGGTCGAAAATCATCGAGAATGAATCCACTTTGACGTCTTCCCCCAAGATTGCGCGCACTTTATCTTGGTTAAAGCCAAGACCGGTTGTGCCCCAAAGGTAAGGTACCCCGTAGCGATTGTCAGGATCGGCACTTTGCAGCTGTTGCATCAACACCGGATTGAGCTTGGCGTAGTTAGTCAGTTTTGACTTGTCCAATGGCATAAACGCGCCCGCTTGTGCTTGCTTGGCCAAAAAATGATTGGTGGGGGCCACCAAATCATAACCGCTTCGGCCCGACAATAACTTAGCTTCTAGCACTTCATTGCTATCGAACACGTCATATATGACCCGAATGCCGGTTTCTTTTTCAAAATCCTGCAATACTCCAGGGGCAATATAATCTGACCAGTTATAGACGCGGACCACTTCTTCTGCGTTGACCACGGCGCTGCTCAAGACTGACGCCATCAAAACACAAGAACTCACAGCTAACTTTAGTAGCTTCATGCTTTACTCCTCACAAAACCACCCGGACGAGGTGTTGGCACCACTTGGTCCAATAACACCCAAGTAACCACTGAGATTGATTGTGGTTTCTTATCACACAAGCACCCGGAAAACGGCAACAACAGGCTAACCAATGGTTAGATTAACCCGACAAATTTTTGGTCGCGTAATGTATCACGATTGCCGTAAAAGTCAGCGAGAATCCATCAGATTTTTGACTCAAACAACTAAATGGCCGTTTATTTGACCGATAAATTTACAATTTATCGAGACCGTGAAAACTTGATCGGGCTCGCGGTTTGGCTCGCACCATTAACGTAGGTTAGAAATCATCGAATCTACTTGCGTTTAACTAACGGATACGGCACAAATAAACCTTGGTTAACTATTGGATTAACGTGGAGAGCGCTCAATGGATATTGCCCTTAAACTGGCTTTTGTAATCGTCGTGTTTTATCTGATTTACCGTTTTATCTTCGGCGCGAAACGCGGGCTGACACTCTTTGAAATGCATTTTAAAGAAGGCCGGCTCAACAGTCACAAAGGCAAAATCCAAGATAAATTTGAGCGCGACGTGAGAGCCATTGCTAAAGCCGAAAAACTCACTTGCACGATTCGGGCCGAGCGCGCCGGCCACGTGCGGTTGCATATCTCAGCCAATGTCAGTGACAACACCAGCCAGCAGATCCGCAATCTATTTCCGTTCGAATACTATGAGCGCAAATCAGATGATGGCGGTCGCCGCGCTTAAGGGCTTTACTCGCGGGTTAGCCTTGTTTTTGGATGACTAAGGTCACTGTTGCCACAGTGACTCCAAACTTGATGATATCGCTTTTATTGATCAAGGTGGTGTCATCAATTAAGTACATCCAATCATCAAAATGTACCTGATATTCTTGCCCATCCACAGGGAGCAGCATATCGTAACGCCAGCGCAATGCACTGCCGACAGCCTGACCGCTGGCCACCCCAATAATGTCATCCGCGCGCCCTTGATAGGCGCCATTACCCAGCTCAGTTAAAGTCCAGATACGCTTTTGAGTTTCGCCATCATCATAGACAAAGTCTTCATCTAAGATGCCAACGCCATCTTGCCAGGTCCCGGTCATGGTCACGACAAAGCGCCGTGTCACTAAGCCTTGGTAGTCCTGCACCATGCCATAGGCTTTGAGCTCCCCCTCAAAAAAGCGTGATAACACTAACTCAGGCCCCGAATCTTGATACTCTTCGATATCGACGCTACCACACGCCATGAGCCCAAACAGTAAGGCAATAAATACTAACAATCGCATGATGTCTCTCCGATAAGTTCCAGCCGACGCTGGGGGTGGCTCGTATGTTGGGATAACCAAATGGCCAAAAAGCAATGACCAAATTGAGCGGCCAAGCGTGAACCTATGGCCTGATCATTAAAGTAGAATTGGCTGCTACCATCGGCGTACCACATCAAGGCTAAGCGATCACCCTCGCTAACATCGGGCCACAGTCCTTGTAATTGCTGAACCCACGCCTGTCGATAATCATTGAATACCCCCAGATGTTGCCACTGTTCATCGGTGGCACTCACCAAATCAGCTGCGCTAATGTCGCGCTGGTATTCAATCTCGAGTTTCAGCGGCGGTGTAAACGCCTGATATTCACCGCTAGGATTGGTGAGGGTGGCGCGATAAATATCAAACCACATCACGCTCATTTGGGTGCGGCCAACCACTTGCCATGATTTATCGTCCGCGGGTTCTTGAGCCTGGGCACTCGCCCTTGGGCCGAGCGCCATTAGCACGCTTGCCAGCGCCGCCAATAACCATAACCGCGCCATTAGTGAGTCTCCGCTGGCATCATGGCCTGAGTTTCTATGATGGTTTTAGCGTAAATAAACACCCCGGCCCATAAGGGCATTAAATACATCACCAATTCTGGGCCGCTAAGACTTGAGCTCACCGCCCCAAGCTGAACGCCCGCCCAATAACTGGCACTGCCACCGAGGGCACCAATCACTAGCACCCACCAGGCATTAAGGCCTAGTACAGGTCGCAAACTGTACTGGCAACTTAAGCCAAAATGGCACCACAGCAGCGCCAACCATACAGGTAAACCGGCAAATTCAAATAAGCCAAAGTAACTTGCCATCGCATCCATTAGCACCCCGGGCATGGCAATGGCGGCCATAACAATCCCATCGGCAACTCGCCTCTGGCTGAGCCTAAATTGGATTAGCAGTAAGATAACGCCGATAACTAGGCCCGATTGGCCTAATAACACCAATGACCACCACGCTACTTGAAACCGGACCAAATCCACCAACATCATGCTGCGCGTTGGTGAAGGGGCGAGACGCTGCCGATGCTCCATGGTGCTAACCTTGCTGCGCTGTGGCAACGGGCGCGAGTCGATAACCAGGTTTCACCGCCACTAAATGCACAGCACTGGTGGTACGCTCAATAAAGCCACCTTCACAATAGCTCAG
This sequence comes from Shewanella sp. NIFS-20-20, assembly GCF_019209865.1. GTDB lineage: Bacteria > Pseudomonadota > Gammaproteobacteria > Enterobacterales > Shewanellaceae > Shewanella. The sequence continues at coordinate 88,202 of NZ_JAHUTT010000004.1, read as the reverse complement.
ATAAAATTTCCACATCCGGATAAAATCATCACCGTAACCCAGTGATTGCAGATGTTCGCGGGCATGATCAAATTTCTCATGCCAATGGGCTAACGTACGGCCATAATCTCGACCGATATCATCCAGCCCCAAAATCACCATATCGCTTTGCTTGGAAATCAACTGTGCCATCAGGCTGACACTGGGCAAACAGCCACCGGGAAAAATGTATTTCTGAATAAAATCGACGCCTTTACGATATTGATCATATCGTTGATCACTGATGGTGATCGCTTGGATCAACAAACGCCCTTGATCATTAAGCAATTGATTGAGTTTGTTAAAGAAGCCGGGTAAATATTCATGCCCGACCGCTTCGATCATCTCGATAGACACTAAGCGATCATATTGGCCACTGAGGTGACGATAATCTTCAGTCAACAAGGTCACCTGATCCTCTAAGCCCAGTTGCTGCACCCGCTGACGAGCATAGGCATATTGCTCATCCGAAATCGTGGTAGTGGTGACCTTGACCCCATAATGCTGCGCCGCGTAAATCGCCAACGCCCCCCAGCCAGTGCCAATTTCCAACAAGGTCATTCCCGGACGTAAATCGAGACGTTCACAAATCATGGCCAGCTTGTGTTGTTGCGCTTGCTCTAAATCACTGTGTTCATCGGGGTAAATCGCACTGGAGTATAGCATCTCACTATCGAGAAACTGCTGATACATCTCATTGCCTAAATCGTAGTGGGCGACGATGTTGCGCTTTGAGCCGGTCACCGAGTTGCGATTGACTAAGTGTCCCAGCCGAGTAAAGGGTTTTACCGCCCAAGACCAGGTGCGCTCCACTTGCTCTAAGATAGGTAAATTCCGCGCAAAAAGTTGGATGACTCGCGTCAGATCCGAGCTTTGCCAATCACCGGCAATATAAGCCTCACCTGCGCCAATCGACCCGCCCAAAAGCACTTGCCGATAGAAGGCGGGATTAATCACATGAATGTCTGCATGCAAATTGGATGTGCGATCGCCATATTGTTCGGTGCCATCGTGATCCGTCACGCTTAAGTAACCATTCGATAAACGTTGAAGCGCACTCTTTATCACACGCTTAGCCAAGCTATCTGACAGCGTTTGCGATGCGACACTGCTTACTGCGTTGTCCATGGTTATTTCTCCATTTTGGTTGGGTGCGCAATAAAGGGCACGCGTTTGAGCCATAATTTCAATGCCTGCCAATAAATGCCGGCCATAATGGTGATTGTCATCACTGGAAAGCGCCATAACCATTGGCGCAGATGGGTTGAGGTAAATGGGCGCCGCTCGAGGGCTAAACTCGCCATAAACACCTTGCTATCACGGCGGTTTTCTATGGTCAGCTGTAGTTGTTGCGCTGGTGGGGTGACCCGCCAGTGATAATTCATATTGAGATCCATAAACGGCGAGACATGAAAGACTTTTGCAAGCACCGGATGAGTCTTTACATCCACCAAATAGCAATGGCGCTGGTTCCACGGGGTATTACTGACTTCGGCAAGTAAATAACACAGTTGTTGCCCTTGGTAGCAGTAAAAGAAATTCACCGGGCTAAAGTAGCAACCAAAATGACGCACTTGCCCAGCAAAGCACACCTTATCGATGGCATCCAAGCCACCAAGACTCTCGACCTTGGCCAGCACCCGCCGCTTCAACGCCTGCGGACATTGGTTAGTCACCTGCTCGTCATTGACATAATCACTGGCCTTAAAACGTAAGGGGGCCCAACGCTGGCTCGAAAATAACCTGCTGGTGTTTTCCAGCAGCGCCAACTCATCGAGATCTAACCACAATAACCCCAAATCGTAAGCAAATTGATGCACCACCGGGGTAAATCGATGATGAAATACTTGGCCGTGATAAATGCCACTGTGTATCGCCGTCATTAGAGCGTCACTCCAAACTGACGGCACACATCCAAGGCGCTATTGACGCCATCTTCATGAAAGCCATTGAGCCAATAGGCGCCGGCAAAATAGGTATGACGTTGGCCACAGATCTCAGCTTTTCGCCCTGCTGCCGCCAAACTGCGCTCGTCAAACACTGGGTGGGAATAATTAAAGCGCCGCAGGATTTTGCTGGGATTGATAGCCGAGGTTTGATTTAAGCTGACACAAAACACTGGCGCATCATCGGCTAATCCTTGCAGAATTTTCATATTGTAAGTGACTGCCGACGGGCGGGAATTATCCCCATCGAGACGATAGTTCCAACTGGCCCACGCCCCTCGGCGCGCCGGTAATAAACTCGTGTCGGTGTGCAATACCACCTCATTGTTGCGGTAGTGCATTTGCCCAAGAATGTCTTTCTCGCTGTCACTAGCATCTTGCAGCATGGCTAAGGCTTGATCGCTATGACAGGCTAAAATCACGTCATCGAAATGGCAGATGTCATTGGCGCCAGTCACTAACTCCACCCCGTTTGGGTGGCGAGTGATTGCCGTCACTGGGGTATTAAGGCGTATCTTGCCACTCAATGGGGCAATCAGCCCTGGGATATAGCTACGCGATCCCCCCTCAAGCACATACCATTGTGGCCGATGCGTGAGATCGAGTAAGCCGTGATGTTGGAAAAATCGCACAAAAAAGCGCAACGAGAAAGCGCGCATATCCTCTAAACTGGTGGACCAAATGGCGGCGCCCATCGGTAAGATGTAATGTTGGCAGAAAAAATCACTAAAACCTTCTAAGACCAAAAAATCACCTAGCTTGCTCGAGGGGAAATGATCTTGTTGATAATACTGCTTACATAAACGATTAAAGCGCACGATTTCACTCAAGAAATGCCAATACTGAGGTTTCAGTAGATTTGATTTTTGCGCAAACATAGTCATCAGGGTATGACCATTAAACTCCAGCCCCGTCGCTAAGTTTTGTACCGAAAAACTCATCTCGGTCGGCTTAGGTTTGACCTCAATTCTGGCCAGCAGTTTTTCAAAGTTAGGGTAAGTGCGATCGTTAAATACAATAAACCCCGTGTCGATGGCATACGCCTTACCGCCAAGTTCGACATCGATAGTCGCGGTATGGCCACCAATGTAGTCATTGGCTTCAAACACGGTAACATCAAAACGCTCACTCAATAAATGTGCTGCAGTTAATCCCGAGATCCCGCTCCCCACAATCGCAATTTTCTTCATTTTTTCAATCCCTGAATATCCGGCACCTTAGTGCTCTTGTTATTTTGTTGACCCATCAGCTTTACCCACCAGCGATAAGGTAACCAGCTAACTAACTTCATTAAAACGATAAACCCTCTCGGGAAATTGATTTGATGCTGGCGTTTGTCTAGGCCGCGAATGATGGCGCCAGCGGCCTTATCTACACTGATACGCATCGGCATAGGGAAATCATTTTTATCGGTGAGCGGCGTGGCAACAAACCCCGGCGAAATACAGCTAACACTGATATTAGCGGCCGCCAAGTCAACCCCTAAGCTGGCGGCTAAATAGCTGATCCCAGCTTTCGATGCGCCATAAGCCTCAGCTCTTGGCAAGGGTAAAAAGGTCGCCGATGAGCTCATTAGCCCAAGCCGCCCCCCTTTTGCCAACAGGGGCAAAAATGCGGCTAAACAATAACCAGTCGCAATTAAATTGGTATGAATGATCCGCGCAAATAATTGATCATCGAAATTGATTGCATCATCAATATATTCACAGGTGCCCGCGTTAAGAATGATAATATCCAGTGGCTGGCCGCCGAGCTCATGAGCAAGATACCGCCCGGCACTTTGCACCCCTTCACGCACGTCCATATCAAACACCAGCCCAAACACCCCGGGGATGGCATTTAGGCGCTCGGCATTTCGACCACAAGCAAATACCCGATAGCCTAACGCCAGATAATCCTTAGCTAATTGCGCGCCGATCCCTGAACTGGCGCCGGTGATCAACACTTGTTTGATATAGGCCGTCATGAGACCGCCAAACGGCGATTAATCGCCTTAATGGCCGAGCCTAATAACGGCACATGCCGATATAGCATTTGGCCAGCATCAAAATAATCTCGGTGGTAAATAATCTTGTCGTTCATCCGTAAGTGCGTCATGCCTTTGACCTCGATGCTGTGGCCACGATTAAGCTTGGAGTGACTAAAGTGCATGGTCCAAAATATCGCGGCTTGATTGTCTTGTGTCAGGCAAGATGCAATCTCAAACTGCAGCGACTCCACATTGGCATACATGCCGGCAAAATAATGCTGTAACTGGGTTAACCCCTCGATACTGTGCAAGGGATCGATAAAGCTAATCTGTTGATCGTAGACTTCGGCTAACCGGTGTAAATTATCCTTATTCAGCTCCTGATATAACGCCAAAAATGCCTCAAGCAATGAGGCTTGGCTGACCAAACTAGGTGTAGATGCCGACATATTTCTCCCTCGATAATGATCCATCATGGTTAGGCTTTCATCACAGCAAAGGCTTGTAATGCTCGGGTTCTAGCGAGCGAATGCTCCACCATAGGCGCCGGATAAGCTTGCTGGCTGCTTGAGTTTAAGTTATTCAGTTGATGGATATTTTTTGTTTGCTGCCCCGCTAACTCCGGCACATATTTACGAATAAACTCGGCGTCTGGATCATATTTTTTGCTTTGCAGTAACGGATTAAAGACTCGGAAATAGGGCTGGGCATCACAACCTGTGCCCGCCGACCATTGCCAGCCGCCGTTGTTGGCCGCTAAATCAGCATCAATCAATTGCTGACTGAAATAGGCCTCGCCCCAGCGCCAGTCGATCAGTAAGTGCTTGGTCAAGAAACTGGCCGTGACCATCCGCAGACGGTTGTGCATCCAACCGGTTTGATTTAATTGACGCATGGCAGCATCGACTAAGGGATAACCGGTTTGCCCCTGACACCAACGTTCAAATTCATCTGGCAAGTTGCGCCATTGAATGGCATCCGCCTTAGGGTTGAAATTTTTGCCGCGACTTAGGCGCGGATAAATCACTAATAAATGCCGATAAAACTCGCGCCAAATCAGTTCATTAACCCACGTTTTGGCCGGACTAGTCTCGCTAAGTGCATCGGTTACACTGGCAAGCACCTCGGCCAAGCATTGCCTCGGGGAAAGCACGCCCAGCGCCAACCATGGCGATAACCCACTGGTGCCCAAGACTGCAGGCAGATCGCGACAGTCAGCATAATGGTGCAACTTGCCGGCAATAAACCCTTGCAGTTGACGGCGCGCCGGCCCCTCTCCGGCCATAAACAAGCTCGAATCGCGTTTGCGGGCTCGCAATACAATCGGCGCGGCGGGAGTAAATACACTCCCCATCGGTGCTGGCACAGGTAACGGCTGAATATCTTGCTGAAGCGCCAACTGTTTCCATTGGCGACTAAAGGGCGTAAACACTTGATACATTGAGCCTTGTTGAGTCAACACTGTACCTGGTGCTAACAAGCAGTGCTCATCGAACAAATGCAGCGGCACCACGGCGCCGACCGCCTCATCACGTTGACGCTCATTCCATTCCGGCTCGCTGTGGGCATACACAGCCACCAACCGTTGCTGCTGCCGATATTCAGCGAACCAAGAGGGAATTAGGCTAAAATCGGCCAACTCCACCACGTCTAGTTCGACCCCAAGACTGGCCAGTGCCGCGGCTAATAAATTGAGGTGGCGCTCCAGATAATCCACTCCGATGGCGGCGAAATGATGCTGCTGCCATTGCGCTGGGGTCGCGATATACAAACATTTCACCCGCTGCCCTTGAGCACGGGCGCTGCTCATCGCTTCAAACAAGGGGCGATGATCTGCCACTCTTAAATCACGGCGATACCACACCAGATGGGTACTATTCATGGCGCCCCTTATTCGCTTCCGTTGCCAGTAATTCACTGAGTTGAGCCCAATCCTGAGCTTGATGCACTTGGTTATCAGGCCATAGCGGCGCAAACTGTCCCACTAAATAAAGGGGACTGCCGCACTTAGCCAAGCCAGCTATCGCATCCGTCAATGGCGCCGAAGCTTTAGGCCCCGCCAGTGCCAACCATGTGGTTGGGGCAAGCCGCCCGGCCAGCAATTTGACTTGTGGCAGCGGCAATTGCCCCAAGTCGACATAAGACAGTCCATGTTGGCACAACAGCCAACACACCCGCCAATGGTCCCAAGGATCGCTATCGGCTAATGCCAGCAGTGCCACCTTAGCGCCTTGGCGAAAACAGGGCTTAAGGCGCCAGTGCAATTGTTGCAATAACCAATCACGTAAACCGTCGCCATCTTCGCGCTCGCTCAACCAACTTGGCAGCTGATGAAACCACAGTGCAAACAACTGTTGCTGTAACACGGCGGCTGGATACAAGGCTTGGTATTCATCGAGTAACTGCTGCAATTGCGGCCCATTAAGCTGGGCAACCGCCTGCAACAATAATCCGCATTGATGTTGCCATTCATGGGACGTCGCTGGGGCGAACGCCGCGGGCGAGGCTAATAACGGCTTAATCTTACTGATACTCACCCCAGCATCGAGCCAATGGAGTATTTGGCGGATAAGTTCGACATCACTCTCACGATAGAGCCGATGGCCCTTGGGGGTGCGCATTGGATTTAATAAACCAAAGCGCCGCTGCCACGCCCGCAGCGTCACTGTATTGACCCCGGTGATCTTGGAGACCTCACCAATGCTCAGCATGGCGGCTGGCGTCAAGGCGGGTTTGGCGAGCGATTGTGTGCCCATCAGCTTACAACCCATACCTGAGTTTGAGCACTTGCGGATGTGGATGCAGATAGACTTGATTGGCAATATATTCGGTTGAAAACTCGCGAACATAATGATTAATCAAAGTAATAGGGACTAATAATGGCACCAGTCCTTGGCGATATTGCATGATCGCATCTGACAACTCAGCCTTTTGGCTGGTATTCAATTGCTTTTTAAAATAGCCCTGAATGTGTTGCAGGGTACTGGTTTGATTTTTGCGAGTGGCATGGCATTTCAATGCCTGCATAAAACCTGAAAAGTATTGTTTTGCCACGGCTTCAACATCATTTTCCATGGTGGCGAGTAATGGCCCGAGCTCACGATAAATCGATTGGTTATGAGCCATTAATAAGTACTTGTAACGCGAGTGAAACTGCAATAACTCATGTTTAGTCAGTCCCTTGGCTAACATGCAACGCCAGTCGTGATAGGCATAAACTCGGGTAAAGAAGTTGTCGCGAATATGACTGTCATTAAGACGACTGGTTTCTTCCACAGGCATTAGGGGATAGGCGTCCATTAAGGCCCGCGCGAATACACCTACCCCGGTTTTGGTGCCATTATTGGTGCCAATTTTATATTCAGTGACACGCTCCATACCGCAAGTCGGTGACTTGGCACAAAATAAATAGCCGCCCAATTCAGATAACTCGGCCACCTTACTGTCACAGTAGTGATTCATGGGGGTGGTGATATCCAACTGACCGTCGGCGCTTTGCAATAAAATGGTGTCTTGATCGCGGACTAAACGCACACTTTTGCGAGGAGCACCTAAACCGATGGCCATTTCAGGGCAGATGGGTAGGTAGTCAAACATATCTTTTAACTCGTGCAGCACGTAGGTCGAGCGTTTATGGCCGCCATCAAAACGTACTTCTTGCCCCATTAAGCAGGCACTGATCCCGAGCTGAATACGTTGCGGGTTAACCTTGTACATTTGAACTCTCCTTGTATAACTTAACTAGCTGTACGGCTTAAGGTTATACAGAGATCACTTTTTTGTACAATATTTATAACAATCGCGCAGGCACAGCGGACACCCAGGCGTGTCGTTTTGGCTTAGCCAAGGACAAAATGCTGCAAGTGTTTAAAAGTTGAGCCGAATTTCGGTCACAATAGGGTGGCTGACTTAATGCATTGCTGCTTAATTTTGGCATTAAAATTGCCATTAGTGATGGATCTTCCCCAATGGCAAATGCAATGTCCAACCCTGTAACACACGCTCACTGGCGCCAATACCTCACCGATTCTCAAGCGGCCTTCGCCGACTTAGGCACCTTTCTACCCTTGGTGCTGGGTTTGATTGCCCTCAATCAATTTTCCGCTCAAGGTATTTTTTTAGGGTTTGGAGTATTTGCCCTAGCGTCTGCTTACCTCTATCGACGGCCGGTAGGGATCCAACCCATGAAGGTGATCGCCGCAGTCACTATAACCGCTGGATTATCCCCAGGGGTGATGCAAGCCAGTAGTTTGCTGATAGGCATGATTTTAATCGTGTTAGTCGGCTTAGGGGCTATTCGTTGGCTGGCGCAACATTTATCACCGGCCATCAGTGCTGGGATCCAATTAGCGGTTGGCATGCAGCTGATGTGGGTTGGCTTGCAACAAGTGCAAACCCTTTGGTGGCTCGGCGTCCTGACCTTACTGGGCTTATGGGGTTGCCGCCACCATAACCTCAAGCATCTCGCTATCCCAACCATTATTCTTGGTGGCATTTTCATTGGCTGGAGCCAATCACCACAACTGCCCGCGCTGACCTATCCAAGCATGCCATGGTTGAGCTGGCCCAGCTGGCAAGAATTTGAGTTGGCCGCCAGTTTATTAGTGTTGCCCCAGTTAGCGCTCACCTTAACCAATGCCGTCATTGCCAGTTCGGTGATTGCCCTGCAAACCTTTCCGGATGACAACCCGCAGCGCTTTACGCCCTCACGTTTTGCCATGAGCTCAGGGATTACCAATATTGTGATGGCTCCTTTTGGCGCCAGCGCTATGTGCCATGGCGCTGGCGGTATGGCAGTTCAAACCCACTTTGGCGCGCGTACGGTGATCGCGCCCCTGACCTTTGGCTTGGTATGTCTTGGGCTGGCGTTATTTTGGCACCAAAGCGCGGCTAGCTACTTAAGCTTAATCCCAATGCCGATGCTAGGGGCTCTGCTGATAGTGGCTGGGGCGCAATTAGCCAATGCCAAACCCATCATGCCATTAGTGCATCTGCTGAGAGATAAAATCAAAGGCGAAGCTATTCCCCTGAAACGGGGTTATTGTTTGGTGGTGATTGTGGCGACGGCGGCGGTATGTTTATTCCTAAATCCGGCGGTGGGTTTGGTGGTGGGCTTTATGCTTGAGAGTCAAAGAAAGCGAGTGATGACCAGTATTAGCAGCTCAAAATCAAGCTGCTAATCATCGTAATGGGCGCTTAGTCCTGCTTGGGCTGGCGTTGCTCGCTCCAGTACTCTAATCCCCACACTAAACCAATTCCCACCAGCAAACACACAATGGCCAATGGCCATTGTGAACTGTGGCCAATCACTTGTTCATATTGCCAAGGGCTTAAGTTTTGCTCAAGCAAAGGCACCTGATGGCCACTGGAATTGGTCCGCCAAGTCAGCACTTGTTTCCATGGCCAAATTTTGCCTAAGGTGCCCAGCATTAAGCCCGTTAAAAACACTAAGGTGGCATCGTGGAAATGGCGCAGCAATGCCGATAACACATGACTAAAGGTCAGTAGACCGACAATCGCACCGCAGGCAAAAATCGCCAGCACGCCAACATCTAACGACTTTACCGCGGCAATCACGGGTAAATAGAGTCCCAACAATAACAGAATGAAACTGCCAGAAATGCCCGGTAAAATCATGGCGCAAATCGCAATCGCTCCACCCAGCAAGATATTCATTGGGGTCGCATCTAAGGTGATTGGGCTCAGCATGGTAATAAAATAAGCCACGGCCACCCCAAGAGCGAACAACACTAAGCGCCCCCAGGTAAACCCTGAGACTTGCTTAAGCATGTGAACCACAGAGATTAAGATCAGCCCAAAAAAGAACGACCAAACCGGGATAGGATGAAACGCTAACAAGTAGCTAATGAGTTTTGCCAAGGTCAAAATGCTGGTTAAAATACCGGCAAACAAACTCAGTAAAAATGGGCCATTAATGTGTAAAAAGGCGGCTTTAAATCCTTGATGACGCACCACCTGCCATAAGCTCGGATTAATGCGGCGTATACTGTTAAGCAAGGTATCTAAAATACCGGTAATAAAGGCAATCGTGCCACCAGACACCCCTGGGACGACATCGGCCGCGCCCATGGCCAAGCCTTTAAAATATGTGAGCAAGTACTTCAAAGTAACATCCTAATAATGATTATGCGGCAAAATTATAGGGGTAATTGCCTTAGGGGGCTATAGCGCATGATGTAAACTCAATGTTAAACTCGTCCGACCTGCTTGGCGCCCGCGGCGATCGCCTCGGACCAAGGACGCAAGCCCCTCTCGTTAGCAAGGACACAAACATGCAGAATAATAAAATCCTTAAGCTCTATCAAAAGTGCATCAAATGGCCCTTGGGTGACCTCCTCTTTTCCAAAATGGTTTGCCGCATGGCACCTTATTTCGGCACAGTTAAGCCACTGATCACCGAATTGACCCCCAACCATTGTGAACTGTTAATTAAAAAGCGCCGCCGCGTCCACAATCACATTGGGACTGTCCATGTGATCGCCATTTGTAATGGCTTAGAAATGGCCATGGGCGCCATGGCTGAAGCGTCAATCCCCAAGCATTTACGCTGGATCCCCAAAGGCATGAGCGTAAACTATACCGCTAAAGCCGGCAGCGATATTCGCTGTGTGGCCAGCGTTGATGCCAATGCTTGGCAGGAAGGCGATATGCCCGTCACTGTTACGGCCTATGACAACAACAATGTGGTGGTGGTTGAAGGCACGATCAATCTGTGGATTTCGGCTAAGCCCCACCAATAATGACGCCAACAACCTCACCAATACCGGGCAACGAGCCCATCGCATCGCCGCGGCTGATATCACTGGATATGCTGCGGGGTGTGGCCTTGCTCGGTATTTTGTTGATGAATATTTATACCTTTGCCAACCTGTATCCTTACCTCGCCCCCATCAGCCCCGCGCCGAGCGACTTTGGCCTTAGCCTGTTATCGACCAGCCTGTTTGAAGGACGTTTTATCAGTCTTTTTGCCATGCTGTTTGGCATCGGGATATTACTGCAGGCACAGCGCTTTGGTCACGGGGCTTATCCCAAGCTAAAGGGGAGAATGAAGGCCCTATTTGTTATCGGCCTAGTGCACGGTTTTATCTTATGGCCCGGTGACATACTGGCCAGCTATGCCCTATCGGCATGGGTGGTATGGCACTATCGAGACTTGAGCCCTCTGCAAAAATGGCAAAAAGGCTGGCTGTTGTTTCACCTCTCCATGATAGTGCTTTTGTTATTGGCCATCTCGCCTGAACCGCTGCCGGCGCGCAACTCCAGCGAGTATTTACTTATCGCCCAGCAATGGAGTGGCTCACCCGCGCAACAATTGACGGTCAATGTCGAGTTTATGCTCATCTATCTAATTAGCTTGCCTCTATCCACCCTGTGGTTGACCTCAGGCCTGATGTTGATTGGACAAAGCCTGTTTGCGCAAGGGTACTTTGCGCAAGGCGCCAGTAAGCAACAATTAAGGCAATACCTCATCCTCGCCGCTCTCTTAAGTGGGCTAGCCATCATGCTCGATCATAGTGGTCGGCTGCGATTTGAAGCGTTATCGGCAATATTCACTTATTATGCGGCCATACCCACGGCGTTAATCTTTAGCCATATTGTGATCTGCTGGTTATCGCCAAACTCACGCCTTGGGCGATCATTGGCGAATGTGGGGCGCCTGAGCTTATCCTTGTATTTACTGCAATCGCTCATCGGCACCTTGTTATTTCGTCATTGGTTCACCGACTGGCAATTGAGCTTTACCCGCCTCGACTACTTGGCGCTAGCCATGGTGATCATCCTGCTTCAAATTTGTTTAGCAAATCTGTATCTTAAGCGCTTTGCCATCGGCCCCTTCGAATACCTATGGCGCGCCCTTAGCCGCAAGCTAAGCTCTCAAGCATAGGATTTATCATTAGATGTCACCTTCTCGCCTCAGCCTTGGCGTCATTATTAGCTGTCTGTTCTTAGGCTTATTATTGCTTGCCACGGCGCTTGGCGATATTCCTTGGCCTCTTAGCGGCTATTATTTTGTCATCAGTGGCATCACGTTTGCGGGCTACTATCTCGATAAACGAGCCGCCATTGCCGATAGCTGGCGCACGCCAGAAGCAAAATTGCACCTACTCAGTGTCTGTGGTGGCTGGCCTGGCGCCCTGCTGGCACAACATTGGTTGCGCCATAAGAATCGCAAATATCGATTTTTAGTCGTGTTTGCCTTAACCCTACTGCTTAATATTGCTGGCTTGGTGGCCTTATTAGTGTCTCTGCCTCGATAACCCCCAAAGCCCGCCACCTTAGGTGAGGCGTTGCTCCTCCTTAAGATGGCAGCAAGCGGGCGAGCGCTTCTCGTCCAAAAACATGCAATACCTTGCCTTTTAACCACGCACTTATCATGACTTAGCGTGAAAGAGTGTTGCCTAATGGCTAAAACTAGGGACAATAGCACGAGTCCTATGAGCACACTTACTATTGATTGATGGATAACAATACAATGAAAATGATTCTAGCCGTGGTGGTCATCGCCTGTGTGGTGTTTTACTTTTATAGCAGCGCCAATAACAATAAGGCGGCTAAAGCGAATATCGAGCAAGGCACGGCATTTTTAGCCGACAATAAATTACGAGACGGTGTGATTGAGACCCCATCTGGGCTGCAGTACGAGTTTTTAGTCAATGCCGAGGGCCAGCAACATCCAAAAGCGACCGACACGGTCACGGTTCATTATCATGGCACCTTGCTTGATGGCTCGGTATTTGATAGTTCAGTGGATCGCGGTCAGCCGATTGATTTTCCGCTAAACCGTGTCATTCCCGGCTGGACTGAAGGGGTACAATTAATGACAGTGGGTGACAAGGTGCGTTTTTATATCCCGAGCAATCTTGCCTACGGCAATCGCAGTGCCGGTAAGATTGAACCCGGATCAACCCTAATATTTGATGTAGAATTACTCAACATTAATCAGTAATCTGCCCGCCGCGACATCTGGCTGGCAAGTCCCGCGACTCGCCAGCCAAGCGCTTATGCTTGGTATCCGAACGGATCATCAATGCTGTGCGCAGGTTCGGTAAACCACTTTGGCCCCTGAGCCGTCATATAGAAGTGATCTTCTAAACGCACCCCAAACTCCCTGGGTAATACCAACATAGGCTCATTTGAGAAACACATGCCTATCGCTAATGGCATTTGATTGCCTTTCACCAAGTATGGCCATTCATGGATATCTAAGCCGATACCATGGCCTGTGCGGTGCGGTAAGCCGGGCACTTGATAGTCAGGCCCCATGCCAGCAGCCTCCAATACCTCCCGCGCCGCTAAGTCGGCATGCTCACAGGCAACCCCCAGTGTGGCGGCGTTAAATGCGGCGCCTTGGGCGGCTTTTTCCAATGCCCACATCTGGCGCTGACGCTCGTTGGCAACCCCATAGACATAGGTACGGGTAATATCGGATTTATATCCAAATAATTGACAGCCAGTATCAATCAACACTATGTCATTGTCGTCCAAACATTTGGGATGACTAACGCCGTGAGGGAAGGAGGAGTCTTCTCCAAATAATACAATGCAGAAATACGAACCCGCCGCCGCACCGACCTGCTTGTGAGCTTGATGAATAAACGCTTCGACTTCTTGGGTGCTAATGCCAGGTCGCAAGATCCGGGCCACCGCCTGATGCACGACCAAGGTCATGTCCATGGCGCGTTGCATTATCGCCAGCTCGTGCGCCGACTTATGCATGCGGCAACCGGCGGTCACCGCTGTGGCACTGATCCATTGATATTCGTTGGCTTGTTGACGCAGGCCATCAAACACAAAAAAGGCCGTTGATTCATCGATACCGATATTGCCCTGACAGATCCCCATTCGCGCCAGCACCGATAGGGTTAAGGCATAGGGACTTTCATCTTCTTGCCAAGTGTTCACTCGGCCTTTGATCTGCATATAGCCTTCAAGCGTGCCGACTTCAAAAAATGGCGCAATATATTCAAGCTCTCCATCCGCTGGAATAATCGCGCCAACCATGCGCTCACTCGCGTACCAATTGGTGCCAGTGAAATAGCGTAAATTGGTGCCCGCATTCACATAAATTGCCGCCAAGCCATTGGCTTTCATCAAGGTTTGCGCGCGAGTTATGCGAGCCTGTAACTCATCAAGACCGATATCTTGTATGCCAGCGGTCATATCTGTTAATGCCGCTAACTCAGTCGCTGCATCGCTGCCACCGACCCCCAATGTCTTAGGTTGGTTTATCATTATTTTGCCCTACTCAATGGTTAATGCTTCAATCATTGCCGCCATTTTTAGCATAAAATATACAACTTTTCAGTGTTAATTTCGCATTGCCCCCAAAACGCCTCGATGCCGCTGATGCCACTTCACTTGCAAGAGCTTGACTCGCCCTGTCATAATCGAGCCACTATAAATACTCAAATTTCAGCCGTGTTACTGGTGTTGTCAGCCCACGGTGCATTCAGAAACATGGAGTGACTATGCCTTTATCTATTGCCGATCGCTTGGGCGCTATTCGCCATACCCTTGCCAATCTTAATATTGATGCCTTTATTCAACCGCGCGCTGATGAGTATTTAGGTGAGTATGTGCCCGAGGCAAACGAACGTCTCGAATGGCTAACCGGTTTTACTGGAAGTGCGGGCGCGGCGATTGTGATGGCCGATACAGCGGCGATATTTATCGATGGTCGTTATACAGTGCAAGTGCGCCAGCAGGTAGATAGCCATTTATTTGAATACCAGAGTTTAACTGAACTGCCGTTAACTGATTATTTAATCCAAACCTTGACGACATCCAGTACCGTGGCTGTCGATGCCAGATTGCATACCTTCGCTTGGTTTCAACAAGCAAAGGCGCAACTCGCTCAAGCCGGCATAGCATTGGTGGCAATTGACACCAACCCCATCGATGCCTCATGGCATGATCGGCCCGCCATGCCATCCCATCCGGCCATGTTGTTTAGCGACCGCAGCGCGGGCGCCACTAGCCTAGAAAAACGCCAGCTGATTGGGGAAAAAATTAACGCGCAAGGCGCGGAGTGGGCCTTGATCACCGCGCTGGATTCATGTGCTTGGCTGCTTAATTTACGTGGCCGGGATATTCCGCGCTTGCCCGTCTTACTGGGCACTGGCTTATTGGCTGCCAATGGCGATATGCGCTTTTTCACCGATATCAACAAACTCCCAAGCGATGTCTTGGCCCATGTTGGCACTGGCGTCGACTTTTATCCTGAAGCGCAATTGAGCGAACACATTCAAGGCCTTAAGGGAAAACGCTTATTCGCTGACAGCCACACCGCCAATGCGGCGAGCCAATTACTGGCGCAAGCTGCTGGAGCGATATTAGTCGATGCCAGCGATCCCGTCGCCTTAATTAAAGCCTGTAAAAACCCGCAAGAATTGGCTGGCATGCGCGCCTGCCATGTGCGCGATGGCTTAGCCGTGACGCGCTTTTTAGCCTGGTTAGATAGCGAAGTTGCCGCTGAATGTTTACATGATGAAGCCGAATTGGCGGCCAAATTAGAAAGCTTCCGCCGCCAAGATGAACAGTATATCGAGCCGAGTTTTGACACCATTTCAGCCGCCGGTGGCAATGCGGCCATGTGTCACTACAACCACCTCAACGGCACCCCAGCGCAGTTGCCAATGAACAGCCTGTATTTGGTGGATTCTGGCGGCCAATATCTCGATGGCACCACCGATGTGACTCGCACCGTGGCTATTGGTGAGGTCAGCGATGAACATAAACTGATGGTGACCTTAGTGCTCAAAGGCCATATCGCCCTCGATCAAGCTCGCTTCCCTCGCGGCACCACCGGCCAGCAACTCGACGCCTTGGCTCGCCAGTATTTATGGCAGTATGGTTACGACTATGATCACGGCACCGGCCACGGGGTAGGTCACTGTTTAAGTGTCCATGAAGGCCCACAACGTATTGGTAAAAATTCCAATGCCACGCCCTTGATGGCGGGCATGATCTTATCTAATGAACCTGGCTATTACCGTGACCATGCCTTTGGCATTCGTATTGAAAATTTAGTGGAAGTCCAAGCCTGTCAGCAGCTGGCTGACAGTGAGCGTTCAATGCTAGAATTTTCACCCTTAACCTTAATCCCCATCGATACCCGTTTGGTTGAAAAATCCCTGCTCACCCCCAAGGAAATCCAGTGGTTAAATCACTACCACAGCCAAGTATTTAGTGCCCATGCCAAGCAGTTATCTGGCGCGGAGCTCGCTTGGTTAACCCAAGCCACCGCGGCCATTTAACCTGTCTTAAGAGCCACACCTGCTAAGTATCGACTAAGTGGTTGTGGCTCTTTGCTTGATCGCGCCCACAACAACTACGACTTTCGATTGACAACTGCCAACCGCCAAGGTTTATAATCCCACCGATATACCTTTATTAATCAAATAATTGGCAAGGATTTAACAATGTCATCTCAGGCCGAGACCACCGCCTCTGCACCGCGGGTTACCCCCAGTGAGACCATCAGCGGTTTGCACGCCCTCGAAATGATTATTCAAGGCGACGATGCCATCTTAGATATCTTAACCCCGCTCAATAAACGCCTCACCTTGTCCACCGCATTAATTGGCTCTGACAAACAAGAGTTTCTGCTCTTTTCTTTGCCGCATTTGACCTGTCAACAACGGGAACGTTTTTTATATGAAGGCTTTCGATTAGTGGTGACCTTAGTCAGCGAGCGAGGGGATGGCGCAAGGTTACGCTTTGTTAGCCGGATTAAGCATATTATTACCCAACCATTAGCCATGTTAGTGGTCGAATTACCCAGCATTATGCAAATGACGCCCATGCGCCAAGAAAATCGGTTTGATTTAGATATGAGCGCCCATATTGTGATGCCCAACCGTAAAGTTGAAGTGCAACTCAAAAATATGTCGGTGAAAGGCTGCCGCTTTAGCTATGACCAAATTGCCCCCAGTTTTGATGTCGGCGCCAAAATCAACATTGAAGTTATCTCACCAACCTCGGGCGCCTTCAGTTTATCTGGCATGCTAAAAAACTGCCGCCGCTATCGCGGCGCCGCGGTGTACGGAATGCAATTTACTGCCCAAACTCAAGAAATTAGTCGCAGCCTGCTCAATGAACTGGTGTTCGATGGTCAAAAGATGACCTTTGCGCAACATGTCGACGCCAGCCTATTAGAGGCTTAAGCGTTCACCTCAATAAAATCAAACTGGCCATCGTGAATATACACCAGCTTACACGCTTCAGAATAACGCACGCTGTGAACTTGCTGCGCTTTTAGATAAGCGGTTTCGCCTTGACGGTAGACCCGCTCACTACCATCGGCCACCCATTTACCCTCTTGCTGGCGATAACATTGGACCACCATCATGCCTTCCATCACTATGGTCATGTCATCTCCAGGATGATAATGCTTGGGCTCCGACGTGCCTTGATCCCAATGCTCTAACATCAGCTCAACCCCATTGGCATCCACGGGTAAGGTGCCGCGTATTAATAAGCCTTCTGGCCCATCCTCTAAGGCTCGTAGATGTTGCCAAACCCCGTTATTAGTCAAGCCTAAAACAGCCATACATTACTCCTCTTAGCACTAGCAATATGCTAACTGCTTATTAGCATAGACCGCTTTTGCACGCAGAGGAGTATTGATGATAAAAGCTTAACCGTAGGCCAATAAACTGCGTGCCAGTAAATCCACAAATCCTTGGCGATCGACCCCCAATAACACTTTGGCATTCGCGGGGTGACCAGTTAGCTGGTAGCGATCTACCACGGTCATGCCAAGGGTTAACTCTGAGCAGGTCTCGATGGCGACATGACAATCTCGCCCTTCAAATAGCTCAGGTTGCAACAACCACGCAATGGTGCAGGGATCATGCAATGGCGCACCATCAAATCCCCATTTAGGATCTTTATGGTAAATAACAAAAAACTCGAGGAGATCAGCCACACACTGCGCCACCGGATTCTGAATGGCGCGCATTCTAGCGACATCGTCGGCCAAAATTTGCGCCTGATGGGTTACATCCAAACCACACATGACAAGCGGCACCCCAGCACTAAACACTAAGTCAGCGGCTTGCGGGTCTACATAAATATTAAACTCGGCAGCAGGCGTCCAATTCCCGACGCCCGCGGCGCCGCCCATGAGCACTATCTGGGCAATCTTAGGCTTAAGTTCTGGGTACAAGGTCAACAATATCGCAATGTTAGTCAGGGGGCCGGTCGGCACTAACGTTACTGGCTGCAACGACTCGCGCAACTTGTTAGCCATTAACTCCCACGCTGGCATAGATTGTGCGGCAAAATTGGGTTCCGGCAATACCGGACCATCGAGTCCAGTTTCGCCATGGACATTGTCGGCAATAATCAGGGGGCGATGCAGCGGTTTTTGCGCGCCAGCGGCCACCGGAATGTCGCTACGATTAAGTAAGGTCAAAATCCGTAACGCGTTATGTAAGGTTTTAGCTTGAGTTTGATTGCCGGCACTGGTCGTGACAGCCAAAACCTCAAGCTGAGGATGTGCCAGGGCCATGATCATGGCGATGGCGTCATCATGGCCAGGATCGCAGTCGAGAATAATCGGTAGGGTCATAAGGAGATCTCAAGATGAATTAGTATTTATTAGTATACGGTCACTATCGGCTCTAAGATTAGCAGCAACACCAGCTAAGCAATTGGTTAAGCGTCACAATTCTCAACTAGCTAAGGGGCTTGGCCCACGTAAATAACGGCAATGACACACACTAACTGCGACTAGAATAGGGGGTGAGTCGCTGATCACACCTACGCCGGCTAACGTTGGCCATCACCCTGCGCCCCGAGCGACAGCGGTGCCATCAGCGCAGTGACGCGCCACACCCCCAAGCCTTGGCCATCTGGCCGATGCTGGCTGCGTTTTCATCTTTTGACTACGCTTGTATCATTCAATTTAAGAGGAATGCCCCTTGTCTATCACCGAATATTGCTATTTAGGCATGATAGCTATCTTTAGTGGCATAGCCCAAGCCACTGTCGGTGGCGGTGGATTGTTGCAACTGCCGGCATTATTTAATGCTATGCCCGGGGTCGCCATCCCCGTGGTGATTGGCACCAATAAACTCGCGATGCTGGCCAGTGGTGGCAATAATATTCGCCGTTACGCATTCTCACTAGCCTTGCCTTGGAAGCTCATTCTGCCGGCCATGGTCTGCGGCTGTATTTTTGCCTTTATCGGTTCATCCTTATTGGATGATGTTTCGGAAACCTGGTTTAAACCTATCTTATTGGTGATCATGATTGCTTTGGCTATTTACACCATCAGTCATAAGAAGATGGGCGATCAAGCCAGTCTCCCCTTATTTCGTCGCCACCAATCAGTGGTGAGCGCGGTGATTGGCGCCATGCTCGGCTTTTATCAAGGCATGTTTGGCCCCGCCACCTTGACCTTTGCCACCTTGGCTAACATCCGCGCCTTTGGCATGGATTTTTTGCATGCCATGGCCTCATCACAAGTGCTGTCAACCGTGTTTAATGTCAGCGCTTTAGTATGGTTTGTTAGTCACGGTTATTTTGATTTCAAGTTAGCCGCACTGATGGCTATTGGCGCCTTAATTGGCTCGCAAATCGGGACGCGCATTGCGCTTAAAGGCGGTAATAAAGTCATAAGAATATTATTTATCATGATGTTAGTCGTTGAGATTGGCCGTTACTCTTGGGTCATTTTCAATTAAGCCACTAAGTTCGTGTAAGACTCCCCCTTTATAGGGAAATTTGCTATAATCCGCGGCCGCCAATTTTTGGCCAGCATTTACGCAATTGCAAGGCTGATAGCATCAGCTTGCCCAGTCAGGATATGCCGATGAAATTTGATGCCTATAGTTTTGCCCCAGAAGTTTTACGCGCACTCGTTGAGTGTGGCTACCAGACCATGACCCCAGTCCAACGCCAAGCCATTCCGGCGGTGCGCCGAGGTCAAGATGTCCTGGCCAGTGCGCAAACGGGGACGGGTAAAACCGCTGCATTCGCCCTGCCGTTGCTGCAAAAGATGCTGGATAACCCAAAAGCTAGACAAGCAGGTAAAACTCGGGCGTTAATTTTGACACCTACCCGTGAATTAGCTGAACAGATTTCCGTAAATATTCAGTCTTATAGCCAATATACAGATACCCGTGTCGTTACCTTATTTGGTGGCAATAAGATGGAGCCTCAAGCCAAAAAATTGCTTCAAGGCGCCGACTTTGTGATTGCCACTCCAGGCCGCTTATTAGAGCATGTGATTGCTTGTAACCTGACATTATCCGATCTTGAATTTTTAGTGATGGATGAAGCCGATCGTATGCTGGATATGGGCTTTATTGCCGATATTCAAAAAATTCTGTTAGCGAGCAATAAGAAGCGTCAAAACTTGATGTTTTCTGCGACCTTCTCTGGCGGGGTTAAAAAGCTGGCCGATGAGATCATGACGAAACCTAAAATGATCATGGTCGACAAGCAAAACACCACAGCATCGACCATTAGCCAAGTCGTGTATCCCGTGGAACAACGTCGTAAGCGCGAATTATTGTCTGAACTGATCGGCCGTAAAAATTGGCACCGAGTATTGGTATTTAGCGCCACCCGTGACGACGCGGACACCTTAGTCAAAGAACTTAATCTTGACGGTATTACTGCTGCAGTGGTGCATGGTGAAAAAGCGCAAGGCAGCCGCCGCAAAGCCTTACGCGATTTTAAAGAAGGTAAGATACGAGTGTTGGTGTCGACCGAAGTCGCTGCTCGTGGTTTGGATATTACCGATCTTGAGTATGTGATTAACTACGATTTACCTTTCTTAGCCGAAGATTATGTTCACCGTATTGGACGTACCGGTCGCGCCGGCAAAACTGGGGTCGCCATCTCGTTTGTGAGCCGTGAAGAAGAGCGCACCCTTGCCGATATCGAGAAGTTAATCGGTCAGAAAATTAAACGGGTGATGATGCCAGGCTATGAAGTGAGTAACCGCGAGTTATTACTGAAGCAACTAAAGCGCCGCCGCTTTGGTAAGAAAGCCCGCAGCGATGACGCGGCCGCACAGGTTGTTGCAGAGAAAAGCATGACTGGACGCCGAGTACAAATCAAAGTCGGTTCTGGCGGCAAAAAAACTAAAATCTAAACGGCTATTCAAAGCTCATCAAAATAAGCTCATCATGATGAGCGAGCTGCGGCCTTTAGCAGGGCTAGCATGAGCCGACTATCCATTAAGGCCGGGGTCAACCGGCCTTACTGTTTCCATAAATCCACATCGCTGACAACCCGTCAACGCTGGCTAACCCATTGCTTTATCACAAATAGTGAGTATGGCGGTATTCCATGAGTATAGGGTTTCAGCACTAAGCCCTTGCGGCTATCGCCACCCAAGCCTATCCAACAGCGCGCGCTGATAAGAGCCAGTCAAGCGGCAACATATCCCCGCAACTTCTGTTGCCAAAATGTAAACAAAAGTATATATTTCGAGCTTATCTCTTAACTCTTTTGGTTTAGCTAGCATGACATGTAAACAAGCAAAATTGGCGAATATCATTGTGGCGCTACTCTTTGCCGCCGCGATGTTACTGACCGCTTACCTCGTTGCCGACAAGGACATGTCCAAACATCTGAGTTTCAGCTTAATTATGCTGTGGTTGGTGCCTTTTTTATATTTCAGTAAAAAATCCCAACCATACCAGCGCTAACCCCATCCGCTCGTGCCATGCCAGCACGCACTGGCACGATACACACGATTAAAGGGCAGCCACTAACAAGACCAGCTCAGGCTGGGCATTGTTAGGAAACACCTGAAATGTCTTGTGATGTTTCACTAAGGTGGTTTTCTTGTTGCCTTGGCTTAATAACAATCCATGCGCTAAAGCCGAGCGGGCTAACATGGCTTCATCCGCACGAATATACAGGGCTAATGGTTTGGTTAACTCATCGCCAACCACAGCCATGGCCAAGGCAGAAGCGGAAATAATCACACTCGGCAAGCCATCGTTATCAAGCTTTAATTTACCATTGACGTCAGTGTCGGTGATCACTAGCACACCTTGCGCCTGTAAATCGTCAAGCCACGCCATCAGCGCCTTTCCAAGCCCAGTTTGCTGCTCGGCCACTTGTCGGTATTGCGCCTCAATACGTTGCAATAACGAAGTCAGCTGCGCGCCAGCGCCCATGCTACGACCGTCGCGGATCCAACCGGTGAGATCTTTAGCCAAACATTTCGGGTAAGCTTTTTTTTTCAGCGACTCGGCCATCCAATTACATAAAAAATGACTTTCTTGAGCAGGGGTCGCCTGCTTCTTGGCCAGCGCCGATTGTGCGAGCGCAGCTAAGCCATCTTGCGCGAGCGTGTATACCGCTTGGTTATAAGACATAGAACAAACTTCAGAGTAAATAATGCCAACATTTTACCCTAAATATTGCTATCTCAGTAGCCACAATTGTGCGAGCATTAGCGCCAGTCCGCCGCCCTTTTTGCCTGCGTTGGATTTAGCGCCCAAAGCCAATGAATATGTTAGGCTAACCCGATTATCCACCCTTAGAAAATTGCTCATGACTCGCACAAATGCAACCTACCAACGACTCGAACAGCACTTCACCAGCCTCAGCCACTTTGAGCATGTGAATGCATTGGCCGAATGGGATTTAGCTGCCATGATGCCCAATGGTGGCAGTCAGGCGCGTCATGAGGCGCTCGCCACACTTAGCGGCCATATCCATGATCTGCGCAGCGCCTCTTGGCTCAGTGATGCCATTCTTGAGGCCAAGCAAGGGCCACTGACCCTTGAGCAACGCGCTAACCTCAACGAAATGCAGCGCCAACACCAACAGGCTAGTCTGGTGCCAACGGCACTAGTACAAGCTAAGACTCGCGCCGGACTGCAGTGCGAACAAGCCTGGCGCCAACAACGAAAAAACAATGACTGGCTCGGGTTTAAACCTAACCTCAGCGAAGTCATTTATCTCACCCAGCAAGAAGCGACCATTCGCAGTGAAGCGCTCGGGATTAGCCTGTATGACAGCTTGCTCGATAAATTTGAGCCGGGGATCAGCGCGCTACAAATCGAGCAGTGGTTCGCACCCTTGCGCCAGCAATTGCCAGAGTTAATCCAATTAGTTTTGGCCAAACAAGCCGGTGAACCACAGCATGTGCCGCAAGGGCATTATCCCATCGCCGCCCAAGAGCAACTGAGTCATACCGTCATGCAAACCATAGGGTTTGATTTTAATCATGGCCGCTTAGATGTTAGCAGCCATCCATTCACCGGCGGTGTGCCCACAGACGTCAGGCTCACCACGCGCTTTGATGAGCAAGATTTCACCTCAGCCTTGATGGGCACCGTCCATGAGACTGGCCATGCGCTCTACGAAATGGGCTTACCCGCCGCTTGGGCGGGTCAACCGGCCGGACAACCCCGCTCGATGGCCGTGCATGAAAGCCAAAGCTTATTCTGTGAAATGCAACTCGGACGCGGTCAGGGGTTTTTAAACTTAATCTTGGCTGATATTAATCAGCACTTAGGTGGTCAGTTTGATCTGGCGAGCCTGACGAATATGTATACTCGCGTTCGCGCCGGTAAAATTCGCGTCGATGCCGACGAAGTCACTTACCCTTGCCATATTTTATTGCGCTTTGATGCCGAAAAAGCATTGATCGATGGCCGCTTAGCCGTGGCTGACTTACCCGACTTTTGGTCCAGCAATATGCAATCGTTATTGGCCATCAATACCGATGGCGATTATCGCAATGGCTGCATGCAAGACATTCATTGGACCTTAGGTGAGTTAGGTTATTTCCCAAGTTATAGCCTCGGCGCCATGCTGGCAGCGCAATTGCGCTATGCCATGGAGCAGCACCTAGGAACGCTCGATAACGTCATTGCCAACCAAGGGCTCGCGCCAATATTTAGCTGGCTCGCGCAACACGTGTGGCAGCAAGGTTCACTGCGCTCAACCACCGAGTTAATTCAGCATGCTTGTGGTGACACTTTGTCGGCGCAGTATTTGCTCAAGCACTTACGCCAACGCTATTTATAGTGACATTCAGTTGGCCCCATCGCCTGATGGGGCCCCTCGCAATTTAGCCGCGCTTGGGTATAATCAATTAACTATTTTTCACGCCAAGATAACCCCAATTTTATGCAGCTGCGCCCTATTGAAGAACGCGATTGGCCCGCCATTATGGCAATTCAAGAGCAATGCTATCACGCCATTGAACCTGAACCTTTGCATGTGATGCAAAGCAAATGGCAAGTGGCACCGCAAACCTGCTTGGTTGTCTGTCTAGATTCTTGCGTGATGGGCTATTGCCTCGCTCACCCTTGGCTACAAGGGCACCCTCCCGCATTGAATCAAGTTCTGACTGAAGCCATGCCTCAGCCCGATACCCTCTACCTACATGATATGGCGTTATCTCAGGCCATTAGAGGTCAAGGCGGCGCTCAACAAATGCTCAATCAGCTCAAACTCCTCGCCCAGGCCCAGCAACTAAACAGCATGAGTTTAATTGCTATTCAAGGCGCAGCGAGTTATTGGCAAGCGGCGGGGTTTATTAAAACAACCACCAGCAAATGCCTTGGCAGTTATTGTGATGATCCCCACTATATGGTCATGCCGCTATGACACTACCACCTACGCTTATCACCATCGGCTTATTGTGCCTAAGCAATGTATTTATGACGTTTGCTTGGTATGGTCATTTAAAAGATCTCAACAGCAAGCCTTGGATAGTGGCCGCTCTCGTCAGCTGGGGCATCGCATTCTTTGAGTATTTATTACAAGTACCGGCTAATCGGATCGGTTACACTGTCATGAATTTAGGCCAGTTAAAGATACTGCAAGAAGTCATTACCCTAAGCCTGTTTGTGCCATTTGCTTTTTTCTACATGAAAGAGCCACTCAAACTGGATTACCTGTGGGCTGGACTGTGTATCTTAGGGGCCGTTTATTTTATTTTCCGTAGTGAGTTTTAAGGAAACACCATGGCTCGACAAGTTGCCTACACCTATAAAGGTGTGACCAAACGTATTAATTTTGCTTACGATAAGTACCACGACGCCCACGAAGCGGCGGCCGCTGAAGAAGGCATTGATTTAAAGCGCCACTTGATGATGGAGCAGCAAATTGCCATGACCTCTAAAGGCAATACGGCTGTGCGAGACTTTCGCGATAAAGAGTTTGCCCGCATGGGCTTTGGTCGTATTTACCTAGTACGCGATGACGACGAGATCTAAAACAAGGATGATGTATGCTTACCCCTGAACATGCTAACTGCCCGCGGGCAGGCTTTTTCCGCCGTTTAGGCGCTTGTATTTACGACCTATTATTGGCGGTTGCCGTGTATATGTTAGCTGGCGCAATCGGTTTTGGTATATTCACAGCACTGGTTAACCTGGGGCTAATTAGCATGGGGGCGCATCAACATGTGGCAGATCTGTTGAATCAGACACCGCTATACCACAGCCTTTATCAAGGCTATTTAGCCCTGATTATTGCCATGTTTTATAGCTTGTTTTGGAGTAAAGGTGGCCAAACCCTCGGCATGCGGGCTTGGCGGATCAAGGTACAACATCCTAATGGTCAAACCTTAAGTTTTATTACCGCCTTTGCCCGAGTCGTATGGTCGTTATTAGGCCTAGGAAATTTACGCATACTACTCAGCGCCGATAAGCAGGCGTTGCAAGATAAGATGACCCGCTCGGAAGTGGTGGTGTTATCGAAAGAAGCCAATCAAATGCGCAATTGGCATGGTGCCTAATATCACTAGGGTCAAGCGAGTACGCTTGACCCTAATGCCATTAACGTCTGATAAAATAGAAAGCAATGCCGGTAAATAGCACACTCGGAGCGATGGCGCCTAAAGCCGCCGGCAAGTTATACACTAAACTCATTGGCCCAAAGATTTCATTGCTGATATAAAAACTGAACCCAGCCACCACCCCCAGCAATACCCGAGCGCCCATGGTCACTGTCCGTAATGGGCCAAACACAAACGACAACGCCACTAACATCATCACGGCTATCGTCACCGGCTGCATCACTTTACGCCATAAAGCCAATTCATAACGGCTGGAGTCTTGATGGTTGATCTTAAGGTAATCGAGATAATCCACCAGCCCAGAAATCGATAATGCTTCGGGTTTGACCGACACCACACTGAGCTTGTCAGGGGTTAAGGTGGATTGCCACACCTTGGTCGCCAATTTAGATTGGCCAATGTTGGCATCTGACACTTGGGTTTCGTTGACTTTAGCCATAGTCCAATGCCCCTCAGTAAACACCGCTTGCTCAGCATGGATCACTTCAGTCAACTCTTGCTTGTCATCAAAGCGATACAAGGTGACATTGGCTAATTCATCTAACTGTTTAATCTCGCCAATATTGACAAAAAAGTCGCCATCTTTAGCCCAAATGCCGCGATGGGATTTAATTAAACTGCCCCCAGAAATTTGACTGGTTTTTAAATCATTGGCTTTTTGTTCAGCCACCGGTGCGACCCATTCACCCAGCGCCATGACTAAAATCATTAATGGCACGGCAGTTTTCATCGCCGACAAGGTAATTTGCAGCCGCGACAAGCCTGACGCTTGCATCACCACCAATTCAGAATTAGAGGCGAGCATTCCCATACCGATCAATGCGCCGAGCAGCACTGCCATCGGGAAAAACATTTCAATGTCGCTCGGGACCATAAACAACACGTACACACCGGCATCCATCATGGTGTAGGCACCTTTGCCGACATTGCGCAGTTGATCGACCCACTTGATAATGCCCGACAGACCGGTTAGCACCAGCAAACATAGCGCCGATGTACTCAATATCACCCTGGCAATATAGAGATCCAGAATCTTCATGAGGCCACCTTGTTACGCTTCAAAATATTGATCAATTTAATCCCGGTGCTGCGTTCTTTACCGAGCAAAAGCAAGCCCATCACCAATGCCGACAAGTGGATCCACCACATGCCTAACTCACTGGGAATGACCTCATCTTCTAATGCCTTTCGACCGGCGACCATTAAGCCAAAATAGCCTAAATACAATAAGATAGCAGGGAACATCTTGGCAAATTTCCCTTGACGAACATTGACCCGAGCCAACGGCACCGCGATCAGGGTCAACAGAGGAATAGAAATGGGAATCGCTAAACGCCAATTGAATTCAGCAATGGCATCTGGGGTATTTAATGCCAGCAGCTCAGAAACCGGCAAGGCCGACATTTTCCGGCGGCGCTGATCCACTTCTTGCTCCTTAATCTGCATGCCATAGCCACCAAAGTTAATGATTTGGTAGTCGGCAGCCGTGGCTGGAATTTGATAACGTACGCCGTGATCTAATTTCAATGTCTGGCTTCCAGAGGCTTCTTCAATCACCTTGCCACCGGCAGACACCACCAGATCCGTCAAGCCAGACTCATCTTTTGGATCTGGCATTTGCGCGACAAATACATTTTTCAAGCTATTGTCTTTGTTGATTTCTTCAACGAATAGAACCGCTCGACCATCGGGGCTGGTTTGGAACCGACCTTGAACCAAGGCGGCTAAGCCAGCTTCGGCCTGCGCTTGCTCCATCACTTGGTTTTGTTGCTCTTCTGCCCAAGGGTTGACGTATAAGGACAGGTAACCTGTGATCAGCATATTGGCAAAGACCAATAAGAGCGTCACGCGCGTCACATACCATTCACTGACCCCAACGCCATGAAATACCACCATCTCATTTTCTGCATACATGCGGCCATGGGCCAACAAAATGCCGAGAAACAAGCTTAAGGGCAGCAGCAACACCGCTAAATTGGGCAAATTTAAGGCAAGCAGAGTCATCACTAGAGATGCGGGGAATTCACCATCAGAGGCATCAGCCAGTACACGCACGAAATGTTGGCTAATAAAGATAGTCAAGAGGACAGACAGTACCGCAATTTGCGCCTTTAAAACTTCTCGAATCAGATATCTAAATACAATCACAGGCAGGATCCGGTGTTTAAACTTATCTTTTTACTGGTATCAGCTAAACTTTCATGTAAACTGTCTACTTTTGATAGTTTTCTGACCAGCATCAATGAAAATGAAGCGATATTTTTTGCTTCAATTAGCGCTAAAAATTAAGACGATATCTCGACTTGATACAAGCCTAGCAGCGTCTAGCAACAAACTCCATAGCCAACTTGGGCATGGTACTGTTGAGCAACATAAAACCGCTAGGTCAGTGATGTTATACTTGCACAATGCCAAGCAAACCACTTGCGCTTACTTTTGGGTGTAAAGTGGCATTATCCAATAAATATAAAAATTTGTCTTTAAGAATCTAGGAGTGCTCATGGAGTTTAGTGTAAAGAGCGGCAGCCCAGAAAAACAACGTTCAGCCTGTATCGTTGTTGGTGTTTATGAACCTCGCCGATTGTCGGGGATTGCAGAGCAGCTGGATAAAATTAGTGAAGGATACATTTCTAATCTGCTGCGTCGTGGCGATCTTGAAGGTAAGCCAGGCCAAATGTTATTGCTGCATCATGTGCCTAATGTCCTCAGTGAGCGAGTCTTGCTGGTCGGCTGCGGTAAAGAGCGTGAACTTGATGAACGCCAATACAAGCAAATTATCGCTAAAACTATCAACACCCTGAATGAAACCGGCTCAATGGAAGCCGTGTGTTTCTTGACCGAATTACATGTCAAAGGGCGTGATACCTATTGGAAGGTTCGCCAAGCGGTTGAAACCACCAATAACAGCCTTTATACCTTTGACGCCTTAAAAACTCGTAAAGGCGAACATCGCCGCCCACTGCGCAAGTTAGTGTTCAATGTGCCAACCCGTCGCGAATTAACCGTGGGTGAGCGCGCCATTGATCATGGCAATGCCGTGTCGGCCGGTATGCATTTATGCCGTGATGTTGCCAATATGCCGCCGAATATTTGCAACCCTGCCTATTTAGCTTCTCAAGCACGTCAAATGGCTGAGTTGTACCCGCAATTGGCCGTGACCACTGTCGGTGAAGAGCAAATGGCGGATTTAGGCATGAATTCCTACTTGGCCGTGGGCCGTGGTAGCGCCAATGAATCCATTATGACCGTCATGGAATATCGCGGAGCAACCAATGCCACCGATAAGCCAATTGTGCTGATCGGTAAAGGCTTAACCTTCGACTCTGGTGGTATTTCTCTCAAGCCTGGTGAGGCGATGGACGAGATGAAATATGACATGGGTGGCGCCGCCGGTGTGATTGGTACCATGAAGGCCATTTGTGAGCTTAATCTGTCTATTAATGTCATCGCCATTTTGGCGGGTTGTGAAAATATGCCTGCGGGTAACGCGTATCGCCCAGGTGACATTTTAACGACCATGTCAGGTCAAACCGTTGAAGTATTAAATACCGATGCTGAAGGCCGTTTGGTGCTGTGTGATGTTTTAACCTATGTTGAGCGCTTCGACCCTGAGGTTGTGATTGATACTGCCACCTTAACAGGGGCATGTGTGATTGCCTTAGGCAAGCATGCGTCGGGATTGTTCTCAGGTCATAATCCATTGGCTCACGAACTGCTAAATGCCGGCGAGCAAAGTGGTGACCGCGCCTGGCGCATGCCATTATGGGATGAATATCAAGACATGCTCGAAAGCCCATTTGCCGATATGACTAACCTCGGTGGTCGCCCAGCGGGTTCGATTACCGCAGCCTGTTTCTTATCTCGGTTTGCGAAGAAATACCATTGGGCACATATTGACGTTG
Source organism: Shewanella sp. NIFS-20-20 (assembly GCF_019209865.1). Classification (GTDB taxonomy): domain Bacteria; phylum Pseudomonadota; class Gammaproteobacteria; order Enterobacterales; family Shewanellaceae; genus Shewanella. Next base: position 58,556 of record NZ_JAHUTT010000004.1, on the reverse strand, counting down.
CCGGGACAGCCTGGAACAGTGGAGCCAATAAAGGCTCAACCGGTCGCCCAGTGCCTATCCTGACCCAATTCGTGCTCAATCGTGCGGGTGTGGCTAACGACGAATAAGCCCTAAGCACAATAAAAGCGAAGCGTAAGCTTCGCTTTTTTTTATCTAAATGACGACTTCCCCCGCGCGATTGCAGCTCGCGCCATCCCCTTAATGTTTGTTAATTAACCTTGAACTTGCGGCAACATTCAAGCAACATAAAGACTCATTGTTGCTGGCTGTTGGAGTCATTGCTACTTTTGAAATGCAATCGCTCAGCAGTAATCAATGTAAAAAGCCTATTAATCATGCTGTTAATTCTTTACTCGCTCGCTTCAACCTCAGTGGTAAGCAGTTAATAATTGAGGACGCTCCATTTTGTTATCTATGTCCAAGCTAAGTTTACTGCTGATATTGATTATCAGCGGACTCCTCAGCGGCTGCCAGCCAAGCGCCACCGCCGCCATAGATAACGTCAACTTTGATGCGTCACCCGGCGAGAGTCGTCGCTATCAGGTCTATAGTGCCATGAGTGAGCAGTTGGATAGCATAGATCAAGTCCCAAGCGCTTTATCGCGAGGTCGAGCCCTCGTTGAATATCGAGTCGCTAGCCGAGATGAGCTCACCCTCAATTTTGAGGTGACACCTTTGATGCTGGAATATACCTCCGATCATTTGCAGGCGAGCATCAGCACACGCTCGCCGCATCAAGATACCTTTAAGCTTGCGAATTTCTTCCGCCAAGGGTTTCAGTTCAGCATTAATCTCAGCGATAGTGAATTAGTGAGTGTTAGCAGCAACACCCTGCCCCAACAACATCCGCGTATCAATGCCGACATCCTCACCGCTCAAGCCAAGAACATGATCCTGATCCCACCGACCGTAGTGAATGCGCACATGCCGCTGGCATTACCGCCTGAAGCTAATCGTCATGCTTGGCCCCAAGCTAACATCAAACTTATCGCGCAAACCGATGATGAACTGACATGGTCTTATGAGATCACTACCGACCGCCAAGACTACCCCAATCTCTATGCCGAGTATCGGGTCGATAGGCACAGTGGTTGGCTCAATGCCATGGTGATGATTACCCGCACGCAGCTATCGCCGTTGGACAACAGTGTGATAATAGGCCGTTTCGCCATGCTGCCTGAGACCAGCCAAGATGGCAGCTACTTTTGGGAAAGTAGCGCAGGCCACTTGCTTGAATCCAGTCCATTAGATTTGCCGCTACCCACCATAACACCAACACCAGTGACCCCGTCATCGCCTGCACTCGTGACTACCTATGGTATTTTCCACCCTTCAAAACAAGACGCTGAGCTAGAATTAACTCTCTTTGGCGGTTTTCAGGATAATTTTTCCCCGCTAACTCTCCGTATCAAGCAGTTAACAGCCCAGCTTGTTTCAGGGGAAGAGCAACAACTTAACTACACTCACCAGCTGTTCGACACTCGCGTCAATGCCGAGTTTGCCAGACACAGTTTAACAGCAAGCCTCGAGCACCCCGCTCCCGCCATGACCGCCTTAGACGCCACGCTTGAATTCACCCCCTACCAAACCACCTCAGTAGCTAAGCCCATCTCGGAGTGGCTCAAGCATGGGGTAAGCCAAGATGGCATCGAAATCAGCGTCAGCGTGCTTGATGCCAAGCAACACAGCTACGCCATCAATATAAGTCACGATCCACATACCAAGGTGCGGCTCGATCTCTCCGAGCTTCAAGGCCAGTTTCGCATCAAACCTATTCCACTCACTGATATACCTCAATGGCTATCAGACAGCGATGCCATTGGCATTGATTTTATTAGGTATTTAGGTTGGATACGTAATCGCATCGAGCTCAACTTGACCGAAACCCCAGCGCAGCTGACCATGAACTTACTCAGCCCTGATGTCGCTCAAACCGATACAGCAACCATTCGTTTTGTCACCGAGCAAGAGTATGTCGCTAAGCTAACCCCCCCCCCCCTAACGATTGATATTGTCGACTATGCCACCCGCGCTGATAGCTCGTTCTTTGCCAATCCACCGTCACAGACACCACCAGCAACTCTCGATGAGCTCAGCCCTTACTCTGCTAGCGGCCATGATCTTAGTCTGTGGCTGAGCCCAATGATGGCTCAGGTATGTCGCGTTGAAATAAACCAAGGCTTTACCGAAGCAGGTAATCCGGTCGTATTTGCCGAGAACCAATCCGAGCTTGTGGCCCAAGATGTACGTTGGGATTTAATGACTGACGATGGCATTAGGCGTTTTTTTTACGATAAGTCGGTGACATTCACTATCCATTGCCAAGGAACGACCGACATCATCCATCGCCAACTTGCTGCCAATGACACCCCTTGGTTAATTGACGTTAGTCCTTGGTTAACCGCCGAACGGCTCCATGCTGACGCCCGTCAATTTATCAATGCTATCAAGGTGCTTGATCAGCATGGCAATCAGTTAGCCATCAGAGGACCGCAGCAAGAGGCTGATTTCACCCCGAGCCCTTTGTCCCGCTTTCTTGTCGACGGCAAATACCTTAGTGTCAGTGGTTTCGCCGCCGCGGTGCAATACACCGACATTAAAGGCGAGCCCATAAGTCGCGAATTTTCCTTTGACTTTAAGCCATTACCTTATGGAACGACCCCATGAATAGGCGCCAAAATGTACTACGAATCTGGCTACTCATAGGCCTATCAAGCATCTTAGTCTCGGCGTTAGCGGCGGAGAACCTTGATAAAAATCAACATGAGAAGATTTTCTTAGATCAAGAGTGGCGACTACAACCCAGTGAGCAAGGCTCACCATATTATCTTAAGCAAACTGTTGATATAAAAGATAATACTTTCCCGCTCACGCTCTTTTATCAAGACGCTGACACCGTATTCTTTGAAGGTATGGCGCGAGGTGATTCCTTTGAAAATAGAACCCTCGTCGGCGATTACCGTTTTTTTTATGCCAATGGCAAGGTGTGGGAACAAGGCCATCGCAATGCCGAGGGCCAGCGCCATGGCGCCATCACCATTTACCGTGAAGATGGCAGCCTTGAATGTGAATGTCATTATCAACAAGGTCAATGGCATGGCCAGCAGACAACCTATTATGCCAATGGCAACATTGAGGTCATTAGCCAGTTTCAAGCGGGCCAACAACAGGGAGTAGAAGAGCGCTACCATGATAATGGTCAACTCATGACAAGGACCTACCACAGTGGCAGCGGCTCAAACCAAGTATTTACTGACGATGGCCAACTGCAGCATGAATCGCAAGTGATTGATGGCAAGCTTAACGGTGATAAAAAAACCTGGATAAATGGCCAACTTAGTAGCCATTTTCAATATAAAGATGACAAAAAACATGGCGAATTTTGGCTTTACGATACCACCGGAGCGCTGCAAGAACATGGCCAGTATCATCACAATATTCCGCAGGGTACCCATACAAAATACAGCCGTGCCAGCAAGAAAACCACCGTCAGCGAGTATGATCCTCAAGGTCGACTGATCCGATTAGAAGTCACCAATGCCAACAACCAACGCTTACGCTACGAAACAACCCGCTATCAAGGCCAAGACAAAACCCATTACGAGCAAAGCCACTATGTCGATGGCGTCCTCGACAATTATCGACGCGAAAATTTTGTTAGCGGTTACCGCTTAGTTGAAACCTATCTGAATGGCGAAATCATCAGCCGCTATCAATATCAAGACAATCAACGCCATGGTCAGCAACTGATCCGCTCATTCTCTGAGTACCTCAATCGCTATGAGATGATCACCACGCAGATGAAACACGGAAAGAAACATGGCACTTATCAACATATTGATGATAGCGGCATGGTGTGGTCACAAGGTCAATATCGCGACAATATTGCCGTGGGCACTTGGAAGAGACAAGATGAAGACCAAACCGTGACCCTGAGTCACTACAATCAGCAAGGCCAAAAACATGGCTTACAGCAGCAAATCACCGCCGAGGGCGTAATTGTTCAGCAGGAGTATTATCACAATAATGAGCCCAGCGGCGAATGGATCCATCGCGACCCCCAGGCTAACGTCGTGCTCAAAGGCCGATACGTCAATGGCCAGCGTCATGGCCACTGGATTGAAAATACCTTTTTTTGGGATGACTCCGTGTGATCAGGCCAATATCACGCTGGGCTCAAGACTGGCCAATGGCAATCTACCTCACCGCAAGGCTACCTCTTGGGCCAAGTCACCTTTAATTCACAGGGAGAGTTCGACGGTAAGTTCTACGAGTTTTACCTCGATGGTTCCTTAAAAAGCATCAAGTTTTATAGCAAGGGTCAACAACTCAACACAGAATATTACGCCGACGGCATTTCTTACTCACTGGAATAACACACTTAATCAGAGACATCAATCATGACGCACCAAGACATCTGCTTTCCCTATAAACCTAAAATCTGGTTAGGCTTAGTTATTATGCCGATAGGCATCTTCTTGAGCTATCTACTTGCCTTAAGCGCATATCAACGTGATCGCGGCTTAATCCTTTTCGATCTCATCCACTTATCCCCAGCTCAAGCCTCCATTTTCTTGTGGTGCCTCGGTGTTATCAGCCTGCTATTTGCGCTACTTGGCGGTGTTATCTTTATGGCGAGTCTCGCACGAAAGCGGGTGCTGGTGTTGTCAGCGCAAGGCCTACAAAGCCCTAAGTCGGGGATCAGTCGGAAAATCATCACCCTCGATTGGCAACAGATTGAGGCCATCAGCAGCCAAACTGTCGGCAGTCAGGTATTCTTTCATCTCCATCATGGCGACGGCAAACTCACCTTGGTCTCGAGCCTATTTGCTAATCAAGCCGCGTTTGAGCATGCGATTACCTTAGTGTTGGAGCGATTAGAATTACTCACCTTAGAAGAGGCGATATAAATGCCATCTAAATGGGGCCGATGACACTATGGGAGCTAATGGCAATTGCCAATGTCTCTCAATAGGTGTTTTTCATTCTATACTCAATGAAGAAGGACTGAGGCGGCTGAAAGTGCATGCGTTACCAATGCTCAAGTATCGCTGAGCAAATGTCAGCCTACTATCAATAGCGAACGGGCGATGATATGGATATCAAACACACTGCATTAATCTTAATTGGTTATCAAAATGACTATTTTGCCAAAGACGGCATTCTGCATGGAGCCTTGGAGAACTCAGAACAAGTGGGAGTTATTTTAGATAACTCGCTACAACTGATCTCACGTTTACTCACCACCGAGGCCCTAATTGCATCAACTCCGATCATTTTCACCGCCGACTACTCCGAACTCGATGAGCCCATTGGCATACTAAAAATCATTAAAGACAATGGCGCCTTTAAAGCTGGCTCCTCTGGCGCGCAAACCATCCCGGAATTAACACCGATGGCAAGTAAGATCATCACCTTGCCCGGTAAACGAGGACTGAGCTGCTTTTCCAATACCGATCTCCACCAACTATTACAATCCCATGGGATCAAAGAGGTGATCATTGCCGGAGCGGTGACCTCGTTATGTATTGATACAGCGGGTAGAGAAGCGGCTGACCTTGGCTATAAAGTCACTATTTTGTCCGATTGCACTGTCGGTCGAACCCGCTTTGAACAAAACTATTATATGACTGAAATTATGCCATTTTATGCCAAGATTATGTCCGCTAAAGATGTGACCCAAGCCTTAGGGGTATAGATGGCGAAGCCTGTGGATCAACAAGGCGCGAATGAGCGCTTATCGCAGGTACAAAATAAGCTCATAGAGCACCTGCAAGCCTCTGAAAAGCGCTACCAAGATTTGGTAGGGCATTTGCGCGATGTCGTGTTTCATCTGGACTTATCTTTGCAATGGCGCTTCATTAATCCCGCGTGGGAAGTCATGACCGGTTATTCCCTGACTGAATCGCTAGGGCGCCATTTCACTGAACACTTATCCCCATTAGATATAGATGAATGTACTCAAGGATTTGCGGCATTACTTAATCAGGACAGCACAGAGTTTAATCGCCACATTCAATTTACTACGGTCAATAAACAGCAACGGATATTTGATCTTTCCTGCCGGCCCGTCAAAGATGAGACGGGGAAATTTGCGGGTTTTACCGGCATTTTGACCGATATTACCGATAGGGTTAATGCTGAAAAACAAATCCTCTTTAACGCCAATCACGATTTTCTCACCGGTGTGGCCAATCGCCGCTTATTGATGGAACATTTAACCCATGAATTTAGCCAATCACGTCCCTCTGCTTGCGCCCTGCTTTACATCGATTTAGATAACTTCAAACAAGTTAATGATCAATTTGGCCATGCCATTGGTGACCAATTATTGTGTCAGGTGAGCCAGAGCTTATCTGAGTTTGTGCAGTCTTCTACCGACTTAGTCGCGCGCATGGGAGGAGATGAGTTTATTGTATTTCTGGCAGACTTAGGCGCCCAAGGCGTCATGGACCATATCACTCAAGTGACCGAAGCCATTCACAAGCAACTAAGCCAACCCATTCAATTGCAGCATTTGACGCTGCAAATTACCTGTAGCATTGGCGTGGTCATCATAGAGCAGGACCAAATGAGCCAGAGTGACATTTTAATTTACGCCGACGCCGCCTTGTACCATGCCAAAAACACCGGTAAAAATCAGGTGCGCTTTTATGATGAACAACTCAAACGCAGCGAGGCCATGCGCCATCAATTAGCCATTGAGTTAGAGCGAGCGATAACGCAGCAAGAGTTTATTCTGTATTTTCAGCCTCAAGTCAATTTAGAAGAGCCAAAAATAACTAAGGCCGAAGTGCTAATTCGCTGGCAGCACCCCACGCAAGGAATAACCTGTCCATGTCGCTTTATCCCACAATTAGAAGAATCTGGACAAATTGTCATTGTCGGCAATTGGGTGTTTGAGCAAAGTTGCCGCCAATTACACGCATGGCATCAAGCGGGATATCATCCCTTGTGCTTATCCATTAATGTGAGCGCTAATCAATTTAATCACCCTGACTTTATAGCATTTGTCGAACAATGCCTGCAACGCTTCCAAGTGCCAGCGCACAACATCGAACTGGAATTGACTGAAAGCGTGGCCATCAATGATATTGACGCCACCATAATTAAAATGAATCAACTCTGCCGATTAGGCATCCGTATTGCACTCGATGATTTTGGCACAGGTTTTTCCTCACTGTCTTATCTTAAAAACTTGCCGATTAGCACCTTAAAACTTGATCAATCGTTTGTACAAGGGTTACCTGATGATAATTATGATGCGGCTATCGTCGAAACCACCATGGTGATGGCACATCACCTTGGTCTGACCGTGGTCGCTGAAGGCGTTGAAACGCCAGTGCAACGGGACTTTCTCAAGCAACATCATTGCCACCTCTACCAAGGCTTTCTGTATTATCCCGCCTTAGATGCTAACGGCTTTACCCAATTACTCGCAGCGCAAACCAGCCACCATACTGACGCAGAACTCGTACGCCTTAACATCAGTCAGGACGCCATCGCCAAATAACGCGGGGTATATTGCTCGGCCAGCGCGGGATAATGACAGGACAATTTCAAACAAGGCCCAAAAGGTGTAGAATCTCGCGTTTATAGACACGATATAGAGGCGAGCACAGCAATGAGTCAGGCTATTTTCTATCTCCTGCCCAATGAAGCTAAAGGCTCGGCGAGTGAGCGACGTGATGGTATCGCCTGTCAACTGGCTAATCATTATTATCAAGCTGGGCAGACACTGTATATTCATTGCCAAGATCAGGCGCAAGCCTTCCATATCGATGAGATCCTCTGGCAGTTTGAACCCGACGCATTTGTGCCGCATAACCTCAAAGGTGAAGGCCCGCAAACTGGCGCACCCGTTGAAATTGGCTTTGACAGATTAGGCCCCAATAAAAGTCGCCATCTTCTGATTAATCTTGCAGACCAATGCCCCTCATTTGCGGTAAACTTTAGCCAGATTATCGATTTTGTTGCCAGTGATAACGCAATGAAGGCCATCGCTCGTGAACGCTATAAGCAATATCGCCAGCTTGGTATCGCACTTGACACTCAAGACCTAGCAACGCAACCACTTGATTTAGATTGAGAATATATACTTCCCATGGAAAAGACATACAACCCGCAGTCCATTGAACAGGCGCTCTACCAAAACTGGGAAGAGCAAGGTTACTTCAAGCCTCACGGCGATGAGTCCCAAGGCAATTATTGCATCATGATCCCGCCACCGAATGTGACGGGCAGTTTGCACATGGGTCACGCCTTCCAAGACACCATTATGGATACTTTGATCCGTTATGAGCGCATGAAAGGTAAGAATACCTTATGGCAAGTTGGTACCGACCATGCGGGGATTGCCACCCAAATGTTGGTTGAGCGCAAACTTGAAGCTGAAGAAGGCAAAAACCGTCATGACTTAGGTCGAGAGGCCTTCATGGACAAGGTGTGGGAATGGAAAGCCCAGTCAGGTGGCACCATCACCAAACAGCTGCGCCGCATGGGTGCCTCGGTCGATTGGGATCGTGAGCGCTTTACCATGGATGAAGGCTTATCCAAAGCGGTTCAAGAAGTCTTCGTGCGCTTATACGAAGATGACTTAATCTATCGCGGCAAGCGCTTGGTGAACTGGGATCCTAAGTTACACACCGCGATCTCCGATCTCGAAGTGGAAAATAAAGAAAAACAAGGGCACATGTGGCACTTGCGCTACCCGCTGGCCGATGGCGCATTAACCGCTGATGGTAAAGACTATTTAGAAGTTGCCACCACCCGTCCAGAAACCATGCTCGGTGATAGCGCAGTAGCAGTACACCCAGATGACGAGCGTTATCAGGCATTAGTCGGTAAGTTTATTTTACTGCCAATCGTGAACCGTTTAATCCCGATCGTGGCTGACGATTATGTCGACATGGAGTTTGGTACCGGTTGCGTTAAGATCACCCCAGCCCATGACTTTAACGATTATGAAGTCGGTAAACGTCATCAACTGCCAATGTTCAACGTACTGACTTTAGATGCTGCCATTCGTGCAACGGCTGAAGTAGTCAACACTGACGGTACCCTCAATAAAGATTTGGATGTGAGCTTACCCGCTCGCTTTGCCGGCCTTGATCGCTTTAAAGCCCGCGATGCTATCGTGGCTGAATTTGACAGCTTAGGCCTGCTGGAGAAAATTGCTCCTCATGGTTTAAAAGTGCCTTATGGCGATCGCTCTGGTGTCGTGATTGAACCTATGCTTACCGACCAGTGGTATGTGGCTGTTGCCCCCATGGCTAAAACCGCCATCGAAGCGGTTGAAAATGGCGATATCAAATTTGTACCACAGCAATATGAGAATATGTATTTCTCGTGGATGCGTGATATTCAAGATTGGTGTATCTCACGTCAATTATGGTGGGGACACCGCATCCCAGCTTGGTATGATGACGCAGGTAAAGTCTATGTTGGACGGACTGAAGCGGAAGTTCGCGCCAAGCATGAGCTCGCTGACTCAGTTAACTTACGCCAAGATGATGACGTTCTGGATACCTGGTTCTCATCAGCGTTATGGACCTTCTCTACCTTAGGTTGGCCTGACAATCTGGAAGACTTAAAAACCTTCCACCCCACCGACGTACTGGTCACCGGATTTGACATCATTTTCTTCTGGGTAGCGCGGATGATTATGATGACCATGCACTTCATTAAAGATGAAGATGGTAAGCCGCAAGTTCCGTTTAAGACAGTGTATGTAACTGGACTTATTCGTGATGAAGCCGGTAACAAGATGTCAAAATCGAAAGGCAACGTCCTTGACCCATTAGATATGATTGACGGTATCGATCTTGAGTCTTTAGTTGCAAAGCGCACTGGCAACATGATGCAGCCACAGCTGGCTGCCAAGATTGAAAAAAGTACTCGCAAAGAGTTTAGCGAAGGCATTGAAGCCCACGGCACAGATGCGCTGCGCTTTACCTTAGCGGCGATGGCATCGACCGGTCGTGATATTAACTGGGACATGAAGCGTTTAGACGGTTACCGCAGCTTCTGTAACAAGTTATGGAACGCCTCTCGCTTTGTGTTAATGAATACTGAAGATCAAGATTGTGGTCAGCAAGGCGGCGACATGACCTTGTCACTGGCCGATCGCTGGATCATCGGTTTGTTTAATCAAACGGTGAAAACCTTCGACGACCATATGGCAGCGTATCGCTTCGATTTAGCAGCAAATACCCTATATGAGTTCACTTGGAACCAATTCTGCGACTGGTATTTAGAATTAACTAAGCCGGTACTGCAACATGGTAGCGCAGCTGAGCAACGTGGTACGCGCCACACCTTAGTAACCGTACTTGAGCAAATGCAGCGCCTGATGCACCCGATCATGCCATACATCACTGAAACCATTTGGCACCGAGTGAAACCATTAGCCGGTGTCAGCGGTGAGACCTTAATGCTGATGCCTTTCCCGCAATATCAGCCTGAGCAAGTCGATGCTGTTGCCATGGCCGATTTAGAGTGGGTGAAGCAAATGATTATTGCGGTACGTAATATTCGCGCCGAACTCAATATCGCGCCATCTAAGCCATTAAACGCCTTGCTGCGGTCAGTGAGTGCGCAAGATGAAGCCCGTATTAAGAACAATCACACCTTCTTAACGTCACTGGCGCGCCTAGAATCAATGACGATTTTGCACGCCGACGATAGTGCGCCGATGTCAACCACTCAGTTGGTGGGTGAGATGGAGCTGTTGATCCCGATGGCTGGCCTTATCGACGTTGCCGCCGAAATGGCGCGTATCGATAAGCAAATCGATAAGCTAACCCAAGAGGCCCAGCGCATCGAAGGTAAGCTAAGCAATCAAGGCTTTGTGGCGAAAGCCCCGGCGATGGTGATTGAAAAAGAACGCGCTAAGCAAACTGAGTTAAATCGCGATATTGATAAACTCAAAGAGCAGCAACGCCAGCTCAGCTTGATCTAGGTCACGAATACATCACAAAAAGGCTGTCATAGACAGCCTTTTTTATTGGTTGAAATAGTTAAAAACACCACAATTTACCAATATCTAGCACATAATATCAACTTTTGGCAAAATGCTGGTTTTAATTTAAGCATTTGCTTGTCTTCCCCCCTACTTTTAGGATGACATAACTCACAAAAACAGGCAGCATAAGTGAGTGTTTACCCCCACTTTATTTATTATTGAGACCAAGCATCATGATCAGCGCAGAACATTCCGCATCATCCCATTCATTACCGAGAATTGTTATCGTCGGTGGTGGAGCCGGCGGCTTAGAACTAGCCAGCGCCTTAGGCCATAAATTAGGAAAAAAAGGCAAGGCAGAAATTGTGCTGATCGATAAAAGCCGAAGCCACATTTGGAAACCCTTATTACACGAAGTGGCCACGGGTTCATTAGATGCCGATCTCGATGGGGTCATTTACTCGGTCCATGCGATGCAACATGGCTATCGTTTTGAGCTGGGGGAAATGATCGGACTGGATTGCCAAGCCCAACACATCAGCTTAGCCGCCAAATGGGATCAAGAAGGTAAGTTGCTCAGCACTGAACGTCAGCTGGGCTATGATCAGCTGGTACTGGCGGTAGGCAGTGTCAGTAATGATTTCAACACCAAAGGCGTGAAAGAGCATTGTTACTTCCTCGACTCCCACACTCAAGCGCAGCGTTTCCATCACGCGTTGTTAGATAACTTTACTCGCGTTCACCAAAACCCAAATGTCGATTGCTTAGATATCGCCATTGTCGGTGGCGGGGCCACTGGCGTCGAGTTATCTGCTGAACTGTATCATGTAGCACAATTGATTAAGTCCTATGGCTTAGCTCAAATGACCCCCGCTAAACTCAAGATCCAATTGATAGAAGCCGGCCCACGAATTCTACCTGCCCTGCCCGAGCGCATCTCGGCGTCTGCACGCAAGGAACTGTCATTACTCGGGGTCGAGGTCATGGAAAATGTCCGCATTAATGAAGCCACCAGCGAAGGCTTTATGACCAGTGACGGTCAACTCATTGCGGCGCAAATGATGGTATGGGCCGCTGGGGTGAAGGCGCCTGATTTTATTCGTAACATTGAAGGGCTGGCACTGACCCGCAACAACCAAGTCTTGGTTGAGCCGACCCTGCACGCCAAAGGCCAAGCCAACTTGTTTGTGATTGGTGATTGCTGCGCTTGTGGACAGGCCGACGGCAGCTTTGTACCGCCACGCGCTCAATCGGCACATCAGATGGCAAGCTGCGTTTTTAAAAACATCATGAATCGTCGTAACGGCAAACCAGAAATCGAATATCACTATGTAGATCATGGTTCACTGGTCAATCTATCCCGCTTCAGCACTGTTGGCAGCTTGATGGGTAACTTAAATAAAAACAGCATGTTTGTGGAAGGAAAAATTGCCAGACTAGTGTATTTATCGCTCTATCGCATGCATCAGTATGCCATCCACGGCGCCAGACGCATGATGGCATTATGGTTAGCAGAAAAATTAATGCGCGCGGTGCGCCCCAAAATGAAACTGCATTAATCCCCCATCTAAATTTCAACTGCGACTTTCATTAACCGCCAATGAAAGTCGCCTAAACGCCCTCCGTAATCCCTATTCTTTGGCTACACTGTGCTGACTCAACCAACGTCAGGAGCCAAGATGAAAGCCATGATACTTGCTGTTCCCTTGCTACTACTGAGCGCCTGCGCTCACGACGCTAACCAAGCCAGTGATTATAAAAATATGTTTGATTACGGCAAAGACATGGGCTGTAAATCGGCATTAACTGGCTCAGGCACCCCCAGACAAGCGCTTCGTCAAGCGCCACGCCTTACAGGCTCGGATGAAGACTTTACCCAAGGTTGGAAACAAGGTTATTTGAAATGCATTATCGGCCTTGGGCCGGTGCAAATCCCGCCGAAGGAGCCTGTGTCGCACTAGCCGCGCCCCCCCTTTGCCTGCACACAATATGATTGACGTTAACTCGCATATTTGAAAATAAAAACTAAACTTACTCAGCTTAATAACGGAGGTGTTATGAACAAAATATTATCAATCGGCTGCGCGTTGGCACTCGTGAGTGCGACGAGCGCATCAGCCTTAACACTTGAGAGCCCTCAAGTCACCAATGATAAGACCTTTAATAACCAGCAGATTTTTAATCAATGGGGTTGCACTGGTGATAATGTATCGCCTGAACTCAAATGGAGCGATGTGCCCGAAGGCACCAAAAGTTTTGCGGTTACCTTATATGATCCTGACGCCCCTACCGGCAGCGGTTGGTGGCATTGGGTAACAATTAATATCCCAGCCGACGCCACCGGATTAGACTTAGGTGCCGGTGCGAAGGGCGGAGACAAACTGCCAAAAGGCGCCAGTATGCTGCGCAACGATTTTGGCTTTATGGGATACGGCGGAGCTTGCCCCCCTCCCATGGCTAAACCCCATAATTATCACATCACGGTTTATGCCCTTGATGTCGATAATCTTGGCGTCCCAGCCGATGCATCACCGGCATTAGCTGGCTATTATATTTTGCAACATGATTTAGCCAAGGCCGTGATTACTGCGCCCACCAATGCGCGTTAAATAACCCGATATTGGGGTCTGTGCTGGGCCCCAACCTCTCAACTCATCTCACACATCCACCACAAAACCCCATAGCGATCACACTATCGCGCTCTCATAAATAAATGTTTATCGACTTAGTTCACAACTCGGGCTATTTTCACAATAGTTACTTTCCCGTAAGAATTTCCACATTTGCACAAAAACGATCACCAACAACCAACCTTGCTCCATCATAGAAGAACAAAACATCACATAGTCACTCAAGATTACTCAACGTTAAGTGATCTGTTAGAGCCCTAGCCGTAGAAAGTTGTCACGGACATAATTGCATGAACAAACATTTTGAACTTATCGATAAACCCACTTTTTTTGGCGCACTGATCTTATTGTTTTCAGTGATCACCCCGTTACTTATCTTTCCTGCCGAAGGCGCTGAATGGATTGCCATCGCCAAAACCTTTATGACAGATAAGCTAGGTTTCGCTTATTTGGCTCTGGGGTTAAGTGCATTCTTCTTCATGATTTACATCGTATTTTCCGATATCGGTCAAATTAAATTGGGCGATCCTGATGAAGAACCAGAATTTAAATTAGCCTCTTGGGCCGCGATGTTATTTTGCGGCGGCATTGGTGCCAGTATTTTGTACTGGGGCACCATCGAGTGGGCGTATTACTATCAAAATCCCCCGTTCCAGTTAGAGCCTGGGAGTGAAGAGGCCGTACGCTGGGCAGCGACCTATGGCTTGTTCCACTGGGGTCCAATTGCGTGGTGTATTTACTTAATTCCGGCCATTCCTATTGCCTATTTTTACTATGTCCGCAAACAACCCGTCCTTAAGGTGTCAGCCGCGTTAATGCCTGTCATTGGCGAAGCTCACAGTCATGGTAAAATTGGTAAGCTGGTCGATATTTTATTTATTTTCGGCCTCTTAGGCGGCGCAGCAACGACTCTGGGCTTAGCAGCGCCTTTAATTAATGAAGGGATCAGCTACCTATTTGGGATCCCATCCACCAATGCCAGTCAAATTGGCGTGCTGATGCTATGTACTGCCTTATTTGCATATTCTTCCTACAAAGGCATGGACGGTGGCATTAAGGTGCTGAGTAATATTAACTTTTGGGGCGCATTAGCCTTATTACTCTTTATTTTGGTGTGTGGGCCAACCATCTTTATGTTAGAAACTGGGCTAGATTCTATCGGCCGTATGTTGTCTAACTTCTTTGTCATGGCAACTTGGGCTGAACCCTTCGGCGGCATGGGCACTTTTGCCGATACCCACTTCCCGCAAGATTGGACCATTTTCTATTGGGCTTGGTGGTTAGTCTTTGCTCCGAGCATGGGATTATTTGTGGCCCGTATCTCGCGCGGCCGCACCATTAAGCAAATGGTCTCTGGCGCCATCTTCTTCGGCTCGCTCGGTTGCGCCATGTACTTTATGATTCTAGGGAATTACGGCTTATCCCTGCAGTTATCGGGGCAACTCGATGTCGTCGGCATACTCAATAGTGACGGGCCAACCCGCGCGATTTTCGCCATTTTAGAACAATTACCCCTAAGCACTGTAGTCATCGCCGTCTTCACGATTTTATGTATCATATTTACGGCCACCACCTTTGACTCCATTTCATTTATTTTAGCCTCGGTGGTGCAAACCAATGTCACGGAAGATCCGCTGCGTTGGAACCGTTTGTTCTGGGCCTTTACCCTGTCATTTATGCCATCGGTACTGATGTTTATGGGCGGTTTAGCCACCCTACAAACCGCGGCTATCGTTGGTGGGTTACCTTTGCTTGTCATCGCTGTCATGTTAATGATTTCTGGCGTCAAAGCGGCCATGCTCGATTTGAGTCATCAAGAAGGCTATGTCGATCCTGTGATTAACATCTCCGATCTGCCGGAAGTTGATCCTTGGAGCAAAGAAGGCCAAGCCTTAGCCAAGTTCGAGCAACTGCGAGACATCGCCATGGATGCCGCCAATGCAGAGCGCGAAGCCTTAGAGGCCATCTGGCAATTAAAGAAACAGCTTCGTCGTGAAGCCTTGGCCCGCGGTGAATCCAGCCTCGACTTGGGAGATGCACCGGATGAAATCATCACGGAACTGCAGCGCCTAACCGATGTCGCCATGAAAGCCAAAGAAAGTAAACTCGAGGCATCAGAGCAAGCACAAGCGGCACGGATACTCTTTAATGATGGCATGAAGATGAAAGCGGAAGAAGAACAACTCGCGGCTCAAGAAGAAGCCAAAGCCGCCATTCAATCACGATTGAATAACCCGAACTAATCGGCGTTATTTTGCAACCACTCGGGATGCAACCTTGCGTTGCATCCCGACTAAGATGTCGTCAGTTAGACTTGATATGTCGCCACCATGGTATTTAATTGCACCGACAAACTCGCCAGCACCTTACTGTTATCACTGACTTGGTGCGCTGTCGCAACCGAACTTGCCACATCACGATGCAGATTAGTGACATTAGTATTAATCTCTTCTGCCACTAAACTTTGCTCTTCAGCCGCCGTGGCGATTTGCGCATTCATATCGTTAATATGGGTGATAGCTGCCGCGATTTGCATTAAGGATTCTCCCACCGATTTCGCCGCAACCACCGACCGCTCTGCCAACACATGACTTCCACCTATCACTTCAACTGCTTGCGCAGCCCCAGTTTGCAAGCGGCTGATCATTTGCTGAATCTCCTCAGTAGCATCTTGAGTACGCGCCGCGAGGGTACGCACCTCATCGGCAACCACAGCAAAGCCACGCCCTTGGGCACCGGCTCGGGCAGCCTCAATGGCAGCATTTAATGCCAACAAGTTAGTTTGTGAGGCAATACCTTGAATAACTTCTAAAATCTTGTGGATCTGGCGGCTATCATCATCGACCAAGGCGACCACATCTGCCGCTTTGGATATTTCCGCGGCTAACGCATCAATGCCAGCAATGCTCTCGCTCACCACTTGTTGACCTTGCTGCGCTAAGCCGTCTGACACATGCGCCGAGGACGATGCCTCAGCGGCATTACGAGCCACTTCACTCACTGTGGCTGTCATTTCATTCATGGCGGTGGCCACCATATCGAGTTCTCGCTTTTGGCCCTCGATACTGCCGAGCATACTTTCGCAAGCTTGGCGCGTTTCACTGCCCGATTGTTGCAACTTGCCAGCGGCAAGACTCACTTGTTGCAAGCTTTGCTGAAATGTCTGCAGTAACCGGTTAAAGGTGGTGGCGAGTGAACTTAACTCATCATGGCCGACCACCTCGACATGCTGGGTAAGATCTAAGTTTGACGTCACCTGACTCATGGTTTGTTCGAGGGTTTTGAGTGGCTGTAAAATCGAGCGAAACACCAAAAATAGCATCAAGCTAACCAAAGAAAATACCAACACTAATAAGCTAACCGCGCGGGTTTGAGTTGCATTAATCGCCGCATTGGCGCGCTGTTGAACTTGAGTTCTAACCTGAGCTTCATACTCCACCAGCTCAGAAAAGCTTGCACGTGCCTTTTGTGCAAACGGGGTGGCACCCGTACGATATTCTTTCCATGCGTTCACCAAATCGAAGGTGCGCCGCGGCGAATCGGCAAGCGCGGCCATCCGCTGCCAACCATCCTGTAAAAACGCATCGGTATCGGCTTCAGCCACTTGCACGAGTTGGCGCAAACGTTGAGCCTCCTGCGGCATCGACAGCTTATTAACCCCCTGATTAAGTTCGATAAAATGCGCATCAATGGCGTTGATATAGCGCTCAACCCTATCGATGTTTTGTTGATAATCATCCCCGAGCATAATCGAGCGGTTTAGGCGGGATACGTAATTCATATCGCGACTAATCTTTAGTACCGCCACTTCAGTCAAGACCGAGCCTTGTTCATATTCTTCAAAATGGGCTTCAACTTGCGCTAAATCCCACATCAACACCCCCGTTATCGCTATGCCAGAACACACCACAAAACCCGATAAAAATACCAGCCGGGCTTTAATTGACCACTGAGTTAACCACTGCATGCTATATCCTTACAACACTGAGACAAAGAGCCCCTACTTTAACGAAAAAGTGACTCAACACTTTGGAGTCCCTCAGACTCTTGATTTTTTATTTATAAAAAACACTAAAAACCCGTATTGAGGTTAATCGCAAGCAAACGGGTAGTTCAACACTGGCTCCACAATACGCCAAATCAATTAACATTCCAATATAACCTTATGATAAATAAATCTTATTATTAAACTCACGCTTTGGTGCTGCGCCGTACAGAGTGACGGAGTGGCCGCTAACAAGCCACTTTGTAACCCAGCAAAAACAAGGTAGAGTGATAGGTTTTACGAAAAGACACAATCCTGATAACCACAACAAAAGGGATAACAAGGTGCAACCTTCATCGGACAATGATTTAAGAGAAGTTAAACAACTTGGCATGTGGGCTTCCATCGCCAGTCTAAGCTATGTATTTTGGCTAGTTGGCGGCATGGAAATGGTAGAGCGCATTGCCTATTATGGCGTCAAAGCCAGTGCCGGTTTATACGCCAAAGCGCCGCAATCAGAGGGGGGACTCGGCATCAGCCTCAGCGATTACGGCATTATTATTTCAACCTGGGCCATTTTGCAGACTTTTATTCCGGTATTCACCGGAGGGATCTCCGATAGAGTCGGCTATAAACAAACCATTTTTGCTTCAACTCTGATTAAAATTGCCGGGTATTTGTGCATGGCATTCTTTCCCAGTTTTTGGGGATTTATGGCCGGAGCCATGTTACTCGCGGCGGGAACCGGTATATTTAAACCCGGCATTCAAGGAACCTTAGTGCTTGCCACCCGTAGAAATAATTCATCAATGGCGTGGGGTATTTTCTATCAAATCGTCAATATCGGGGGCTTTTTAGGACCGTTAGTGGCCGTACACATGCGTCAGTTATCTTGGGATAATGTGTTTTATGCGTGTGCCGCCATTATTTCGCTTAACTTCATCCTGTTGCTGACCTACAAAGAACCGGGCAAAGAGGCAAGACTCGAGCGTAATGCCAAGATTAAGTCCGGCGAAGTGGCCCAAGAAGCTCTATGGAAAGACGCTTGGCACGAGCTTAAAAAGCCCATCGTCATTTACTATATGCTGGTGTTTTCAGGCTTCTGGTTTTTATTTAATGCCTTATTTGATGTTTTGCCCATTCATATCTCTGAGTGGGTCAACACCAGTGTGATTGTCACTAGCCTATTTGGGCCTGAAGGCACTCAAAATGGCACCCTACAGTTTTGGCTCGGCTTAAATAACGAAGGCACCCGAGTCATGCCAGAAGGCATGCTTAACTTAAATGCTGGCCTGATTATGACCTCGTGTTTTTTAATCGCAGGCTTAACGGCAAAATACCGCATTACCACCGCCATGCTGGCAGGCTGTTTACTCAGTATTTTGGCCTTTATCCTCATTGGCTACACCAATGCGGCTTGGATGATTGTTTTAGCGATTGCCATGTTTTCTGTCAGTGAAATGATGATTTCACCTAAAAAGAACGAGTTTATGGGTAATATTGCTCCAGAAGGCAAAAAAGCCATGTATTTAGGCTTTGTGATGTTACCGCAAGGGATCGGCTGGGGACTCGAAGGTTACTTTGGACCTCGCCTTTATGAGCATTATGCTTCCAAGGAAATCTTCTCACGCCAACAACTCATTCAGGATGGCATGCCGGCGGCGGAAGTTGCCGCGATCCCACAAGGTGAAGCCTTTAGCACGTTAGTCAGTTTCACTGGTGAATCGGCCGATGCGCTCACCCAACAACTGTATCTTGCCCATAATATCGGCATGGCCTGGTATATCATTGCCGCCATCGGCTCCATCTCAGCCATTGGGATCTATATTTACGGAAAATGGTTATACACACTGCAACGTCAACAAGCTGTCACTGCATAATCTTCCGCTATTTAGCATGGTCAAGTGGTGAAACTTGGCTATGCTTACTTCATGCCATGCTCAATCGATAATTTCGATGGCAATGACACTTAACTGTCATTAACGGGTCTATCGACCGTCGACATGATTGACTCACCGCTTGATCTGCAAGGACCGCAAATGAATTGGTTAAATGTGATCTCACTCACCTTTTTGCTCACTTCATTAATCTTTAATTGATATAAATAAAATGCATGTTTAGCATTACCACTAAACACACATTAACAATAAAGGTTTAGGGATATGTTATCTCAACACACCATTGCTGTCGTTAAAAGTACCATTCCGTTACTCACTAGTGCCGGTCCGGCCCTAACCGATCACTTCTATAAAAGAATGTTTCGCGATAATCCTGAACTTAAGGATGTGTTTAATCTCAGCAACCAAGAAAACGGTCGTCAGCCTGCTGCTTTATTCGATGCCGTGGCCGCCTACGCAACGCATATTGATAACCTTGCCGTACTTGGCAGTGCGGTCGAACGCATCGCGCAAAAACACACAGGTTTTCTGATCCAACCCGAGCAATATCAGATCGTCGGCCATCACTTATTGGAAACCCTAAAAGAATTAGGCGGCGATGCCGTTACCCCGGAGATTATCCAAGCCTGGGGGGAAGCCTATGGTTTCTTGGCACAAATATTTATTGATAGGGAACAAACACTTTATCAACAAGCCGCGAGCCAAGTCGGCGGTTGGCAAGGTACGCGCGCCTTTACCATCAGTGCCAAAATTCCAGAATCCGATGTGATTACCTCGTTTGAACTCACCCCCGTCGATGGCTTAGCTGTGCCCACTTTTGCCGCCGGCCAATATTTAAGTGTTAAGCTAACTCACCCAAGCCTGGCCAATAGTGAAATTCGTCAATATTCATTATCTGATGCCAGTAACAGCACGCATTTTCGGATTAGCGTGAAGCGCGAGCCAGAGGGCAAGGTGTCTAACCTCTTGCATGATGCCTTCCAAATGGGTGATGTGATTGATGTTATCCCGCCAGCGGGTGACTTTATGCTCAAGGCCGCACCGACACAACCTTTGGTGCTAATCTCTGCCGGCGTGGGCTTAACGCCTATGATGGCGATGCTCAATCAGCGCTTAGCTAATAGTGCTCAAACCACCCTGTGGTTGCATGCGTGTGACCATAGCCAAGTTCATGCCTTTAGTGACGACATTAAGGCGAAGCAAGCCCAGCACCCTGAGCTCACCAGCTATGTGTGGTATCGCCAACCTCTGCCAAATGACACCTTAGGCGAGCATTTTGACTTTAGCGGCTTGATGCATTTAGAGGTGATTGCACAGCAGTTACCTCTCAATGGAGAATATTACTTTTGCGGCCCAGTGCCCTTTATGCAAATGGTCGCTCAGCAGCTTAAATCGTTAGGTATTGCAGAAAGCCAGCTCCACTATGAGGTCTTTGGCCCCCATCAGAGCTTGTGATCCATCGCTGCCGATCCCCCCAGAGTCATCGGTGGGTATCGGCGTTGTACTCGCGGAATAACTGCTGATATGGTGGCTATCTTGACAAGACTATCCGGGGCCAATCCATGTCATCATTGATCGTTCAGTTAGGGGCGCCCAATGCGCCTGATGGACGTTTATCAGCCATCGCTCAATCTCGTTGTGAACTCAGCTGGCATTGTTGGCAACAAGATTGCCGCCAAACACTGGTATGTACCGGTGGCTTTGGAGAACATTTCAACCAATCGCCGCGACCTCATGGCGAGTGGGTGAAGGCAGCATTGATGGCCAAAGGGATCCCCGCTGATCAATTTTTACCTTGTATTCTCAGTCGTTTTACCTTTGAAGATGCCAGCTTATGCGTCAATGCGCTGCAAACCTTGTCCATCGACACCTTAACGATAGTCACCTCTGACTTTCACCTCCCTCGGGTGCGGCTGATTTTTGATGCGTTACTGCTCCATCGTCCGCCCCCCTTGTTCCACGCCAGTCAGTTAGTCTATATGGCAGCGCCGACGCCACTCCCTCCGGCAGACATCAGCCAGCTAATCGCCCATGAACAAGCGGTCATGGCGCGTGAACAACAAAATATTAGCGACTATCGGATGGCGAAAAAGTGGGCCCCTCAGCAGCAAGCCTAACCTGTGCGGCCGCAATCGAATCATCAGGTTTACGCGACGCCATGGCCCTTGGCCGCTGTCCAAATTCGGTACCACTGCTCTCGAGTTAACGTCAGCGTTTGTGAGGTCACCGCCTGTTTGACTCGAGCAATTTTACCGCTTCCCAATATGCAATGCGGCTTGACGGGCAACGCCCGTATCCAGGCATAAATCACCTGCTCAGGCGTTTGCGCACCAATCTCGGTGGCGATAGTCATTAGCATAGTCGTTAAGCCTTGATGCTCAGCTATCGGCTGACATACACGCCCTCCCGCCAAACACGACCAAGCCATAGGCCGAATCGCCAATTGTTGCAATAAATCTAAGCTGCCATCTTCAAGAACCTTTAAATTGAGCGGGTTAATTTCCAGCTGATTGGTTACCAAAGGGACCGACAGGCGCGATTGCAATAACTGCATTTGGCTGGGACTAAAATTAGAGACACCAAATTGTTTGACCTTACCCTGCTGGTGTAACTGCGCAAAAGCATCCGCCACTTCATCGGCATTCATCAGCAAATCGGGGCGATGAATGAGCAGTAAATCAATCTCATCAATCCCCATCTGGGTCAGTGATGTATCGACACTCAGCACAATATGCAGGGCACTGCTATCGTAATGGTTAATGGTATGGCAACGACTATCGCAAGTTAATTTGATGCCACATTTGGTCACTATCTGTAATTGTTGGCGCAGACTCGGCGATAGCGCTAACGCCTCGCCAAACAGGCGCTCACTTTGATAGCGACCATAGATATCGGCATGATCGACGGTGGTAACACCAAGTTCAATATGTTGTTCAATAAAGGCCAAGCACTGCTGAATTGTCATCCCCCATTCAGCCAAACGCCAATAGCCCTGTACAAATTCCGACATCCCGCCATCAGGCCTTGTGCCAACATCCTTACGCATGGATTATCCCTCATCAAACGCTGTGATTACACTTAGTGAACCCTACACTCTAAAGGAATTAATCATCAATACAAATCCGCACATCCGCGCTGCCCGGTTAACGTAGGCATAAAAAAGGGAGCTGATATTGTCAGCTCCCTACGAGTCAGCCCGAACCACAGGGCTTGTTGCTATGAGTTAACTAGAGGGCTGCCGCGCTCTGTTGATGTTGCTCAGTTTTATCGAACAACAATTTAAATGTCATGATGGCAATCACTAATGCCTTAATGATCATCATTTGGGTATTGCCATAATAGGCCGCCATACCGACAAAACCAGAAAGCAGCATCAGTAAACGGTAATTTTTGAGGGTCGTCATATACAGGGCCAGCAAAATAATGCCTAAATCGACAAATTGCATAGCAACCGCCAAGGTCGGCGAAGCAATAAAAGCCGTAATAGCAACATAAGATATATAACTAATGCCCATGACCATTAATCCACCTAAACCGATAATGACGGTTTTAGACGCATTAGTAAAATCTTTAGCGTAACGATAGGTATTGAGTGACGCGACCGATAAGTTAAGGATCACCTTAGGCCACCAGCCCATTAAAAATGCCCATAAGGTATCATTTGCCGCCGAGCCAAAGGCAGCAAATCGAGTTAATTTCATGGTATTAAAGATGGTAATTAATATATAAAAGGCGACAGAAGTCCAACCGAGAATTTCGGTGATCATTTCCAGGGTCATGTAAAAGTCTCTTGCTGATTATGGTGAATATAACATTCACTTGGTTTTTATCTTTATTAGCGAGGAGTTAATGGCATATTGCTATCAGAATGTATCGAACATGTTTCACTATTTAACTTTCACATCGCAACACATTCCTTCGCGCTAAATTGATAATAAAGCGATATCGACTGAAATATCAACTATTGTTACTCATTGAATTTCCCACTGATTAATATCCAACCAATAGACCATTGCCCAGCGTGAATATTTAATAGCGTCCGATATATTCAAGGCATATTAACCTTAGGGATCTTGGGACTTTTTAGTTGTTATCGCTTATTAGATCACCATCACTATTGTTATACTCAAACATTATTGACCGACAAATGACACACGCATGACGATTACATTGACCACGAATCTTGGCGACATTGCCATTGAACTGAATATGGAAACCACTCCCGTTACCTCAAAAAACTTTTTACGCTATTGCGAGGAAGGCTTCTATGAGGGCACGATTTTTCATCGAGTCATTCAGGGCTTTATGATCCAAGGTGGCGGCATGACCCGTGAATTTGATGAAAAACCAACCCGAGCTGCTATCGTCAATGAAGCGAATCGTGGTTTGAAAAATGTCATTGGCTCAATCGCGATGGCTAGGACAGATGCGCCCCATTCAGCGACTGCGCAATTTTTTATCAATTTAGCCAATAATGATTTTTTAGATCATACCGCCACAACAAATAATGGCTGGGGCTATGCGGTATTTGGTCGAGTCAGTGCGGGGATGGAGGTAGTCAATGCCATTGCTAGGGTAAAAACAACCTCATTATTTGGTCATGACGACGTCCCCCGCGACGACATTGTGATTGAGAAAGTCACCATCAGCTAATTGGGGGGTATCTTGCCAAGGCACAAGGCGTTGGCAAACATAGCTTGCTTGCATGAGGTTAACCTAAGGCGGTTGGTCAAGCCAAAATCCCCGTGGTTTCATCCCCCGAAGCCCTCGCCCCACGGCGTTGCTTCTGGGTCAGAAGCCGCCATAGGCCATCGAAAGTCACTGCATTTTTATGAATAACGCCATCACGGCTGGCGTTAACCTAACCCGATAATCGCGGCCTCTTAAACAACATGACTAAGTGTCATTAATAGTGTTGACGAACCATGATTTCCCCCACGCCAACCTTTACAGTTAATTCACCTTGGCCTTGCTGATGAACGGCATAAGACTGACTGACTAAGCTCCGGTTCGTCTCCAGCGCATGGCCTTGACTAAAAATGGTGACTTCACCCACCCCCGCATCTAAGTCGATATCTTGATAATGATGTTGATGACTGATGCCGACGTTGCCAACCCCTAAATCAACCCTGAGATCACCTTCAATCCCAGTCACTAATACTTCTCCCACCCCGAAGTCAATCTCAACCGCCGCCTCTTTAGGGAGATAAACCAGCCAATGCTGGTTGATATCGTCTTGTTCGTTCAAGGATAAAGCCAAGCGGTGAGCGCTTTGGCTCGGCGCTAATGCCAAATACTCAAGGTCCACGTCTCCCCAAGAGAACCAACCGGTTTCAGCCGCTTTAACCTCGACTTCTACCCGAATTATCGGCTCATCTGTGGTCATCACCTTGACACTCCCGACACCAATATCCAGTAGTACTTCTTGGCCTTGGAATGGATAACTCGCTTGTAACGTGCGACTGGCCTCGGCATTAGCTGCCGCACTAGTCATGATCAATAAGGTGGCCATGGCGGCCATTCGTAGAATGTTAGATACATAGGTCATTTAGGCTTCCTCGATTGCTATTCAATTATGGCTTAAGCTCACAACGTTGGAACTTAAAATGCAATTGTCATACCAAGAAAAATAACCTTTAGAAACAATGGTTAAGTAGTGGTAGATTTATAGCTTATCGCCCATGTTAGTCAAAAGCACTAGAAGTTGCGCAGAAGTTGCACCGCTTTTTTGCCATCCTCTTCAACAGGGATCAAGACCGAACGTTGGTGAAAATGCAACGACATGCTCCATGCCGTCATAAGACAAGATCCAACCGCTTACGCCCAGCTTTCGCTACCGATTTATTCAAACGTCTTGGCCGCAATCGCCCAAAAAATTACCCACCAATAAACTAAAAATAAACACAAACACCTATAAATCAATGATCTAAATAAATATTTATACCATATGATCTTTTGGGTACTTTCGTTTTTTGATCGTATCCCCTCCAGTTTTTACATTGCCATCCTGAAGTAACAACGGCGATAACGCGATGGGAGTGTCCCGGTCTCTGACGTTGTTTAATCTGACGGTTTATTATTATTTTGGTTCGGCCGTTTTCGGCCATTGTATTAAAGGTATGCTATGTTCCGACATGTGCTTTTAGTAAGCGCACTCAGTACGTTATTAATTGGTTGCGGGGATTCTGGCTCTCCCCCTAACCCAGATGATAATGGCGGGCCGACAAAACCCATACTAAAAGAGAGGTATCCTGAGGGTATCGATTTAGTCAGCCTTATGAACAAGATCTGCAATCTCAGGTCAAACAAATGATCCAACCGGCAGGTGATTGGTATGACATCAGCGCCACAGCAAATCAATTCCATGCCATAGAAAACGATCTCATGGTGACTGCCTGTGATTATGATGTAGTCGGGCTGTGCTTCGTATCGCAAGCTAGCACTGAGCTGGGAGATTCTTAGTTGTCGCCACATACGGTAGCGCCTCTCGATTCACCACATTAATGCGGTGCAACAACAACTCGACAACAGCCAGGGTACTGTGGTCATCGCCAATGTTTGGTCGTGAGTTAACCGCCACTTTCGCCTTATCTGCTGATTGCACTGACGTTGGATACAGCAACTAGGGGGCTGGCTTTACTCGCTCGGGCTAATGCAGCCACGTGGGATTCAGTTGCTAGCCCTTTTGCGGATAGGTGATGAGTCACTTTGTCGCGTCTAATTCAGGTGTGAATTTTTTAAAAATCGATCTTAACGTGCTGATCCTATTAGTCAGAACATTTTTCGAAATGTGACGGCTGTGCCAAACACGCTGGACGATCTCCTAGGCAATCGGGGTGCCTACTTGCTGCAATACCACTTCTAATAATTCCAAAGTGCGAGGTTCTAACTCGATAGCTTGGCCGTCTTTACTGAATTGCCGATTCTGAGGGTCATAGGTCATCTCGCCAATCAAAATCATGCATTGTTCAAGTTTTGCTTGGGCTAATACATTTGACATCATTGGGTAGCCTAATCTCTTAAGCGGGCATCACCTGCCAATTAATAACAGGGCTGGCCACCACCGACCGCTTCACTCGTCTAGATTTCACCTCGGCGCAATGAGGCGTTGTTGCGATTTCTTTTTCCTCAACCTAGTCGTCAGGCTTGACACCATCCTGCAAACAAACTGATCTTACCAGTGTATTAAGTTGACACCTTAACCCACCGCGGAAATGGCATATAGACGCTAACGAGAAAATGGACGACACGCGTAAGCCATGGCTTATGCAAGATGGTGAGAGCAATAATAACGTGCGAAGAAGGAGGCAATAACTATGAAGACAATAACTAACACTCAAACTGCCGCAGTAACATACGAGATATGGCAGTCGATGCTATGACCAATTTACTGTCAGAATGTCATCAAACATTCTGACATCTGAGGACGTTTACTGGCTCGAATTTGACACAAACACATCCTCCAATGACAAGCCAGTGAGATCATGGATTGTGCGCCACACATAAGAGAAAATACCCATCATCATCAGCATGGATGGCAGTGCAATCATTGGATAACTATATAGTGTCAGTTGTCCTAATTGTTCATTAAATTCAACTGTACCTGCCGGGCTCGTGACTAGCCATTTAGCCAAGATATAATTCATCGTGGCAGAGAAAGCAAAGGAGCAAGCGACTAAATAAGTCGCTTTTAACAGCCGACGTTCAAACGCCGCCATACTGTTACGCTGCTGCAATTGTTGATTAATTTTATCGATATCCATCACCGCGGGGTTAAACAGTAACGCTTTCACTAACGGCGACGAGGTAAAGGTTGAACCTAACACCACTAGGCCTATCACCCCAGGAATTGCGGCTTCTTTAATGGCAAGCCATTTGGTATCAAGCTCCAGTAAACCAATCCCGCCTGTCAATAA
Source organism: Shewanella sp. NIFS-20-20 (assembly GCF_019209865.1). GTDB lineage: Bacteria > Pseudomonadota > Gammaproteobacteria > Enterobacterales > Shewanellaceae > Shewanella. The sequence goes on along the minus strand of NZ_JAHUTT010000004.1, from coordinate 31,164 downwards.
CACATTCACCAAGCCTAACAGGGCGATAAAGTTGAATTTTCGATATTTTATTAGCTCAAAAATCCCCCAACCCAGGGGAAAACTCAGCGCTAGAATTAAACCACCGCTGGCGCCTAAGTGATCATCACCACTTAATTTCATAAGAATCAGCGCAGGGATGGCGATACTGACCAAAAGGTCGATCAGCGGACGAGGTTTATGTGTGGTCGTGCTATTCATGTTGTATTGTTCCAATGTGACTATCCATACTACGTTTGATTGGATTTGGCGCCTGGTTCTGCTACTAGGATTTATCCTATCTATTGATGATTTTAGTCGGTAATGCCTAGCGAGATAACCAAGGATGCGGGGGAGATTGTAAACGATTATAACCTTAAGATGCAGACTCAGCCTCGATATTGCCGAGCAAGATTATCAACTCCGCCCCATCCGACGGTGATCAACGACAGGTGTCATGATGTCTAAACTGTGGCTTGATAACGGATCGGGCACAAAACTATCCACTCCTTGTCATTGACATTTTTCCATGGTTATTCGTCATGCCGCTAAATATCAGAGGGTGAAATTTAATAGGTCTCAAGCCGTTATTTTAGCTTTTGTTGCAATTTTATGCCTCCAGCATAACGCTTAATGGCTCTCAAGCGTTATGCTTTGATGGTTAACTGATTAAAGACAATAAGTTACTACAATAAGATCGACAAAGACCCAGCGACTACCAGAAATCGCTACACAACGTTACAATTGCGCAACAATCCACCGTTGAAGGTTAACCATGAAATTTGCTGCCGTATTATTCCCTTTGATATCGTTAGTTGTCGCTTGCTCTCCCACAGATAATCCTCCCCCCATAACGTTCACCCCTCAAGTCGGTGATACCGCCAATTATTGGGTTCAGATTAAAACCAATTTTGATGTCGATGGTAACCAAGCTCAGCTATCTGCCATTAATTTGCTGAACTATGTCGTCGAAAAATCCTCAAGCAAGACTCTGGAATTTTCCGTTGTTCCGCGATACATGGATCTTGATGGCAAAGGGATATATTTTTCGAGTATTCGCCCAGCCACCCGCCGGCTACCGATGCGAGATGTTGTGGTTGAAGGTTTTGAATTGACGGTAGACGCTAGCCGCAAAGATCCAGTGACCCTCACCAGCAAAGATGCTCAAGGCTGGCAAAATATTGCGGCAAAGGGCGGGCAACAATTTCTAGCTATGATGACACAAAGCATCAATATTCCAGGATTTATCGAGACGATCCCAGCCCAAGTAGGTGCTAACATTCCTCTAGCTCAAATTGGTGAACACTCAGTCGAGATGGTCGTCGATCGCGTCACTCCCACGCTTGTGATCCTCACTATCACTGGCCACAATCAACAAAGCAAGCTCTTTGGTAAGGTCAGCATCAATCGCAACCAGGGTTGGATAGAGCAGCTGGTGTTAATCTCAGAGGCGCCAATGGAAGTGGGCAGAAGCATGGCCACAGCTCACACGCTTCATCGCTTGGTTAAAGCGAATACACTTGGCAACGTCCCCTTTATCAATCCAAACTCACGCATCCCCACGCGCATAGACTGGGCTGATCTCCCTAGGGTTCCCACTGACATGGATCAGCTTATTTCCCCCACAAAAGAACAAGTGTTTAAATTCAATCAGGGACAATTTTTTGAAGGGGAAAACAAGTTATTCACGTCATTATTGTTAACTGACGACGATGTGCAACTCGATGGCAAACTGGTATTTACCGACATTAACGCCAGCTCATCGCAAATCCCCACGCTTGATATTACATTAGCCCCCACTAGAGATTCTTGGACGCAACCAGAAATGGATGGTCTGGTGACGGAGCAACAACTTGTCCCCCTAGGATTTTTAAACCAAGGTGATATCGATGAGATTGATCATATCACCGCGACTGCCAACTATTATCCTTCCAAGACCAACAGTTTGACCTTGGAGTGGCAAACCAACCAAACAATGCAACATCAACAGGGTGATACCAACTTAACCATCACACCTGTTGCAGGGACTGAGAATGAATATTTAGTGAGCTATCGCGGTAACAGTACGGACTTTTTACTGCCCTATGTGGGTAATGTTGAAGGCCAGTTCGCTTATGTACCGACCGATATTGGCCCAGACTGGTTGACGACACTGGATAAATATTTGCTGTCGTTATATCAAACTACCCTCAGACTCAAAGTGACAAACTCGCCGAAAAACGTCACCGTTTACATCCAGAGCACTGCCCCTGAGTCAACATTCAGCCACCCGGTCGAATGGGTAAAATATTAATGGCACTTGCCCCCGTCATGGGGGCAAAATTAACCATCAAACTTGCTGGCGATCTGATGGTCGTCCCCAGTCAATGACACACGGGCACCGGCTACTTCTTGCGGAGTCAATGCGCGCCATTGACTCGGCGCTAGTGCAGGATCGAGCACAAGCGCGCCGATTTGTGAACGATGCAATGCTAAGACTTGATTACGGAAATGGCCAAACATACGCTTAATTTGATGATACTTACCTTCACGCAAGATCACTTCCACCTGATGACCACTGTGAATAATCAGTTGTGCAGGTAAGGTGGTGATGTCTTCAAAATTAAAATACATACCGGCCTGAAACGCGCGTTGATATTCCACCGTGACGGGGTGCTTTAAGGTCACTTGATAGCGCTTCGCCACATGAGCATTGGGCGTCATCAGCGCTTCTGACCAGCGACTATCATTCGTCAACAAGATCATCCCCGATGTATTCAAATCAAGTCGGCCGACAATGTGTAAACCATCCCGTAAGGCTGCCGGTAATAACTCCAGCACGGTTTGATGCTCATCATCGATGGTAGCACTCACCACCCCCACAGGTTTATTGAGCATATAGTAACGCGGGCAGTCACCACTGATTTTTTGCCCCTGACAGGCCACATGCATAAACTCATCGACTTGAAAATCCATGTCAGTGACGATAGTGCCATCAACACTGACTTGGTGAGTTAACAGCAATAAGCGCACCTGTTTACGCGGTAATTGAAAATGTTTGGCCAATAACCTATCTAAGCGTCCACGTTTACATTGCATCGTTAGTTATCTCACGAATGTGATAGGCGCAGCGACGAGCGCCCTCGAGAATATGCTCTCCCCGCTCAACCGCGACCTGCGGCCCTAACAAGTGTTGAAATAGCGCCAGCTCCGAGCGACAAAACTGCTGACAACGGCGCGCGGCGGCGCAAATTGGACAGTGGTTCTCTAACAGCAAATAGCCTTGCTCATGGTGCTGTAACTCGGCCATATACCCTTCGCGGTTTCTCAGTGCCACTAGGCAGGTAAGGCGTTCCGCCAAGGTCTTGGCCGATGCTAATGCCTGTTGATATTGCTTGGCCGTTTGTTGCTCACGATGACTGATTAATTGCTCAAGACCTTGCTCACCAAAGACAACATCGATGGAATCAAGCATTTGCACCGTCAGCACTTGGTGGCTATCAGGAAAATGTCCCTGACTATTGGCGGTCAATTGCCATAAACGCCGTGGACGCCCGCGGCCACTAGCCTCATCAATATAATCCACCAAGCCATCACGGGTTAATTGTTGCAAGTGCTGGCGCGCCCCCATACTCGTTAGTTGCAAACTATCGGCGAGCTGCTGCGCGGTCATCGCCCCTTTGGTTTTTAATAAACTCAGAATTTTATCTGTGGTTTTCATCACTACCGTTGATCTTCCCGTGACTGTTAGCGCGAGTATAACAGATTAAATAAACTATTTTATTTACTTAAGCTGTACATTATTTAGTAAAGCATCTACTTTATTTATTGTGGGCAACTTACTCTGCATCACCAAAGGAGACAGACAATGAACCTCAACCACATCACTCTCCACGTAACCAATATTGTGCAGACGAAGGCATTTTATCTGCGGCTTGGTTGCCGAGAAATTGTCGATACCCCGCATTATGTCAGGCTGTTAGCCCCCAGTGGTCACGCCAGTTTATCGCTCTCATTAACGGAACAAGGGTCATGTTTTCGCAGTCATCTGTATTTTGAAACAGATTGCTTAGCCGACGATGTCGCCCGCCTCCAAGCGGTGGGCATTGAGTTTACCACTGGCATTGAACACCAACCTTGGTTATGGCAAGAGGCCAGTTTGTTTGATGGTGAGGGCAATAAAATTACCTTATTTAATCCACACACTGACGCAGGAGATATGCGCCTTAATCCCCCATGGAAAGTCGCAACTGCTTAACATTGAGTAAAATTCAACGGAGGTTTTATGCAGTTAGAACACTTAAATTTAGTCGTCCAGGATATTGACCGTGCGCTTAATTTTTACCGCGCCGCCTTTCCCCATTGGCACGTCCGCGGTGGTGGGGGTGGCGACTGGTATGGCAAGCCTAGGCGCTGGGTTCATTTTGGTGACGATCGTCATTACTTGTGCTTTAACGATGATGGCGAAGGCATTAACCGTGATCTTCAGGGGCATCAAACGGGGTTAGCGCATTTTGCTTATGTCACCGATAATCTTGATGCCGTGATTGCTCGCCTAGCCGCGGCGGGATTTACTCCTGATAAAGATGGCAATCCTACAGAGTACCGCCGTAATTGTTATTTCCTCGATCCTGACGGTTTTGAGGTCGAGTTTGTTCAATATCTCGCCGACGAGCCCGCCTTGAGAAATGATTATGAGTGAATCATTAGCATGACGGCAGAGATTAACAGTGAATTAAGCTGAAATCGGCTACACTGAGCCATTGATTACTGGTGTAACTTTAGATGCTATGAGCACAGAACAACATTTTGAGTCCAGCTTTACGCTCGACCGCCACTATTATCTTGCCTGTTATGACGAGACCGCCCAGCCCTTAATAGGGATTAAGCCTTATGCTAAAGCCGCGCTGTTATGTATCGCAGGCCTAGGGTTAGCCGCGGCCAATGTGCCGGCTTACTTGAGTTATTTTATTATTGGCTTGGGGGTGATTGAAGGCTTAAGTGTTCGCTTTAATCGCAGTTGGTGGTTGTGGCGCCAATTGCTGTCAAAAGCGGCCAATAATACGGTCAGTGTCACGGTCAATGAACGCGGGATCCGCACCCACTCACAGTTCGTTAATCAGCAGTGGACTTGGCAGCAGATAGTCGCCATTGAAGAAAAGCCGTTAGGCTTTGTGTTGCAATTAGATAAGGGACGTCAATATTTGTTAAAACAGCCACTATCGACTGATTGCCAAGCATTTATTCGTCAACAAGCTTGCTTAGCTTAACGGCAAAAGAAACGCCGATGCAATCAATTGCATCGGCGTTAAGGCCACTGGTGAAGCGTTTATTTACCTAGGACCAAATGCTTTAGCTGATTAAGCGGCTTTCTTCTCACCGATAGGCAAAATAGTACGGCCATATTCAGCGTTTAATACTTGTGCCATTGCAAAGTAAATGGCACTTGCGCCAGTGAAGATACCTTCGATACCAGCGATGGTGCCAATTAACTGGCTACCAGTGAAATCACGGGCGGCTAACAAGAAGAATAAAATGGTCAATGAACCAAATACTACTTGCTTAGCACGTGGGTAACGCAAAGAACCCACAAACATAAAGGCAGTAAACACGCCCCATAATAATAAATACCAGCCCATGAAATTAGCAGGGCTTGCCGCCACACCCATCATCGGCATCACGATTAAACCCACTAAGGTTAACCAGAATAAACCGTAGGAGGTAAAGGCGGTGGTGCCAAAGGTGTCGCCACGTTTAAAGCACATCATACCTACTAATACTTGGCCGATACCGCCGTAGAAAATACCCATAGCTAAAATCATAGAATCGATTGGGAAGAATCCCGCGTTATGGATATTCAGTAAAATGGTAGTCATACCAAAACCCATCAATCCAAGTGGCGCTGGGTTAGCCAGTTTAGTAGACATGTTAATCCTCAGATGAAAACGGCCGATGAATTATCGCCCGTGTTAACAATTAAATTGGGTGTTCACTGCCGCTCGATATTGTCGAAGTTTGCAGCATCTCCCTGTGGGAGGGGGCGCATCATAGGTAAAGGCCTGCACTAAATCAATGATTGCTAATCCAGCATTTACTCCAAGCTTAATTTTTAATTAAATCCTTTATAATCATACGCATACGAGAGATCAACAAACGAGCAGCAGCCGCTATCCATAAAAAAACCTTAAGAATCATATCCTTATGACCCACAGAATTGGTAGCGCGACCCGCATCACGCAACATGCCGCGCGCGTGACACAAATCACCTTAAGGCGGCTTATTCCTGCAACTGCGACACCGCTGAATGACAATTAACCACCATAGATGCGACCTGGCGCACAAAAATGCAATATCTGCGCCCAAGACCGCATATCTGACCAATAGCCATCTGAATCTTAGATTAATACGACGAGGGCATTTATTTACTTCAGCCAAACACGTCGCCCTGAGTTAGCGGGTCACTGGAGCTAAGCCTGTTACTAAAAGGGCACCTCAAACCAACAACAACTGGATCAATTTGTATCATTGACTTAAAGGATACTGTCTTAAACATTTGTTAATGATAATATTAATTTACCCTCCCCTCGTGAAATCGGATCAATGATAAGAGTCATCACTGGATTACTATTACTGATCTACAGTCATATCACTTGGGGCCAAGAGTCGATATGCGACAATCAATTCGACTGCATCAGCACTGGCCAATGGTCATTCTCGGTCGCGGTGGGCTATGGTGAAAAATCCAACCCGTTAAGCCAACAGCAAGCTATCCCTATCTATGTGATCCCAAGTCTCGCTTACTATGGTGAATCCTTCTTTTTTGATAATGGCTTATTTGGCTATTCAATCGCTGAAAACCGCGATTTCGCCCTCAATATGATCGCAACCTATAGCGGCGATCGCGGCTATTTTTATCGATGGGATCCAAGCAATATTTTTGTGAGTGGCGCGTCGAGACAAGTCAATGATGAGCATCCAGGTCATGGGTATAGCCTCTACCCCGAGGCGAGCTCAGCAGCATTCAACGGTCGCAATTTTACTTATATAGCCGGGATTGAAGCTTGGTATTTCAATGCAGTGGCCGACATTAGTGTCAGTCTCGGTCATGATGTCTTTGCAGTACACAACGGCATGGAAGCACAAATAACCATCAGCCGCCGATTTGATTGGAAGCCATTGTCGTTAGAACTCAATGCCACGGCCCATTGGCAAGATAGTGACGTGATCAGTTATTACTATCAACCTCGTCCCGAGGAGCTAGGATATGGCACCCCTTATCAAGCCAGTTCAGGTTGGAGTCCGCAAGTATCAGCCACCTTAACTTATGCACTTAATGACCACTGGCAACTGCTGGGATTAGCTCGGTTTCGTCAATTGGCGGACAGTATCACCGCAAGCCCCTTAGTATCGAGCAGTGACAGTCATAGCCTGTTTATGGGAGTTGCCTATCAATGGTAGGTTGCCAATACTCGCGCGCTGGGTCGACTCATGGATAACCCCCTAAGCTCTATTTTGCTGAGTTCGGCGCTTACCCTCTTGAGCCCGATCGCATTTGCTGATAACGGCGAACAAAACCACTTGCAGCTAACCCCGAGTGTCTGCATTATTGATGCCACAACGAGTCACTGTCGTATTCGAGTTCAATTTCACTGGCAAACGGACGCTAAAAAGACCATTTGTATCGAGAGCCGTGAAGGATCCTTTGAGCCTTGGTGTAACCAAGATCCATCCATCCGCTCGCACACAATAGAAATACATGCACATACAGATATGCATTTTTTACTAGTGGACAAACTCACTCAACATAGACTTGCCGATGCTACATTTACCGTGACCCATCCTAACCAAACGTCAGAGCGTCGACGCTACCGAAACCCTTGGAGTTTATTTTAATGACAACGCCTCAATCGCCTTTTCGAGTGCTTTTGGTTGAAGATGATATTCGCTTGGCCAATTTGATTTCAGATTATTTAAAATCGCAAGGCATGCATGTTGAAGTTGAACGACGCGGCGACACGGTCCTGACGCGTTTAATCAGTTACAAACCCGATATCATTCTGTTAGATATCATGCTGCCGGGATTAGATGGCTTATCCTTATGTGAAAAATTGCCCGATTATTTCCATGGCCCAATTTTATTAATGAGCGCGCTCGGAACGCCTGAGGATCAAATCAAAGGACTCGAACTTGGCGCCGATGATTATGTCGTCAAACCGGTTGATCCCGCCCTATTGGTAGCCCGCATCAATAATTTGTTGCGCCGCCGAGCGAAACCGAGTCATCAGCATGAATCCCATTGTCTTAACTTTGGTAAACTCAGTATCGATCCTCATACACAGGCCATCTTATTGAGTGATCATGCGGTCGATTTAACCAGCCACGAATTTGAATTACTGTGGTTATTGGCATCCAATGCGGGCCAAGTATTGAGCCGACAATTTATTTATCAGTACCTACTCAATATCGATTTTGACGGCAAAGACAGAAAAATCGACGTCCGCATTTCTCGCTTACGTAAAAAACTAGGCGATAATATTGAAACCCCGTTCCGCATAAAAACCGTGTGGGGACAAGGGTATTTGTTTGCCCCTGAAGCTTGGAATAATTAAGGACTACTGTGAAGCGTTTGTTTATCAGCCTGTACCTACTGCTTAGCCTCAGCATCCTCGGTATAGGCTGGACTTTAGAAGAAGTCTGGCACAGTTCTTTTGGCCAACAACAAGCCAATCAACCTTCGCTACTCTTGCTGGCCGACTTGCTCGAGCACATGCCAGCAGAGCAGCGCCAATGGTATATCAAGCAAATAGGTCAAGATCCTAATCACCCTCTGGCCCTGTTATCCCACCAACAAATATCCTTACAAACTAGCCAAGCACTAAAGCCCAACCAAGTACTTAGCACGATTAACGAACAGCAACAGCGCTACTTATTTATACCGGTGGCAGAGCATGTCTTGATGCTAGGGCCAATTGCTGCAGCCCCTCTGGCAGGCTGGGAAAGCACCTTTACCTTAGGTTTCTATCTGTTATTGGCCTTAGTGATCTTGTTGTGGATCCGGCCATTATCACGAGATTTACGCCAACTCGAACTGGCTGCGAATGACTTCGCCAAAGCCAAATGGCATACCCGCGTCAACTTACCCACCAGCTCCCAGGTGTTATCACTTGGGGTCGCATTCAATAAAATGGGCAAGCAAATCGGTAACTTAATAGACAATCAGCAACACCTCTCCAATGCCGTTTCTCATGAATTACGCACACCGTTAGCCCGACTTAAGTTTGCTTTGGCATTGTTGCCAAGTTATTGCGACAACCACAAAACTCCTGACCAACGCAGCCAATTTATCGCAGATATGCAATTGGATATTGCCGAGATGGATGACTTACTAACGGAATTATTAAGTTATGCCCGCTTAGAGTCAGCAGAACAGAATGTCGACAGGCAACAATGTGATTTATCATCATTAATTCGCCAAACTATCGACAAAGTACAAGCGCTATGCCCAACCCCCATCCAAGCCATCGGCACAGATAAACCCTGCTGGGTAATGGTTGAACCTAGCCTCATTGAACGGGCGCTACAAAACTTGCTGACCAATGCCATCCGTTATCATCAACAGCAGCTGCGAGTGGTACTGGTATGTCATCAATACAGTTGGCAAATTGATATTGAAAATGATGGGCCCGCCATTAACGAGCAAGATCAACAGCGGATTTTTGAGCCCTTTTATCGCTCAACGTCAAATCATGAGCATGATCATGGCTTCGGCTTAGGCTTAGCGATCATTTGTCGTATTATGAGTCGCCATCAAGGGGATATAAAACTGTGCAGCAATCCGAGCTTAACCCGTTTCAGTCTAGTGGCTCCTCGTGAGCAACATGCCCCTGATACCCAGTAAACTCATGGTAATGCACAAGCGCTACTTAGCTAACTAGGCGCTGGAACCATCTGTGGCCGGATCGGTATTTGGTTCGTCAAAATCAAATGCTTGATTCACTTCGTTGATATTAATTTGTTGTTGCGATCGTTGAGCTTGGATCAACGCATAACGACGGCGAGCCCCTCGTTGCCGACACAATCGCAGCACTTCTTGTTTTTGACTGTCACTGAATTTCTGCCAATTAAAGCGCTCATCGCGGCTACGAAAGCAACCTAAACAATAGCCGCCTTTATCTGTTGTGCAGATACCTTTACACGGACTTTGTAGTTCAAAAAAAAGCAGCTGTTCCATTGCATTCCTATCAATGACTTTACAAATATATCCGCGGTTGATATTCCACAGATATTCGCGACTTTGGTGCATTTAAGGTATAACATCTTAATCACATTTGCGCGAACCTGCGTCACACCAGCCAAGGAGAAACTATGCTCAGTTCCATGCGTCATATAGCGATGTGTGTTTTGATGTTATTGTTAGTATCGGCGTGTTCTACCAAGCCTGCCAATACCGATTACGATGTTAATTACAATTTTGCTACCTTAAAAAACTTTAGTATCTTGCCTCCCCCGAGCGATGCTGATCTTTTAGTTGCCACGCGTATTAACGATCAAGTCGTCAAAACCCTGATCCTCAAAGGCTACCAAGATAATCCGCGCACTCCCGACTTCTTTGCAGGTGTCGAGCTATCAAGTAACACTAAAGCCAGTGATTCAGGGGTTTCTATTGGGCTTGGCACCGGTGGCTGGGGCAGTCACGGCGGGGTCAGTGTTGGCTCAAGCGTCGGTATTCCTCTGGGCAAGGAGACCACTGAACAAGTGATCCGAATTAATATTTTCGATCCCAGTAAACGCCTTATTTGGCGAGGTATTGATAGCTTTAAAGTATCTGACTCAGTCGAAAAAAATGTCAGCGCCAGCCAGGATGTGATCTCAAATATTCTTGCACGTTTTCCACCGGATGGCGTGATTGAATAACTCATAAGGGTGATGCCCAAGGCCGCTTGTACACAGGCCAAGTCAGTTAAGGAGGATATTCGCAATGAATATCCTCCTCATTTATCAGCGCAGCTCACAATGCGTTTTCCCTTGCGTTGGTTGAATACGCCACTATTGCCACCTATCGATACGTCTCATGTCGTTGGCAAATGTCGACGAAAAGGCTCTCATTTTTGCTTTCAACAACGACGCCCTCCCCTGCTCACTTCTGGTGTAAATAAGATCAGCTGAGCCCACGTATTTACTCCATTGAGTGATAAAAATTTCAGCAGCCTCCTTTTTGACCGCCATGATTGTCGGCACCGCGTGGTAGTCTTTACGGCCAAGTCCCATAAAATCCCCCTCCCGTACGACTATGTACCTAGGATTATCAATCGGGCCTAAGACTTCGGCGACGTTATCGGCAAACAGCGAAGATTCGAAAAAGGTTCCGCCGGTTAACGCCATACTCAAACTACCATCAAGCGCTTCTGAAGTTTTGACATCTAATAATCGCAACGGGGTCGTCAGTTTATCGGTGTGAGCGAGCGACTCTAACACCGCTCGTCCAATCTGTTTTAATGAACCATCAACCGGCAAATGCAGGAGTGTGACACGAACTGCCTTGATGGTTTTTGCGAGGTTTTTGACAAAAACATAACCTAAGCCGCCAGCCAAACACCACAGCCCTATTTTCAATGATTGCGGGGTCGTCAATAGCGATGCGCTAGCCAACAGCACGCTGAACGTACCAAGCAACAGTTCTTGAGTTAAATACTTGAAGGTGTTTTTTAGATGGAAAATTTTGAAACTTTTGAGTTTCGTCACCTCCACCGAAGGCAGGGTTCTTGCGCTTTTATCGACGATGAGTGCCGCTTGCCATTGGCTTGCAAGCGAATCAATGGCCTTAAATCTCGCCAGCATCTGCTTGTTATTTGCATACACCGCATATTTCATGGACTGATTACTTTTTAAGTAAAACGCCAGTTTAGTGTCGAGTCTCTCAAACCCACTTTCAATCGCGTTACCCTGCTGGGCTAAACCGACAAAAGTTAAGAATCGCTTTTTAAGATTGAAAAAGTCAGACAGACCAAAATGACTTTCTCTATCTATCGCCACCAAATGCCAAATACTGCTAGCCTTTTGTGGGTGATGTTTATCAATCCTTATTGCCCGACCTCGCATCTGATTGGTCAGCATGAACGATCCCACCGCGCTTGCAAGGATCAAAGAATTAACCACTGGCGCATCCCAGCCTTCCCCAAGCAAAGAGCGCGTACCGACCAAGGTTTTTAGCTGGCCTTGGCAAAGTAATGTGGTGATGACGACGGTTAGTTGATTGAGCGGCCCTCTTATTTCTAGGTAACCGGGCAACTGCGCTATCGGTAAAAAACTCAGCGTGCTAGCTAGGTCTTGCTGCTCAATTAAACCCCGCTTACTTTCATGAATAATCGACAGTCGGCCAGTTAACATCGCGATGTCGTGATTTACCTGTGACTCCTGCACTAACTTTTCGAAAACCGGCCAGCTACCTAAATTGATCTCACCGATGTTGCTTGCAGACGATCTGGCTTCATCACGGATATAGTCGGTTAATATGACCTGACGTAAACCTTGTCGCCTTTTCTTTAACTCCAACCGATGAATATCGAGGCAACCTTTTATCTTAGCAACGCTTAGCGATAATGATCTTTCAAACCGCCGCGAATGCTCTAGCATTAACTCTCGTTTGTAGAGCAATTCAGAGGCTCTCAACTGCTTTTTAAGTTGTTCAACAAACAAGTCCTGCGACTTGCTCAAAGCATAGGAATTGGAAAATAACACGCCTTCTATTAATTTTTGCAACCAGTATCGACTTAAGCTTGGGATCTCAGCATGTGTTAAATCGAGAAAGCTTAACGATGCCGAAGGCATGGCCATGTTTTTATGTTTGAGTAGCGATAAAATAGAGATTAATAGGTGGGGATGACTGACTATTTCTCGAGCATATTGTTGGGGATTATTTAACCATTGATGCTGCCGGCAAATATCCAAAAAAATATCATTCGCCAGCACGTTGGCGCACATCTGTTTAACGCGGCCATCAAATTCATGGATTTTAACCTTCTCATCGGCAGTAACATCAACCGCCCACACATAATCTTGATGGGCACATAATGTCGAAGCCTTAACTAACTCAGGCACCGAAATTTCTTCGTCAATTGGCCCACATAGTTGCTCGTACTTACTCCACTCATGTCCCTGTGCGTCATATGGCGGAGTTGCCGTTAATGAGACCAACACCATATCAGGTATCGCCTCACAGACACTGGTTAACGCTTTCCACCACTCTTGTCTTAAGTGGTGCGCCTCATCCAAAATTAACACCTTAATTGCAGCGGCTTGAAGATGAGTGATAAAGGCGGCTAATTCTAGTGCATTAGGACAACTGGTTTCCGTTTCGTCTTCGCGATCATCGGCCAAGTCGTCAATATGTTTCATTTTGGCATGCAGCGCTTGATAAGTAATGGAAGTAAATGCCTTAGGCGTATCTAAATGTTGACTTGTCCATGCTAATTGAAAAGGGTCGTTGCATTGAGTGAAGTCTCTAAGCCTATCTATCCATTGATCCCGAATTACGCGGGTAGGAGATAGTATCAGGGCCTTAGATTTAAGCCGCTTAAACACCTCTATCCCTAAGGTTGTTTTTCCCGCACCAGGCGCGGCGACCACATGTAATTTGCTATCATCAAGATGTTCATCAACCGCATCTAGTACCCGTTGTTGATAGGGTCGCCAAGGATATTTAAAATTTAATTGATTGAAATCCATCTGAAATACGCCGCCTCATTGTCACTGTATTTTTACGCGGTAATCATGACTTACCGATGTTGCCATTATTCGTTAATGTGTTCCCGCTAAATTGTCAGTCTCATCATTGGGCCGCGCGGAAACTGAACATGTGACGGCGAGCTTGCCAGGCGATGCAGTACTGATGAGGGCACTAGCCTAAGATGAATAATCGATATTAGCTAGAGCAGCTTGATAGGCAAGGTCGACGGCCAAGACCCATACTGCGACCTAAAGCCCGCTAATAACAATTAAAATAAAGAGGGTGCAATGAATAGTCATGACACCCTCCACATTCACGCATTAACCGACAGGGATCAGTGCCCTTCTGAAAACAAGTAATTCAACCAACTTTGCATTCTCAGTAGCACCTTACGCATCACCGCCACGTGAGTAAAATGCTCGGTGTAAATAGCCGCTTGCCCCGATACTCCGGCAGGGAAGTTGGCACTGATGGCGTTATCCTCAACCTGGATCACCACGATAGTGCGCCCCGGTACAAATATGCGATTGCTTCCAATTAAGGTGCCATTGGCTTGCACTTCACCTTCAGCCATGGCTGGTAATATTTTAGCGACCCGCCCTTTGAAAATTTGCCCAGGTGCGGCATCTAAAATCACTTCGGCTTCGTCACCCACATTTAAGCGTAACAATGAATTTTGCCAAAAAGCACCCGCAAAATATTTATCCTCATTCGGGATAAAACTCATCACGGGCCTAAGCGGCATCGGCACTGCCATCATGCCAGGGCGCAGTGCGAGTTGAGTCACCATGCCATCACTCGGGGCGCGCACCCAAGTTTGATCAAATTCGAATTGAGCTTGATCTACCTGAGCCTGAGCCGAAACGACCAAGGTATTAACCCCATCGATCGTCGACTCATAAGCCATTTTAGTGCGTTGCTCGTCGGCTTTGGCCGCATTAAGCTGAGCTTCTGAGGCTAAATATAATTGGCGACGATTATCTAACTCAAGTTCAGTGAAAGGCGAATTGGCGCCGCCTTGCTTACGACCTTTTTCATAACGCTGAAAAGCCGATAAATTACGGTCTCGATCGGCTGCCATCCGCTCAACCATGGCACTGGCGGCTTGCCAACTGGCCTCAAGCTGCAGCACTTGTTGCTTAGCCGTGGCGAGCTCGGCTTGGCGTAATTGCAGTTTAGCTTGGTAAGGGGTCGGATCGATCCTAAACAACACCGAGCCTTCTTTGACCTGCTGATTCGGTAAGACATTAACCTCAACCACCACCCCGCGCACAGCAGGGATGATAGGAACAGAGACGTAAAACTCGCGTGCTGCTTTAGTGTAGGGGTGGTTATAGTTCATCAATAACACTAAGGTTCCGACCAATACGACCCCGCCTAACACCGCGGTTGGCACAGTCCATTTATTGAGTGGAATTTTAAAGAGTTTAAAGATGGCGATACAGAAAGCGGCATAGGTAAGAATTAGCAATAAGTCCATTTAAACATCCATAGCTTTTGGCGCAGTGATAGGGGCGACAGCTTGGGCGCCTAACGCTTGCTGGGTTTCTAATAATGCCAAGCGACTATTCATCTCACCGAGATTGGCTTGCAGCAATTTCACTTGCGACTCCAGCGCTTCTTCACGTTTTTCTAGATTAAAGCCCCAGCCACGGTCTTCGCGATATAAGGTGGCCCAGATCCATAAAAATGGCCAAATAGCATGTAAGGTAAATAAACTGACCCAGCCCGCAATGTGTAACGCGTCTTGTTGCGGGTGATTGCGCTTTTTAGCAATCTCATAGGGAATATCGTGAATGACGATAATGCCGTAAAACAACACTAAGACGACAAAAATCAATACCCCTAACGCAAAGTAGTCCAAAAACATAACCTCTCCCTGTTATAGAACAATCTGACAACATTATTCACAACATAACCCGCAATTGCGAGCACTTATTTCTCGCAACTCTGCGTTTTTATCAGCGAACGGCTAAGTGATCTCGGCCACAGAGCCATCAATCCCTGCGACTTTCGCTTTCACTGGGCACGGCCTCAGTTACAATCTCAATTCCCCTACTCGCCAAAAAGGTACACAGATGCTCGGCACCCCATCCAGCCCCAATGCAACCCGCGCCATGCTATTAGGCAGCGGCGAACTCGGAAAAGAAGTGGCTATTGAATTACAACGATTTGGCATTGAAGTCATCGCCGTCGACCGCTATGCCAATGCCCCTGCGATGCAAGTCGCCCATCGCAGAGTTGTTATGGATATGCTCAACCCAGCCGCATTAGAACAGCTAGTGCAAACGCAGCAACCGCATATCATCATTCCCGAAATAGAAGCCATTGCCACTCAAACACTGTCAAATTTTGAACAAGCAGGCATTCAGGTTGTCCCCACTGCGCGGGCAACTCAGCTGACCATGGATCGGCAAGGGATCCGCAGTTTAGCGGCAGAAACCTTGGGCTTACCGACCTCGCCTTATGCCTTTTGTGATGATATTGAGCAGTTAACCACTGCCGTGGCCACAATCGGCTATCCCTGTGTGATCAAGCCAGTGATGAGTTCATCTGGCAAGGGGCAAAGTTTAGTGCGCGGCCCCGAGGAGTTAGTGGCGGCTTGGCAATATTCTCAGCAAGGAGGCCGGGCCGGTGAAGGCCGAGTGATTGTCGAAGGATTTGTAAACTTTGATTATGAAATTACTCTATTAACCGTCAGTGCCGTTGACGGTATCCACTTTTGCGCTCCCATTGGCCATCGCCAAGAGGGCGGCGACTATCGAGAGTCTTGGCAGCCTCAAGCCATGAGTTCCATCGCGCTTGAAAAAGCACAAGCCGTAGCTAGCACCATAGTCACAGCGCTCGGTGGTTATGGATTATTTGGCGTCGAGCTATTCATTCAAGGCGATGAAGTGTTCTTTTCAGAAGTGTCGCCGCGGCCACACGACACTGGCATGGTCACCTTAGTCAGCCAGCCCTTGTCGGAATTTGCCCTGCATGTGCGCGCTATCCTCGGATTACCGATTGGTCACATCCACCAGCAAGGTTATTACGCGTCGGCGGTGATTTTAGGTGACGGCACATCAACGGATATTCAATATCAACAGCTGCCCCAAGCGCTAGCCGTCAGCCAAACACAACTGCGGCTTTTTGGTAAACCTGAGATTAATGGTCAGCGCCGTTTAGGGGTCGCGTTAGCGCAAGGACACGATATAGAGCAAGCCGTTGCCCGCGCGGTAGAATGTGCCAATATGGTGAATATCAAGTATTAATACTGCGCCTAAATGCATCACCCCGAGCTGGGCTCGGGGGGATCATTGATGTCGATAGTCGCCGCTGGCTAAACCGTCTCTTCGTTAGGGCACAACCAGCGGTAAATTAAGGATCCAATGACAGCGCCGACAATGGGCGCGAGCCAAAATAACCATAATTGTGATAACGCCCAGTCTCCCATAATGATTGCCGGCCCAGTACTACGCGCAGGGTTGACCGAAGTATTGGTGATGGGAATACTGATTAAATGGATCAAGGTCAAACATAAACCAATCGCCAGCCCCGCCATGGCAGGGGTTGCCAGTTTATGGGTTGCCCCTAACACCACCATCAAAAACATGCCGGTTAGCACCGCCTCGATGACAAAGCCTGACAATAAATCATAACCACCAGGGGAGTGCTCGCCATAGCCGTTAGCGGCTAGTCCATCGGCCAAGCTATAGCCCGCCTTACCACTGGCGACTAAATACACCACTGACGATGCCAAAATCGCTCCGAGCACTTGCGCCACGATGTAAGGAATAACTTTAGAGGCTTCAAAGCGCCCCCCCACCCATAAACCCACAGTGATGGCTGGGTTTAAGTGACAACCACTAATATGGCCAATGGCATACGCCATGGTGACCACGGTTAAACCAAAGGCTAATGCAACCCCCAGAAAACCAATACCCACAGTGGGATAGGCCGCGGCAAATACCGCACTTCCAGTGCCTCCAAGCACCAACCAAAATGTCCCAATAAATTCTGCACTAAGAATTTTAAACATGGAGTAACTCCTCAAAGTTAGAGGTGATAAATGAGTCTTTGGCATTGACAACCAGACTCTTATCTAACATAGACGATAAATAACTTAGCACGAAATGTTAATAAAATGTTTTATTTTAATTTACCCGAGGACTTGGTTAAGTCGAGTTCCCTGAGTAAAGGCGATAAGATTATTAACGGCAATATCGAGCAGGCGTTGGCGGGCTTGTTGTGTCGCCCAAGCAATGTGCGGACTGATAGTCACATTGCTGGCATGCAGTAACGGATTGTCAGCGCTCGGCGGCTCACTGCTCAACACATCGACCCCCACAAATAGGCGCCCAGTATTTGCTGCCGCGGCTACCGCGGCTTCATCAAGCAAGCTGCCTCTGGCGGTATTAATCAACAATGCCAGAGGCTTCATTAATGCCAATCGTTCGGCATTGATCAATTCATGGGTTTCTGGGGTTAATGGACAGTGTAAGGACACTACATCTGAGCTCGCCAATAGATCATTGAGATCAAGCCAAACCACGCCAGCGGGTAACGACTCAGGCCGAGTGCGGCTATGCACCGCGACCCTCATGCCCAATGCTAAGGCCACTTGTGCGACTTGCTGACCAATAGCGCCAAAGCCAATCAAACCGAGAGTAAGAGCGTTAAGAGAAATCAACGGCGTTAAGCTAAAGCAGAAATCGGCCTGCGCCTGCCACTGTCCGGCCTTGACTGCCGCATCATGGACACTGAGGCGATTGCTATGATGCAGCAAGTGAGCTAAGACCATTTGCGCGACCGCATCACTGCCATAATTGGGCACATTGGTTACGACCATGCCAAGCTTTAGCGCCGCCTTAATATCCACGACATTGGTTCCGGTCGCTAACACGCCGATATACCTCAGCCTAGGTAACGCGGCGAGTGTCTTTGCATCCAATGGGGTTTTATTGGTCAACACGATATCGGCATCGTGACAACGCGCGGGTATTTCGCCAACCGCGGTGCGATCATAGACCCTAAGTGCGCCTAAGGCCGCCAGCGGCTGCCAACTAAGATCGCCAGGGTTCAAGGTGAAACCATCAAGCACAATAATGTTCATATTCACCCTCAATTAAAAGCGGTAAGTTACCCCAAGATTAGCTTGGCTTTGCCACAATATATCGGCTTGCAGTTGCCACAAACAGCCGCTGACATCACAAAACAATTGCTGATTACTATCGATGAAGGTGGCAAAGGAGCGAACCTCAGCCTGGACAGATAAGTGGTCGGCTATTTGATAACTCATCCCGGCCCCAATCCCCATAGAAAAACGAGTTTCAGTGGATAAAGCTTTGCTTGGCCGCAGTTGGGTAACGCCAATACTGGTGGTGATATAAGGGGCTAACTTTCCCTTGGGAAAACGCAAGCTGCCACCGAAATGTAAGTAATCGATCGCCAGGGAGGTTAACTTTGGCTGCTCTGGTGATTTTCTGTATAAGTCCGTCGTCTGATGAGAATAAAGCAAGTAAACCTGACCCGGATCTGGGGTATCCATGCCAAACTGCCCCCCCCAATGCTCCCCCTCCTTAATGGCAGCAAACGCCGTAGGAGTGGTGTCGGCTAACTCAACATCACTGGTACCAAAGCTATAGCCCATTGTCGGCGTGAAAAACCACTGGCTCGCCTGCGAACTTGTGCTAAGCAGCAAGCCACAAGTCACCCCAAACACTAGGCTACTCTTGATCATATTACCCATACTCGACTCCTTGAGTGTCCATCCGAGTAAAACATCGAAATCTGGATTAACGCATTCCGCGCTCCGACTTAATCCTGTCGTATGCCGCTTGAATGTCTTGGGTCTTACGCTTAGCCAACTCCATCATCTCTGGCGGCAAGCCTTTCGCGACTAATTTGTCAGGATGATGCTCATTCATCAACTTACGGTAACTACGCTTAATTTGCTGATCATCGACATTAGCCTCAATCCCCAGCACTTGGTAGGCTTGCTCAATCGACAAGGATTGCTGACCACCCTGCTGATGATATTGGTACTCGGCTTGCCAACGCTTCAATAATGCGTCGAGTTGCATTCGCCCAAACCCGAGCTCTTGCGCAATGGTCAGCAACAATGCATGCTCTTTGGCCTCGAGCTTACCATCGGCTAAGGCGGTTTGAATTTGGATTTCCATAAACATTTGCAGTAAATCACTGCGCCCCATGGCAATCAGGCGAAAGGCCTTTAAACTGCCACGTAAATCAAAATTACTGGCTTTACCGTCTCGAAATGCTTGCTGAGCATCGATGCGAGCTTGGCCAGTAATGCGCATTTGATCCATCAACAAGCTGGCAATTTTAATATCGGTCGCCGTGACTTGACCTGAGGCCTTAGCCACATGCCCCATGACGGAGAAAGTGGTATTAAAAAAGATGGCCTGACGGCTACTGCCACGCTGAGTTAACTGCTTAGAGGCGGCAGCATACTTATCGACCTGATGCCCTAACCACAGCCCAATCACTAGCCCGATAAACTTACCGAACATAAAGCCGATGGCTCCACCAAAAAGCTTGCCCCAAATCCGCATGTTACTTCCCGCTATTCATTATTGTTGTTGGCTAAGATCGATATTCGCTTGCTCGAGCCTTGCCACTGTTCCCACATCACACCAGTAATGTGGCCAAAACTCGCCTTGGATGTGCCCTTGTGCCATCGCCTGTCTTAGCCAAGGACCTAATGCGAACGCCCCGGTTGGCGCCGCAGCAAATAAACTCGGATGATACACGGCCATCCCGCTGAATGTCATGGTTTGCTCACCATCTTGCGCTTGATAGACTAAAGCCTCGGCATTTAAGGCAAAATCGCCAGCCGTATGGTGACTGGGGTTAGTCACTAACCATAAATGACCCAGGCAGCCCTCAGCTAATGTTATCGCCTTAACGTCGGGCCATTGGCTGAGCAGCACATCGCCATTAATGACCACAAACGGCTCGTCCCCTAACCAAGGTAATGCTTGCACTATGCCACCACCGGTTTCTAAAGCAGTGTGTTCTTGGCTATAGCGAATAGACACCCCATAACGACTACCATCACCCAAGGTGGCCATCAAGGTGTCAGCCAACCATGCACAATTAATCACAATTTCAGTGATCCCCTGCAAGGCTAATGCCTCGAGATGATGCACAATCAGGGGCTTACCCGCCACTGGTAACAACGGCTTAGGCAAAGTGTCGGTCAAAGGCCGCATTCTCTCGCCGCGGCCGGCAGCTAATATCATCGCTTTCATTGACCGTCCTTAGCTGCCACTAATGGCTGGATTTCGCCAACAAAGGCTGCCAAGGGTTGCAATGCGGGATAACGAGCAGCGACATCGACAATGTAGCTTAACGTCAACGGAATATCTTTTAGATACCCAGGTTTTTGATCCCGATGATACAGTCTGGCAAAAATACCCGCAGCCTTAAGGTGGCGCTGAATCCCCATCAAGTCAAACCACTGAATATATTCAGCTAAGTCATGATTATCAGCCAACAGCCCTTGCTGGCGACACAAGTCAAAATGCGCCACTTGTAAGCGCTCCACCACGGCATCGGGCCAACGAATATAACAATCACGGATAAGAGATACTGCATCGTAAGTCATAGGCCCGACAACAGCATCTTGAAAATCAATTACATACAATTTTTCATCATGCACCATTAAATTACGACTATGAAAATCTCGATGCATGCCCACTTGAGGTTGAGCTAGCGCACTATCACACAGCACACTAAACGCTGCGGCCAACATCGTCTGCTGCGGTTCTGTTAAGCGCATGCCTAAGTGATGCTGCAATAACCACTCACTAAAAATGGCCAATTCGCGCATGACAAATTCAGCGTCATACTGGGGTAATGCCCCTTGCGTGGTGGCACGCACCTTGGCCACCTGCGGTAATAGGGCGAGCGCGGCATGATACCAAGGCTCGACAGTGTCATTATCGAGTCGCGATAATAAACTGATGTCGCCCAAGTCTTGCAAAAGAATAAAGCCTTGTTGCGGCTCAACCGCGATAATTTCTGGCACCGGAATATCGGCCATGGCATAGGCGGCTGCGACCTCAACAAATGGTTCCGTGGCAATCAGAGCCACCGGGGTGTCCATTACGATAAAGGATAAATGACCGCATTTGACCCGATAATACCGCCGAAAACTGGCATCACCGCAAATCAACGCAGCCGTTACGGGCTGACCAAAATGACTGGCTAGCCATTGCAATAGTTTCTCTTTTCTAATCACAGGCAAGGTGACCTCATGGCTCTTGACCAAAAATTGCTTTATTATAGCCAGCATAACATTGAGTAACAGCCTGTTTTGCCTCCGAGTGCAAGTTTTTAGCCTTTGGAGCCTAGGTAAAAATCCAAGGACAACTTTTCCCACCTAAACTTGTCCAATGACAGAATTCAACTAAATCGATCTGACATGCAAATTCGTTATTTTGTGGCGCTAAGCCTTTTACCTTATACCGCGATGGCCATTGATACTCCTGTGCCAGGGCAATGTGTTATCCAACCGCCCGTGCCTGTGCCTAGCGTGACCGCTATTCAAGGTCAAAGCGATGATTTAACGCATGCGCTGATCTATATCAGCTCTGACTCATCAGATGCCACCATGGGGCAAATGGCCAGCTTTCAAGGTGACGTGCGCGTCACCCAAGGCAACCGCCTCATCCAAGCCGATCAAGCCATCTTTAATCAACAACAAGAACAACTTGATGCCAATGGCAACCTGATTTTCCAAGACAGTTTATTTACGGTCACCGCCGATAGCTTAGTGGCTAAAATGCGGCAAAACTCTGCCGTGCTTTCCGGCGCCAATTATTGGCTGCACGGTCAACAAGTGCATGGTTCGGCGCAAGAACTGGAAATCACACCCGATAATAACTTGTTGATGACGCAAACCAACTTCACCACGTGTCCGCCAGAAAACCTGACCTGGATATTGGAAGCCGATAAGATCAAAATCGATAGCGATGATGAATGGGGTGAAATTTGGGATGCCAAAGTCAAATTATTAGGCGTGCCAGTATTTTACGTTCCGTATATGACGGTACCGGTGTCAGATAAGCGCAAATCGGGATTATTGTTCCCCAGTATCAGTACCAGCACTACCAATGGTTTGGAAATCACCACCCCGTATTATTGGAATATTGCCCCGGAGTATGATTTAACCTTCACCCCGCATTTAATGACTAATCGCGGCTTATTTTTACAAACAGAATTTCGTTATTTAGCCGGTGAGGCCCAGCAAGGACAAATCAATCTCGGCTATTTAGGCAAAGACAGATACCTTGAGAATGACCCGACGCGTTATTTGTATCACTGGCAACATCGGGGCGCTATTGATGAAAACTGGCGGGTATTAGCCAATTATACCGATGTCTCAGATAACAATTACTTCAATGACTTACCATCGGATGTGAATCAAGCAACGGATAACCAGCTCAATCGCATTGGCGAACTTAGCTATTTCCAACGCAACTGGGATGCCAGTGTGCGAGTGCAAGACATTAAAGTCCTCGGTGCTGAAAACGAAGAGCCCTATAAAGTGTTGCCGCAAATATCGGCCAATTATCGCTTACCCGACTTTTGGAACAATCTCGATTTTGCTTTTAGCACTGAGCTGACCAATTTTGAGCATGACGACGTGACGCAGCCCCAAGCCACCCGATGGCACATGGAACCAACGCTTACCTTGCCCATCTATGTACCGGCGGGCTCGTTAACCACTGAACTGAAATTATTTCAAACCAATTATTGGCAAAGAGACATTAGTGCTGGGGATGGCTTAGAAGACAGCGTGAGCCGCACAATTCCGCAAGCACGCATTCATGGCCAAATTAACTTTGAGCGTCAAACCCAGATATGGGGTGAGAATTATCGCCAAACCTTAGAGCCGCAGGCCCAGTATCTTTATGTGGGTTATGAGGATCAGTCTGCCATTGGTTTATATGACACGGCCGCGTTAGCTGATGATTTTTATGGATTATTCCGTGACAGACGCTACTCAAGCATCGACCGTATTGCCAATGCCAATCAAGTGACCATTGGGGCGACCACACGCCTATTTGACAGTCATAATTTAGAGCAGCTCAAATTTAGTCTGGGCCAAATATTTTATTTTGAAGATAACAAGGTCGACCTCAATCCAGAGTTTGAAGAGGAAGCGCCCTCTTTCTCAGTATTGGCCTCCGAGCTAGATGCCCACCTGTATAAAAACTGGTATTTTAGTGGTGCGATTCAATTTGATACCAAAGAGGGGGAGACTAAGAAGTCAGAGTTTAGCCTTGATTTTCGCCCCGGTGCCAATAAGTTAGTCCAAGTGAACTATCGCTATGTACCTGACTTGCTGAACACCAACACCAATGATCGAGTCGATATCTCGCAAACCGGTTTGCGCACGACTTGGCCATTGAGTGATGATCTGTATTTTGTCGGTAACTGGTACTACGACCTAAATCGTGAACGCACCGTCGAAACCTTTGCGGGGCTGCAATATGAATCTTGCTGTTGGGCGGTGCGTTTAAGCTACCACTACAACATCAAGACTAATTATGCAGACGATTTCAATCCGATTGAGAATTATCGTGAAGAGTTTGAAAAAGGGGTTTACCTCAATTTTGTGATCAAAGGATTAGGGGGCTCGGGCCCGCTAGGTGTCAGCGATATGCTTGATGAAGGTTTATTCAATTACCGAAAACCCCTTTACCTGCGCAACTAATAAAAATATGGTAAATTGCTGAACCACACAAGGGACTGACAGTCCAAACATTGACAACGACTATGGCATCAATTGATGCCCACAATCGCAAGATTATTTGGCCAAGGATATTTTGGATGAAAGCTGGGACAACAATAATAGCCGCCCTTGTAGGCGCCACCTTAAGTTTAAGTGCCATGGCCGTACCTGTGCCTCTGGACAGCGTAGCGGTACAGCTTAACGAAGGCATCATTTTACAAAGTGAAGTCGACAATATGTTGGCCACGGTTAAGCGTAATGCGCAAGATGCCGGCCAAGCCTTACCGTCGGATGATGCCTTAGAAACACAGGTCATCGAACGTTTGATTTTAACCCGCCTTCAACTGCAAATGGCAGAGCGCATCGGCTTGGTCGTTGGTGACTTACAGTTAGATCAAACGATTGAAAACATTGCCAAAGAACAAAAAATGTCCGTTGCTCAAATGCAAGCGGCCATTGAGCAAAGTGGCCAAACTTACAGCCAGTATCGCGAACAGTTACGCCAAGAAATTACCTTAGGCGAAATCCAACGCATTCAGGTGCAGCGTCGGATCAATATCTCGTCGCAAGAAATCTCATCCTTGGTCAAAATGATTGAAGAGCAGGGCCTTAAAAACGTAGAGTTTCAAATTGGTCATATCTTGGTTGAAGTGCCAAGCAACCCTAGCAGTGCTCAACTTGAAGCGTCACAAGCCCGCGCTGATGCCGTGCTTAACCGCCTCAATGAAGGTGCCGATTTCAAGCAAACCGCTATTGCGGCGTCATCCGGCCCTAAAGCTTTGGAAGGTGGCGTTTGGGATTATATGAACATTAATGAAATGCCGACCTTATTTGCAGAAGTCGTGACCGATGCGAAAAAAGGCGACATCATCGGTCCAATTAAGAGCGGTGCCGGTTTTCATATCATCAAGGTGCTAGACACTCGCGGCTTACAAACCCAAGATGTACATGAAGTGAAATCACGTCATATTTTGCTCAAGCCTTCTCCTATCTTGTCAGAAGATCGTGCCAAAGCCATGCTTGATCAATTTGCCAAAGATATTCGTAGTGGTAAAGCAGACTTTGCTTCCTTGGCTCGTCAGTATTCTGAAGATCCAGGTTCTGCCACCAAAGGGGGCGAATTAGGCTGGGCCGATCCGCGCATGTACGTACCGGCATTTGCTCAGACGTTGGCCGAGCTAACACCGGGTGAACTGAGTGAGCCTTTCCGCTCAAGCCATGGTTGGCATATTGTCCAATTAGAAGATGACCGGACTACGGATGCCACCGATAAAATGAATATCAATCAAGCTCAACAGCTAATCTACCGCCGCAAATTCAATGAAGAATTACAGCAGTGGCTGGATGAAATGCGTGCTGATGCCTACATTGAAATCTTCAATAACGATCGTAAACAAGGGTAATCGACTTTGACAACCAAACGCATAGCGGTGACGCCGGGAGAACCAGCCGGCATTGGGCCAGACTTGATAGTCCAAATTGCTCAGCAACGCTGGGATGCAGAACTGGTTGTTTGTGCTGACCCCGATTTATTAAAAAGCCGAGCGAAGCAATTAGGTTTACCTTTAACCTTACGTCCTTATCAGCCTAATCAAGCGGCTAAACCGCAAGACGCTGGCACCCTTACTATTGTGCCGTTTCCGTTAGCCGAGCCGGTTATTTGCGGCCAGCTGAACGAAAATAATAGCGCTTATGTAGTGGAAACTTTAAGATACGCCGGCGAGCGCAACATGTCCGGCGATTTTAGTGCCGTGGTTACCGGCCCAGTGCATAAAGGCATCATCAATCAGGCCGGGATCCCATTTAGTGGCCATACCGAATTTTTTGCCCAACAAGCAAAATGCCAAGATGTTGTGATGCTGTTGACGTGCCCAGGCTTACAAGTGGCACTCGTCACCACTCACATACCATTAGCGTATGTGGCTAAAGCCATTACCCATGAGAGGCTAATGCATATCATTCATATCTTGCATCAAGAATTGAAGAAAAAATTTGCCATTGCCGACCCCAAAATCTATGTCTGTGGTCTCAATCCTCATGCGGGTGAAGATGGTCATTTAGGCCGGGAAGAAATCGATATTATCATTCCGGCACTAAATCAACTCAGAAATGAGTTCGCTATGAATATTACCGGTCCATTACCGGCGGATACCTTGTTCCAACCCAAATATCTCAATGAAGCCGACGTGGTGTTAGCCATGTACCATGACCAAGGGTTACCGGTCTTGAAGGCGCAAGGATTTGGGAAGTCAGTGAATATTACCTTGGGGTTGCCATACATTCGCACCTCAGTAGATCACGGCACCGCGTTGGAACTCGCTGGCACAGGAACGGCCGACACAGGCAGCTTAGTCTGCGCCCTGAATAAGGCCATTGAACTGGCCTCTAACTGAATTTATACAAATCAATGAGCAATAGAGTCCATTTAGGCCATACGGCCAGAAAACGTTTCGGTCAGAACTTTCTTACCGATTACAACATTATTAACCGCATTGTTGGGGCGATTGCGCCAGACAATGAGCATGTCATGGTTGAAATTGGTCCCGGTCTCGCCGCGCTGACTGAGCCAGTCGCCGAAGCGATTGATAATTTAACCGTGGTTGAATTAGATAGAGATTTGGTTGAACGCTTACAACAGCACCCAGTGCTTAAAGATAAGCTCACGATTTTTCAAGGCGATGCCCTGCAATTTGATTTTGCTCAATTACTGCAACCAGGTAAAAAGCTCAAAGTCTTTGGTAACTTGCCGTACAACATTTCGACGCCGCTGATGTTCCATTTGTTCGAATTTGCCGAACATATTGAGAACATGCACTTTATGCTGCAAAAAGAAGTGGTCTTACGTTTGTCGGCATCGCCAGGCTGCAAAGCCTATGGCCGCTTAACCGTCATGGCTCAGTATTACTGCCAAGTGGTGCCGGTGTTAGAAGTGCCACCAGGCAGCTTTACTCCGCCTCCAAAAGTGGAATCTGCCGTGGTGCGTTTATTGCCTTATGAAGTCAAACCTTGGCCTTGTGATGATGTCAGAGTCATGCAAAAGCTCACCACTACCGCCTTTAATATGCGTCGCAAAACCTTGCGTAACAACCTTAAGGGCGTGTTGAATGATGATGACTTTGCTCGCTTAGGGATTGATTCCACTTTACGTCCTGAACAAATTAGCGTCGAACAGTATGTTGCGATGGCTAATTTGGTGTGTCGTCGTAGCTAATCGATTAACAATACAAGGGAACTGTCATGAATGGATTGGAGTCCACCATCAACATCGAAGTGGTGACTGAGTATATCGAACAGCAGTCTTCGCCAACGGAAGACAAATATTTATTCAGTTACACCATTACCATCAGTAACCACGGTAATAAGGCGGCTAAGCTGAAAAGCCGCCATTGGATCATCACTGATGCCAATGGCCATAAAAGCGAAGTACAAGGCTCTGGTGTGGTGGGAGAAACCCCCACCATTGAGGCCAATGCCAGCTTTCAATACACCAGTGGTACTGTGTTAGAAACCCCCATAGGTATTATGCAAGGGTCTTACACCATGGAAAGCGAGCAGGGTGAAGATTTTCATGCTGCTATCCCGCCTTTCCGCTTGGCCGTGCCAGGTTTGCTGCATTAGGAGAATTTGTGGCTCATTATTTTGTCGGTGATATACAAGGTTGTTATCAAGAACTGAGCCTGCTCCTTGCAAAGGTCGATTTTAATCCTTCGAGAGATCAACTCTGGGCCGTCGGTGACTTAGTGGCCAGAGGCCCCGAACCTCTGGCGGTATTGCGCTTATTTCAATCACTAGAAGATGCCGGCAATGTGGTGCTTGGTAATCATGATTTACATCTATTAGCCGTTTTTGCAGGCCTCAAAAAAGCCAAAGCCTGTGATCATTTGCAAGCCATTGTAGACGCCGACGATGGTGAGTCATTGATCAACTTCTTGCGTTGTCAGCCACTCATGCGCGAATTACCCCAGCATAAACTAGTGATGACTCATGCTGGCGTGCCACCTCAATGGGATCTGGCGACTTTACGCCAAGAATGTCATCGGGTCAGCGAAGCCTTGATGGCCGATGATTATTTAGAGGCGCTGATTGCCAAGATGTACACCCAGACTTCTGAAAATTGGTCTGAATCTCTCAGCGGCATCGATAGGCTCAGATACTGCATTAATGCCTTAACTCGAATGCGGTTTCTGCATCCAGACGGCGCCTTGGACTTTGACTGCAAACAAGCACCGCAATCCATGATGAATTCGTCTTTAACTCCTTGGTTTACCTTTAAAAATCAATTACCTCAAGACTATCGGATCATATTTGGCCATTGGGCAGCGCTCATGGGCAAAACGGATAACGAGCAGATGCTCGCCTTAGATACAGGGTGTTGCTGGGGAGAGTATTTGACCCTGTATCATCTTGAAAAAAATGAAAGAATCACACAAAAGTCGTTAAATAAAGGTTAAGATCGACGGCAATGGGCCGATAGAGACACAGCCCAGATCAGAGCTTTCAATATAGGAAGCACATATTTTGCCGGAGTAACCATGAAAATTTCCGTTGCCACCCGAGTCATTGGTGGCTTTTCACTTGTGACCTGTTTATTATTCATTGTCAGCGGTGCCGCCCTCCTGACCAATGATAACCTCAAGAACACCACCCAAACCTTACAGCAAACCAGTATTCCCGCGTTGAATCTGGTGGCCGACTTACGGCACGCGTTAAACCAACAGCAACGAATCAGCTTGAGCCTGTACCATATCAATCATCCCAACGAACTCACAGCACCTATTGATGAATTCAAACAGGCAACCGTTAACTATCATCAAGACTTAGCAACACTGACCGCACTGCTCGACGGCCAAGCGCAATTAAGCGCCAAGTTACAACAACTCAATCACAGTTATCAGGACTTTGAAAGGGTTAATCAACAACTCATATCAAGCCATAGCCAAGCACGACACTTACAAGCTCAGATCATCAATCAAGCAGACGAGTTAGAACTTGCTATCGATGATTCCGCGATGTACCTGTTAGATATTATGGATCTCGATGTCAGCCAGCAATTAGTCGAGCGAGAGTTAGCGGCCGCTGCAGCCAATATCGACACCAACCTCACCATGTTGGTTAGCACGACGCATGAATTAACCCTGACGGTTGAACCAGACAAATTTACCATTATCTCCACCGAACTTGAGTTACTAACGGCCGATATCCAAGCCAAATTAGCCTATCTCAATCGTCATAGTCAGGGCATCCTTCCCACCAATAGCATTGCCACAGTGAATCAAGCAATTGACACCAACCTGCTGACTATCAACGGCCCCCAAGGCGTCATAGCCAACAAACAAAAACAGCTCAGTGCCCAAACCCAAGCGCAACAAAGTAAACTAGCCAGTGATCAGCAAGCGCTGGCAGTCAATGATGCCATGGAGCAAGTTAACGAACTGATAGAACGGCAAACCAATCGGATCAGCGAGCAAGCCCTAGACGGGATCCATAGCGCGAGCCTACAAACCTTGGTATTAATGCTCGCAGCCCTCGTGGTGGCTATCGCCGTGAGTATTGCTGTGGTTCGGCCATTAAAACACTCGCTTGCTAATATCAACCAAGCCTTAACTATTTTGGCCAGCGGTAATTTAACCCACAAGCTCAATGAGTCGGGACACGATGAATTTGCGGTCTTGGCCAAAAACTGCAACCGCTTGGTCGACAGCCTCAAAGGCTTAATTGTTGGCATTCAAGATCGTTCAGCACAATTAGCCACGGCCGCGGAAGAAACGTCAGCAGTGACGACCCAGACAACATCGAGTATTCAAGAACAAAAATATCAGGTGGATATGATAGCCAATGCCACCGACCAATTACGCTCATCAGCGCAACAGGTCGCCGATTGCGCCGCTGTCGCCCTCAACGAGATCAGCCATGCTGACCAGCAATCACGGCAAATGCAGACCATCGCTGATGATAATCGTCAAACCATTGAACAGCTGGCTCTGGAAGTGGCCCATGCCGCAACCGTGATCAATAAGGTCCATACCGATAGCGCCGCTATTGGCTCGATCCTCGATGTTATCAGAGCCATTGCAGACCAAACGAACTTATTGGCCCTCAATGCAGCCATTGAAGCGGCTCGCGCTGGAGAGCAAGGCCGAGGCTTTGCGGTAGTGGCCGATGAAGTGCGCAGTCTAGCGTCTCGAACCCAGCAAAGCACTGCCGAAATTCAACAAATGATTGAATTGTTACAACAAGGCAGCCAGCAAGCCGTACAAGCCATGGCGCAAGGGCAGCTGCAGGCGCGGGCCTGTGTCGACAAAAATGAACTGGCGAACCAGGCATTGCATCGCATCAATGATGCCGTGCACAACGCTCATGATGCGGGTAATGCCATTAATCAAGCCAGCGCAGAGCAAAGTGAGATCAGTCGCCAAGTGTCAGACAAACTGAGTCAAATCGCCGCGATTAGTGATGAAACAGCAACGGGATCGGAGCAAACTGCCAATGCCAGCCAAGAAGTGGCTAAATTGGCAGAGGAGCTGCAAGCTTGTGTGGCGGAGTTTAAGGTGTAGACGATATTATTTGCATAAAAAAACCGGCGTTAACGCCTAATGCCGATCAGTTAAGACAGATCGCTTGACGATCTCACTGAAAGGATCAAAATCCGATGACCCCTTGTCATCGGATTTTTTTATGCAACTTTCAGAAGCTTTGGCGCGTACTCATATCAATC
>NZ_JAHUTT010000039.1 GCF_019209865.1 Shewanella sp. NIFS-20-20 | reverse complement strand
TTGGTTATATTGCTTCCAGTTGCTGATTTTGTACTTTGCCTTACCCATCATCGTCACCCATCTCAAAGTTCTAATGATCTGATCGTGGTTCTGATGATTAGTTCAATGATTTAGGAAACAACGCCGTTCAGGGTTATCGGCGCAACAACTTGAAATTGAAGTGACAGAAAGTGTATTGGTCGAGCAAGATGGTCGCTTAGCCGCCATGTTTGCCTATCTACGGCAAGAAGGGATTGACTTATCCATTGATGATTTTGGCACCGGCTATTCAGCGCTCAGTTACTTACAAGCGTTCGCATTTGCTAAATTGAAAATTGACCGTTCATTTATTCAACGTATGGCTAATAGCGACGCGGATAGCGCTTTAGTTACTGCTATGTTAGCCATGGCAAAAGCCTTGAGGTTGAAAGTGGTTGCCGAAGGGATTGAAGAGCAACATCAAGCGGACTTTTTACAACAGCATGGGTGTGACTTTGGCCAAGGTTACTTATTCAGTCGGCCAGTGAATGCGGCTGAGTTTACTGAGCTATTACGCCTGCAACAGGCGTAATAGCGTGTTGTTAGCGACCGATAACCCTTAGGCCATATCGCGATAGAGGCGACGCATGGCGCTGACTAAGCCTTCCACGTCATCTTCATTGTGGAATAAATGGGTCGAAATTCGCAGCGCTTGGGTCCGATAAGCATCCTCTGCATG
Organism: Shewanella sp. NIFS-20-20; assembly: GCF_019209865.1. GTDB lineage: Bacteria > Pseudomonadota > Gammaproteobacteria > Enterobacterales > Shewanellaceae > Shewanella. The sequence goes on along the minus strand of NZ_JAHUTT010000039.1, from coordinate 36,630 downwards.
CAACAGGAATGAGGTGGTACGCACTATGTAGCCATATTCCTCGTGTAAGCGATTACGAAACTCAGTCAGTAATTCGCCATCATATTGGTCATCAAATGGATTAAAGGTTGTTAAGCCACTAGATAATTCCCGTGCGGGTGGCGCAAAGTAATGCGCGTGACGGAATGCTTGCTGCAGCTCTTTTTTACATAAGGCACTTAAATCGAGCACTCGCTTTTCGATATTGTCACGACCTATGTCTTCCCACATCATGCAGGCATCAACCAAGGCGCGTTTGGCTGGGTAGTTGTCCTGACCAATGGATTGGAAGCGCGCTTGCAGCATGCTTGAAGATGACGATGAGTTGATGCACCACAGTGGCGTGGCTCTGTCGCTCCAAAAGTCGGCTAAACGGTTGGCATTGTCACGCACATACAAAATTCCGGTCGCTCCAGGCCCACACTGCCATTTATGACCGGCGCCAGAGTAGAAATCACAATCAATATCGTGGAAATCTAAATTAAGCATACCTGGGGTATGCGCACCATCAATTAAGGTCGGAATGCGGTTAGGAATGGCGACTTCTTGGCAGATGCGCTTGGCTGGCAGGCGTGTGCCAGTGGTATAGGTGACGTGTGAGAAGGTGATCAATCTAACGCTGTTGCCATACTGGGCGACGGCATCCGCGAAGATATTGACCAAGTCATCTTCAGTTAATTCCTGATCGCGGGTGTGGACTGGGATTGACAGTTCAATGACGTCAACGCCATAACGCTCGCGGACATGGCGCAATGGTGACGTGGCACCACCATGTTCATGATGCGTGGTTAAAATCACATCGCCGGGTTCAAACTGTAGGCCATTAATAATGGAGCACATACCATCGGTGGTGTTGCGATTTAAGATCAGCTCATGATCAAAAGCACCAAACTGATGAGCGACTTGTTTAGCCAGCTCGATGGTCGGGATATTGCTTTGCCAAGGGTTGGCTGAAATCGCTTCGTTGTAGTCGTTAAAGTTTTCCAGCACTTGCTCTGGCATCGATCCTGACGTACCGACATTCATGTAAGTGGTTCGTTTATTTAGAATAAATTCTTTGCGGACCTTCTTCCAAAATTTCTCGTTTGGATTTTTTCCATAAAAAGAGGTGGGTTGGCGCTGCTCGCTGGCTAAGGCCGCTTGAGGAAATGCCATGGTGCCAACCCCAGCCAAGGTTAATCCACCCGTCGTTTTTAAAAATCTACGTCGTTCTAAATTGGTTGTAGACATATCAATATTGTTAATTTCCATATTTTTTCTCTATTTTATTTTGGTTAAAAACAGACTTGAGTTTTAAACGTCGCCATAAAGATAACGCTAAGTTATCAACAGTGGTTGTTAATCATCGTTGAAAATAACCAATCACGGTCATTGATATTAAAAAGTGTGAGCACGGGCATGATTTGGGCAAATATCAACCACAGTCATAACGATGTAAATTTAGTTGGCACTTGTAAAGATTATGTTTAACTATAAATATTATTTATATTGGCAATGCTATTGATGATTGATTGCGGTGATGAATAAAAATGAAGCAACTGATTTTTAATTATTAACCATGGTATGTGAATAGAAATTAGCAATGGGCAATAATTATTCTGTTGCTCGGACATAGTATTTATATGCTGCTGATTATATATTCACTCTTCATGCTTTATTGATTATTTATGGCGCATCTTAGGTCAGAGTTAAGTGCAAGCTTCAGGCGCTCGGCATCGACATGCTCTCGATCTGCCGCGATGTAATTACAGAGGTTAATGGCGCATGGCGCGAGGATGAACCTGCTTGAGACTAAGGGGCTAGTTGCAGCGTGACAGAAGCGGTGTTAAGTTTTTGTTAATTGGCGTGATAAGCTCAAGGATGACCGATGAAAATACCAGCAATCAGTGTTGGCTTAATGTGGCTATTGATGGGTTGTGGCCAAAATGGCAGCGTGATTGACGCTAGCTGCGCGCCAATTGGCAATGAAGATCGCAGCAGTGCCAGCCTTTACTCACAGGCCAACATCCAGTATCCCGAGCAATTGTTGTATGAAAAAATTGAAGGCTATGTCGTTATGCGTTTCGATGTGAGCCGCACTGGGCGGCCGATGAATATTGAGGTCATTAACTCTCAGCCTGACCATCTATTTAGTGAGGCGGCGGTTCACTCATTATCCCAATGGTGTTACCTACCTAAAGTCATTCAAGGTAAGGCGGTGGATGACACGGCCACAGAGGTACGGTTAGACTTTGTCTTGGGCTAAGAGGCGATTCTCTTTTGTAACTCATTGTTAATTCTTAGTGGATTTTATTAAATATTTAATTTTCATTTGTTATCATCCCGCTCTCAATCAACCTGTTGCGGTATGACACAATGAATAATTATAAAAAATCTTTGCTGGCGTTAAGTCTTACTCTCGGCTTGAGCTCAAGCTTAATGGCGGAAACCTTTAGCTTTGACACCCAGCCCATTGATGCAAGCACATTGGTGATGTTTCAGACTGCCAATAATGCCGCTTACTCTCTGGATCAGTTACCCCAAGCAACCCAAGTCCAATTAGCTAAGGCAATGGCAGCCGCTAAATTTAATGGTGACCAAGGGCAGACGCTCGAGCTATTAGCGCCGGTGGCGATTGAAGCCGATCGTATTATCGTATTGGGACTTGGCGAGCAACCATTACGTGTTGGCGAAATTCAAGCCTTAGGTGGCCAGTTGGCTTCTAAGTTGGCGCCATTGCCAGAACATCAAGTGCAAGTCTTTGTTGATCCTATGCCGAGTGAAGCTCAATTTGCGGCTAACTTTGCCCATGGCTCGGAGCTGGCCAGTTACCGCTTTGAGCGTTATAAGCAATTTGAGTTAGCGCCTAAACATTACCATTTCGTTAGCGATGACACCGAGGCTAACGTCTTGCATAAGCAGTTGCAAGCGGTTGAATCTGGTGTGTTTCTTGCCAGAGATATGACCAATACTACCGCAGGTGATCTGTATCCAGACAGCTTCGCGCGCGAAGCTAAAAAGTTATCCGATCTCGGTGTAAAAGTTACCGTGCTGGATGAAAAGGCGCTGGCCAAACTCAATATGGGCGCCATTTTAGGGGTCGGCAAAGGCAGTGATCGCGGCCCCCGCTTAGTGGTCGCGCATTGGCAAGGTAGCCAAGATGCACCGGTGGCTTTGGTCGGCAAAGGTATTACGTTTGATTCCGGTGGCTATAACATCAAGGCCACCGGTACCTCTATTGCTCATATGAAGTCTGATATGGCTGGCGCCGCGACGGTGTTAGCGACGGTAAAAGCCATGGCGATGCAACAGGCCGCAGTCAATGTGGTGGCGATTATGCCTTTGGCGGAAAATATGATCTCTGGTGATGCGCTGCGCCCAGGTGATGTGTTAACCACGGCTGCGGGTAAAACTGTCGAAGTGATGAACACAGACGCGGAAGGGCGACTGATCTTGGCCGATGCACTGTGGTATGCCCAAGAAAAGTATCAGCCGCGCCTAATCGTCGATGTGGCCACCTTAACCGGCTCGAAAGTGCGAGCGCTAGGACGCGAATTTGCCGGTATCTTTAGTGATTCCGATACGCTGGTGACTGAGTTTACCTATGCGGGTCAACAAGTGGGTGAGCGTTTGTGGCGCTTGCCGCTAGATAAAGCCTATGGGGAAGAACTTAAGTCTCCAATTGCTGATTTGAAAAATACCGGTACTCAAGGCAGCGCTGGCGCTTCATCGGCGGCGATGTTTTTAAAGGCTTTTATCAATGATGATCAACCTTGGGTGCATCTTGATATTGCGGGCAATGCTTTAAGCGCTAAACCATCCGCCGTGGCCCCCGCGGGAGCCACGGGTTATGGGGTTAGATTGCTTAGCTACTGGTTAACCCAACAGCCCTAATCACCCAGCCCACATCCCCGCGACGCGGGGATGTGGCGTTAGGGCGCCTTATGAATATCGTTATTCCTTCAAGAGCTTAGGTTAGTCAAATGTCACGCTCAATCTGTTTTGTAGATTGTAGTCATTGTTTTTATCCGCTTTAATTGTTTTTCCCGATTACCTATTATGTTTCTCAACGAAAGGGCACTCGGTCCTTAGCAATAAATTACTTACTGAATTAAACGGAGCTTTTCATGACTCAGTCAATTATCAATACCGAAATCAAGCCATTCAATGCAACTGCATTTCACAACGGTGAATTTGTATCAGTATCAGAGCAAGACTTGCTGGGTAAGTGGTCTGTGGTTTTCTTCTACCCTGCTGACTTCACCTTTGTATGTCCAACTGAATTAGGTGATATGGCTGACCATTACGAAAAGCTGCAAGCCATGGGCGTCGAGATTTACTCAGTATCAACCGATACTCACTTTACTCACAAAGCTTGGCATGACACGTCAGACACCATCAACAAGATCAAGTTTCCAATGATTGGTGACCCAACTGGCAAGATCACTCGCAACTTTGGCGTGATGATTGAAGAAGATGGTTTAGCACTGCGCGGTACCTTCGTGATTAACCCAGAAGGTCAGATCAAAGTGGCTGAAATCCATGACTTAGGCATTGGCCGTAGCGCTTCTGAGCTGGTTCGTAAAATTCAAGCTGCTCAGTATGTTGCGACTCATGATGGTGAAGTTTGTCCTGCTAAATGGCAGCCAGGTGAAGAAACATTAGCGCCGTCTTTAGATTTGGTCGGTAAGATCTAATCTCACTCGCTCACTAGTTTCATCATTCTCCTAACGCCCAGACCTCCCCCCTAACTGTCTGGGCTTTTTTTCCTCTGCTGTTTATTCATTATTCTCGATTATTAGGAGTCATCATGTTAGATACGAACTTAAAACAACAACTGCAAACTTATCTGCTAAACCTCAAGCGCCCAGTTGAGCTGCTCGTGTCGGCCGATGACGCGCCAAAGAGTCTTGAGATTATTCGCTTGGCAGATGATATCGCGTCGTTATCGTCATTGGTCAGCATCAAGCGTGTTGAGGGCGAACGTACGCCGTCAATGCAAGTGACCAGTCCAGAGACTGACACTCGCATCACGTTCGCCGGTCTGCCTATGGGGCATGAGTTCACCTCATTAGTGCTGGCGTTACTGCACACGGGGGGGCACCCCATTAAAATCACGGCTGAACAAATTGAACAAATTCGCCACTTGCCAGGCAAGTTCGCTTTTGAAACTTATGTTTCGCTAAGTTGTCAGAATTGTCCCGATGTTGTTCAAGCCATCAATATGATGGCGGCAATCAACCCCAATATCAGCAATGTGATGGTTGATGGTGCCTTGTTCCAGCAAGAAGTGAGCCATCGCAATATTATGGCGGTGCCATCGGTGTACTTAAATGGCGAGTTATTTGCCCAAGGGCGAATTAGCCTCGCTGAAATATTAAATCGCTTAGATACTGGCGCGGCCGCTCGTCAGGCTGACGCGCTATCTGAGAAAGCGCCTTATGAAGTCTTAGTCGTTGGTGGTGGTCCTGCAGGTGCATCTGCCGCCATTTATGCGGCGCGTAAAGGGCTTCGTACCGGTGTGCTTGCGGATAAATTTGGTGGCCAAGTGGCTGAAACCGTTGGCATTGAAAACTTTATTTCGGTCAAAGCTACCGAGGGGCCTAAATTAGTCGCTAATCTGGAAAGCCATGTGCGTGATTATGACGTGGATATCATGGACAACCAAAAAGTGGTGTTGCTAACTCGCGATGGTTTGTATCAAGTCGAACTTGAAAATGGCGCCGTATTGAAAAGCAAAACCGTGTTACTTGCCACGGGCGCGCGTTGGCGTGAAATGAATGTCCCGGGCGAACAAGAATATCGCGGTAAAGGCGTTGCCTATTGTCCACATTGCGATGGTCCATTATTTAAAGGTAAGCGGGTGGCGGTGATCGGTGGTGGTAACTCGGGTATTGAAGCGGCTATCGACTTAGCTAACATCGTAGAGCATGTCACTGTTCTTGAATTTGATAGTAAACTGCGCGCCGATGATGTGCTGCAGCGCAAAGCACAATCCATGGGTAATATCACCATTATTACCCAAGCCATGACCACTGAAGTGCTGGGTGATGGCCAGCGGGTGACCGGCTTACACTATACAGACCGCGCAACCAACGAGAGTCATCATGTCGCCTTAGCGGGGATCTTTGTGCAAATCGGCCTAGTGCCAAATAGTGAATGGTTGAAAGGCACAGTTGAGATGAGCGGCCGCGGCGAAATTATTGTCGATAATCAAGGGCAAACGTCACTGCCAGGTGTTTTTGCTGCCGGCGATGTCACCAACTCGGCTTATAAGCAAATTATTATCGCCATGGGCAGCGGAGCCACCGCATCGTTAGGAGCCTTTGATTACCTCATTCGCCACAGTGAAGATTGAGGTCGCTACGCGCCTAACTGATGGCTACGGAATGCCAACATCCACCGAACCCAACGTCAGTTGGGTTCTTTTTTTGGGCGTGTCTCCGCCATCAAAGGGACGGCCTCCCTCGGCGCTGTATCGCGGCTGTATGCTAAGTGTGTTGGCATTGAGCGTTCAGCGGATAAGCCAACACCGCCCAGTGTTTAATAGAGCCGCTGAGTCATGGTAAAGATAAGCTTAGTGTTTAGTCTCTGGCGGGACACTCATGCGATTGGCCAGCGTTAATCCTAACCATACGGCGATAAATCCCAAGACCAAACTGAGCAGCATATACAGTAACGACAGCACAAGGCCACCAGGTTGTAGGCTCTCATGAGCTGCGCCATAAGCAAAACTCGAAAACGTCGACATGCCACCGAGGGCGCCAGTGCCAAATAATAAAATCACATCGTCAGATAGATTTTGCAGACGATGGTGAGCGGTCGCTAACCCCAGCAAAAACGCTGCGATGACATTGGCCACTAAAATATCAAGGGGGAATCCATTATGCAGGCTCGGGATCAAGAGCATAATAAACTCCCGCACCATGGCGCCAAACGCGCCGCCAAGAAACACTAAAATGGCTGTGCTGTACATGGTGCCTCCTAAAGGCTCGCGAGGGCAATACCCAAGATAGCGGCGGCAAAACCTGCCACAGTGGAAAGCAAAAGATAACCCACGGCTTGGGCAACTTTGCCGGCTTCAACGTATTTGAGAGCATCCATTTGCATTGAACTAAAGGTGGTATAGCCGCCCAAAATACCCGTTAAGATCAGTGCATTCAGTGGCTCACCATAACGTGATTGCCAGTGGACACTGAATAGGACAGATAAAAAGGCAATCACAAATGAACCGGTGATATTGAGTCCAAAAGTCGCTATGGGGAAATTCATATGAAAGCGATTGGCGACCCATTTTCCCACCGCCCAGCGTATGACGGTGCCGATGCCGCCGCCGATGCCAACCCACATCACATCTAATGCTGTCATATCTGCTCCAACCGTGGGCTCAAGGATCAACGGGACTACCCCGAAGGACGCAATGAGAAACACAGGAAAAATCACTTACCAAAAGTAGTAGCGATATCTACAAACCGCAAACCTTGCTGGTGTTTATGTAAGCCTAGCGAGATAGCCATTGTCGATGAACATATCGCTAGATAACATTGCAAGCGCTAGCTAAGAAACTAGCTAGCGGCGCGAGTGATTAGTTGGGAATGGTATTGTCAGTGAGCGCCTTAGGATTGGTGGCTCGGCACTGCTCGTCGGCTAGGCCATAACGGATTAGCGTGGCAGACTGTCCTTTGGTCCATAAGGTTAGGTTTTGTGCCTCATATTTTGCCCCGGATGCCGACTCAGATATCATCGCAATACGTTGATCATCACCTTGGCCCTGGGGTAATAGATTAATCACGGCGGCAGGGACTTCAGTGTCGTTATAGAAATACACCTCTAATTTGGCGTTATCACATTGATAAAATACCGGTGTCGGAACTGCCACCTTACCGTCAGCAATTTGTAATTCAGTCAGGCGACTACGGTAGCTGTGATTGATGCACTGGCCTAATTTATCGCTCTTCCAGCATTCGTTGCGGGCTTTTATCCAACCGCGTTGTACCGCCTTTAGGGTGGACTTTTCTGCCCCTTGCAGTTGGGATAATACGCTTTGGTAACTGTCATTGAGTTTGCTATCTAACTGCTGCAGATCAGGATGTTGGCAGATATATTCCTCGACAGTGCCATCGGCTTTACTGCAATCGAAGGCGGCCGCATTGGCATTAACACAGAATAAAAAGCCGCTGGTGAATAGGGCGAGTGATAAAACGGACTTGACCATGACACAGTTCCTGAACAGGGGGGATTGCTCTTTAGACTAGCAAACAGTGGTTAGAATGCAATCGGCTTAGCTTGGCCTAAAAAGAGATAAATTAAGGTATTTTTATCTTGGTGGCCACAGGCTTGAAGATGCCAGCATTAACCTTTTTTGGCTTGTTGCTTGGCTGAGATTGGAGAAAAATACGGTTTACCATTACACTCAAACATGCTCCATGGTAAGCGTGATGTATAAGTCCATGAAAAATAAAATTTTATATTTTATCTTGTTAATGTTTTGCTCGCTGGCGGTGGCCAAAGATGACTTGCCATTGCCCCCGGATATGCAGCCGATACCAGTGACTGCGGCCATCGACTTGAGCGATGCCAACGCCATGTTGACCTATTTTGCCGAGCAACACTATCAATTACCCTTAGCCAAACCGCCTATAGTGCCCCCCATCTTAACCAAGAATTTACCTGAAAATTTTCATGCCTTGCCCCATCAAGCGGCAACAACGGGCTTTATTCAATTGTTGCTTCCCAACATTTTGGCGGTCAATGATCAACTCAAGCGAGTTCGTCAAGCGCTATTGGCCATTAAACACGCTGGCGGCCCTAAGATCGCCGCTGAAACTGCTTGGCTGAAAAAAATTAGCTTTCACTATCAATTGGGGGCGGTTGATATTAATAAAATGCTGTTGCACATCGATGCGATCCCTGTCGGCATGGTGTTAGCTCAGGCAATCGATGAGAGTGGCTGGGGAACTAGTCGTTTTGCGCGCCAAGGGGATGCGCTTTTCGGAGAACACTCACCCAAAGGCTGGCCTTATTATATGACTACCGCCCATGGGCGGATCAAGGTCGCATCTTATGACACTGTCTACCAAGGGGTTGCCGCTTACATCTACAACCTCAATACCCAAGCGAGTTATGCATCGTTTCGACAATTACGGGCAACACTGTCGCCATCAGCGGCTGCCAGTGGTTATCAACTGGTCGCTGGTTTACGCCATTATTCGGCGCACGGTTGGGATTATGTCAATGATCTTAGGGCGCTGATTAATCACCATCATCTTGATAGTTATGATGATGCCGAGTTACAAAGCCATGATTGGCAGTGGATTGAATTTAGCCGATAGCAATAAAAAGCCCACGGATGTGGGCTTAGTGGTTTACGCTGTGGTGTTGATATTTTGCCCCACATTGGCTGAGGGTTGACTGGGCTCTTTAGGTGTCGCTGCTGCAATCAAATCCATCACAATCTTGCCTTCAGCCTGCTGTTGCTCTTTACCCATTTGTGCCACTTTACCGATGTGAGTCATGGTGGTGTTAAAACTACCGCCAGAAATTTCTGTCATAGTCAGTTCCTTGTTTGCCATCCCTATCCATCTAGGTAATACCTTATCGGCATCACTGCCAATAAGTTTAGCCTAAGCGTGCTAAAAGGTCGCAGCGGGCACGACCTTTAATGAACCGTCTATTTACGTGTTATTCGAGCGCCACTTCCGAATAAATATAATACTGAAGGTGAGTATAATCGCGCCTAAGATCAAGCCAATGGCTAAGACCGGATTTTGCATCGATGTCGGGTCTAACACTAGCATGCTACCTAGGCCTAACATCATGATACCTGACATTAATTTAAGGCTTTCACCTTCTTTCTCTGTGAGTTTACGTTTACCTAAGGTCATACTAAATACGATGACAATGACCGCCAGCGGGATGACATACACTAAGTTATACAGCACCAAGTATAAGTAGCGCTCGACATCGGGTAAGTCATGTAGGGTCAAGACACTGGTGTAAATCATGGGAAAACCGGCGGTGCACAGTAACTCATAAGCATTAGCTAGTATCGCTAACACTGTGGTGCCAAGGATCATCGCTCCTAATGAGGTGGCGCTTGATAATTTGCCCATGCGCTTGATAAGGCCGGTGCGATTGCTAGCTGACATCGATAGGCTCACTTTGCCTTTTTGGCCAAAGAATTCCTTGATGTTGATGACCCCAGCGAACAACGCCAAGAGGCCGGCAATCATGATAATGGTACCGCCATCACCGCCGGCGCCCAGTAATTCAAAAATATTGAGCCAAGCGATCATAAATAAGAAATAGATAAAGCCTGAGAAGAAGACGAATATCCCCCCGACCAGTAGCATCCGGCCGCGGCTCTTCGCGTTCACCATAATAGACAGTAAAAATAATAGAACGAAAAAGGCGCAAGGGTTGAAGGCATCGACTCCGGCCAACACCACGGTTAATAGGGGTAATGACAACTTTTCCGGCGCTACCGTACCGATAAAAGGAATTGAGACGGGTTGCACTTGCGTCACGGCGGGGGCATCACAACTGCCGTCTCCCGCGAGACTTTGTTGGCTACAGGTGGCAAATAATGGTGCTTGTGTGCTAGCGGCTGCCGCGGTGATCATCGGGGCTTGTTCCAGTGTGCCGCCATAAGATTGGTAGCATTGCCGTAGTTGTTGCTCGATAAAAGCGCCGGTCACGTCATCACTGCTATAGCCGACACTGGATTGGCCACAAAAGGCGAAAAATGGCACTGAGGTGGTGTTTTGACCGGTGGCGGTCGCCACTTGTTTCCATAATGCCAGTGCGCCAGGGGCGGTCACTTGGTGAGATTGCAACGCAATCCAAGGATAATGCTCGGTGAGTTTATCGACAAAGGGGTGGGCTTTAGCGCAGTGAGGACAGGTTTCTGACCAGAAAAAATACATGGGAATTTGTAATTCCTGATCACTGTTTGTTTGTTGCCAAACGATGGGGTCTGCCGCGCTAGCCGGTAAGGTGAATAGTAATACAATAAATATTAAGAGCTGTTTTAAATATCTCATAACAGTACCGTTATAACAGTAAGATCATGAGGTTACTTTACGCTCTTCTGTTTTTGCTCACACCTTTGCGGCTAAAAAGTGTTAGCTGGCTTCAAAATACTGAAATAAATGGTAAATCGTGGAACTTTTTCAGCGCGTCGCGAGTTGAGCTTCTTGGTCGCTTTCTGGACACCAATACAGCTGCACGCTGCGTTCTGGATTATTGGCAATGGTGAGGATGCGACTCACTATCGGCGGCTCAAATTCTTGAGTGGCTAAGTAGGTTTTAATCCGCTCAATGCGCCGTTGAGCTAACCATTTGTTGTACTCTTTAAGCTTGTCATTATCACGATTAAGCCCAGCAGAAAACTCCAACATTAAGTAGCCGGTCGCAACATTATTGTCAGCTGTCGAGGTATTAATTTTATCTAACAAGGCTTGGCCATGTTCGGAAAAATACGAGCTATTTTTAGCAAACTCAACTTGGCCATAATCTTGGGCATTAGGACAGGCGGCGTGAGCGGTTATTGTCATTGATGACAACATAAGCAAAGTCAGAAAGCGCATCATTATTATCGTTTTTATTCGTATGATATCAGTTAATTTAAGTGAAAGTCGGTATGAAAGCAAACCTGAATTAATCGGCGCAAACTCACGAGGGCTCTGGGTTAGCGCAAAGTCACTCCTTCGGATTTTTATTGTCAATAGTCTGGCGAGTGTCATATTTCTAACTGGTTGAATACGCAAGAAATGACCATGGTGTTGACCCTGAATAATGGTGGTGTTAAGCACGGGGTAACTTGTGTCTATGCTGGCGTAGCCACATTGGCTGTTGGCGGGGCTAAGGCGCCTGTAAGTAAAAGCGGCATCCATTTTGAAAGCCTGTTACAGTTAATTTATCTAAAGCTGCAAGGAGATGGCGATGCTGGATGTGCTGGTGATTGGTGGGGGAATTACTGGGGTTGGGGTCGCGCAAGCTGCTGTCGCTGCTGGCTATTCCGTGGCCTTATGGGAACGGGGGGCGCTGGCGAGTGGCACCTCGTCTCACTCCAGCAAATTGATCCATGGTGGCTTAAGGTACCTAGAATCCGGCCAACTGACATTAGTGCGTCGTTGTTTGCATGCTAGACGTCAGTTATTGCAATTAGCCCCTGAGTTAGTCAAAGCCGTGCCATTCTATATTCCGCTATATCAAGACAGTCAACGCGGTTTGCTTACCCTTAGTGCGGGTCTCAGCCTTTATGGTCTTCTCAGTCAAGGTGACCCTTTGGGTAAGTTTACTCGGGTTAACTTGGCTAGCAGTGAGCAGCATCATTTACTCCAACAGCAAGGCTTGCGGCATATGTTGCAATATTGGGATGCACAAACCGATGATAAAGCATTGACCATGGCGGTGGCGGCCAGCGCGCAACAACTTGGCGCCGAGATCCAGCAATATCGTCAAGTCACCGACATTTATCATGGTGCCCGCGTATGCCAAGTGCGATACCGCGATAGTGATGGCACTCTCGGTGAGCGGCGGGTCAAGATGATAATTAATGCGACCGGCCCATGGGCTAGTGAGCTGCTCGCCAATGTCACACCGAAACAAATGCCAGCGGCAATGACCTGGGTACAAGGTTCACATTTGTTACTGGATATCGAAAGTCCTGTGGGGATTTATTATTTGGAATCACGCCTCGATGAGCGAGTATTTTTTGTGATGCCTTGGAAAAATAAAACCTTGATTGGCACGACCGAAGTGGCACTAGCCACCATGCCTGACAAGCCGCAGATCACGTGTGAGGAGTATGACTATTTATTAGACAATTACCACCATTACTTTACCCAGTACTCGCGTGCCGAGCTCGCCAGTTTAGTCATCGGCAATTTCTGTGGGGTGAGGGCCTTGCCAGCGCAAGCGGGTAGCGCCTTTAGTAGAGCGCGGGAAACCTTGTTTGTACAACAAGCCAATAGTCCGCGCTTGGTGAGTGTTTATGGCGGTAAGCTGACCGAGTTTATGCCGATTGCCCAAGACGTATTGGCCATGATCCGTGCTCAACTAGGAGAGCGCCACGCTATTGCGGATATTAACACGCGCGCCATCGTGCCGGTGGCCGATGATTACTTTGCTGCTGATAATGCCCAACCACATATGGCCCTATAAAAAAAGCGACGGGTGACAGTCGCTTTTTGATTTTGTTTAACGTCTTAGGAGTTACTGAACATTAAATAAGCTAATGCTGTTGCTGCCAGGGTTAGCATTCAATACTGCTAACTGGCCATCCATTAACGTCAGCGCTTGCGGGTTAGTGGTAGCCTCTAAATTGATGGCATCAATCACGCGATTGTCACGGTTCATCACTAACACCTGCTCGCCAGAATGACTCAACAAATAGATGTTATCATCACCAATGGCAATCCCTGTTACTTGCGGTAAGGCATTGACTTCAAGGGAAATAATCGCTTCGCTATTGAGTTTCATGTCCGCAGCACTCATGCGGCTGACCACAAAATTATTGCGGGTTGGCACGGGTAAAGTCACCATCAGATACTCATTTGTTTTCGCATCAAAGCCAATGTCACCAATGTAGTTGTATTTGGCGCGAGTAGTCTCAAAGCGGCTGCGAGTTAACTCTTTAACGCCGTCAGTTCCGTCCATAAAGTTGGCATAGTAGTGAGCGATTTTGGCACTGGGATCATAAGCTACACGGGCATAACTCTTATGGTCGGCGGTGACAATAACGCTGTTGTCGCCATCGAAAGCTACCCCTGCCAAGTTGGAAATCTCAGTTGAAAACGCTGCATCAATTTTCACTTGTGCCAAAATGGTGGTTAGGTCTTTTGATAAGAAATATACCCAGTTATCGCTAGTGACAACGGCAAACATTTCCGTGCTAGCTTGATAGGCTATGCCGGTCGCCAAGCCTTCAATTGCTGCTGGTAACTGCAATTGTTGACTTGCCATGGCGCGATTGCTGGTGCTGATTTGCGTTTGAGCATCGTGACTCATGTTGGCAAAATCTGGCTTAGCAATGGTATAAGCGCCGCGAGCAGACAGTTTCGATGGGGTTGGCCAGTTGCCAGTCGACCAAATGATATGGTCGCTGTTAAAGCTCATACGAACCGGATCACTCTGGCCGATGAAAGGGAACGGACCGGTCTGAGTGAACGCTTGCACTATGTTGAAGACGATAATCACTAAGAAGGTGTTAATGGTGATCTTGTTGAATAGGCTCCATGGGGCTGGTTTATCTTGCAGCTTGTCGCCTTGTAACAGCAATAATGCGCCAGCAAATAACAAGATGATAGCAAACACGACGATCACCCAGACATAGGTGTGAACCCCGAATATCGCTGGGCCAAACCCTTGGCCAATATCACGCAAAATATGGTTAGAGCTGTGGCGATAACCTGCCCACAAACCGTACACGGCGGTTAAAATTAATGCGCCTATGTATTTTGGCTTAAGTCCATAACGCATAATGAAGAGGGCGATGAGGGATACCAGCACCATGGCGGTACGCTCTTGCCAGCATAAAATACAGGGGGTATCACCCATGCCAAAGCCTAGAATGATGCAGGCAATTCCCACCGGGAGAGCGATCAATGCGAGCGCGGCAAAGGAGACGATGCGATTCAAATTAATTTCGTTCATGACGAGTTCCTTACAAGTTGCCAGCTGGGACTAGCATGCCCCAGGTCGCGATTAACCAAATAAAAAGACTTAGTAAGATACTGATAGCCAATAAAATATGAGCCAGCTTTTGTTTGTGTGGTTTAAATGCGACTACAAAGGCCGTCACAAAAATAATGCAAAATAATAAAAACTCCACGGTACTCTCCGCTGCAAGGTTAAGTGCTAACTTCTGGTCGAAAATATCGCGCTAACGTTATGTCGCAGAAGCTAGTGATAAGTTTTCGCCGCAGCTAGGTTATTTCTGCTGCAAGCGAAAGCAGCCGCTAAATTATCAGAGAGAATGGGCGGGAAATGCGGAACAGATCCCATAACCCCAAAGGGGTATATGATGATTTTCGGATTTTGTGATGCTGAATTTCAAATGCTGAAAAATTGTGATTCTGTGCGGTTTGTGTCGGGGTTGTGTGTGAGCTCGCGCTGGCTTTACTTGGTGTTTAAGCAAGTAAAGCTTTTTGGGATAGAGCGAGTGCGAAAGCTGAGAATTTCAGATTGTAATAACCTCAATAGGCCAATAGCAGATTGATCTTGCTGTTTTTGCATTAAGTGTAATTGACTCTGTACCTGTTGCTGGTGGCGCGCAATATAGCCATAAAATAGCCGAGATTGGCTTAACAGTGCCAGACGTTTTTCGGCTTTGGTTATCATGGCCAAGGTCAGCTGTAACTCTCGCTGACCTTCGGCATTGGCCAGTTCATCGGCTTTGGCGACTAAGCGAGTTAACATCCGCAACATTAAATTACTGCTAACGCTGCACACTAAAATGGTCTCGGTAATTTGGCTGTTGCGCCTTGGCTCCGCGAGGTAACCCTGCCACAGATCAAACAGATTAATGTCGTTAACGACACATAAGGCTAAGCTCGCTTGTAGCTGGCGCGCGCTGTCCTCCCGAATGGATGGAGGCTGATCCGTTAGCCGTTGCAGTGTTGCCAATAGTTGCTGATACCCCACGAGGGTTTGATGTAATTGCTTGGGCACACTTTTTTTATGCCAACCAGGTGAGATCAGAATGACCCACACCACAGGTAATAAAATGCCAAGTAGGGTGTTTTCTAAGCGTGGCAACAAAATCATATTGCCCTCGCCATTGAGCGAGAAGCCGCAAAATACAAACAAGGTTACGCAGCATACAGCGATGGCATAATGGCGTGCAGAGGTGTGAAAAAAGACCGTGGCAGCGAGGCAAAATATCCAAGGTAACACCCATATGGGGGTTTGCCATTTCAGCATGAATGCCACCAACAACAACCCCGCCAAGGTCCCCGCTAAGCGGTCAACAAAACGTCGCCAGGTCATGGCAACGTTGGGTTTGAGGACCAGTAAACTCGTCATTAGCGTCCAAAAGCCAAATTCTAATCCAAAGCTTCGCACCAACATGAGCCCCGATGCCAAGCACAATGCGCCGCGAATAGCGTGGCGAAACACATTGGATTGCCAATGACATTGATGGCGGATAGTTTGCCAAAATGCCAGTGGCTCGCTGGAGGCGGTTGGTGGCTCCAGTGTCATAGGTTGCGGGGGCGGGAGCTGCGCAGCTTCGCGATGTTTTAGGGCGTCAATAATTAAGGTCAGTTGTTCAATAAAAGCCGAGGCTAAGGCCTGTTCTCTATCGGGTTCTATTGCGCTTGGCCATTGATGTAATGCGGCTATATCGATTTGTTCTAGTTCAGATTTATCGGCACCTGCGCCCAAGCTAATGTAATGCGCTAAGGCGTTACAGGCCGCACTCATGCGGGCAAGTTGCGTCGGGAATTGCTGCTGAAATTCGCCACTCGGGCTAAACTGCAGCAGTCGACTTTGTTCTGCCAAGGTGGCGGCTAAACCCAGTTGATTTTGCAATTGAGTCAGTGGCAGGCTGACTTCACCGGCACTCATTTTTTGGTGTAGTCGTTGATTTAATTCGTTAAATGACTGCGAAAACGATGATCTGGCCTTGGCTGAGCGAATAAACACTTGATGATCATTTTGCGGTTGCTCTTGGAGTGGTAAGGCATGGGCATAGAATTTTTTACCCAGTTGTCGATACACGTCAAACAACAGATCGCGATCTTGCTGATAGGGAAAAATAGCGCTGGCAAGCCATTGCCATAAACCATACCACATCGCCCCCGCGGCTAACGCTGCCGGTATGTGCCAAATGACTTGGCTGGGCGAATATAAAATCATGGCATAGATCCCCAGTAAAATACTGGCAAATCCGAGGGCGCCGAGTCGCGGTGATATCACCGCTAGCATCAACAATAGAAAACTACTCACGGCTAAATAGAGGGTAAACCATCCCGAATGAGGGAATAACCAGGTGACGGCCAAAGCGGCGAAGAAAAAAATAATCACGGCTAAGCCAATATCGCGACGGCGATGACGCTTAAGGGTGGCAGTATCTGCCAAGCCACAGGCAATGGATCCTAAAGAGCAGGCGATGCCATAAGTCACATGGCCCAAATAAAAGAGTGGTAACGAACAAGTAATAAAGCTTAATGCAGCAATATTTGCTCGAATATTCATGCTATATCGCCATAAGGCTTGGTGCTTTAGTCGGCGCATATGAGGTCGCTACTTGCCATCAATACATCATCTCATTGATCGAATCTATTTACTGTAGCAGGTAACTTGCTGGCTGACTTAACTGAGTTGATTAATCAGTCTTAATCCTATGCGAGTGCTTGTTAGGGGTACACTCACAAGAAAAGAGCAAGGTCATCGATGGTAAGGGTGGCATCTTGACTATTCTTAGTGAATCACTCGCCAGGTCATTATTTCAGTGAGGTTAACGTGGCCACAGGAACAATCGATAATGGGAATAAATTTGGTTTGGCATCCATCATCTTGCTGGGAGTGAATGCCATTATCGGCTCTGGGATATTTTTACTGCCAGGGGATGCTTACCAAGCCTTAGGGCCTTCTGCCATTGGGGTGTTTTTATTATGCGCCTTATTGGTCATGTGTTTGGCGTTATGCTTTGCTGAGTTGGCGTCACGCACCAGTGAAAATGGCGCTTCGTATGTGTATGTTCAGGCCGCGTTTGGGGATTATGCCGGCTTTAATGTTGGGGTATTAACTTGGTTTGCATCAAGTTTAGGGATTGCGGGTGCGTTTGCGGCCTTGTTGACGGCGGCTGAAGCCATTGTGCCGCAATTGGCCAACCCTGCTGGCTATCATATTGTCGGTTGTAGCCTGATTATGCTTATGTTTTTTTTAGCATATTTGGGGATGAAAAGCTCAAGACGGGTATCCAACGTGTCTTCGATTGCCAAGCTCTCGGCCTTAGCACTCTTCATCATTTTGGGGATGTCGGCAGTGCAATTGAATCACTTTAACCCTTTTGTGCCGGCTGCTGTCGACAGCGGGCTTGCCTATGGCGATCGGTTAGGGGCGATATTCATTGTCTTGTTTTTTGCCTTTACCGGTTTTGAAACCTTGCCTATCGCGGCGGCACACATGCGTCACCCTAAGCGAAATTTGCCATTAGCACTATTGATAGTGGTCAGCATTTGTACCTTATTTTATTTGCTCATCATGTGGGTATGTATCGGAGTATTGGGCGCCAAGCTGGGTCATACTGGCGTGGCGGTTGCGAGTGCCAGTGAGCAGTTATGGGGCAACAAGGGGTTATGGTTTATCAGTATCGCCACGGTTATATCTATCTTTGGCGTCGCGTTTACCGGAGTATTTAATGCGCCGGTGTTGTTGGCGGCGTTAGCCACCAAGGGCTTTGTGCCTAAAGGCTTGGCCCGGGTTAATGGCCGCGGCAGTTATGGCAGAGCCATAGTACTCACGGCCATGTTGGTGATGGTCGCTTTCTTGAGTGGGAGCTTTTTGGTGTTAGCCTCTCTCATGACGGTGGCGGTGTTTTTGCAATATATTCCGGTGGCATTAGCGGTGCTAAAATTGCGACGGACCCAAGGAGGGCGAGCCCCATTTCAGGTCCCATTTGGGCCGATGATCCCATGTTTTGCGGTTATCTTTGCCGTTACTATGGTGGTGATGGCTGGCACTAAAATCATACTATTTGGGTTGGGCAGTTGGTTGGGGGCCAGTGCGTTATATGGGATGCATCGATATTGGCTGACCAGAGTGCATGCCGGCGACAACAATTAAGCGATGACGACTCAGTTGCCATCATTTGATCTTTACGCTTACACTGTTGGCTATAACAAATAAATAACATAATAAGTGTGGCCAATGACCCTTGTTACTCGATGGACACAACAAGCCCTCAAGTGGTGTAAATTTGATTTCTGGCAGGACCTCAATCACGCGTTAATGGCACGCTGGCAAGCCTTATCTGGGGCAGGTCAAAGCTATTTTATTGCCATTGCCTTGTTGTTATTGGGCTGGGTAGGTTGGGCGGCGTTACTCATAGTCATCGGCTTAATTATTGAAAGTTGGCCGATTTTCACTCGGATGTGGCACTCGTTAGGCGGTAAAGCCATTATCTTGTTGTTTTATGCCATCATCGCTAATTTTGCTTTGGCTCATACCGCGGCGGTGGTTAATGAAGTGGTTGGCGTTTCCGCCGCGTATCTCGATTACACTCATAATTTTGCGTTGTTGCTGTATTTGCCCGGCTGGTTTGTCTTTATCAGTCTGTTGGCGCTGCTGGCATTAGCCATTATCGCTCCGTGTTATATGGTCATCGTCTTTTTGTTACGCCATTTAGGAATGTTCAATCGCCTCGAATTTGTCCATAAAAAATTTGCGATTCGCAAAGCCTTGCTCAGAGCCTTCTTGGCCTTGGTATTACTCTATGAAGTCTCGGATGTTATTAATTTCGAGCGTGCGATGGGTCTTGATTCGGAGTTTGACCTAGGCAATACGGTTAACGATAACCACGATGCAGCGCCTTTGTTATCAAAGGCAACGGAGGCGCTTGGCGTCACAACAGCCGCGACGATCCCCGATACAGTGGCCGATAGTCAGGCTGATACGGCAGCAATCATTGCCTCTAAGAGCGAGTCGGCATCGCAGCTAGACACGACACCAGTCAGTCCATCATCGATCGCCACTCCAGTGTCTGCCGATAATGATGACTATATTGATGACGATTATCATCAATTAATCCGTGAATGGTTAGCCTGGTTTTCTTATGCCTATGACGCCGATAGTCGCAGCCGGTGCACCAAAAGCGAGCAGACCAATGTGGTCGATCTTAATGCCTTTGAAATACTGACCATCACCCCAGATAGTCAGGCTCAATATGGTTACCGCTATGGGGTGGAAGTGTGTCACTCGCCGGCATTTCCCTTGGCGGTTACCGTACAATAATACTGATTTCACCAAGAACGGCTCAGGAGTATGATGCCTGCGGTTACTCTTGATGGAGCCTATAATGAAAAAACGTTGGTTGCTGATCTTGTTATTAAGTGTCAACAAGGTACATGCAGATGAATTTAAAGACTTAAGTGAATCAACACAGCAGACATTAAGTCAATGGCAGTCAGACATCGTTGCTTGGCATGATACGGGAGCCGATGTTTCCCTGAGCGAGTTGGCGCACTTCACCCTAAGTGATGATATTGACGCCTTGATGGAGCGCATCGAGGAAGCGTTTGATGGCGATGAATTAGCGGCGTGGTTTGAGTGTGCCAGCGATGATGCTGTGGCTTGGTTGGAGGCATTCGAAGCGGCACTTGACGATTGAGGGGGCCTATCTGGCGAGTAAACCTGTAGAACATGGCCGTTTTCAACGCGCATTCAGGATCCTAAAACAGGGCTTTTGGCTCCTTTTTTGGGGCTGGATAGGCTTGACCATCGCCTTAGTTCTGACGATTAAGTATCTGGATCCGCCAAGCTGGAGTTGGCGGTTGCAGCAGCAGGGGCTCGACGCGCCGCCTCATACTTGGGTTCCTCTGAGTGACATGAGTCACTCTATGCAGTTGGCTGTGATTGCCGCTGAAGATCAAACCTTTGCCACCAATAATGGTTTCGATATTAAGGCCATTATTGCGGCCTTTGAGCATAATGAGCACAGCCAGCAAATTCGTGGGGGCAGTACCATTACTCAGCAACTGGCTAAAAATTTGTTTTTATGGCCGGCCCGAAGCTACTTTCGCAAGGCACTTGGCGCTTGGTTCACTTGGTGGATAGATACCTTGCTGCCAAAAACTCGGGTGCTTGAACTCTATTTGAATATTATTCAGCTGGGGCCGCACACTTATGGTGTCGCCGATGCGGCTGCGCAATATTTTTCAACATCAGCATTGATGCTCAATGATTATCAGGCGTCATTGTTAGCCGCGATATTGCCCAATCCAGTGGTGTATAAAGTGCAACCTCCCTCAGCTTATGTGGTGCGGCGTTCCGCTTGGATCCGTCAGCAAATGCGTCAATTGGGACCGGGAGTACTGCAACAGGTTTATGACCCCGCCTTGGATTGAGGTACTCGTCCATAGTGCTCAATAAAGATTGGACGGGTGAACCACAGATGAACTTCCTTTTACTCAACCCCTCAATGTGTCGGTGCCACTTTGGTCACTCACACCAGCTTGATGGCAGCTAAGCTGCATTAAGCCGGACTTATTGCCTCCGTGAGGAGATGAGTCAGGCAAAGCCTGCGTTAGCCGCCGGCGAGCTTGAGATTAATTTTCGCGGCAGCGGCTTTACCTTGCTTGAGGGAGGGCGTAATCTTTTGGGCGTTGATAGATTGGTTAAGCTTTTGATTTGAATGGTTAAGTTGTATTTTTGTTACTAAAGCTATTTTGATCCCCCTTGCTCACTAGGAGTCATCACTGTGATTAGACATCAGGTGTTACGCCATAGCCATCGGCACGTCTTATGTCGTCGCAGGCGTCGTCGCCAAGTGAACTTGCGACACTGCTGGCATGCCTATCACCAGCGCGTCGACAAGATGATAGCCCTAGGTGATATGTGCCCACTGTGCGCCGTTAATGACGTGCAAGCACAAACGTTAGGGCTCAGGTTAAGCGAGAGTCAACAGCACGGCTAATTTGTTGAACATCATGATTACCTACTTTTATGGCACTTTTTGTCATCTCAAACCTTGTATATTTACCCAAGTTTGCCGCTGATCTCAGCGGCTTTTTTTATTTATGGCTGGCTTGAAAAGCGCGAACCGAACTGAGCTTGGCCTGGGCGAGCGCTAAAATATGCAGCTCATCATTGGCATCGAGACTGGTACCTGATAATAAACTCATGGCCTCCATGACATTGCTCACACTCCAAATATGAAAACGGCCTGCCGCTATTTCATCGACAATATCTTGCCTGAGCATGAGGTTGGCAATATTAGTATGAGGGATGATCACTCCCTGTTGTTCATTGCGGCCTTTTAATTGACAAACATCGAAGAAACCTTCGATTTTCTCGTTCACGCCGCCGATAGGCTGGGACTCACCGAATTGATCCATCGAGCCAGTAATGGCCAGATGTTGAAATATAGGGCGTTCACTGATGGCCGATAAAATGGCACAGCATTCAGCCATCGACGCACTATCGCCATCAATGCCGCCATAGGATTGTTCAAAGGTCATGTGACAATTGATGGGAAGACGTTGCTCTTTGGCCAACATAGTATTGAGATACGCGCTAAGAATGTACACCCCTTTAGAGTGGATGCTCCCACTGAGTTTGACCTTGTTTTCAATATCGAGGATTTCCCCTTTGCCGCAAGCAGTGGTGGCAGTGATACGGTTAGGCACGCCAAATTCATGATCGCCACTGGATAACACCGACAAGGCATTGACTTGACCAACCTTAGTGCCGCTGACTTGAATTAACGTGGTGCCATCTTTAAAGGATTCCATTATATGGCTTTGCATTCGTGACACTCGGTGATCGCGGGCGCTAATGGCTTGGGCGATATGTTCGCTTTCGATCATCTCGGCCGCAGCCGATTGGGCAAAATAATTGGCTTCGCGTAATAAATTGGCGGCTTCTACCGAGTAAAGAGAAATTTTGTCTTGGTGGCCGGCGCGCCGACTACTGAATTCGACGACTCGCTCCATAGCGTTGAGGGAGCATGGCAGCATTTGATTTTCTTGCACTATCGAGGCAATAAACTTGGCATACTGGCTTTCGGAGTTTTCTGTTCGCTCCATGCTGTGCTCAAAATCGGCAGTGACCCGAAATAACTCGGAAAAATCAGGATCGTAATGCTGTAATAATTGGTAGGTTTGTCGATCGCCAAATAAGATAATTTTAACTTCTAATGGAATGGGTTCGGGGGCTAATGAAATGGCGCCTGATAAGCTCACTTCACGCTCGAGAGAACTTAAGTCCAGTTGTTTCGAGCGTAAGGCACGCTTTAAGCCATCCCAGACATAAGGGCGTTCGAGCACTTTGGCCGCATCCATCAATAACACACCCCCATTGGCTTTATGTAAACTGCCGGGGCGGATCAATGAAAAGTCGGTAAACACAGTGCCTTTAAAACTGGCATTTTCAATATAACCAAACAGGCTATGGTAACTAGGGTTGTCTTCGACTATCACAGGTAATGTTTGATCGGCATGGCTAGAGACCAGCACATTGACTTGATAGCGGCGCGGTAATTTTTTCTCTAACGAGGCAATGGCTAACGAGGCTTCCTCTTCACTGGCATCCAGAAATAAATCTAAATTTTCTAGAATATCCTTGCCTAAGGCGGTGATAAATTGATGCACTGCCTCTTGATCACGATAGCGTTTTTTTAATGGCCGCAAGTAGTGACTTAGCACACCTTTGGCTACTTGATCATCATGCTCTTTTTGTTTGTCACTAAACTCATCTTCCCACTCGGTTAGGGTGCGGATCACGCGTCGGAGTTTCTTCTCTAAAAACTGGATATCTTGTTCAAACCTCACTTGGTCTGACTCACTTAGAGCATCATAACTTTCTTCGGTATGCGCCTCTTCTTCATTTTGCATCGCGGTTAATTGGTAATCGCCAAGGGTACTGATAGTGAGCGCAATATGACGTTGACTGGCGGCATCACTAAGCTCTTGCATCAAGGTTTCTTGCTGCAAACTCAGCTGATTTTTCAATTGATCGGCGCGGCTATGGTACATGTCGTTATCAAAGGCTAGTGGCAGCGCTTTGACTAACTTATTGAGTAAGGACTCAATGGCTTTTTTAAATTGCTTGGCACTGCCTTGGGGTAATTTTAATACGCTCGGACATCGCTCTTCATCAAAGTTCTTGATATAGCACCAGTCATACAAGGGGTTAACCACAGAATTGTGGCTATTGAGATAACGCAAAATCATGGTGCGCTTACCTAAGCCATTTTCACCGATGGCGTAGATGTTATATCCCTTGTCTTTAATCGACATGGCAAATTCGAGCGCTTGGCGCGCTCGTTGCTGTCCCAAGATTTCGTCAATCGGTGCAAAATCATGGCTTGAAAGAATATCTTCAGTGGGCTGTGCCAGTCGAGTCTGGCGGTATACTTGCTTGCTATCCAGTGAATGTATCGCCATGGCATATCCTTATATGTGCAAGAACCTTAATAACGACAATAAGATAGCTTGTAGCGTAAGGCAAAGAATAAATGAGAATTACGGCGATTTATGTTGCTAAATTGTTGTTAGGCACTGAATTTCATCGTGGCCGTAAATTGATGTTTCAGTTGCTTGAGCGCCAATTTACCCACCGATGCCCCGTGTTGATAATCGCGTTCTAATTGCGGTAAGTGACTGCCAATCAAGCTCGACTCTAGCGCCTTGGTGGGGAAAATTTGGATGATCTCGGCATCATGCGGTTTATGGTTAATAAACTCTAATTCGCTGCGATAATTTTGCTCATGCAGATCCAATAAATCGATGGGCGCAGGGCATGAACCATGTTGGCAGAACCATTCTTTTAAGTGATGTAATGCCGGTAAGTGCGCTTGATATTGCGCATGGGTGGAGCGGATCACCACGATTTTACGTGCGCCTAATTCATATGCCTTTTTTACTGGCAGCGGCGCCGCAACCCCACCATCAAAATACTTACGCCCACTGAGCATGGCATCATGGCTGTAAAGAAATGGCAGGGCGCTACTGGCTTTAAGGATATCGAACCAATTATGGATTTGAGGTTGATGGTATTCGGCGATTAACCCCGTGGCGCGGGTGGCGGTAAATAGCACGTGCCTATCGAGGCTATTGCGGCTGGCTTGTTGGAGATCGAGTCCCATGCCTTTTTGCTTGGTCTGGGCAAAATACCAATCTAAATCCAGCATGCTTTTGCCGATTAAGCGGCGGCTCACATTGAAAAAGTGTTTATCCCGAGACAAGATCTGAATGCATTGTTTGGCATAGCCATGCTGACCAGCGAGATAGGCACTAATATTTTGCGCCCCAGCGGAGGTGCCAATCAATAACTGAAATGGGTTAAAGTTCGCCTTTAACCAGCTGTCGAGAATGCCCGCCCCAAAAATCCCTCTTTGCCCACCTCCTTCAACAATCAAGGCACTCCCAGCAACAATGTGCTCTTGGGTAAGTGATTGCATAAGTTTTGTATAGTGGTGATGTGTATCATTGATAACCGAAATACCAGTATTATCGAGCTTAGGTAAAAATGCCATCGAGGAAGTGATTTACTTTTTTGAGGTATTGTAATGTACTGCTGCGCTGCATATTTGACTAATTAATCGCTGTTAATCTCACCAATTTGAGGTGGGCATAATAGGCAACTTGGAAGCTAAAAGGATGAAAAAATGAATGTATTGATCGTATGTTTATTGCTGGCAATGGTGTTGCCTTACTTAGCGAAGGCCCCAGTAGCTTGGGCAATGGCTAAAGATGGCGGCTATGATAATGCGCATCCGCGGGCGCAGCAGGCAAGATTAACTGGATTTGGCGCTCGAGCGGTGGCAGCACATCAGAATGCCTTTGAATCGTTACTGCTA
This sequence comes from Shewanella sp. NIFS-20-20, assembly GCF_019209865.1. Lineage (GTDB taxonomy): Bacteria > Pseudomonadota > Gammaproteobacteria > Enterobacterales > Shewanellaceae > Shewanella. Next base: position 11,105 of record NZ_JAHUTT010000039.1, on the reverse strand, counting down.
TTTGCGCCAGCCGTGTTACTGGTCATAGCCACAGGCTCGATTAATCAAGTTGCTGAAATCGCTGCTGTTGTTCATATTTTAGCTAGGGTAAGTTATCAAGTGTTCTATCTGACCAATTGGGATAAGCTGCGCAGCACGAGTTGGTTTGTGGCGATCATTGCGACCTTCTGGCTATTTACCCAAGCCATATGACCCTTTTGGTGATATGCCCCACAAACCTGTGGGCAGGCCATGACAATTGTTAGTGCTCAAGCTAGGCTCGCATCACTTTTAGAGGGAATGTGACCATGACGTCATTGTTATTGATTCGAAATGCTAACGTGTATAGCCCTGAGCCTGTGGGCGTAATAGATATCCTTATTGGCGGCGGCAAGATTTTAGCCATGGGCCGCGATATTGCGATTGCCGGCCAAGTACACCAAACCTTAAATGCCGAAGGCATGTTGGTGATCCCGGGCTTAGTTGACCCCTTAGTGCATATTACCGGCGGCGGTGGAGAAGGCGGTTTTCACACTCGCACCCGCGCGATGGAGTTAACCGATGCGAGCCGATTTGGGGTGACGACCTTAGTGGCTGCGTTAGGTACTGATGCGGTGAGCCGCAGCTTAGAAGATTTGCTGGCTAAGGCTAAAGGTCTAACGTATGACGGCTTAAATGTCTTTTGTTATACCGGCTCGTATGCATACCCAGTGGTGACCTTAACCGGCACGATTACGCGAGATTTAATGTTGATTGATCAGGTGATCGGCATCGGTGAAATTGCTATTAGCGATCATCGCGGTTCGCAGCTTACGGTGAATGAGCTGGCGAGGGTGGCCGCCGAGGCAAGGGTCGGTGGCATGCTATCTCAAAAGGCCGGCACGGTGTTTGTTCATGTCGGCGATGGTCGTGCGGGCATAGCACCGCTCCATCACGTGGCCGCGCAAACGGATATTCCCATCACGCAATTTTATCCGACCCATATGAATCGAAGTCAGGCGTTGTTAGAACAAGGATTTAATTTTGCAAAGGCAGGCGGTGTGATTGATTTTACGGCATCGACCAATCAAGCCTGTCTGGATAGTGGTGAAGTGGCGGTGGTTGATGCGGTTATGCAAGCCTTACACGCCGGGGTAGGTATTGAGCACATGAGTGTGAGCTCTGATGGCCATGCTAGCTTACCTATCTTCAATGAGCGCGGTGAGTTAACCGGATTAGAAATGGGGCGTATCGCCAGCCTTTATGAAGCGTTTTGTGATTTGGTGGCGGCAAAATTGCCATTAACCGATGCCATTAAGCTGGTCAGTACCAATGCGGCGCGCAATTTAAAGCTTTCGAACAAGGGATACCTTGGGGTGGGTCAGGATGCTGATCTGGTATTGATGAGCCCAGATTTAGCCATTGATAGTGTCTGGAGCCGCGGTCAAGCGCTGATGCGTGATGGCCAACCGAGTCGCTATGGTCAATTTGAAATGCGCTGATTACTTCGCAATAATGTAATCCTAAAGTATTAATTTCCCACCTGCGACTCAATCCTATGGGCTAAATTATAGAGTTGCAGGTGACTTATCCCAAAGAATGCTGATAACCTCCAGTAAACAATTTGTTAACTTGTGGGTGTTTTTGGTGTCATTCCAGCTCTACTTCGCTAACTCACTTAAATTTCTGCTCGTGATTTGCTTGGCGCTGTGCCTGTTTGGTACGCCAAGTAAAGCAAATGATGACATTGAAATCAGTGGCTTAGTTATTGATAGAACCCTAACCCGTTTTGGTAAGGATTTCTCTTTTTACTATTCGGGCTATTGGCGTGATTTACCCTTCACTCAAGGTTTCAATGTCACATTAACTGAAACCGTCTTCCCCCAAGCCGGTACCAAGTTAATGTTGGATGTTAATGGCACGGTGATCTATGTGACCTATTTTGGTCGCCGGGCGAGCCCCATCAAAGAAAAAGCCGAACAAGCCTTACTCCTGACCATAGATTACATTGCTCAAGTGCGGGCTAACGCCCTATCCGATGTCGTTGAATAAGATAATGCTGGATTTTAGGATGATAATAATGAAAAAAATTACATTGATAGCCAGTCTAGTATGTCTGTCTGCCCCTCTGGCGGCAACAGAACTGGTGTATACCCCCATTAACCCCAGTTTTGGTGGGAGTCCGCTCAATGGCAGCTTTTTGCTGAATAAGGCCAACGCCCAAAATGACCACAGCTCCGAATCAAGTGAAAAGGATTTCGTGACCCGCTTTAAAGAATCCTTGGAACGTAACATCATTAATAGCATTACCCGCCGAGTCGCGGACGGTGACATTACTGAAGGTACCTATGATACTGGTGATTATCGCATCGAAGTGGCCGCGACTGGCTCTGGTGTTCGACTGACCATCACCAACAATCTAACCGGTGAAGTCACCGTCATCGAATTACCAACGTATGGGGGTTAATATGAAACGACTGCTGTTATTGACATTACCTGTCTTACTTTTAAGTGGTTGTGGTTTAGTGCCCAAACCCGATTTCAGCTCAACCGATGCCGAAGTAAACCGCATCAGTGAAACCATGCAGACCTTACAACAGTCACCAGGGCCAAAATTTCCTATCCCTGTTGCCGTGTATTCGTTTCGCGATCAAACCGGCCAATACAAGCCTCAGGCCAACGTCAGCTCATTTTCGACGGCAGTGACTCAAGGAGCTACCTCGATGTTAATCCAAACCTTACTCGAGTCTGGCTGGTTTACTCCAGTGGAGCGAGAAGGGCTGCAAAATCTTCTGACGGAACGAAAAATTTCGAATCGCCAAAATGGTAAAGATGAGGCACCAAACCTCTCTACCGCGAGATTATTACTCGAAGGCGGCATTATTAGCTATGAAACCAATGTGAGCACCGGCGGGGCTGGGGTGGAATATTATGGCATTGGTGCGTCTGAGTTGTATCGCGAAGATCAAGTGACCATATATCTCCGGGCGGTGGATGTCCACACGGGTAAAGTGATGATGTCAGTATCGACCACCAAACGAGTATTCTCTCAAGAGATGCGGGCAGGCTTGTTTCGATACACTAGCTTAAATCGCTTGGCTGAAGCCGAAATTGGTTTTAGTACCAATGAGCCGGTGCAGTTTTGTGTATTAGCCGCCATTGAGTTAGCGGTGGCCGAAATGGTAGAAAAAGGGATCAATCAAGGCTATTGGGCGCCAGCAGGGATTGACGCCGATAAGCCGGTTTAGTTAATTAGCCTGCGGCAATGGATTGCCAAAATATGGCCTCACTCGCGGCGCGATACTGAGGCTGCTGCCAGTCCTGCGGATGTTCGATAAAATAGCGGGTGGCCGCAATGTATTGGCCATGACAATGCTCCAACAATATGGGCAGAGGGTGCATGGCTATCTGCCCCTGCGCTTGCCCAGCCTCTAGCAACTCACTCATAAAGCCTAAAGTGTCGTGCATGACATTGTGACGTACCGATAACGCCAAGGCTGGTGACATCGAATAACATTGCAAGAACAGTTGCTTATCTGACTGAGTCAATGCCCATTCGATGGCGGCTAACCACAAATGTTTGGCTTGTTGTTCAATCGACATCTCAGGCTTAATGGCTGAGGTCATTGCCGTCGCAAATTCTTGTTTAATGGTAATAAACAAATGCTCGAGTAAGGCATTTTTATTGGGAAAATGATGAAATAACGTGCCAGTCGCCACGCCTGCTGCGCGCGCGATACTGGCCGTTGATGTTGCCTGGAACCCTTGCTCCACAAACAAGCCAAGTGCACTATCAACAATGGCTTGTTTTTTGGTGAGTTCAGTGGTCGCCGTCATATGATTATCTCAAAAAGAACTTGAGCAGAAGTTTTTGGATCCACTGGCCATACGGCGGATGGATAAGCTTACCTGTGTTAAGTTTGCCACGCTGTAACACGGTTTTAGCATGACTAAAGCGTAAAAACCCTTCGTGACCATGATAATGACCCATTCCTGAAGGGCCGATACCACCAAACGGGGCATCATCGGCGGCCACATGAAAGACGGTTTCATTGATGCATACCCCACCTGAATGGGTTTGCGTTAACACCCGCTGTTGCGTCGCACTATCGAAACTCATTAAATACAAGGCTAACGGTCTGGGGCGGTTATTGACATAGTCGATGGCCTGGGTCAAATCGTCATAACCAATAATGGGGAGTAGGGGGCCAAAGATTTCATCTTGCATGATTTCCATGTCGTCGCTGACATTGAGTACCAACTGCGTCGCTAGTTTACGTGAGTTGATATCGATGCTTTCGCCCGAGGCGCTGATCACTTGGGCTCCTTGCGCTTTGGCATTGTCAATTAAGCCTAAGAGCCTAGAGAACTGGCGGTCATTGATGACATTGCCATAATCTGGATTATTAGCCACTTGGCCATACATGCGACAGAAGGTTTGCTGGTAAGCACTGACGAAGGCTTGCACCTTGCTACTTGGGCAAAGAATGTAGTCTGGCGACACACAAATTTGGCCAGCATTCAGACATTTGCCATATATTAACCGTTCTACTGCGGTGTTGATGTCCATATCATCGGCGATGATCACCGGCGATTTTCCGCCTAATTCTAACGTCACTGGGGTCAGATTTTCACTGGCGGCACGCATCACATAGCGACCAACCGTGGTGGAGCCGGTGAAGAGCAAATGATCAAACGCCAAGCTCGAAAAATAGCTGGCGACCTCGGCCTCTCCTTCGACGACAGCCACATGATCTGGCTTGAAACAGTCGCTAATTATTTGCTTTAGCACCTGATTGGTTGCCGGGGTAAATTCAGATAATTTCATCATGCTGCGATTGCCCGCAGCCAATAATAAAGCCAATGGGCCGAGCGATAGCATCACGGGGAAGTTCCAAGGCACGATCACGCCAACGACCCCTAGTGGCTGGTAATGCACTGTGACCGATGCGGGTGCCAGTAGCAAGCCGGCATGGCGACGGCTGGGTTTCATCCACTTAGCTAACCGCTTGAGACAGTAATTAATATTGTTAATGACCGGCAAGATATCGGAGATCAGCGTATCGTCTTTACTGCGATGACCATAGTCTTGGCACAAGGCGTCAGCCAAGGCATCTTGATGATGTAATAACGCGGACTTTAACCGTTTAAGATCGCTGCGACGTTGAGCGATAGTCGGCATGGGCTGTTGATTATAAGCCAATTTCTGCGCTTGAAATTGGGTTGAAAGCTGTTGTTCTATTGTGGGTAGCGTTGTCATCATTATTTCCCTTCAGCGGCGATTGTCGCGGCTATGGATGGCTTACTTATTGGCTATTTCAATCAAACAAACCGACTAATCAGTCGGTTCAGGCTAGCGCCTTTTTGCTGGTTTAGCAAGCAGTGGGTTTTGTGAGCCGTGCGGTTAAGGGCGTGCCGTGTGTGGCGAGATGCTAGGCGCGCGGGCCATGAAAGCCGTGGTAAACCGCGTCATTCTAAACCTTCACTCTTGACTGCGCTCTGGCTAATTAAGGCTCGCTTGGTTTGATTTTGGGGCTGCAAATCATCATGAGTTTGCCAAGGTATCTTTGGGGCACCGAGGCGTCATTGGCCGAGGCAGAGCGAGCCGCCTAATGTCGGCCGCACGATAGCCAGTCGTCAGATGAAAAATAGAAGGCATTAGCGGAGCTTAAGCGCAAATGAATAGAAAATCATGATCCCTGTACTAGTATTGGTTATACACTGATTTGACAAGATACATTGCTCGAGGAATACCCTATGCGCTCCCGTAAAATTCTATGGCCGACAGACTTTTCACCCACCGCTTCTCATGCGCTAGGTTATGCCATTGAAATGGCTAACCTCTATCAAGTGAGCTTACGTATTTTGCATGTGGTGCAGCAACTCAGTGGCGATGAAAACTTTCAAATTTTAGTGATTAGCCCTGAAGAATTGATGCAATCGATGGAGAAGGATGCGGCCGCCAAAATGAAATCGCTGTTAGATGGTCTCGATACCAATCTCACGCTGGAGTCCGTGGTGCGCCGCTGCGAAGAAAACAATATAGCTGAACAAATTGTCAAAGAAGCTGTCGATTGTGATTGTGGCATGATCGTCATGGCCAGTCATGGCCGCAGTGGTTTAGCGCATTTACTGCATGATAATGTCTCTGAAAAGGTGGCTAATAAAGCGCTTTGCCCGGTGCTGATTGTCAAATAACGCCCCATAAATCAGCGAACATGTTGGGCTCTTTATCAGCGCCAAGGCCAGTAAGCTGGCGGCGCGAATGGCCGCTTGTGATGGAGACAACTTTATGCCACAATTCTTGGCGATAACCCGTGGCGGCACTGACGGGTTTGCTTCGTATAACCCTGTTAATCCGGTACAGGGGTCTCTACCAGAATCCGTAAAATTCTGATTACGAAGAGTTAAGTGATTGATCGCTTTTCTCTTTGTCTGTCTGTTATCTGCTTATAATTAGACTTAGCGATCTTTCTCACCTGCAAATTTATTGTGAGAGTTAATGATGCAAGCCTTTGTTACTGGATTACCTAAAGTTGAATTACACCTGCATATTGAAGGCAGTTTAGAGCCTGAATTGATGTTTGAATTGGCCAAGCGCAATCAAGTGGCCATCCCATTTTCGAGCCCAGATGAAGTCAGAGCCGCTTATCAATTTACCAACCTGCAATCATTTCTGGATATCTACTACCAAGGCGCTAACGTGCTGCTGACCGAGCGCGATTTCTTCGATTTAACCTGGGCGTATATTGAACGCTGCGCGGCAGATAATGTACGCCATTGTGAAATCTTTTTTGACCCGCAAACCCACACTGACCGCGGTGTCGATTTTGCCACCGTGATTAATGGCATTAGCGCTGCGCTGACAAAGGCCGAGCACGAGTTGGCGATCACCAGCCAAATAATCATGTGTTTCTTACGTCATTTGGATGAAACGGCGGCCTTTGCCACCTTAGAAATGGCATTGCCTTTTAAAGATAAAATTATTGGGGTGGGCTTGGATTCATCTGAGCAAGGTAATCCCCCTGAGAAGTTCGCGCGGGTATTTGCCCATGCCAAGGCATTGGGTTTCTTAACCGTGGCGCATGCGGGTGAAGAAGGGCCGGCGCAAAACATTGTTGATGCCATCGACATGTTACAGGTGAGCCGTGTGGATCATGGGGTCAGTTGCGTGCAAGACCCAGCATTGGTAGCAAGTTTAGCCGCCTCAAGAATGCCCTTAACGGTTTGCCCCTTGTCTAACACTAAGCTCAAAGTCTTTGAGCACATGGCAGATCACAACATTATTGAGCTGTTGCGCCAAGGAGTGTGTGTCACCATTAACTCCGATGATCCAGCGTATTTTGGCGGCTATATGACGGCCAATTTTATGGCCGTAGCTCAAGCTTTAACGGTGTCGAACACTGAATTGGCGCAACTGAGTCTGAATGCGATTGAAGCGAGTTTTATTAGTCGTGAGCGCAAACTCGAACTCAGCCAAGAAGTGCTGAGTTACTTGCAGCAGGCTTAAGCATTAAAACCGACTCCCAGGCTGAGTTAAGAAGGCCTGCTCTTCGGGCGTCGATTGGCGCCCGAGTAACGCATTGCGGTGAGGATAGCGCCCAAACTCATCGATGATAGCTTTATGTCTTAATTCAAACTCAAGGTGAGAGGGACTGCATTGCTCAAATAATGGCACCGCTTGCTGGTGGATAAGGGCTGATTCACTGTGCATATAAGGCATATACATAAATGGACGTTCAATCTCGCTAAGCTTAGTGTCGTCATTGAGGTGAACGGCTTCTTGGGCCAAAATTAGGGCGATGCCATCGGCACTGAAAGCCTCGGAACGATCGCGATAGATGTTGCGAGAAAACTGATCTAACACAATAATCTCGGCCAAGCGTCCTTGGGCTGTTTGGCGCCAAAGCCAGCACTCTCCTTGGGTGGCCTTCGTTAATAGTGACGAAAATTGCTGCTCAATCCTAGCGTCAAGATCGGCATTTTTAGCAAACCAATCTTTTGGGGTTAATTGGCTAAACCAAAAGTCGAGTACCTGTTGATATTGCATCATATTCCTTAAATCCAGTTAGTAAAATCATTGGCGGTGGCCATCATCGCTTGGCGATAGATGTGCTCGGCATGTGCAACGGCAATGCATGGGATCCGAATCGTGCCACTGGCAAGCCCCAGCGTGACATGACAAAGCCGGCGTCGCCTGAGGCCCGGCGAGCTATGAAGGCTGACCGTTTGGAGTTTCCGATATTGAATGTAACACCATTGGTGCCCCAATGTGCCGGTGTGCAACCAAATCCCGCCGCGATTGATACGATACCCAAGCTGGCAATAATAGAGAACTAACAATAATGCGCTTATCAACGCCAGTACGACCAAGCCGATTTTAAGCCAGAGAAGATGGGTAATAAGACTAAAACATACGGGCAATAATGGCAGCCAGCTACGTTTAAGTAGCCATATCCAATGAACAGACCAGTAGCGCTTAGGTGGTAAGAGTTGATGAAGGGCGCTGGTGGCAAAACGGCCGGGATTAATGCTGGTTAAGATGGTGCTAAGCTCGTGGTTGCGGATACTTGGGATCAACATATTGCCTTGCTTATGTTGTTCTATTTCTTGCCCTTGAACTTGTTTCATTCTTAAGGTCCAGCGCCCGAAAATGCGGGCAATCCAAGGTTGCTCTAGTTGTAATAATTGGATGCGATTGGCGGCGAGAGCATCTTGTTGGTGAGAAATTACCCCGCCGGTACGGGTGATGGTGCGGCCATCAAACCGTAAGTGATAAGGATAATATTTCAAGATGGCTGAAATAACTGAGAGGAGGCTCAATAACAAAAATCCGGCCATAAGCAGGGTTAGGCCTAGTAGCAACTCCAGCATCAGGTCGCCATGGGTCCATTGACTGGCTTGGCCCCAAATGACTTGAAACCAAGCTTGCTGGGCGATGGCATCAAAATCAATTTGGCCGAGCAGCGGGCCTAAGATCAGAGCGAGCCATAATAAATTGTTTTGGTAGAGGCCGAATAAGGCTAAGTCATCGCCGTTTTTATGGATCCACACTGGCGCAGGTTGTGAAATCTCCCGCTCGCTTGGCGACTGAACGGGCGTTATCTGTGGCTGAGTGCTGAGTAAATCGGCCTGCAAATGCTTGGCAGCAGCGGCGCTGAGCGCTCTGAGCTGCACTTCATCTTGTTTGGAACCTGCCGTCTCGGCCACTAAAGTAAATAAATCAAGGGGTTTAAAATAAAAGGGCTGCTCAATCCTTACATTGAGTATTTTATCAAAGGGTATTTCATCCTTTTGGGTAAAAAGTAACCCTTGTACCACCACCAATTTATCGCGTTGCAATTGATAGCGAAATCTCAGCCAATAAACCAAGGCTGATAACAGCAGAATCGCCATGAGACTGCTAGCGCCGATAGTCAGCCACATGCTGTTGAAATCGACTTTCCAACTGGCATATACCAAGGGAATGAGGGCGTAGCCGTTGCTGATAAACCCCTTCAGACGCGCAAAAATATAACTGACTATTGCCCACGGAGATAGGCGCGTCATTACAGGTGTCTTGCTCGATTCCGGATTAGTCATGTTGGCTATCATCCGTGATCTTGGCGTCTGCTGGCGGCACGGCCAAAGATAATAAGCTTTGGCGTAACGCTTCGGCGGTTGCCAGAGGCAGACCCGGCAGGTAGATCTCAGCGCTGCCACTGCCAGCACTAAAGCATTTGATTTTGCATAATCCTAATCGGATTTCTAATGGATTTTGGCTCAGACTAACATGCTGTAAGCGACTCATGGGCATGGAAGTGATGCGTTGCCACCACAGCCCAGATTGCACTTGAATCGCGCAAGGGAAGACACAATAAAACACCCGCTTTGCTTGTTGAATTCTCAACCATAACAGACTACAACTCAGCACTAACCACAGACTCAGCAGCGATAAAATGAGCCATTTGGGGATAAAGAGTGTCAAGCTAACAAACACACTAACCGCGACTAAGGGAATAAGAATGATCAGCAAGGTTTCTATTAGCACTTGAAGTTGATATTTTGCATCGACACGACGGCGATTGACTGCGGTCAGTTGAGGCCAATCATCAGGCGCGAGAGGGATGCTTAACGCGGGAAAGTCTTGTCGCTGAATAAACTCAATCTCGGCCATGGTGATTAGTTCCTATTTGGACTGGATATAGGGCAGTTACTTTTGGACTATATCAGTCTGCACTAAAAAAAGGTTGCTAAATTGTAAAGGTTTATGGCTGGGGGTATGATAAGTCAAGAATTCATATGCTTAAGGAGCGCAGGTGCTGATGTCAAAATCGCAATTGGCGTTTAATCGTAAATTATATCTTGCTGGGTTGATTGCCAATGAACCGCAAAATTTGGTGAGTTTACAGGCCTGCACCAATATGCCGCGACGGACATTGCAAGATGCCCTCGTCGCCTGTAAAGATATCGGTATTGAGATTGAATTTATTCAGCAAGGCGAACGCCACAATGCCGGTTTTTATCGCCTCGAATCATGGGGACCGATTAATCCGCTGTGGGTCGAGGCGCATATGACTGAATTAGGCCGATCCTGCTGTGTAAGCGATAAAACCTAACCAACTGATGGCTAACAATAGCCAAGGCAGTCGACAACGGTGACTGGAGGCATTGGCTTGGATGGGTGTGTCCAGCGCAGCGCTAGTGTGGTCACTTTTCTGTTTTAGTTGTTTTTTCTTAGATTTGTCTCGCTCTCTAGCTTGAACTTTTTGTTGTTTCTTATAGATCGCAATGCCTTTTTCAATTCCTTGCGCGATAAGCTTGGTTTGTTCTTTAGTTTGTCCCAGTTTTTGAGTCGCCTTAGCAATCGTTAATGCTTGCTCACGGGATTCTTGTGAAATAGTCGTCTTCATTGACATGATCATTTGATAAGAATTTGCTAGCGAGTTTACCCTATTGCGGCGGGATTTGGGGTAGAATCCATGGCAAATATTGGTCACAAAGGAGTGATGTGTTTATGTCACAGCAACCAGATACACAGGGCGTTGTTGATCAAATAGTTCACGTAACGTACTGATCTAATGACACTTACTCTAATTACTCAACTCGGTAACTAACAGGCATACCTAGTCTTATGACTTTGTTCATTGCCTTGACGTTAGCTAACA
>NZ_JAHUTT010000038.1 GCF_019209865.1 Shewanella sp. NIFS-20-20 | reverse complement strand
TGCGAGACAGTTCAAGCTTGATGGGAAACGGGATAGGGCCTATCCACGTGCGTTAAAAATGAGTAAAAACAAGTATCCCATTAAGTCTAAGAAAAATGCCGTTCACACTAAGTGAACGGCATTAGGCTAACGCCGGTTTTTTTGTGCCTAAATTTTGACAGTGTCAATTTTAAATCATTGAAATTATTATATTTAATGTATTAATTTGTTATGACCTTGTATAAAATAAAACGTCAACACTCATCATAATTCAATGCCAACAAGGACAAACGATGACACACAAATTTTTGTGGTTCTCACTCTTTACACTACTCAGTGGCTGTGGCGATGGGGATATTGATAATGGCGACACCACGACGCCAATACCACCACCGAGCATCACCTATTATCAAGCCAGTAGTGCCCAAGTCGCTGGCGGTTCGCTCAACCCCAATGCCCAAAATATTGAAGCCGGCAGCACCTATAGCTTTACCGTCATCCCAGAGTCCAACTATCAACTTGATAGTATTGCTGGTTGCAATGGTCAGTTAAACGGCAATCGTTATACCACGGCCCCTATGACCAGCGATTGCACCATCACACCGCGCTTTAGTGAAATATCGACACCTGCGGTATACACAGCCAAGGCCATTAGCGTGGTCGGTGGCTCACTCAGCCCAGCCTCACAACAGAGTAGCGCAGGCAACACCTTAAGCTTCACCTTGCACACTGACGAAGGTTACGTCCTTGACCAAGTGAGTGGCTGTGGCGGCAGTATATCAGGCCAAGTATTCACCACTGCTGCCATGACCGCCGATTGCGAGATTACCCCCACCTTTACACCGATTGCGCCCCCCGTCACTTACTATACCGCCCATACCACCGCGGTCAGTGGAGGGTCAATCACTCCAAGCCAACAGCAAATCGAGGCTGGCAAAACTCATGACTTCACCGTCATCACCGAGGCGGGGTTTCAATTAACCAATATCAGTGGCTGTCAGGGCACCTTAACCAATGAAACCTATGTCACAGGGCCGATGACGGCCGACTGTACCATTACCCCCACTTTTGCGCCGATGACGCCACCGGCCACTTACTATACCGCCCATACCACCGCGGTCAGTGGGGGCGCAATCACCCCAAGCCAACAGCAAATCGAGGCTGGCAAGACTCATGCCTTTACCGTTATCACTGAGGCCGGTTTTCAACTGACCAGTATCAGTGGCTGTCAGGGCACGTTAACCAATGAAACCTATTTAACCGGTCCCATGACGGCCGACTGCACCATTACCCCAAGCTTTGAGCCGTTCTCCCCCCCGATCACCTACTATCTTGCCAGCAGCGTGCAAGCCAGTGGCGGCGGATTAGCCCCAAGCCAACAACGCATTGAGGCGGGAAAAATCTTTAGTTTTACCCTGTTGCTCGAACCGACTCATGCGCTGGCATCTATCACAGGATGCGATGGTAGCTTAGTGGGCGACCGCTATATCACTGCGCCAATGACTAGTGATTGTGTGATCACTCCCGAGTTTATTAGTAACGCGGCCAATGCCATAAAGCAGCAAGATCACCAGCTGGCCTCAGCCCAAGAATTGATTGATTTTAGCCTTGATCAGATGGACAGCGCAGAAAGCCAACGCCAGCGCGCGATCGACGCCCTCTATCGCAATGTGGGAGATAGCATCAGTTGGTACCCAAGCCATGACTCAATCACGTTCGCCAGCCTTAAACCCGAAAATACTTTTACTGTCTTGCCGTCAAATCGTAATGGCAATGGCGGCGATGCCGTTCGTGGCTTGGTCATGGCGGGCGAGCAAGATGGGCACCGCTATGGGGCCATGGCCGGCAATTTATTTGCCGTCAACACCTCGAATCAAACCGATGTGTTATTAACTAACCTGTTGCAATGGCTAACCCAAGGCAATGACAGTATCGATGGATTGAGCATAGTCACCGCACAGATGCCAAGCAGTCAAGATAGCTGGTATTTTCCCCATAATGAACGAATAAGAAGTTGGTTATCCAACCACTATCCTAACGCGCACACCATTAATGATGCCAATGCCTGTGATTACAGCCAACTCAGCCAATGTATCGACACCTTTAATCCCGATATCATCGTCATCAGTGACATCGACCGCCAAGGCTTAGGTTATGCGGGTATCGCCAGCGCGATAGCCAGTGCCAAAGCCGCAGGCATCCCTTTGCTATTGTCTAACTATCGCCGTGATGCCAGCGCCATGCTATCGCCCTTATATTTTGATCTGGGGCTGAGCACTGCGGGCAACTATTGGTCAAAACTTACCGCCGACAATGTCAGTATCGATACGCTTAAAGCGGCCGATCAAACCTTAATGGCCGTTGCACAACTGCTGAATAATTTAGCGCAACAACAATTTGATACGGCCGTACTCGATGGATGTGGTAACTATTTAGGCTGTACGCTGGCAGGATTTGCATCGAGCTTCAAAAACGCCGCCGATTGGTATCGCAATGGCGCTATCACGTTAGATATCGCCGGTATCGATGCTTTTAGCAGCAAAAATTTCGCCATAATGAAAGCGGGCTTATTACTCGCCGACAAATATCGCAGTCTCATTGACTACCCGATTGCCTATGATGAGCATGGGGCCTGGCAACAAGCACTATTTGCCGACTGGGTGATTAGTTACGCCCGCCAGCATAACCCTGCGCAAGCGGACTTAGGTGAGTTTGTGGCGCCGGCAAACACTCTCACCAAAGGGAGCAATGCCCACTACCGTTACCCTGACACCGTCAGTGAACGCCAAACCATCGGCGTGCCTTATTCGGGCCAGTGGACCACCACAGGTTGGTATGCCTTACCTGGGCAGACCATTACCGTGACCCGTCACGACCAAACGGATACCCATGTTGAGCTCAAGCTCAACTATCATCGCCCCAACACCAACCGCGTTTACGAGCAAAAAGTCTATCGCGGACCATTGGCGGTATCGCAACAACGCTTGCGCATCCCTTCAGGCCAAAGCATCACATTCTCCACCCCTCATGGTGGGCCCATTTACTTGTACCTCTCTGGTGCGGCGGCATCTTTGGCGGTCGATATTTCCATGGACGGCGTGGCCAAACACCCCAGCATTATGGATTTTTCCGATCCGGCACAAATCACCCAGTTTAACCAGCAACTGGCCAATACCGAACTGCCCCATATCGATCTGCGTTCAGATGGTGCAGAGCAGCATATGCGCAGGGATAAGTTTGAAAATGCCATCGGGGGCAACATCGCTGATGTCAATGCTCTGCTGACCAGTATCGCCGAGGATCACATCAATAGCGTTTACACCTTAGCGGGATTCAAAATCCAAGGAAAAAGCTTGCTTGAGTCGTTGCCAGAGGATGTCAGCCAAGCCTGCAGTAATATCCTGTCAGAGGCCTGTTTTGACGAGTCGCTGCATACCCGCCGTATTATCCAACATGCCAACTACGACCAAAATGCACAATGTGGTTGGGGCTGCAGTGGTAACCCATGGGATGCTGGCTGGAATATCAGCCCCACCGGCTGGGGGGATAATCATGAGCTTGGGCATAACTTACAAACCAATCGCCTCAATGTGCAGTATGTCACGGCGGAGAATCGAGATAATTGGAGCGCTTATGGCAGTCGTGCCGGTGAAAATTCCAACAATATTTTTCCCTACACTGTCATGTGGAAAACCCACTATTTACGCGATAACAACACCAGCACCCTCTATGATGGTCATATGAACCATAAAGACTTATTTTATGTGTTTATGTCCGATGCCGCAGGGCTGACCAACACCACTGGAGAGCGCGTGGTATTCGCCTCTAACTGTCGAGTGTTAGATAGTGGCAGCAGTCGCTTTGAAGCGCCATGGGCCAGCAATGCTTACGCAACCCATAACGGCTATCGGATGGCGTTTTATATTCAAATGGCGCTGCAAGCCCATCACATGATCTTAAGTGACGGTACCCGACTTGAAAATGGCTTTAATATCTTTACCTTGCTCTATCAACACCAACGCATTTTTGGCCAATATGCCAATAACGCGAGTGATTGGGAGGCACATCGTCACCAACTCGGCTTTAGCCTATTCCCCTTTAACGGGGAGAGCGTCTATGGCGGTCGCAGCATTAAAGATATTCCCGGCAACGACTTTATGTTGGTATCACTCAGCAAGTTGACCGGTAAAGATTGGCGCAATCATTTTGACTTAATGGGTCTGCGCTACACGACACTGGCGGCCACGCAAGTCGCTACCAATGCCACCCAAGGCAGCATTCCGATGGGGATGTATGAATTAGAAACAGATCTACCGCCGGCTAACATGAGTGCAGGACTGACATTTATCCCGCTCTCGCTCAGTGATGCCACCACCCTCTGGAAAGGCGAGCACTCGCCGCGCCAGTGTGCTCAACCCTAACCCCAGTGCCGCTAGTCAAGCCCCTCGTTAAGCGAGGGGTTTGGCTGACAACAACGCGCCATTAATGGCCTGATTCAATGGCTTTTTTGGCCAATTTATCTATCCACAATGGCTTGATTAGCTTGAGCCAACGCCCCAGTCGGCCGCGGCGAGACATGATAAGCTGCCGATGCCGCCCGGCGATGGCCGGCAGCATCATTGCGGCGCACTCATCACTGGTCATGATCTTGGCCTCTTGCATTGGCGTTACCCCAAGTGCTTGGCCATCACAACCAATGGCCCGTTTATGAATTTCTGATACCACAAAATCCGGACACAACAGCGTCACTGCCACGCCTTGATCCATCAACTCAATCCGCAACGAGTCAAACAATCCCATCACCGCATGTTTAGAGGCGCAATAGCCGCTTCGGGTTGGCACGCCAGTGATCCCCGCCAGAGACGACACCACCACAATCTGTCCGCTGGCGGCCTTTAATGCCGGCAGCGCGGCATGAGTCAGACGGGCTGGCGCCAGATAGTTCACCGCCATTAAACGCTCAAGAACGGCCAAATCCTCAAGTTCATCAAAGCGCGACCACATGGTAATTCCCGCGTTATTAATCAGGATATCGAGGTGATGGTAGTGCGCGAGTGTATCTATGATCACTTGTAGGCACTGGTCCTCATCGCAAAGATCCGCCGCCAACACCAAGTGCTCCCCAGGGAGGGTCGCAGCCAAATCCAGTAAGCGTTGCCGATGACGAGCCACCAGCACCAACCGCGCCCCCAAGGCGGCTAATTGCTGACATAGGGCGCGGCCGATACCTTCAGATGCACCGGTCACCACCACCACTTTTTGCTGAAATTCATCCATGGCTAAGTTCAGTCGATTGTGTATTTAATCTTCAGACTGACACAAGCCATTAGACTAAACAAGCGCTGGTCATGCCCAGCCATTCTATGTCCGTAACGGCTCTGCGCAAATGTGATGAAATTGTGATAACTAGGCGATTTTCTGGTGAGGAATTGAGCCCAAGATAAAAAGGGTTAATTACAACAATCATATTGGAGCATTTATGTCAGCAAAATCACTATCCCTGCTCGCGCTATTTGGCACTCTGGCAGTGAGCGCTCAGGCAGCAGAACTCGATATCACTATCACCAATTTAACCAATGGCAATCATTTCACCCCAATTTTAGTGGCGGGTCATTCGAGTGATCTGGCCTTATTTCATGCCGGTGACATGGCTTCCCCTGCACTACAAAAGATGGCCGAAGGCGGTGATATCAGCGATCTCGAAGCGGCCGTTGATGGTGCCGGCGCTGAAAAGTTAGTGAATCCGGCTAGCGGCTTACTGGCTCCAAGCCACTCCACAGACGTCGTCAGTTTTGACACCCAAGACAGCATGTATTTATCTGTCGTGGCCATGATATTACCCACCAATGATGCATTTATTGGCTTAGATAGTTGGAAAATCCCAAGCGAAGCGGGCACCTATCAGGTGTACCTTAATGCCTACGATGCCGGCACCGAAGCCAATGATGAGCTTATCACGGGTGGCGGCATGCCTGGTGTAGCCGGTATTCCAGCCGCACCCGGTGGCGATGGTGGCATGAATGGTACTGGCCTTGAAGATATGTCAGGCAACGATAAAGTACACATTCACCCCGGTGTCATCGGTGATCTTGATCCCGCCGGTGGTCCAAGCGATGTCGATAGCCGCATCCACAGATGGCTCAATCCCGTGGCACGCATGACAGTCACAGTGAAATAGCCGAGGTGACTATGAAAAAACTAACATTTTTGGCCGTGAGCTCTTTGCTCATATTGGGTGCGTGTCATAACAATGATGATGACCACACCACACCACCCACTCCGACGCCACCAGCGCCGGCGGCACAGACCTACACAGTGACGGTGACCAACCTTACCGCCAACCAACCGTTGTCGCCCATATCGGTACTGCTTCATCAAGCAGAAGTCAGCCCTTGGACTGTGGCTATGCCGGCGAGCCTAGCGCTCGAAATGCTGGCTGAGAGTGGTGATGCCAGCGAGTTTAGTGGCGTTACCGGCGTTGATAGTCTCGTGGTTGATGGGGGTCCCTTAGGTCCTGGCGGCACCAGCACTCAGACCATAGAAATCCAGCCTAGCGCCGTAGCGCAGCTATCGGTATTAACTATGCTGGTCAATACCAATGATGCCTTTACCGGCCTTGCCGATATTAATTTGGCCGAACTCCAAGTGGGGGATTCGATGACTCGGTTCACCATGGCTTATGATGCGGGCACCGAAGCCAACTCTGAAGCCAAAGGCACCATTCCAGGGCCTGCCGATGGTGGTGAAGGCTTTAATACTACGCGAGAGGCCAATGATGCAGTGCGGGTTCATCAAGGAGTGCTCTCCAGCGATGATGGCCTAAGTAATTCAGTGTTAAATGCTTCTCATCGCTTTGACAATCCCGTCGCACGAGTCAGCATTAGTCGCACGAACTAATGCATCCATAGCACTGAAACCCATCCGCACTTTTCATCGAAAAGTGCGGATTTTCTCACGGCCCGCATGTGACGTTAATTTTTTGTAATAAAAATTTGGCTCTGCAGGTCTTATGCGCACACCTTTTGTAACCATTGAAAGGAAGACAGCATGAGTTCGTTAACCCAGAGCCACAGTATTTTGTTACTTCATAATAATGCCGATAAAGGTAACCAACTTGCTCAGTCGCTTGAGTTAGCCGGATTCGACATTCAGCAAGCCAATTCATGGTCCATGGCCATAAATCTTTGTCAGCAAGGCCAAATTGCCTTATTAGTCCTAACCAAGCATTGGCTGCAACACGACGGCCTAATGCTTATCCGTCAGTTTCGCCAATTAGGATGCAGTCTGCCATTAATTTTTATAACAGAAGATCATAACGAAGCCGAAACGGTATTAGCGCTCGAGTCCGGTGCCGATGATTGCCTCGATATCACCTTATCGGCATTAGAGTTTTCCGCCCGTGTCAGGGCTAGGTTACGCCATCGCAGTATCGACAAAACCGCTCTAGCACCGGCGCAACTGCAATTTTCTGGCGTATCGATTAACACCCAAACACGCGAAGTCTTGCTTGATTCGCAGCCGCTCAATTTAACCGCGCGCGAATTCGATTTACTGACGCACCTAGCCCAACATCCCAATCAAGTGTTTAGCCGGATGCAATTATTGCAAAGTGTCTGGGGTTATAGTCATTGTGGTTATGAACATACGGTCAATTCTCACATCAATCGACTACGAACTAAATTGGCGCAAGTTGAGGGCATGGCGGAACTGGTGAAAACCGTGTGGGGAGTGGGGTATAAATTTGCGCCGCCAAAAAGGCTGACATTTTCTCACGCGCTGCTGCAATAATCTCGCGGCTACAAAAAAGGCCCTCGCGGGCCTTTTTTACGCATTACTTGTGATAAGGCGTTGATAACTCATGAACGGCTTCGATAAATGCGCCAGCGTGCTCAGGATCAACATGCTGATGAATACCATGGCCCAAGTTAAATACATGGCCAGTTCCTTCGCCGTAGCTGGCCAAAATGCTGGCCACTTCTTCACGAATTCGGCCAGTCGGTGCATACAGCATCGATGGATCCATGTTGCCTTGCAGCGCCACTTTATCACCCACACGACGGCGAGCATCACCAATGTCCACAGTCCAATCAAGGCCCAAGGCGTCACAACCGGTTTCAGCCATGGCTTCTAACCACAAACCGCCACCCTTAGTGAACAAGGTAACTGGCACTTGACGACCATCGGCATGACGGGTCAAACCATCGACAATTTTTTGCATATAACGCAGTGAAAATTCGCGATACGCCGCGTGCGATAATGCCCCGCCCCAAGAGTCGAAAATCATCAGCGACTGAGCGCCGTTAGCCACCTGAGCATTCAGATACAAAATCACCGAATCTGCTAACTTATCTAATAACATATGTAACGCCATTGGTTCGGCGTACATCATGCGCTTAATTTTTTCAAACGCCTTGCTCGAACCACCTTCAACCATATAGGTGGCCAAAGTCCATGGTGAACCAGAGAAACCGATTAACGGCACTTCACCGTTTAATTCACGACGAATGGTTTTAACCGCATTCATCACATAGCCTAATTCGTCTTCCGGATCGGGAATCGCCAATTTTTTAATGGCGTCCAATGTATCGGTTGGGCGTGAAAAACGTGGACCCTCACCGGTTTCAAAGTATAAGCCAAGACCCATGGCATCAGGCACGGTCAAGATATCAGAAAACAGAATGGCCGCATCTAACTTATAACGACGCAAGGGTTGTAAGGTCACTTCACACGCCAGATCTGCGTTACGACATAACGACATAAAGTCACCGGCTTGCGCTCGAGTCGCTTTATATTCTGGTAAGTAACGCCCCGCTTGACGCATCATCCATACTGGCGTCATATCAACAGGTTGCTTCAATAACGCGCGCAAATAACGATCATTCTTTAACTCTGCCATCTGGCTTGCTTCCTACACTTGTTAAATTGCTGAGGCGCTAGTTTAGCATTTGCATGAATAAAGTAACCTTAGAAGGATCATTTATGTGAACTTAGACCAAGCTTACCCTTAGTTTTCAATACTAAAAGCCCATTAATTTTTGCTCATCCGACTGTCGGTTTTCTCACATTTTCCATCAAACACTGGTTATCAAACAATAAAAAAGTTGCACCTATAGAGATCTGGTGTTATAAAAATTAGGCGCTAGCAAGAACAATCAAGAAGCTCGCTATATCGAGCCCTTAACTCAAAAATTCTTTGCCCTGTAATGACTCCGTCGTTGCAGGGTTTTTTATATCCCCACCATTTCACGCCAAACAATCAAAAAGTGTTAAAATTTATTCAACTTCGCAAAAACAGTTGATCAATCCTGATTGCTTACATACATTAAGATCTCAGGGCGAAATAGATGAGGCAAGGTCATGCTAACCAAGTTAGAAAAAGCCGAAAAGGAATGGGGTGGAGCAAACAAGCTAATTGATCAATGGCTTGAGCATAGACGCAACCTGTTAATCAGCTATTGCAAGCTAGCGGGATGCGCACCTTATCCATCGAAATCATGTTTACCCAACCTGTCTCAAGTGAATCAATTCTGCGATCTGATTGTAGATTATGTCTCCGAAGGCCATTTCGATGTCTACAATCACATGGTGACGGCCTGTGAACAACATGGTCAGCACAGCCGAGAATTAGTCAGCAAACTCCTCCCTGAAATCCATCAAACCACCGATGATATTTTAGATTTTAGTGACAAATATGCCGACGCCGAAGAAGAAACCGTGCTGTACGATCTCGACCAAGATCTAGCCAACCTAATTCATGCCCTTGAAACCCGTTTTGGCTTTGAAGATCAACTGCTCGAAATCCTGTACTTATATGTCTCAGTAGCACCTGCCGAAAGTAGCGAAGAAAACAGCGCGACCATCAATTAACCTCGCTGCAAGCCCCCCCTAAAAAATAAGGCCAGCATCTGCTGGCCTTATTTGATGTATCCCTTAGCGGGATACATCATAGAAGCGCTGGGCTTATACCGCCGATTGGAAGATCACTTCCGCCGCTTTTTTGGTATAGCTATCTAACTGATCAAAGTTCAAGTAACGGTAAGTGTCAGCTGCCGTCGCATCTAACTCTTTGGCGTATTCTTGATACTCTTGCGGTGTAGGTAAGCGCCCTAATAACGCCGCTACCGCTGCCAGTTCAGCCGATGCCAAATAGACATTGGCGCCAGTACCTAAACGGTTAGGGAAGTTACGGGTCGAGGTCGACACCACGGTGGCACCTTCAGCCACGCGGGCTTGGTTACCCATACACAATGAACAACCTGGGATCTCAATACGAGCGCCCACGCGACCAAAGATGGCATAGTAGCCTTCTTCGGTCAGCTGATCTCTATCCATCTTAGTCGGTGGAGCAATCCACAACCGTGTTGGTAGCGTCTTGGCAAACTTATCGAGCATCTTACCGGTCGCGCGGAAGTGACCAATGTTTGTCATACAAGAGCCGACAAACACTTCGTCGATCTTAGTTTGAGCGACAGATGACAATAATACCGCATCATCAGGATCGTTAGGCGCACACAGAATTGGCTCTTTAATATCATTGAGATCGATCTCAATCACCGCCGCGTATTCAGCATCGCTATCGGCAGTCATCAACTCAGGGTTAGCTAACCACTCTTCCATGCCTTTGATACGACGCTCAATGGTGCGGCGATCGCCATAACCTTCGGCAATCATCCACTTCAACATGGTGATGTTGGAGTTGAGGTATTCGATGATAGGCGCTTTATCGAGCTTAATGGTACAGCCTGCGGCCGAACGCTCAGCCGAAGCATCTGATAATTCGAACGCTTGCTCGACTTTCAGAGACTCAAGCCCTTCGATTTCGAGTACGCGACCTGAGAAGATATTGATTTTGCCTTTCTTCTCAACCGTCAGCATCCCAAGCTCTATCGCTTTTAATGGAATGGCGTGGACTAAATCACGCAGAGTGATACCCGGTTGCATCTTGCCTTTAAAGCGCACTAATACCGATTCCGGCATATCAAGAGGCATCACGCCAGTCGCCGCTGCAAAGGCCACCAGCCCAGAACCCGCAGGGAAAGAAATACCAATCGGGAAACGCGTATGGGAGTCGCCGCCAGTACCGACAGTGTCGGGCAACAACATGCGGTTAAGCCACGAGTGGATAACGCCGTCTCCGGGACGCAGAGACACGCCGCCACGGTTCATAATGAAATCAGGCAGCGTATGATGAGTATTCACATCCACCGGCTTAGGGTAAGCTGCGGTGTGACAGAATGACTGCATGGTTAAGTCGGCACTAAAGCCTAAACAAGCCAAGTCTTTAAGCTCGTCACGGGTCATTGGCCCCGTGGTGTCTTGAGAGCCAACAGAGGTCATCTTAGGCTCGCAGTATTGACCAGGACGAACCCCAGCAACCCCACACGCCTTACCGACCATCTTTTGCGCTAAGGTATAGCCCTTGCCTGAGTCAGCCACATCCTGCGGACGAACAAACACCTCAGACGCAG
This sequence comes from Shewanella sp. NIFS-20-20, assembly GCF_019209865.1. Lineage (GTDB taxonomy): Bacteria > Pseudomonadota > Gammaproteobacteria > Enterobacterales > Shewanellaceae > Shewanella. The sequence continues at coordinate 28,797 of NZ_JAHUTT010000038.1, read as the reverse complement.
GTAACCCCAGCACTTCGCGGGCTTTATCGGTCAGACCACGACCGATGATCAGTGGAATACGGCCACCAGCACGGACTTCATCGAGCAACACATCGGTTTTAAGCGTGAACGCTGAAATCACCTCATCACTACCATGACGCTTGACTTGGCCAGCATAAGGATAGATGTCGATAACATCACCCATCTCCATTTGGCTGACGTCCAGCTCAATAGGCAATGCCCCCGCATCTTCCATGGTATTGAAGAAAATTGGGGCGATTTTTCCACCTAAACAGAAACCACCAGCACGCTTATTGGGGACGAATGGAATATCATCACCCATAAACCACAAGACAGAGTTAGTCGCTGATTTACGCGATGAACCAGTCCCGACTACGTCACCGACGTACACCAGGGGGAAACCTTGGTTTTTTAATTGTTCGATCTTCTTGATGGGTCCCACGCTGCCAGCAACATCGGGCTCAATGCCATCGCGAGCATTTTTAAGCATAGCTAACGCATGCAGTGGGATATCTGGGCGCGACCAAGCATCAGGCGCGGGTGATAAATCATCCGTATTGGTTTCGCCAGAGACTTTAAATACCGTTAAGCTAATTTTTTCAGCCAATTTTGGACGGCTCAAATACCAATCAGCATTGGCCCAAGCTTCAACAACTTGCTTAGCCGAATCATTACCGGCCTGCATTTTCTCAACCACATCATGGAATGAGTCAAACATCAGCAAGGTGTGCGATAAGGCCTTTACCGCTAACGGCGCTAAGGCAGGGTTATCAAGCTGCGCTATCAGCGGCTCGATGTTATAGCCACCTTGCATGGTACCGAGTAATTCGGTTGCGCGCTCGGTCGATAAAATAGGTGATGACACTGTGCCTTTTGCCACAGCATCAAGAAACGCCGCTTTCACATACGCGGCTTCATCTACACCTGGGGGAATTCGATTTTCAAGCAGATCAAGCACAAAGGCTTCTTCACCTGCGGGTGGGGTTTCGACTAGCTTAACCAGTTCTGCAACTTGTTGTGCATCCAGTGGTTTAGGGACAACACCTTCTGCGGCACGCTCTGCGACGTGTTTACGATATGCTTCTAGCACGGCAACATTCCTCTTTGTTAGGCGTTTCAATACCCCACGGCGTTCTGTGCATCGTGTGAGGTATCACAACGAAACTGCATATCTTCTCTCCAGAAGCGGCAGTCCGACGGGTTCCTTGGTGGTATTCTGCTATAAGGCTTAACTGCGTTTCAGCCAAACTGGCATGATACCTTTACCACGCATTTCCGCTGTGCAGTATACTACAGCTTTACAAAACTATGAATCAGCTCACACCAAGCAATAAAAAAACTTGCGCCACTTGGCGCCAGCCAGTGTAGCGATAACGCCATCCAAGGCAAATTAGACGATAGTGTATAGCGGATCACCACCAACAACGGGAGTAATAGCAATAATGGCGGCCATTGACGCAGTAATTTTTGACATGGATGGGGTACTGATAGATTCCGAACCGCAATGGCAACAAGCCGAAATCGCCGCCTTCGCCGACGTGGGCATTCACCTCAGTCATGCCGATGTCCTTAACACCACCGGCTTACGCGTCGATCAAGTGGTGGAATATTGGTATCAACGCCGCCCATGGCCAGACTATAACAATGCCGCCGTGAGTGCCCAGATTAGCCGCCAACTTGTCGACTATATTCTGCAAGATGGCCAAGCGCTCAACGGCGTTGAAATCGCCCTGCAAGCCTGTCAATTGCGCGGTCTGAAACTAGGTTTAGCCACGTCTTCGCCTACTGCCATTTTAGATGCCGTCATGACTCGCTTGCGCATCGGTCATTACTTTGATGCCTGCTGCAGTGCTGAAGGCTTGGCCTATGGCAAACCGCATCCGCAAGTGTATCTTAACTGCGCCGCAATGCTTAATGTCGCGCCCAGTCGCTGCTTAGCCATCGAAGACTCAATCAACGGCATGATTGCCGCCCGTGCAGCTAATATGCTCACGTTAGTGATCCCCGCGGCCGAACAAGTTCAGCATTTAGGCTTCGGTGCCAGTCATTATCAACTGACCAGCTTACAGCAACTGCCTGCATTACTTGATCAAATCGGCTAAGCAACATCGAAATTAACCAACAAAAAAGCCAGGCATTGCCTGGCTGTTAGCAAGTGAAGGTGTGCCCTATGACTCAGGGCAAACCTGGTACCTGGTTTACCAAATCTTGACGCGCTGCTCGGGAGATAAATACATCTTATCGCCTTCACTGACTTCAAACGCCTCATAGAATTCAGGAATATTTTTCGGGGTACCCATGGCACGATAATGGCTCGGGGAATGCACGTCGGTCAATAAACGACGTCCCAGTTCTTCATCGCGATAATTACGGCGCCACACCTGTGACCACCCCATAAATAACCGTTGCTCACCCGTTAGACCATCCATCACGGGGGATGGCTGACCATTGAGGCTCATTTGATAGGCGCGCATGGCAACCGTTAACCCACCAAGATCACCAATGTTTTCCCCTAAGGTCATTTCACCATTAACAAACTTACCTGGCAGTGCTTCATATTGACTGTATTGCTCAGCCAGTTGTTTCGCCCGCGCGGTAAACTCGGTCTTATCTTGCTCAGTCCACCAGTTACGCAAGTTACCATTGCCATCATATTTAGAGCCTTGGTCATCGAAACCGTGGCTGATCTCATGACCAATCACCGCACCAATGCCGCCATAATTGACCGCGTCATCTGCCTCCATATTAAAGAACGGAGGTTGCAAAATCGCGGCAGGGAATACAATTTCGTTCATCACGGGATTAAAGTAAGCATTGACCGTTTGGGGCGTCATATACCATTCAGCGCGATCGATAGGTTGCCCTAACTTAGCAATCATCTGCGCATATTCAAATTGGCTATAACGTTCATAGTTACCCACCAACTCATCGGCAGCGATGGTTAATTCGCTGTAGTCACGCCACTTATCGGGATAACCAATTTTATAGGTGAACTTAGACAACTTGTCTTGCGCTTCAACCTTAGTTTCGGCACTCATCCACTCCAGCTCATTAATACTGACTTCAAACGCCTTGATCAGATTTTGGATCATCTGCTCCATCCGCGCTTTAGCTTCTGGCTTAAAATTTTCTTTCACGTACTCTTCGCCAATCATCTCACCGATAACCCCATCGGCGGCATCAACGGCTTTTTTCCAGCGCGGCTTTTGCTCTTCAATTCCTTGTAAGGTTTTGCCATGGAAGCCAAAGTGCAAGTCAACAAAGTCACCGCTCAGCAACTCGGCATAGTTATCCACGAGATGGAAAGCCAAGTAGTCTTGCCACATCCGCAGCGGTAAGGTGGCGTATTTTTTGCCAATAGCTTCAAAATACGAAGGCTGCGATACAATCATGTCTTTGGTTTTACCCGTCAGACCGACCGCCTGATTAAAGGCGTTAATATCAAAGCTACCAAATAAGGTTTGCAGTTCTGCCATGGTCATCTTGTTATAACGTTTATTGGCATCGCGCGATTCAGTTCGGCTCCATTGATATTCGGCGATAAATTTCTCGATCACGGCCACACTTTGGGCGGCGCGGCTCGGCGCCGCATACCCCGCTTCGGTCATGAGCTCGGTGACATACTTAGCCAAGGCTTGACGATTGGCGACAAACTTAGGCTCATCCTTGAGATAGTAATCACGGTCAGGCAAGGTCAAGCCAGCCTGATAAAGATAGACCGCATATTCGCTGGAGTTTTTAGCGTCATTATTCACGTAAAACCCCATAGGGATCCCTGCGCCATTAATCAGCAACTTGCCCATCACACCGGCGAGCTCATCATGGCTTTTAGCATTCGCAATCTCTGCCAACAATGGAGCTATCGGAGTTGCACCGAGCTGTTCCAGCAAGTCTGTGTTCATGTAACTGTTATAGAAGTCACCGATTTTTTGCTGATTAGAACCTGATTTGGCATCATCATTGGCGGCCGCTTGCTCAATAATGGTTCGTAGGGCTTGCTGGCTTTCGTCATAAAGGGAAGAGAAGGCGCCATAATTAGACTTGTCGGCTGGGATCGGGGTATTGGCTAACCAAGTGCCATTGACTGAATAATAAAAATCATCTTGGTGCCGCACGGCAGGATCGAAGTTTTGTTTTTCAATACCAGAGACTAATGGGCTGACTGGCGCCACGCTGGCCGTCGGTGTTTGGGTTTGACTGCAACTGGCCAATCCCAAGGTTAGGGCTATTCCCAAGGCTAAGCTACTTACTCTTCTCATTATTCTTCCCAGACTTAAGTTAAATTCGACACTCGTTGAGCTTAACACGTAAGTGATGACTCGATGCGCCAAATTTGTAAACGACTATTGCACTTTTCGTCATCATTGAGATCCTAATGTAGCTAGGCGATTAGAAGTTTTTCCCAAGGAAGAGATACACCGACTGTTGGCCACTATCAGTAACACCAAATCCTAAGGCCGCAGGCCCAACGGCAGTATCGGTTCCCAGATATAAGCTACTGGCATAAATCAGCTGGTTAAGATCGATGTCTTCTTTTAGCTGCCATACATTGCCGGCCTCGGCGCTTATGCCTAAATACAAGGGAAAGGAGTCAACCCCCAACATGTCTCGGCCCAAATCATATTGATAAATCACGGCGCCAAATAACTTGTGCGGGCCCATCAAGGCGTCTTTATGAAAGCCCGAGAGATTTAAGAAGCCACCGAGCTCAGATAATTGCAGGGTATCGGCACCGTCATTATTGACCGTGGCCCCGGCTAACTTAGCAACAAAGGCATGATTACCTAGGCTTAACGCCCCTTTCCAATCGAATTCGAACTGCAATGAATGATGAAGTGACTGCTGTTCGCTAAGATTAAAATCCTCTTTGCGCCAAAACACATTAAAGTTAATTCGATTGCCCGAGGTCGGGAAACTGATGCTGTCGAGGGTGTCATAACCCAACAATAAATAACCGCCATAACTACTGAAATCAATATCCTGACTTAAAAACAATTCATGGCGTAAATGACCGACATCACCGGTTAACCCCAACTCAATTCGCCCTGGCACCGAAAAGTTATAGCCGATTCCGAGATCCGCCGAATAGGTGGTTTTTTTGAGGCCGACGATGTATTGATTTTCGCTAAATAAATCCCATGTGTTGATTTCATACTGGCCGCGGGCTCGGGTATAAAACCACCGATCTTTATCCAAGGGCTGATAAAACTCAGACGCCAGTAATGTTTCGGACCCAAATTGCAGCTCGTTGCGCCAACTGCCTCCGAGTTCATTAAGGCCGGTCATTTGGTAAGCGAAATCAAAGCTAAAAGACGATTCTAAAGTGAAATCATCTTCCCAATTAATCCCGAGTTGAAAATAATCTGGCCCCCATGATTTCGCCTTAGTGGTCACCACCAGCATCCGGCCTTGAGCAGTGTCGACAAACTCAGATTCAACCCGCTCAAATAAATCCATCGAATACACCCGATTAATCGCCGCCTCAAGCTGAGCGTCATTGACCAAATCGCCCACGCGAATATCCAGTGACTGCCGGATTAACTCATCACTCACATTGGAATTATTGTTCAGCTTGACCGCAATTAAGGGCACCTTGAGTTCATCGACCCACACCTGTCGTATCACAGCTTTGCGCGTGACATAGGCTTGCCAAGTTTTGTTATCCACACTTAAGGTTTGTAATTGCTTAATATGCTTCATGGCCGCATCAATCCCTAAGGGCAGCACTTGCGGCATAATGGCAAAGTCAGTGGTACTCATATCGCCGACGTCAGGGCGGATCAACACATCCTTATCCGTCAGTAACTTTTTTTGTTTTTCAGTACTGGCATTGGTCAAGATGGTCGATAACTGATTCAGTACCGAAATAGTGCCTGACAACTGTTCCTTGGTCATCAACGCCGAGCCTATGTCGACGGCGATGACAATATCAGCCCCCATGGCTTTAACCACATCCACCGGCATGTTATTGGCAATGCCGCCATCCACCAGCAGCATGCCATCAAGTTCTACCGGCAATAAGGCTCCAGGCACCGCCGCCGACGCTTGCATGGCCGTGACAATATTTCCCGAATCCAGCACATAAGCTTCGCTCGTAATTAAGTTGGTGGCCACCGCACGATAAGGGATCGATAACTCATCAAAACTCCCCAAGTTTTGCACCAAGCCTGTGGCGCCTTGCAACAACTGCGACATGGTTTGACCATTTAACAGCCCGCGGGGCGACTTCATCGTGCCGTTGCTATAGCCTAAGTCCAACGGAATATTATATTCATCACGCTGTTGTTTATCGCGATAGCTCAACTCTTGGCGCGGAATGGTGTCAGAATAGCCCTCGGCCCAGTTGGTATTGAGCATGATGGCTTCGATTTCCATCACGCTATAGCCGAGCGCATACATGCCGCCAACAAATGCCCCGATACTGGTACCCGCGACAAAATCCACCGGAATGTGATTAGCCTCCAGCACTTTTAGCACACCAATATGAGCCGCACCTTTGGCACCGCCACCGCTCAGCACTAAGCCAATCTTAGGTCGCTCAGCTTCCGGCACGCCTTCGCCCTCGCCCGCAAATACCAGCAGCGGCAGAGTGACACTGGCCAACAAGATTAATGCGCGTACCATACTCAAGCTCCCAAGAGACATTCGACTATCCTTGCTTATTTTTACAGCGAGTAACTATATCCAGTTTGATGCTTTAATCCTATATGACCTAATGATAAATAACAAAAAAGCGCCACAAGGGCGCTTTAGTCGTTAGCCAAATGGCTTATTTTTTCTTCTTTGCCTTAGGATTGGGCAAGTCAGTGATCGAACCTTCATACACTTCAGCACACAAGCCCACAGACTCATGAAGCGTTGGGTGCGCATGGATGGTCAAAGCAAGATCTTCGGCATCACAACCCATTTCAATCGCTAAGCCGATTTCGCCCAACAATTCACCACCATTAACACCCACGATGGCGCCACCGATCACTCGATGAGACTCTTTATCGAAGATCAGCTTAGTCATACCATCGCTGGCATCTGAAGCAATAGCTCGGCCACTGGCGGCCCAAGGGAAAGTCGAAACTTCATAAGACAGCCCCTGCTCTTTAGCTTCTTTTTCCGTCACACCAACCCATGCTACTTCAGGGTCAGTATAAGCAATCGATGGGATCACTTTAGGGTCGAAGAAATGCTTAAGCCCAGAAATAACTTCGGCAGCCACATGGCCTTCATGCACCCCTTTATGCGCCAACATAGGTTGACCCACGATATCGCCAATGGCGAAAATGTGCGGCACATTGGTACGCATTTGCTTATCGACATTGATAAAGCCACGCTCATCAACATTAACGCCAGCCTTGTCGGCCGCAATCAGCTTACCGTTAGGCGTACGGCCAATCGCCACTAACACCGCGTCATAACGTACAGGCTCCAGAGCGCCTTTTTTACCTTCCATGCTGACATAAATACCGTCTTCACGGGCGTCAACAGCGGTCACTTTGGTTTCTAACATCAGATTAAACTTCTGCTTAATCTTCTTAGTAAAGATACGAATAATATCTTTGTCAGCGGCAGGGATCACTTGGTCAAACATTTCGACCACGTCGATTTCACTGCCAAGGCTTGCGTATACTGTGCCCATTTCTAGACCAATAATACCGCCACCCATAACCAACATTTTCTTAGGCACTTCTTTAAGTTCTAAGGCGTCGGTTGAATCCCAAATGCGTGGATCTTCATGAGGAATAAAAGGTAATTCAATCGGACGAGAACCGGCAGCAATGATGGCATTGTCGAAATTAACCCGAGTCACACCGTCAGCACCCGTCACTTCAATGGTATTTGGGCCCACAAATTGACCAACACCATTGACCACTTTCACTTTACGCATCTTAGACATGCCGCCCAGACCGCCAGTTAATTGGCCAACAACGCCTGCTTTATAGGCACGCAGTTTGTCGATATCGATTTGTGGCTCACCAAAGGTCACACCATGAGCAGCCATTACTTTTGCTTCTTCAATCACTTTAGCGACGTGCAATAAGGCTTTAGAAGGGATGCAGCCGACGTTTAAGCACACACCCCCTAAGGTGTTGTAGCGCTCAACGATCACTGTCTCTAAACCAAGATCCGCTGCGCGGAACGCTGCCGAATAGCCTGCAGGGCCAGAGCCTAATACCACTACCTGAGTTTTGATTTCGTTACTCATGTCTTCCTCTATATTTCTTATCAGTGCTAGCGATAATATCGCATCCAGATTAAGAGTCGGCTTTCGAACACCGAGGTCCTTGTTGTTAGGACAATTTTAACCCGTGTTTAGCTTAGATAACAATCATTGACGTAAATGCAACATATAAAAAGGCTGCTGGGGTTCAGCAGCCTAGGCTTTTATAAAATCAGCGTACGAATATCTGACAAGCAGTTATTCAAGAAGCTGATAAAGCGTGCACCCTCGGCGCCATCGATCACGCGGTGATCGTAGGACAATGACAGTGGCAGCATTAAGCGTGGCACGAAATCTTTACCGTTCCAAACCGGCTTCATTTCAGACTTAGACACGCCCAAAATACCGACTTCAGGGGCATTCACAATCGGCGTAAATGCCGTACCGCCAATGCCACCTAAACTAGAAATGGTGAAACAGCCACCTTGCATATCGGCAGCCGTTAGCTTACCTTCACGCGCTTTCTTAGACACCAGCATCAATTCTTCAGATAACTGATGAATGCCTTTCTTATTCACATCTTTAAACACTGGCACCACTAAACCATTAGGCGTATCGACGGCGATACCAATGTTGATGTATTTCTTCAATATCAAACTCGCACCATCATCAGACAGTGAAGAGTTAAAGCTTGGATGTGCTTCTAAGGCTTTTGCCACCGCCTTCATGATAAACACCAGCGGCGTGATTTTCATGCCAGAATTTTTCTTCGCTTCGGCAGCATTTTGGGCCTTACGGAAATCTTCCAGTTCAGTGATATCGGCGTTATCCCACTGAGTCACGTGTGGGATTTTAACCCAGTTACGGTGCAGGTTAGCGCCAGAAATCTTCTGAATGCGTGATAATGGCTTAACTTCAGTGTCACCAAACTTGCTGAAATCCACTTTTGGCCAAGGCAATAGATCCAATTCGCCACCAGCGGCTTTACCACTGACCAGACCAGACTCAACTTGCTTGATCACCGCTTTAATATAAGCCTGAACGTCTTCACGGATAATGCGATTCTTGCGACCAGAACCTTTGACGTTAGCGAGGTTAACCCCTAACTCACGAGCCATGCGACGGATCACCGGTGACGCGTGAGCGTAGGCGGCATTGTTAACAAACTCACCCGTCGAGCCTGCTACAGCAGGTGTCGAAGTCGGCGCAGCCACTGGTGCAGTTGCTGTTGGTGCGGGTGCGGGGGCTGGTGCTGGTGCTGGTGCTGGAGTAGACACTGCCGCGACTGGCGCAGCGCCGGCCACACTAAAGCTCATCATCAATGAACCGGTCGACACTTTATCACCGAGCGCTATCTTAATGTCAGTCACAGTACCGGCAAAAGGCGCGGGCACTTCCATAGAAGCCTTATCGCCTTCCACGCTGATCAATGACTGATCGGCTGTCACTGTGTCGCCAACGTTAACCATGATTTCAGTCACTTCAACTTCATCACCGCCAATATCTGGCACTATCACGTCTAAAATGGTGGGCGCAGCGCTAGCAACAGGGGCTGCGGCTGGCTGGTCAACAGGAGCGGCAACACTTGAGCCAACGGCAAACACCATCACTAAGCTACCGGTTTCAACCTTGTCACCAATTGCCACTTTCAGCTCTTTCAGCACGCCGCCAAATGGCGCCGGCACTTCCATTGAGGCCTTATCACCCTCAACACTGATAATGGCCTGCTCAGCTTCAATGGTATCGCCAATGCTGACTAAAATTTCAGTCACTTCAACAGCATCACCGCCAATATCTGGTACGAATACCGATGCCAATTCGGTGGCGGCTGGAGCTGCAGTCGCGGCCGCCGGCGTTGCCGAGGCCGGGGCTGCAGCACCTTCTTCAGCAAACACCATAATGAGCGAACCCGTCGCCACTTTATCACCCACAGCGACGTTGATTTCTTTTACGATACCGCCGACAGAAGCCGGAACTTCCATGGCAGCTTTATCGCCTTCGACAGAGATAAGCGACTGCTCTGCTTCCACTTTGTCACCAACGCTGACCAACACTTCGGTCACTTCAACTTCGTCGGCGCCAATATCTGGGACATGAATTTCGATTGTCATTTTATCTTGCCTCTTACGCGTACAGCGGATTGATCTTGTCAGCGTCGATGTTGTACTTAGCAATCGCTTCAGTCACTACCGACTTATTGATATCACCACGTTTTGCCAGTTCAGACAGCGCAGCAATGACCACATAACTTGCATTCACTTCAAAGTGACGGCGTAAGTTTTCACGGCTATCTGAGCGACCAAAACCGTCGGTACCCAGTACCTTATAAGACACAGAAGGCATATAGGCGCGCACTTGCTCCGCATAGTTCTTCATGTAATCGGTCGCCGCGATGGCAGGTTCAGTGCCGATCACTTGACTGATATACGCTTGTTTCTCAGGCGCTTCAGGATGGAGCATATTGAAACGCTCAACATCTTGACCATCACGAGTCAGCTCGTTAAATGAGGTTACAGAGAACACATCAGAAGCCACATCGTACTCTTCGCTCAAGATCGCCGCCGCTTTACGCACTTCATTCATAATCGTGCCGGAGCTCAACAGCTGAACCTTATGCTTACCAGCATACGACTCTAACTTATAAATCCCCTTACGAATGCCTTCTTCTGCCCCTTCAGGCATGGCTGGCATCGCATAGTTTTCATTCATCAAGGTCAAATAGTAGAACACGTTTTCTTGATCGCCATACATGCGGCGGATACCGTCTTGCATGATCACCGCCAGCTCGTAAGCGAACGTCGGATCGTAAGAAATACAGTTAGGAATCGTGTTCGCTTGAATATGACTGTGGCCATCTTCATGCTGTAAACCTTCACCGTTTAGAGTCGTACGGCCAGCCGTTGCCCCTAATAAGAAGCCACGCGCCTGCTGATCACCGGCCATCCAGGCCATATCGCCCACACGTTGGAAACCAAACATGGAGTAATAGATATAGAAAGGGATCATCGGTAAATCGTTGGTGCTGTATGAGGTTGCCGCAGCGACCCAAGATGACATAGCACCCAGCTCGTTAATCCCTTCTTGCAGTACCTGACCTGAAGTCGCTTCTTTATAGTAAGACACTATGCTGCGATCTTCTGGGGTGTATTCCTGCCCATGTGGGTTATAAATACCGATTTGACGGAACAAGCCTTCCATGCCAAATGTACGGGCTTCATCAGCGATAATCGGCACAATATTCTTACCAATATTTTTGTTTTTCAGCAGCACATTCAATGCGCGCACAAACGCCATAGTGGTTGAAATTTCACGCTTTTGCTCTTCAAGCAGCGGTTTGAATTCTGCCACTTCTGGCACAATTAACGCTTCAGTAAATTGCGGTAAACGCTGGGGTGTATAGCCGTGCAGCGCCTGACGACGACCGTGCAAATAAGTGTGTTCAGCCGAGCCTTCTTCTAACTGCAAGTAAGGCAGTTCTGACACCTTGTCATCGCTGAGCAGATCTTGCAGACCTAAACGATCGCGCAGCTGCAACACATGCGTCATGTCCATCTTTTTGACGCCATGGGCAATGTTCTTACCTTCGGCCGCTTCACCCATGCCATAACCTTTAACGGTTTTGGCCAAAATCACGGTTGGCTTGCCTTTGGTTTCTTGGGCATTTTTAAAGGCCGCATAGACCTTAGACGATTCATGACCACCACGCTTGAGCGCAAAAATTTCTGCATCGGTCATATCTGACACTAATGCCGCCGTTTCAGGGTATTTACCAAAGAAATGCTCACGCACATAAGCACCATCTTTCGACTTAAAGGTCTGGTAATCACCATCGACGGTTTCATTCATTAATTGCAGTAACTTACCTGAGGTATCTTTGGCTAAGAGCGCATCCCAGTTGTTACCCCAAATCACCTTAACCACGTTCCAACCGGCACCGCGGAACAGCCCTTCCAATTCTTGGATGATGCTGCCGTTACCCATCACAGGACCATCAAGGCGCTGCAGGTTACAGTTGATTAAGAAACACAGGTTATCGAGTTTTTCACGAGCCGCAAATGAGATCGCACCGCGAGATTCAGGCTCATCCATCTCACCGTCACCCAAGAAGGCATAAACGCGCTGAGACGAAGTATTCTTTAAGCCACGACCATCTAAATACTTAAGGAAGCGTGCTTGATAAATAGCCGACATTGGGCCAAGACCCATAGACACTGTCGGGAACTGCCAAAACTCTGGCATCAGCTTAGGATGTGGGTAAGAAGGAATCCCCTTGCCATCCACTTCTTGACGGAAATTATCTAATTGCTCAGAGGTTAAGCGTCCTTCAAGGAAAGCGCGTGAATAGATGCCGGGCGCGATATGGCCTTGGTAATAAACCAAGTCACCACCATCAACCTCGTTAGGAGCGCGGAAGAAATGATTAAAGCACACTTCATAAAAAGCAGCAGACGATTGGAAAGACGCCATATGGCCACCGAGGTCTAAATCTTTCTTAGACGCACGCAGCACGATCATGATGGCATTCCAGCGAATGATTGAACGGATGCGACGCTCAAGCGTCGTATCGCCAGGATATGCTGGTTCCTGACTGGCAGGGATAGTATTGATATAGTTGGTAGTCACACCCGTTGCCATATCAACGCCATCTAAACGCGCCTTATCGAGCACTCGTTCCAACAAGTATTGAGCGCGTTCAATACCTTCTTCGCGCACAACTGACTCGAGAGCAGACAACCACTCGTTAGTTTCCAGTGGATCTAAGTCTTGTAGCATATGTTCAGACATTTCGCTGTCCTTCCCTATACATAATCAAATAAAAATTCGGATGTGATTGACTGGCCTTAGCTACATCAATCGCCTATATCGGCCATCGTTCAACTGCTGTATTCAGCGACGATTATTCGCCTCGCTTTAAACGGCGCAGGCTACGCTGCAACCGGCTGTCTTCTTCCCTGACCGCTAACATCACTTCTTCGATATAGCTTAAATGCTCATTCGAAGCTTCGCGCGCGGCATCGGGGTCGCGGCGAACAATCGCAGCCAACAAGGCGCGACGGTGATCGTTAGCTATAGTAGAGGCATCTTCTCGACGGCTCAGAAGCTCCAAGTTCTCTGCCACATTGTTATGCAGCACAGGGGTTAAACTTAAAACCAGATGTAACATGGCCACATTATGTGATGCCTCAGCAATGGCGCGGTAAAAGCGCACAATGGCTTGAGATTGCGCATCGATACCCTTGGCCGTTTCGACTTCAAGGATCATCTTTTTAATGTGTTGCATATCAGCATCGGTGCCGCGCAGGGCAGCAAAATAGGCCATCATGCCTTCAGTGGCGTGACGGAATTCGAGCAAGTCATACTGACTCTCTCTATCATTTTGCATCAGTTCGACGATTGGATCGGCAAGGCTTTGCCAGAGCTGTTCCTTAACATAAGTGCCGCCACCTTGACGGCGCAACAGCAGTCCTTTTGCTTCCAGCTTTTGAATCGCTTCGCGTAACGAAGGACGAGAAACTTCAAATTGAATCGCCAGTTCGCGCTCCGCCGGTAACTTCTGTCCCGGTTGCAAACTGCCTTCAAGGATCATGCGCTCCAGATGCTGCATAATCACATCAGAAATTTTTGGCTGGTTTATTTTACTATAAGCCATCATTGGCCCTCAGCTCGGTTGTCAATTGGTCTTACCAATTTAAATGAGTGAGCGCACTTTATCAAATCACACATTCCATGTCCATATAGTGATTTAGATCAATCAAAGATTATTTTTGTGAGCATACCGCAAAAAGCCACAATGCGAACCCTCGAGTTTACCCAAAATTGATTCAAATCAATGCGCGCGCAAAATCACGCTAAAAACAGCACCTTATCGAACAAAAAGTAACCGATAGCGCAAATTTACCTTAATAAACAGTCACCCTAGATAAGGTCCACAGCGATGTCAGCCAGCCAAATCTGCCACCGCACATCATCAACTCTAGCTTGTAGAGATAAATCAAGGCAACTGCACCGATCGATATTCCACCAAATTATGCGTTAAGGTGCTCATTTCGCCACCCATATTTACTGCGTCAGTAAAAATAGATTGGGCTAATCGATCCAGTGCACATTTTTACAGGGCGCGGGGCTGAAACCCAAAAAAACCGCAGCATTTACACCACGGTTTTTTAATAACAGTCAAATATGACCACATGCTGTTAGTTGACGACCCCAAAAATGGTCAATAGTGATAACAGGGTAACCAACAAAATAAAGTTACGCTTACTCAACGCCAACATCGCCAAGGTCGGTTCTAATTCTAAATTCGCCGCAGGGTTTACTGTGGGCTGCGCGTCTTCCCCGTGGGCATCACTCACTTGGAGCGACTCAGGCGCCTTAACCGCAAAAGACAATACTTGGGCCGCCATGGCGGTTTCTGCCACTAATTGGCGAGCACACACCTTGGGATTAAAAGCTAATTGCCGCCAGACACTAAAGCCGCGGTTAAACTCCCCACACAAAGCAAAGCCAAAAGAAAATAAGCGGCTTGGCAGCCAATCCAATACAAACAACAAACGTTCCACTAAGGAGATATCCAGATCACGCCGTTGGCGCTCTTCATCGTAATAACGCACAGTGCAATAAAAGACCGCACCAATAGGCCCTAACAGGATAAAAAATAGGGCAATCGCACCATAATAACGGTAATTAATCCACGCCACGCTTTGACCAACCTTTAAACCAAGATCGCGACTATCGACCGCATCTAAGCATTCGCTACAATCTAACTGGCCAGCATAATGATAACAGGCCTGTAAATCCCCCCGGCACGCCGCCTGTATATAACGTTTAAACACTTGGCGCTGCTCTAAATGGCTGAAGCATAAAATCGCCACGACCACCCATAACACCAAAGATAATGCCCCCCAAAAAAGCCCTTGTACCACATACAGAGCCACCGCCACGGTGACGCTAGGTAAAACAAGCGCCAGCAGCAACCACCCCTGTTGATTGAGCTGGTTATCGCCAAATAGGGCTTGATGGTATCGCGTTAAGAGCTGATCAAATTGCAGTGATAGCGGCAGTACCTTAAAACGTTCAACCAAGATAGCCACTAAAAATGAAAACAGAGCCATGATATATCCTTCATTATTGTGCATGACCTCAAGCACTATCCTACTCAAGGCGTTAAGCATCCTCTGCCAATATTACCACTATGTCGAACTCAGCAAGCCTTGTCGATAGGCTTGCCAATCAAAACTGGCACCGGGATCAAACTTTCGCCCCGGTGCAATATCACTATGTCCACAAATACGCTCAGGGGTGATATCGGGATAAGCGCTGATAATCGCCCGGGTTAACGTAGTTAACTCAAGGTATTGCGCTTGGGTGTAAGCCAGCTCCCCCGTGCCCTCAAGCTCAATACCTAAGGAAAAATCATTACAATTGCTGCGCCCCGCAAAACTTGATACTCCCGCATGCCAAGCCCTGTCGTCACAACTCACATATTGGATAATCTCGCCATTTCGGCGAATAAAAAAGTGTGCCGATACCTCCAGCCCATTGAGCTCCGCAAAGCTTGGATGGGCATGAATATCCAAATTGCCCATAAATAAGCCATCCACATGCTCACCACCAAATGCCCCCGCCGGCAAGCTGATATGATGGATAACCAGCAGGCTCACCTCAGCCTCAGGCCGGCCATTATAAAAAGGCGAAGGACGCGCATTAGCGCCTGACCACCAGCCACCTTGCCATGTAACACTTGATTGCCCATCGGTATCTAACACTTGTTTCATCAGGGGAGCCCCCGCGCTTAATGGTGACATTATCCCCATAGTGTGTAATGCCACGCGACAAAATGCCAGAGTAAGCGACCATCTTCACCATCATCATATGCAAGGTTTGGCTCACAGCCACAAACCCGTCCGAGCTGCGGCCACCGCCTTCAGCCTTAACCCCAGATGGACGGCCAATGAAATACGGATTTTCGTTCAGGGCCAATCTAGCTCAAACTTCAGCAACTGGGCAGTCAGGTGGCCTTACATTGCAGGGCGTCCGCATGAATGGTTAAGATTTAACCATTGACGTCAATCCGGCCACAAGGACTTACTCTAAGAAGGCCGGCTTCATCATGCAGCGCTTCTGCTGCATCGGCACGCTAATCTTGGTTGGTGCAGCGCTGAGCATGTTCACTGCCATGTGCCTTAACCTCGCCAAGTGTTCTGCGGCGTTTTCTCGGTAAATCTGGCAAGCATCCTCCCGCATGCTGACATCTAAAATCCAATGCATGGATTCAATACCCCAGTGTGCTCGGATTGCATCGCCTGCCTGCTCTGGGCTTAGTTCGGCTGAACCGATGTAGTCGCGGTACGCCAACTCTGGCGCTTTACCTTTTACTGCGTGGAAGTTCTCGACTATCACAATACGAGTCAACCCACACCAACTCGAGAAGTCACCCTCTAGCTCACTTGCCCTCAGGACGTGGCAAGTACGCGCTTCAACTCGGCCTTTTTGCTTCTCAATTTGTTATGTCCCTCTTTCTATCGGAGCGCGGCGGTGTGGAGTGAAGGCGGCCGGTACCGCTGAGGCTAACTTGCCTTGATTGCCCTTAACTGCCAGTAAGTCATCCCCCCCTTTGTTTGTGATAGCCTTGGCTATTTTGGTCTGACAGGCCATCGCATCAATCGTCACGATGGCACCTCGCCAATCGAGCCTCTGGATCGGGGCTGGTATCGCGGTGATTTCTCTCGGTTTTAAACTGACCTAATACGCGTTGATTAGCTCGCATAAGCACTCACCATGTGAATGCTGCTTTGTCTATCGGCTCGTTTATAGGAGCCCCGTAAGGTCTTGCCATCAATGGCGACGACTTCACCACAGGTTAACTTGTGTACGGTTTTCATCCAATCTAGAAAGCCATTGCGGAACTCAGCAGGATAAATATTGGCAATCAGGCGAGCAAAGGTATCATCAACAGGCACTCATTTTTCACACAAGCCCTGTTTAAAGAACCACTCATGATGACCAAGCACGTACTCACGAATGTCAGTCCAGCCTTGGCCCCCAGCGATTACAGCACCAATTGAACCAAACAAAATATCGAACAATGGGTCGTCTACTTTTGCGCTTTGTCGCTCGTCACGGATGATGTTGAAATACGCTTTAATGGTATCTAAATTCATGGGAACGCCTCAAAAGAGGAGCATAAGATCACAATTGGTGTATGAGGTCAATTTCAACCAGATGTTGGGCAAGAAATGTTCATGATCTTGCCCTGCCTTACATTGGCATGTGGACGGTGGTGATTTAATTGTCACCAACCATATGTTTATATCCAAATATTTTTATAAAATTTAAATATTTAACTAGGCTTTTGCTATCTTCAATGACATCTAACATATTATCATCTTCGATCTCACAAATATTATTTACAAAGTTTCTACTCATGATAGAAAAACCATGGCATCTTGAATTTTTATAAACGACTCCGAAGTCGTTCATCCCCATTAAAATTACTGGCTTATCTAAATAGATGTCATTTACACTTCTACCTAGAAAGCTATTCTCTGACGCTATATTTAAGAACTTCATCACAGTAGGGGCGAAGTCTAAATGACTAAATAAATTTTCATTAACTCCGATATTTTTTCCATCATGAATAATCAATGGCACTTTATATAACACATCAACCTTAAATCCCTCAGACTCTTGGTCAACAAGGCCGCTATAAAATGGCACACCATGATCACCGGTAACAATCAATAAAGTTGAATCATACAAATCGCTACTTTTAAAGTCCCTTAGGAATTGACCAAACGCTAAATCAGTATAATTTATACCAGCAAGGTAATTGTTATACACACGACTATTTTTTTCACTTTGAAAAAACGAGACGTCAACATTAAAATCCCAATCAAATGGCTGATGATTTGATAAAGTAAGTATCTGGGAAAAAAAGGTTTCTGAGAGGAATTCAAAACATTAAGTGCATACTTGAATAAATCTTTATCTGGGACACCCCACCCCAAATCATTGTCTTCATCATAACCATTTTCAACAAATGACTCTTTACTAAAGATAGTATTAAAACCTAATGATTTATGATATTGATTTCTATTGAAGAATTTTGATGTGTTACCATGAAACCACAAGGTATCAAAGCCATGAGCCCGTAAAATCCTAGGCAAACAATTAGCCTGCATTTCACCAAATTCAACAGAAAATGGCGTCATCGGATTGGTATCAACAATACTGCACAATATTGATTGTTCCGATCTTACAGTGGTTCGACTCGTAGAATAATGATTATTAAAATACATAGACTCTTTTATAAAATCGTCAATATTCGGAGTCAAACTATATCCATTACTACTCATTCCGATTTCATTAGCCCTGATACTTTCCAAAACAACCAAAATTACATTTTTAAATGTTTCGCCCTCTTCGATTTCAACAATTTCAACAGGAACATTCCAAATTTTATTAATTGAATTAACTTCTAACTCATAGCCTTCATAGTCAACAATAAAACTAGGGAATTGCAAACTTACGATTTCTTTAGGAATTTCAGTTGTAACCCCATCCCTTAAGAAGCCTGCATGAATAAGTAATTTATGTTCAATATCATCATGCATTGCAGAACGGAAGAAATATAGTATCGGGTTATACGCCAAATACCTCCTTGAGTCATTAACATCAAAATCGTGTGAATCTGCGTAATTACGACTGACTATAAGATTCACAAAAATTGACAAAATCATGACTAAGATTGAAATAATTACTGACTGCATCGAGCCTGCTCTAACCATTTTCAATTTAATAATTAAAAGTGAAAATGCCAAAGCAAATGTTGAAAAAATAATTATCTGAGCTGGATGAATGAAATTACCTACAACTGAAATAGCTTCCGCAGCTAGCCTTAACGCTGAAAATGAAGGAAAAACTTCATAAAAAATATAAAATTCACTAACCACAAAATAGGCGCCGACAACAAAAATAGCCAAGAATAAAATATTAACTGACAAAAGGATGTTGGATATTAAAGATGATACAACAAGATATAAAGTTAAAATAGATACAAAAACAAGCGTGTCTGTAGCATTTAAATATGAAAAAGGTAAATTAAATAAAGGGAAAGAAAATGACAAAACTAGAGAGTACAAAAAACAAAAATAAAAAATATATCTACCTGATATGCGCATCCCTTCCCACCCCAAAAAAACAGAATAATAACACCGCAGCATCAAGGCGACAACAACCTCAGTGATTTTACTTCCTCACTCGAGCAATAAGAGCCAACCAAAGGCTAGAAAAGTAACATTGCGCTTCTCTGTGCAGTGTATTCCCCATAATCAATCACATGCTACACCTTACATCTTCATGCAACTCCCATCCGATTAAAATCTACGCCTCATTCAACTTCGATCAAGACTGCATTCAGCAAAGCCATACCATAATTGATGTTATAAGCTAAATTGATAAGAAATATGAAAACAGAAAGATTATTACGCATCCACCTCCCTCTAGATTGCCTAAGTTATGTCAGCACACCAATCTAGCTCAATCTCAAGCAACTGTGCTACTCTTGAGCCAATTTCCGAGCCGTCAATAGGATACTGAACATGTTGGAAAATGATATTCGCCTGAGCGTTAAACACGCACTCGATGAAGACTTAGGCTTAGCCGCCAATCAAGGCAGTGATAATCCGCTCGATCACGATATCACCGCCCAGCTGATCCCCGCCGACAAATACGCCGAGGCCAGTCTTATTACACGTGAAGATGGGGTGTTTTGTGGCAAAGCTTGGGCAGAACAAGTCTTTAATCAACTGGGCAGTCAGGTGGCCTTACATTGGCATGTAGACGATGGTGATTTAATCGTCGCCAACCAAGTATTATGCGAATTCAGCGGGCCGGCGCGCGCCATCTTAACCGGCGAGCGCACCGCCATGAACTTTATCCAAACCTTAAGCGGCGTCGCCAGTTTAACGAAACGTTATGTAGATAAGCTCAGCGGAACCCACACCCGCCTGCTTGATACCCGCAAAACCATTCCCGGGCTGCGCACCGCCCAAAAATATGCGGTCACCTGTGGCGGCGGTAAAAACCATCGCATCGGTTTGTTTGACGCCTTTTTAATTAAAGAAAACCACATAATGGCCAGTGGCGGTATTGCCGCGGCGATTCATGCTGCCCGCCAATTAGACCCCACTAAGCCAGTTGAAGTGGAAGTTGAAAGTCTCGTTGAATTACAACAGGCCCTAACCGGCGGCGCCGATATTATTATGCTCGATAATTTTGATATCAGCCGCATGCTCGATGCCGTGCACATTAACCAAGGCTTCCGCGCCAAAGGCCAAGGCGCAAAATTGGAAGTTTCGGGTAATGTTACCTTAGATACCATCGCCGACTACGCCAATACCGGGGTAGATTTTATTTCAGTTGGCGCTCTCACTAAACATGTGCGCGCCCTCGACTTGTCGTTACGCTTAAAAAGCTAACCGCAACACCCCGCATTAATAGCGAGAGTCACAGCTCTCGCTATCGCGAGGCGCACAGCTGCCCTGAGTCAAATTCCATATAATGCCCCGCCAAATTCACCCATGAGCGCGCCCCTAAATGGCCACATTCTAGCCCGCCAGTATATTGACAACGTCAAAAAATTCGCGAACCAAGCGGCAATGCACAACATTTAACCAAGCATTTTCATCTAAAATGTAAATTTTTAAGAATATACATTAATTTAACTGAGTTTCGAGCAAGCAGACCATTCCATTTCGCGCAACTTTATACTAACGTAGTAGACAGGTAGGCCAATGCGTTATCAACAATAACAATAGTTGATAACATTTGCCGGAACGATGACGCTATTGCGACAGAGTCCCATATTGAGTCACTCAAAATTGCGGATGGAACTGCCCCATAAACAACAAGGCCGCCACCACTGTCGACACGCTAGATCACGAGTGCGTTTGGGCCCGTGATTGATGCCAAGCGCAGTGGATGACAAGCTGATGTTGCTAGCGGGCTCCCGCCTCATTTTTGCAGGCCATCGGTGGCCAACTCAATCAGCATTAGTCCCTATAATTAAGTAAACCTAACAAGAAATGATACGCAGCGTGGTCTTGATGACCATTTTCAGGGATTGAGCTTGCAGCTCAGATGACATGGACATCAGGGCAACACCCTGCACTTTTATTGACGGAGAGACACCATGAAAGCATTGAAAAAAACCCAGGGCTTTACCCTGATCGAACTGATGATCGTTGTGGCCATTATCGGTATTTTGGCCGCCATCGCCCTGCCGGCATATCAAGACTATACAGTTAAGTCACAAGCCGCTTCAGCGTTAGCTGAAATATCAGGTGGAAAAATAGGATTTGAACAAGCAATTAACCAAGGTGATACACCGTCAACCGGTACTGCAGATGAAGGCTATATAGGAATCGTAGCAGCAACAAATTATTGCGCTGTTGTATTAGCAACCACCGCTCCATACAAAATTACATGTACCGCAAAAGGTGGTAATGCCGATAAATTTAACGGTAAAAAAATTGAATTAACCCGAACATCTGATGGGGTATGGGCTTGTACATCTGATTTAGATGCGAAATTCAAGCCAGGCAAGTGCAGTTAATAATTAATGCCGACCACTAGCCTACATTTAGGGTTATCGACCCTCTTTCTAAAAAAAGGGCTGCTTAACGAAGAGCAGCTAAATACGGCGATTGGTCAGTCGAAAAGCCGCCACCAGAGTCTTGTTGCGACCCTGGTGGCGGAAAATGTCCTCTCCGCCAAGGCCATTTCTGAGCTGTGTTATCAAGAATATGGCACCCCGCTGTTAGATTTAGCGGAGTTCGATTTAAGCTTAATCCCCGAAGAATTTCTCAATAAAAAACTGATTGAAAAGCACCGCTGCCTACCGCTATTTAAACGCGGTAAACGCCTGTATATCGCCACCTCCGACCCCACCAATATTAGCGCTTTAGAAGACTTCCAGTTCAGTGCCGGCCTCCATGCCGAAGCGATTTTGGTCGAAGAGGATAAACTGGCCAAGGCGTTAGAAAAGGTGCTTGAAGATGATTTATCCAGCCTCGATTTAAGCGGCATGGATGAATCGGCCTTGGCCGATATGGAAGTGCAAGATCCCAATGCTCGCCAAGACAAAGATGACAGTGACGCCGATGAAGCGCCGATTGTCATGTACATCAATAAAATATTAACCGATGCCATTCGCAAGGGTGCCTCAGATTTACATTTTGAACCCTATGAAAAACGCTATCGGGTACGGTTTCGTATCGATGGTATCTTGCATCAAGTATCCGAGCCGCCCATTAGCCTCAGTAATCGCCTCTCAGCACGCTTAAAGGTCATGGCTAAACTGGATATCGCCGAGCGCCGCGTGCCCCAAGATGGCCGCATTAAGATGAAGCTCTCACGCAATAAGAGTATCGATTTTCGGGTTTCGACCCTGCCAACCCTGTGGGGCGAGAAAATCGTCATGCGTATCTTGGATTCCTCCTCGGCGCAATTAGGCATTGATAAACTCGGTTATGAACCCGAGCAGCAAGCCTTATACATGGAAATGCTCGCCAAGCCCCAAGGCATGATCTTGGTCACCGGCCCTACAGGCTCGGGTAAAACCGTGTCCTTGTACACTGGGCTTAATATTCTTAACACCGCCGAGCGCAATATCTCCACCGCCGAAGATCCGGTCGAAATTAACCTCGAAGGCATCAATCAAGTCCATATTAATTTAAAAGCCGGCCTAACTTTTGCCTCGGCGCTACGCTCCTTTTTGCGCCAAGATCCCGATGTGGTCATGGTCGGTGAAATCCGCGACCTTGAAACCGCCGAAATCGCCATTAAAGCAGCGCAAACCGGTCACTTGGTGCTTAGCACCTTACACACTAACTCGGCCGCCGAAACCTTAACCCGCTTGCTCAATATGGGCGTGCCCGGCTACAACATCGCCGGTTCGGTCAATCTCATCATCGCCCAGCGTCTCGCTCGCCGCCTGTGTCAGCACTGCCGCGAACCGGAAGATGTGCCTCATCATGAGTTAATGCGCTTAGGTTTTAGTGAAGAGCAAATTAGCCAAGGCTTTACCGTCTACAAACCTGTGGGGTGTGAGCACTGCGCCGGCGGTTATAAGGGCCGGGTCGGGATTTACGAAACCCTAAGAATGACAGATGAGATCTCGCGCATCATTATGGAAGGCGGCAACTCGCTCCAAATTAACGATGAAGCCAAACGCCAAGGCATGAACGACCTGCGCCAATCAGGCTTATTAAAAGTCATCCAAGGCATGACCAGTTTGGCCGAGATTAATCGAGTCACCAGTTTTTAACCGCTAACCTGTGATAACGCAGTTGTTGAGTGTGATCAAGCTTTGCAATATTGGCGTCGCGGCGACGTCTGAGCATTAACACGTTAAGGAATACCATGGCTAGCGCTCTTGCCAAAAGCAAAAAGTCTCGCAAGTCTGAGCAAACAAAACCCCAACCCAAGGTGTTTACCTTTGTGTGGAAAGGGGTTAATCGCCAAGGCAAACGCAGCGGTGGCGAACTCAAAGGCACCAGTGTTACCGAAGTGCGCAGCATGTTAAAACTGCAAGGGATTAACCCCAAGTCGGTTCGCAAGCAGTCGCCGTCATTATTTAAAAGCGAAAAGAAAATTAATGCCATGGATATCGCCATGGTGACACGCCAAATTGCTACCATGCTCGCCGCCGGTGTGCCGATTGTCACCACCCTTGAACTCTTAGGCCGCGGCCATGAAAAAGCCAAAATGCGGGAGCTGCTGGCGAATATTGTCAACGATGTCCAATCCGGTATTCCCTTGTCCGAATCGCTAAAGCCTTATCGCCAGTATTTTGATGAACTCTATGTCGATTTAGTCGCTGCCGGTGAGCACTCAGGGGCGCTCGAGCAAGTGTTTGATCGTATAGCCCTTTATAAAGAAAAAGCCGAAGCATTAAAGTCAAAAATTAAAAAGGCCATGTTTTACCCCGCCGCCGTCGTGGTGGTCGCCATCGGTGTTACCGCATTATTACTGTTAATGGTCGTACCGCAATTTGAAGAAATATTTAATGGCTTTGGCGCCGAATTACCGGCCTTTACCCAATTAATTATTGCCATATCTAAAGCCTTGCAATCCACTTGGTATTTCTTTGCCGCCGGCATCATTATCGGCGGTTGGCTATTTAAACGCGCCCACCATAATTCGCAAATATTTCGCGATAGGGTCGATGAAGCCTTGCTAAAAATCCCTGCCATCGGTGACATCCTCCATAAGGCGGCCATGGCTCGCTTTGCCCGCACCTTAGCGACCACCTTTGCTGCTGGGGTACCACTGATCGATGGCCTCGAAAGTGCTGCTGGCGCTTCAGGCAATGCCGTCTATCGCAAAGCCTTATTAAAAATTCGTCAAGAAGTAATGGCTGGGATGCAAATGAACGTTGCCATGCGCACCGTCAACGTGTTTCCCGACATGTTGATCCAAATGGTGATGATTGGTGAAGAGTCGGGCTCCCTCGATAACATGCTCAATAAAGTTGCCAATATTTATGAAATGCAGGTCGATGATGCGGTCGATGGCTTATCGAGCTTAATCGAACCGATTATGATGGTGGTAATTGGCACCTTGGTCGGCGGCCTAATTGTCGGCATGTATTTACCGATTTTCGAAATGGGCAACGTTGTAGGTTAACCTTTGAATTTTATGGATTTTATCTATACACCCATCAGCAAATACTGACGTTTTTATCCAAACAAGGTACAATGGCGTTATCCCCAAGCCCTTAATCCAATTAGGGGCTTGAAACTTATTAATCCCTGCCACCTCAGTGGCGCTTGCAGCATAAGACGAATGTTATGACCGAATTTATTGCGCTAATGCAACAACTGCCGTGGTTGTTTTACACCCTCAGTTTTATTTTTGCCGCGACCATTGGCAGTTTCCTTAATGTGATCATTCATCGCTTACCGGTAATGATGAAACGCGAATGGCAACAAGAATGTCATGACTACCTCGAGAGCCACTACCAACAACAAATCGATGCCAAGCATTTAACCCCAGTTCTTAAACATTTAGCGAAATCCCACGATGACTACCCCGATAACTACAATGTGGTGGTGCCCGCATCCGCATGCCCTCAGTGTCATAGCGCTATTAAACCGTGGCAAAATCTCCCTGTAATTAGCTGGTTATTGCTTAAGGGCAAATGCCACCACTGCCAACACCCTATCTCGGCGCGCTACCCAATTGTTGAAGCCATCACGGGTCTGTTAGTGACGAGTTTAGCGTGGCATTTTGGCCCCACCATGGCCTTTATCTGGGCAAGCATACTGACCTTTGGCCTGATCGCCATGACCTGGATTGATTTCGATGAAATGTTACTGCCCGATCAATTGACCTTACCCTTATTGTGGTTGGGCTTACTGTTAAATATCAATGGTACCTTTACCGATATTGTGTCTGCTGTGATTGGCGCAGTCGCCGGATATTTAAGCCTCTGGACAGTGTTCTGGGGCTTTAAGTTAATCACAGGCAAAGAAGGCATGGGCTACGGTGACTTTAAGCTAATGGCTGTGTTTGGCGCTTGGCTTGGTTGGCAAATGCTGCCTTTGATCATTTTATTATCGTCACTAGTTGGTGCCGTTGTCGGTATTACATTAATGGCCACCAAACGTATGCAACAAGGCAACCCCATGCCATTTGGTCCCTATATTGCGCTTGCCGGCTGGATAGCACTACTCTTTGGTCATCAAATCACCCAATGGTACTTAGCTAGCCTTTAGGAGTCATGCATGAGCCGATTTATTGTGGGCCTCACCGGAGGCATAGGCAGCGGCAAAACCACAGTGGCCAACATGTTTGCTAAACGGGGCATCTGTTTAGTGGATGCTGATATCATAGCCCGCGAGGTCGTGGCTCCCAACAGCCCAGGTCTTGCAGCTATCAGCCAACATTTTGGCCAAGAGGTTATACATACCGACGGCGAACTCGACCGAGCCACACTCAGGCAGATTATTTTTGACCAACCTCAGCAGCGACAGTGGTTAAATAATCTACTTCATCCCATGATCCGCGCACAAATGCTCAGTCAAAGTGATAATTCCAGTTCAGCCTACGTTATTTGGGTGGTGCCCTTGCTATTTGAGAACGGGTTGGATAGCTTAGTTAATCGAACATTAATGATTGATATTTCGCCAGAGCAGCAGATTGCTCGTACCGTAGCCCGCGATAACGTTGATGCGCAGCAGGTACAAAATATCATTAATAGTCAGATGCCACGGCAAGATAAGCTCGCTAAAGCCGATGATGTCATCAATAATCAACAGGATCTGCAAGGGTTAGCAGCCAGTGTTGAAGCGCTTCACCAACAATACTTACAATTATCTGGTAACGCTTGAGAACATTATGACCATTATCTTTGAACAACCCCTCAATGAGAAGATCCGTAGTTACTTGCGCCTCGAATATTTGGCAGAGCAGCTGCAATTGCACCAAGATAATGATCACCTTCATCAAGGTTTTTTTCCGCTATTTTCTTTATGCGAGCTTACTGAACGCTGCGACTATCGCAGCGATGTCATTAAAGATATCGACAAGCACTTAATCACCATGAACCAGTGGCGCCAGCTCTCTCATGTCGATCACGACTTAGTTGATTCCTATGTTATCGACTTAACCCATGCCCGCGAAGGCTTACAAGCGACAGAGCGCTTAGGCACCCAACTAAAACAAGATCGCTTTCTTGCCGCATTGCGTCAGCGCTTTAGCATGCCCGGAGCCTGCTGTAATTTTGATTTACCCCAGCTGCATTTTTGGCTGGCAAAACCTTGGGCTGAAAGACAAGAACAATACCGCGCTTGGTGTCAGCACTTCATGCCCTTGCTAAAACCAATCAGCATTATGCTGGCATTAAGCCGTGCGACCTCAGAATTCACGCCGCAAATAGCCAAGCAAGGTTTCTATCAGGAGCAAAGCCAGCTACAACTGAATTTAGTGCGGGTTAGACTTTCCACCGAATTGGCTTGCTACCCAACGATTAGCGGTTACCGCAATCGATTTGCCATCCACTTTGTCGACTTTGATAGCCAAAAGCATACCGAGAGCGATATCCCATTTGAGATTGCCTATTGCCGCTGATAGCCCCGTCATGCTTTCTATGAACTGAGATCCTTGAAAGTATCAGCGTTGACTGCTGCGCATTAACGTAGCCATCAATGCGGTTACAGTTCGCTGGCAAACTGATAAACTAACCACATAGTAAACTTGCTGGGTTCACCATGACACTCACTGTAAAATGTCCAACTTGCCAAACCGAAGTGCAGTGGACCACGGATAATAAATTTCGCCCATTTTGCTCAGAAAGATGCAAGCTAATCGACTTAGGCGAGTGGGCGAGCGAAAGCTATGCCATTCCGGTAAAACAAGAATTCGATGTCGATAGCTTAGATGAAATGGGTTACGAGCAGGTCGATTTTTTTAAGCAGGATGACAAATGAGTCGGCGGGTTCATGTTGCAGTTGGTGTCATCATAAATGCGGATGGTCAACTCTTATTAGCCAAGCGCCCTGCCCATTTACATCAAGGCGGCAAATGGGAGTTTCCTGGTGGCAAAGTCGAAGCCGGTGAACACGTTAACGATGCTTTAATCCGTGAACTCGCCGAAGAAGTGAATTTACAAGTCCATGCTAGCAGCCCGTTTATGTTGCAACGCTTTGATTACCCCGATAAGCAAGTGTTACTGGACATTCATCTCATCACCGAGTTTAGCGGTCAAGCCACAGGCCTTGAAGGCCAACAAGTCTGTTGGGTGAGCCTAGAAGAATTACGCCACTATGACTTCCCTGCAGCTAACACAGCGATTGTGGACAAACTCTTAAGTCGCTAACAATTAACGTAAGCCTCGCAAGCATTGAGTAACTAACAGTCTGCTCAATGCTAATCTTAAGCACAATCATCGCCATCCTATGGTCAATCACTGTCGGCCAATGCCTCGCGCCTAAAGATCTACACTACCTAAAGATCTACACCAATAGCTGCGCTCACTGATCCCCAACATCACTTATTAGCTAACGCAGTGTAATTGCGATCACCGCAACTACGGCATAATGACTTAAACCATAAGTTCACCACCAACGCCGGTTGCATCAATAACAGGGTTGACCCTTTAAATGACAAACAATCGCGGCTTCGATAGCGCTACGCATATATCATTAGCCTCAAACTGTGTTTGATAGAGTAATCACCTCAGCCAATTCCCCTATCGACTGGCCTATTACGATCATCAATTTCATTGCGGTGCTCAACACCCGTTCAGCTAAGGCCCTGCGCTATCGTCACCAGAACAATGCAAACTCACTGATGATTGTTCGCGCACTCGGCAATCTACTATTGCAATCACCTACTGCATTGCTCTTTCGCTCATCGGCTCATGTGGCCTTGTTCCGCTACGGTCAGTTAAAGCGCGTTGGCTTGGCAGTGATGCAAACGAAAAAAGCCCGTTACATCAGTAACGGGCTTATCTCTTAATAGGCGCCTGGAAATGACCTACTCTCGCATGGGGAAGCCCCACACTACCATCGGCGCGACTGCGTTTCACTTCTGAGTTCGGAATGGGATCAGGTGGGGCCACAGTGCTATGGTCTCCAGAC
>NZ_JAHUTT010000037.1 GCF_019209865.1 Shewanella sp. NIFS-20-20 | reverse complement strand
TTTTGGTTGATGTCCGAGCGAGTATCTTCTACAACAGATAAGTGTTCAATAAGGTTCAAAATGACTGTGCTGCTGAGGGTTTGGCACAATTAGATCATATTTGTTAACAAAGTGCGATCCCGCCCTGGCATCCCACCGTACTTAGATTTCCATTTGTAATAGGTACTTTGACCTACATTATGTTTGCGACATAACTCAGGCACAGTCTGTGCACCAGACTCGCCTTCTTTGAGGATGTTGATAATTTGGCTTTCAGTAAAACGTGTCTTTTTCATGTGATTCTCCATTTGGTTTAGTGTAAATGGAAAACTCTATTTAAAACATTCTGATTTTAAGGGAGGGTTACACTGGTGAATTAGGTGATAATTTGATAATTTGATGATTGTAATTTTTTGACCTCGCCGCGATGTCATTGGTGCCTACCGGCACCTTCCATTATAACGTCAGCATGCGATGTTATATCCGCGAACGGTGAGAACTGTGTTATGTGGTGCGCATTGCCTGTGTATTTGTCCTCTAAACCCCAATAGTTTGGTCGATGCCTGTACGGTCGAATAGCGGGCCGCTTAGAAAGGCCTGTGTAAATTGCTGCTACCGTATTGTTGGAGGTCTGTTCCCTTGTCTGGCCTAATCTTGCTGCTCCTGATCGCAGGTATCGCTGCGCTCTCAAGGAGTGTACCTAGGATTTTAAGGAGCGTTTTAATTGGTGGGTTGATAACCGCTTTTTGAACTTAAATTGCCAGTTGTTTGGAGAGTGGGGAAGCGTGAAGCATTCCATCAAAACCTATGTGGTTCAATAATCGATTGAAAGCGACCGATAGGTTTGTCCATATTCCGTTAAGCTAACTGTGCATATGTGCGGTTTTAAATTGCTAACATACTCGCTGTTTGTTCATCTAACTATGATGAATTTTGCGGGCTTGCAACCAGATGCCTAACGACACGTTAGGTGAGTTCGGCTTGATGTGGGGCATTACCACTCACTCCAGCGGGTGAGTTAGTTCGTCGTTTACATTTTTAGTCTCGGGGCGAGAGCCGCTGGTTTGTGCATGAATCTATGCCAATTTAATCGACTAGACTGCTACAATGTCGCTATTATTTCGATTCGATGCCAATCATGTCTAATACCTCATTAAAACCTTATAACACCTTTGCGATTGAGCAGTCCTGTCGTGAGCTTAAGGTCGCTCACACACGTCAACAGTTGATTCATATGGCTCTTGCGTGCTATCAACAACAAAGCCCTCTATTAGTCATTGGTGGCGGGAGTAATCTAGTTTTACTGCAAGACTTTCTTGGGACGGTAATAAAGATTGAGACTCAAGGGATTGAGGTGTTAGAAACAGTTGAAGCCTACCATTTAACGGTTGCAGCGGGTGTTAACTGGCATGAGTTAGTTAAGCATACCTTAGACGTGAAAATGCCTGGATTAGAAAATCTAGCCTTAATTCCGGGGACAGTTGGCGCTGCTCCTATTCAGAATATTGGTGCCTATGGCAAAGAGTTTTGTGATGTTTGCGAATGGGTTGAATACCTTGATTTAGACAGCGGGCAACTGATTAAACTGAGCGCGGAGCAGTGTCAGTTTGATTATCGTGATTCTATCTTCAAACAAGAATTAGATAATAAGGCTATTATCATTAGCGTCGGCATTAAGCTTGAGAAACGTTGGCAACCTGTGCTCGACTATGGTCCATTACAAGCCTTTGATACCGCCCAGGTTGAGGCTGAGCAAATCTTTGACTGTGTGTGCCAAGTGCGCAGCAGTAAATTACCGGATCCGAAAGAGTTGGGCAATGCTGGTAGCTTCTTTAAAAACCCTATTGTTGAGGCCGCTGTCTATCATGAATTGGCGCGCCAATTTTCATCTATTGTGGGTTATGCCTTAGATGATGGTCGAGTTAAATTAGCCGCGGGCTGGCTAATAGAGCACGCTGGGTTAAAAGGCACCCGTTTAGGGGCTGCCGGTATCCACAAAAAACAAGCATTAGTGATCGTGAATTTGGGCGGGGCAAGCGGAGAGGATATTGCTGCCCTAGCTAAGCATGTAATATTAACAGTAGAAGATAAATTTGGGGTTCGTTTAGAGATCGAACCACGACTGGTCGCTAATCACGGAGTGATTGCAAGCATATGGTAGATCATTGGCATCGTAAACGAGAAATTCTCACCCTATTAGGCTCTGAGAAGTTTGTCTCTGGGGAGTGGTTAGCGCAAGAGTTAGGCGTTAGCCGGACGGCGATTAATAAGCATATAGAAGGCTTAATTGAGCTTGGCGTTGCCATTTATAGCGTTAAAAGTAAAGGTTATAAATTAGCCAGTCCGGTGCGATTGGCTAATGAAGATACGCTCAAATTTGGGATCAAAAATCGTTGTTTTTATTTTAATCAAATCGATTCAACCAACGGATTTGTGCTCCAGCATGTCAATGAGCTTGAACGAGGGGATATTTGCGTCGCTGAATGCCAATCAGGAGGCCGTGGCCGCCGTGGTAAGGCTTGGCTTTCTCCCTATGGCAGTCATCTCTATTTTACTCAATATTGGCAAACCGCGGGCAATATGGCGCAATTAATGGGCCTCAGTTTAATCGTTGGTTGTAGCGTAGTCACCGTCTTAGAGCGTTTGGGCGTTACTGGCTTAGGGCTAAAGTGGCCGAATGATGTCTATCTTGACGGCAAAAAATTGTCTGGAATTTTAGTGGAGTTGCAAGGCCAGGCCGACGGCGGATGCCATTTAGCCATTGGGATTGGAATTAATCTATTTATGCCACAACAAATAGGTGCTCATATAGACCAACCGTGGTCAGATCTATCCGATATAGTGCCAGTGTTAGATAAGAATCGTCTAATTGTTGGTTTACAAAAACAATTGAGCCAAGATTTGACGGTCTTTGAACAGCAAGGCTTAACCGCGTTTATCGATCGTTGGAAAAAATCAGACATATTTATGGATAAAAGTGTCAATATTTTATTGGGTGATAGCAGTGTGTCGGGGGTGTATCAGGGGATCGATGAACAGGGAGGAGTTGTGCTAACCACCGACAAAGGTAAACAGAGTTTTATCGGTGGTGAAATTAGCCTGAGAGCCTCATTTACGAAGTAAGACTTGATCCATCTGATGTTGCCTACCTTTACGTAAAATAAGGTGGGCACGTTCTCTGGTCGGCAAAATATTCTGGCGTAAATTCGGGCCGTTAATGGTGTCCCAAATATTAGCGGCGGTCTCATTTGCTTGTTGATCATTTAAGCTAGCGTAGTGATGAAAGAACGAACGTTTATCGCAAAAGGCGCCGCTTCTAAATCGCAGAAAACGATCAATATACCACTTCTTCAACAGGCGCTCATCGGCGTCCACATATACAGAAAAGTCAACAAAATCAGATACAAATGGTCTTTTTGTATCGACTGGAGCATCGAGACCCGTTTGTAATACGTTGAGCCCTTCAAGGATGAGGATGTCAGGCTGATCGACGATTTGTTGTTCCGCTAATCTGTCATAAGTGATGTGGGAATAGATAGGCGCAGGTACATTTCTTTGGCCTGATTTTATGGCAGCAATAAAATCAATAAGTAATTTGGTATCATAACTTTCTGGGAACCCTTTGCGCTGTAATAACCCTTTACGTTTAAGTGTTGCCAGCGGGTACAAGAAGCCATCAGTGGTCACGAGATCCACTCGCGGGTGCTCTGGCCAACGCTGTAATAGCGCCTGTAGTATCCTTGCTGTGGTGCTTTTGCCTACAGCAACGCTACCCGCGATACTAATCACATATGGACTGGGTGGTGTGTGCTGATCTAAAAACTTTTGCACCACTTGTCCACGTTGCTGTTTAGCACCAATAATCAAATTTAATAAGCGGCTTAGAGGTAAGTATATATCGGTCACTTCTTGGAGTGATAAGTCCTCGTTGAGTCCTTGTAAATCAACAATATCTTGCTCAGATAACGTTAAAGGTACTGCATTACGTAGCTCGGCCCACTGGTGGCGTGAAAAAGGCATATACAAGGCGGCTTGGGTGCTATTTTGTACTGGCATTCGAGTTCCTCTATTAAGCCCTGCACAGTACACCATTGAGGCAGTTGTCGACAACAATTGTTATCAACCTAAATCGTTAGTTTGAAAACTAACCTAATTAGCGGGTTTTGGTGTAAAAAAGCAGCGCTTGACACTTTTTTTCATTAAAATCACATTTTTCTATTGCACTCAGGCGAACATTTACCTAATATCCGCTACCGAAATGACACGCCGGCATAGCTCAGTTGGTAGAGCAACTGACTTGTAATCAGTAGGTCCCGAGTTCGACTCTTGGTGCCGGCACCATTTTACTGGAGGGGTTCCCGAGTGGCCAAAGGGATCAGACTGTAAATCTGACGGCTCAGCCTTCGAAGGTTCGAATCCTTCTCCCTCCACCATATTCCAAGTATTAGGTAGCCTGATTAGGTTGCGCGGGCATCGTATAATGGTATTACTCCAGCCTTCCAAGCTGATAACGCGGGTTCGATTCCCGCTGCCCGCTCCAAATTTGTTGCTGATATGGCTCAGTCGGTAGAGCGCATCCTTGGTAAGGATGAGGTCCCCAGTTCGATTCTGGGTATCAGCACCATCATTCAAGCTTCCCGATACTAAAAAAACGATTCGATGCTAATAATATGCATCGAATTTTTTCACATGTGCAGTTTTCATCACCAAGAATCTTGGATTGAGGCAATACCATGGCTAAAGCTAAATTTGAACGTAACAAACCCCATGTTAACGTGGGCACCATCGGTCACGTTGACCATGGTAAAACCACTCTGACTGCGGCGATCTCTCACGTACTGTCTAAGACTTACGGTGGTGAAGCTCGTGACTTCGCACAGATCGATAACGCTCCAGAAGAGCGTGAGCGCGGTATTACCATTAATACCTCTCACATCGAATACGATACTCCAAGTCGCCACTACGCACACGTAGACTGTCCAGGCCACGCCGATTATGTTAAAAACATGATCACTGGTGCTGCTCAGATGGACGGCGCGATCCTGGTAGTAGCTTCTACTGACGGCCCAATGCCACAGACTCGTGAGCACATCCTGCTTTCTCGTCAGGTAGGTGTACCTTTCATCATCGTGTTCATGAACAAGTGTGACATGGTAGATGACGAAGAGCTGCTGGAACTGGTAGAGATGGAAGTTCGTGAACTGCTGTCTGAATACGATTTCCCAGGTGATGACTTACCAGTAATTCAGGGTTCAGCTCTGAAAGCACTGGAAGGCGAGCCAGAGTGGGAAGCGAAGATCATTGAACTGGCAGAAGCGCTGGATACTTATATTCCAGAGCCAGAGCGTGACATCGATAAGCCATTCCTGCTGCCAATCGAAGACGTATTCTCAATCTCAGGCCGTGGTACAGTAGTAACTGGTCGTGTAGAGCGTGGTATCGTTAAAGTTGGTGACGAAGTAGAAATCGTTGGTGTTCGTGACACCACCAAGACTACTTGTACTGGCGTAGAAATGTTCCGTAAGCTGCTTGACGAAGGTCGTGCAGGTGAGAACTGTGGTGTTCTGTTACGTGGTACTAAGCGTGATGACGTAGAACGTGGTCAAGTACTGGCCAAGCCAGGCTCAATCAACCCACACACTACTTTCGAATCAGAAGT
The DNA here is from genome assembly GCF_019209865.1 of Shewanella sp. NIFS-20-20. GTDB lineage: Bacteria > Pseudomonadota > Gammaproteobacteria > Enterobacterales > Shewanellaceae > Shewanella. The sequence continues at coordinate 35,429 of NZ_JAHUTT010000037.1, read as the reverse complement.
ATACGTACTGTCTAAAGATGAAGGTGGACGTCACACTCCATTCTTCAAAGGCTACCGTCCACAGTTCTACTTCCGTACAACTGACGTAACCGGTACCATCGAACTGCCAGAAGGCGTAGAAATGGTAATGCCAGGCGACAACATCAAGATGGTTGTTACCCTGATTTGCCCAATCGCGATGGACGAAGGTTTACGCTTCGCTATTCGTGAAGGTGGCCGTACCGTAGGTGCTGGTGTTGTAGCTAAAATCATCGCTTAATTGCGAGGTTAGCTAGACGCTAAAGAAAAGGAGGCTTAGGCCTCCTTTTTTGTTATTCCAAATAATCATCGCTGTGTAAATCCTCATCAAAGAGGGGCCCTCAGCTAAGCTGTCGTCATATTTTTGCAGTTTCTTGGATTTTTGGCATGACTACAGGCTTGTACAACCTTGCGAACTTGGCTGATTAAGAATACAATCTATGGCCGATTTTTAACCCTTTAACTGTTTTAGATTGGGCAGTTAGTTGGGCAAGTAGAACTATCCGGGATGCTCTTGTGTGTAATGCCGGATACTGGCATTCACTAAACAAGCACAGTTCCAAGCGAATAACGGACTTAACCGATGACAACGAATACTGAAGAACAGGGTAATTCTCTGGATATGGTGAAATGGGGTGTAGTCATCCTGTTACTGGCAGCTGCTGTGATCGGCAACCAGTATTATAGCGAAGCCAGCGTTCTGGTTCGTGCTTTGGCTGTTGTTGCAGCCTTTGCAGCCGCAGGCGTAATTGCTTTGCAGACTGCGAAAGGAAAAATGGCATTAGCTTTTGCCCGAGAGTCGCAAATTGAAGTGCGCAAGGTTATTTGGCCAACACGTCAAGAAGCGCTTAATACGACTTTTATCGTATTGGCTGCCACCGGTGTTTTGGCATTAATTTTGTGGGGCCTGGACGCCGTTTTGCTGCGAATTGTAAACTTTATCACTGGCGTATAGGCACCCTAGATGACTGAAGCTAAAGAAGCGAAAAAAAGATGGTATGTAGTGCAGGCATTCTCTGGCTATGAAGGCCGTGTCTGTAAATCATTAATTGAACATATCAAAATGCACGAGATGGAGCGCTACTTTGGTGAGGTATTAGTACCTACTGAAGAAGTGGTCGAAATGCGCGCTGGTCAACGTCGTAAAAGTGAACGAAAATTCTTCCCTGGCTATGTATTAGTTCAGATGGAAATGAATGACGAAAGCTGGCACTTAGTGAAGAGCATTCCACGCGTAATGGGCTTTATCGGTGGCACCTCTGATCGCCCCGCGCCTATTTCTGATAAAGAAGCTGATGCGATTTTACGTCGCTTAGAAGAAACCACTGAGTCACCAACTCATCGCGTTATTTTTGAGCCGGGTGAAGTTGTGCGTGTTGCTGAAGGTCCATTTGCTGACTTCAACGGTACCGTTGAAGAGGTAGATTATGAGAAGAGTCGCGTTAAGGTCTCTGTTATGATCTTCGGCCGTTCAACACCGGTTGAGCTTGATTTTGGTCAGGTTGAAAAAAGCTGATTAAATAAAACACAAAATCCGTTTGGCAATGGGAGGGGATTTCTATATAATCCGCTCCCGTTGTTTTCGGGGGAGCTCGTTGGCATGTCGTCAATTAGCGTTTGAACCCAAATAGAGGAAATGTCACATGGCAAAGAAAATTGAAGCTTATATTAAGCTGCAAGTAAAATCTGGTTCTGCGAATCCTTCGCCACCAGTTGGTCCAGCTCTGGGTCAGAAAGGTGTTAACATCATGGAATTCTGTAAAGCGTTTAACGCCCGTACAGAAAAAATGGAAAAAGGCATGCCTGTTCCAGTTGTTATCACTGTATACAGCGACCGTTCATTCACTTTTGAAACTAAGACGCCTCCTGCATCTTTCTTGTTGTTGAAAGCTGCTGGCCTGAAGTCTGGTTCAAGCCGTCCAAACACTCAGAAAGTTGCTACCATCAAGCGCGCTGCCGTTCAGGAAATCGCTGAATTGAAAGCTGCTGATATGACTGGTGCTGACGTTGAAGCGATGACTCGCTCAATCGAAGGTACTGCACGTTCAATGGGTTTGGTAGTAGAGGACTAAGACAATGGCAAAGCTGACTAAACGCATGCGCGTAATTCGCGAAAAAGTAGACGGAACCAAGAGCTATGACATCAACGAAGCTGTTGCTTTGTTGAAAGAACTGGCTACTGCCAAGTTTTTGGAAAGTGTTGACGTTGCAGTTAACCTGGGCGTAGACCCACGTAAATCAGATCAAAACGTTCGTGGTGCTACTGTACTGCCACACGGTACTGGTCGTGACGTACGTGTTGCTGTGTTCACCCAAGGTGCAAACGCTGAAGCGGCTAAAGCTGCTGGCGCTGAACTGGTAGGTATGGAAGAGCTGGCTGAGCAAGTTAAAGCCGGTGAAATGAACTTCGACGTAGTTATCGCATCTCCAGATGCTATGCGCGTTGTTGGTATGTTAGGTCAAATCTTAGGCCCACGCGGTCTGATGCCTAACCCTAAGACTGGTACTGTTACTCCTAACGTTGCTGAAGCCGTTAAGAATGCCAAAGCTGGTCAAGTTCGTTACCGCAACGACAAGAACGGTATCATCCACACTACTATCGGTAAAGTGGACTTCGAAACCGCTCAACTTAAAGAAAACCTGGAAGCTCTGCTGTCTGCTTTGAAAAAAGCCAAGCCAGCTGCTGCTAAAGGCGTTTACGTTAAGAAAGTAACCATCTCCACCACTATGGGTGCAGGTGTAGCTGTTGACCAGGCTTCTCTGGACGCTGCTAACTAATTTACAAAGTGCGTGCGTTAGTCTATAATGCGCGCACTTTGGTGGGTTGAAGCCTGTTTTTAACAGGTTTCCGTCCAAGACCGCAGGTGTATATCACAAGATACACTTAATTTCCTGCGTAGACGGTGTCAGGCCCCAGTTTAGATTTTTATCTGCTGGATCATCTGCGCCGTAAGTCATTAGCAACATACGTTGCTAATAGGTAAATACTGGGGATAACCCAGGTAGAATCCAGGAGTATAGCCAATGGCATTAAGACTCGAAGACAAAAAAGCGATTGTTGCTGAAGTCAACGAAGCTGCCAAAGGTGCGCTTTCTGCAGTTGTTGCCGATTCTCGCGGTGTAACTGTAGGAGCCATGACCACTCTGCGTAAAGCTGCCCGTGCTAACGGTGTATACGTGAAAGTTGTACGTAACACTCTGGCGCGTCGTGCAGTTGAAGGTACCTCTTATGAGTGCCTGAGCGAAGTGTTTACTGGCCCAACTTTGATTGCTTTCTCTACTGAGCACCCAGGTGCTGCAGCTCGTCTGTTAAAAGACTTTGCTAAAGAGCAAGCTAACTTCGAAGTTAAAGGCGCAGCTTTTGAAGGGAACTTTATCCCTGCAGCTGAAATTGATCGTTTAGCAAAACTGCCAACTTACGAAGAAGCACTGGCTCAGTTGATGATGACTATGAAAGAAGCATCTGCTGGCAAGTTCGTTCGTACTCTGGCCGCTCTGCGCGATCAAAAAGAAGCCGCTTAATTTTAAGCTGGCTGCTTGAACTAATTGAATTCAGAACAATAGGAAATATTTCTTATGTCTATCACTAAAGACCAAATCTTAGAAGCCTTTGCAGCTATGTCTGTAATGGAAGTTGTTGAACTGATCGAAGCTATGGAAGAGAAGTTCGGTGTATCTGCTGCTGCTGCTGTTGTAGCTGGCGGTGCTGATGCCGGTGCTGCTGCTGAAGAGCAAACCGAGTTCGACGTAGTCATGACTTCACACGGTGCAAACAAAGTAGCTGTTATTAAAGCAGTTCGTGGCGCTACCGGTCTGGGTCTGAAAGAAGCTAAAGCTATGGCTGAAGCTGCTCCAGTAGCAGTTAAAGAAGCTGTTTCTAAAGAAGAAGCTGAAGCTCTGAAGAAAGAACTTGAAGAAGCTGGTGCTTCTGTAGAGATCAAGTAAGCTATATTAGTTTACTGCCACTCAAAGTAATTTGAGTGAGGCTGGCGGTTTTTTAACCGTCGGCCTTTTTTGCGCTATAAGCGCTGGCGATTTTTTCACCGTGTGTCGCCGGATTGTTATGCAGTCCCTAGCAGAGATTACTGGTTAGGTTCTTGCCATCAACGGTGATGGGCAAACGTGCTGAGTTAACACATGAGTGTTGGGTCAGTCTTGGTCACATCTCGCAAGCAGAGGAAACCCATGGTTTACTCCTATTCTGAAAAGAAGCGTATTCGTAAAGACTTTGGTAAGCGTCCAAAGGTTTTGGATATCCCTTACCTGTTGTCTATTCAGTTAGACTCTTTCAAGAAATTCACCGATCAAGATCCTACTGGTGAGCGTGGTCTTGAAGCCGCTTTCCGTAGCGTTTTTCCCATCAAGAGCTTTTCTGGCAATTCTGAGCTGCAGTATGTTAGCTACAAGCTAGGCGAGCCTGTCTTTGATGTGAAAGAGTGTCAAATTCGCGGTGTTACTTATTCCGCGCCATTACGCGTTAAATTGCGTATGGTTCTGTATGACCGTGAAGCAGCGCCTGGCACTGTAAAAGATATTAAAGAGCAAGAAGTCTACATGGGGGATATTCCTCTGATGACTGACAACGGTACCTTTGTTATCAACGGTACTGAGCGTGTAATTGTATCTCAGTTGCACCGTAGCCCTGGTGTGTTCTTTGACCACGATCGTGGCAAGACGCATTCATCAGGTAAAGTTTTATATAATGCGCGTATCATTCCTTACCGCGGTTCATGGTTGGATTTTGAATTCGATCCTAAAGATGCATTATTCGTACGTATCGACCGTCGTCGTAAGCTACCTGCGACCATTATCTTACGCGCTTTAGATTTCAGCACTCAAGAAATCTTAGACACCTTCTTCGACCGTGTTGAATTCCGCCTGAAGAAAGACTCATTAGTGATGAGTCTGTGTCCTGATCGTCTGCGTGGTGAAACTGCCAGCTTTGATATCAAAGATTCTGAAGGAACTTTGTTAGTTGAAGCCGGCCGCCGTATTACTGCACGCCATATTCGTCAGTTAGAAAAAACCAATACCACTGAACTGGAAGTGCCAGTTGAGTACATTATTGGTAAAGTTGCTGCCCAAGATTATATCGATCCAGATACCGGAGAAGTATTGGTTAGCGCCAATAACGAACTGAGCCTGGAAGATTTGGCGCAACTGTCTCTGGCAGGCATCAAAGAAATCAGCACCCTGTATATCAACGAGCTTGATAATGGTGCTTATATTTCTGACACTCTGCGTATTGATTCAACAACTAACCGCTTAGAAGCCTTAGTTGAAATCTACCGTATGATGCGCCCAGGCGAGCCACCAACCAAGGACGCGGCTGAAGCCCTGTTCCAGAACTTGTTCTTCAGCGAAGAGCGTTATGACCTGTCGAAAGTAGGTCGTATGAAGTTCAACCGTCGTTTAGAAATCGAAGAAGACCAAGGTTCTGGTGTTCTAAGCAACGATGACATCGTTGCTGTGATGAAGAAAATCATCGAAATCCGTAACGGCAACGACGAAGTCGATGATATTGACCACTTGGGCAACCGTCGTATTCGTAGTGTTGGTGAAATGGCTGAAAACCAATTCCGTGTTGGTTTAGTCCGTGTTGAGCGTGCTGTTCGTGAACGTCTGTCTTTGGGCGATCTGAACGAGTTAATGCCTCAAGATCTGATCAACGCTAAGCCAATTTCTGCGGCAGTGAAAGAATTCTTCGGTTCTTCACAGCTGTCACAGTTTATGGATCAAAACAACCCGTTATCAGAAGTGACGCACAAGCGTCGTATTTCTGCACTGGGTCCTGGTGGTTTGACACGTGAACGTGCTGGCTTCGAAGTCCGCGACGTACACCCAACTCATTATGGTCGTTTATGTCCTATTGAAACTCCAGAAGGTCCAAACATTGGTTTGATCAACTCTCTGGCTACCTTCGCCCGCACTAACTCTTACGGTTTCTTGGAAACACCATATCGTAAAGTAATCGACGGCGTTGTAACCGATGAAGTTGAGTACCTGTCTGCGATCGAAGAAGGTCGTTATGTGGTTGCTCAGGCAAACATCACATTAGACAGCGAAGGTCGTATTATTGAAGAGCAAGTGGCTTGTCGTCATAAGGGTGATGCCACCTTCATGCGCGCGGCTGACATTCAATATATGGACGTTTCACCACAGCAGATTATTTCTGTTGCGGCATCGTTGATCCCATTCTTAGAGCACGATGATGCTAACCGCGCCTTGATGGGTGCGAACATGCAACGTCAGGCCGTACCGACTCTGCGTTCAGATAAGCCATTGGTAGGTACTGGTATTGAGCGTGCGTTAGCGGTTGACTCGGGTGTTGTAGTTGCTGCTAAGCGTGGTGGTGTTATCGATTATGTCGATGCGAGCCGTATCGTGGTTAAAGTTAACGAAGAAGAGTTACACGCTGGTGAAGCGGGTATCGATATTTATAACTTAACCAAATATACCCGTTCAAACCAAAACACCTGTATCAACCAACGTCCTTGCTGCTCAGTAGGTGATCCTATTGTTCGTGGCGACGTACTGGCTGACGGTCCATCGACCGACTTGGGTGATTTGGCTCTGGGTCAGAACATGCGTATCGCATTCATGACTTGGAACGGTTATAACTTCGAGGATTCGATCTTAATCTCTGAGCGCGTAGCTCAGGAAGATCGCTTTACCACTATCCATATTCAAGAGCTGTCATGTATTGCTCGTGATACTAAATTGGGTAGCGAAGAAATCACCGCTGATATTCCAAACGTCGGCGAATCTGCCCTGTCTAAACTGGACGAGTCAGGTATCGTTTACATCGGTGCTGAAGTTAAAGGCGGCGATATTCTGGTTGGTAAAGTGACACCTAAGGGTGAAACTCAACTGACGCCAGAAGAGAAGTTATTGCGCGCAATCTTCGGTGAAAAAGCCTCTGACGTTAAAGACAGTTCTTTACGTGTACCTAACTCTGTTAAAGGTACCGTAATCGATGTTCAAGTATTTACCCGTGATGGTGTAGAAAAAGACAAGCGTGCTGTTGAAATCGAAGAGATGCACATCGCTCAAGCCCGCAAGGATTTGACTGAAGAGTTCAAGATCCTTGAAGAAGGTGTTCTGGGCCGTGCACGTAACTTGCTGCTGGCTGCGGGTTATAGCGAAGCGAAGCTGGCTGAAATTCCTCGTAAGGAATGGTTGCTGCAAGTTATTGACGACGAAGGTAAACAAACTGAATTAGAGCAGTTAGCTGAGCAGAATGAAGAGCTCAAAGCTGATTTCGATAAGAAGTTTGATCTTAAGCGTCGTAAGATCACCCAAGGCGATGACCTGGCTCCAGGTGTACTGAAAATCGTTAAAGTTTACTTAGCGGTTAAGCGTACCATTCAACCTGGTGACAAGATGGCTGGTCGTCACGGTAACAAGGGTGTTATCTCTAAGATTTGTCCAATTGAAGACATGCCATACGATGACAAGGGTAACCCTGTAGACATCGTCCTGAACCCACTGGGTGTACCATCGCGTATGAACATCGGTCAGGTATTGGAAGTCCACTTGGGTGCTGCTGCTAAAGGTATCGGTAATCGCATTACTGAGATGCTTGAAGAGCAACGCGAATTGGCTGAGCTGCGCGGCTACCTGAAGAAAGCCTATGAATTAGGCGATGTTCAGCAACGTGTAGACATCGACACCTTTACTGATGAAGAAGTATTGCGTCTGGCTAAGCACCTGAAAGGTGGTTTGCCTGTTGCTACCCCTGCATTCGACGGTGCTAAAGAATCTGAAATCAAACAGATGCTGGAATTGGCAGGCTTGCCAACTTCTGGTCAGTTGAAACTGTTTGATGGTCGTACCGGTAATGAGTTTGAGCGTGAAGTAACCGTAGGTTACATGTACATGCTGAAACTGAACCACTTGGTTGACGACAAGATGCATGCCCGTTCTACCGGTTCTTATAGCTTGGTTACTCAGCAGCCGCTGGGTGGTAAAGCTCAGTTCGGTGGTCAGCGTTTCGGTGAGATGGAAGTGTGGGCCCTGGAAGCGTATGGTGCTGCTTATACGCTGCAGGAAATGCTTACCGTCAAATCAGATGACGTGAATGGTCGTACCCAGATGTATAAGAACATCGTCGACGGTAACCATCAGATGCAACCTGGTATGCCTGAGTCCTTCAACGTATTGCTGAAGGAGATCCGTTCACTCGGTATTAATATCGAGTTGGATCAGGAATAAGCGAAGCTCGCTTCGTTTGGCAACAGAAATTGGTGTCCCGTTCGCGGGGCATCCGGTTTAACTCCTTCAGGAGAGAAACGTGAAAGACTTATTAAAGTTTCTGAAACAGCAAAGTAAGACTGAAGAATTTAATGGTATCAAGATTGGCCTTGCGTCACCTGATCTGATCCGTTCTTGGTCATTTGGTGAAGTTAAGAAGCCTGAAACCATTAACTACCGTACTTTCAAGCCTGAGCGTGAAGGTTTGTTCTGTGCGCGTATCTTTGGTCCAGTAAAAGATTACGAATGTTTGTGTGGTAAATACAAGCGCCTTAAGCATCGCGGAGTGATCTGTGAGAAGTGTGGCGTTGAAGTAACACAGACTAAAGTGCGTCGTGAGCGCATGGGTCACATTGAGCTGGCTAGCCCAGTGGCTCATATTTGGTTCTTGAAATCACTGCCATCCCGTATCGGTTTGATGCTGGATATGACCTTGCGTGATATTGAGCGTGTACTGTACTTCGAATCTTTCGTAGTTATCGAAGCCGGCATGACCAGCCTTGAGCGCGGTCAAATGTTGACTGAAGAAACCTACTTAGATGCATTAGAAGAGTACGGTGATGAGTTCGAAGCTAAGATGGGTGCTGAAGCAGTATTAGAATTACTGCGCGCAATTGATCTCGAAAAAGAGATTGAGCAAATGCGTGAAGAGCTGCCATCAATCAACTCTGAAACACGTCGCAAGAAAGTCACCAAGCGTCTGAAGCTGATGGAAGCTTTCTACACTTCAGGCAATAAGCCTGAGTGGATGATCTTGAAAGTGCTGCCAGTACTGCCACCTGACTTACGTCCTTTGGTGCCACTGGACGGCGGTCGTTTTGCGACTTCAGATCTGAATGATTTATATCGTCGTGTGATCAACCGTAACAACCGTTTGAAGCGCCTGTTGGATTTGGCTGCGCCAGACATCATCGTCCGTAACGAAAAGCGTATGTTGCAGGAATCTGTTGATGCGCTGTTGGATAACGGTCGTCGCGGTCGCGCCATCACGGGTTCTAACAAACGCCCACTGAAATCTTTGGCCGATATGATCAAAGGTAAGCAGGGTCGTTTCCGTCAGAACTTGCTCGGTAAGCGTGTTGACTACTCAGGCCGTTCGGTAATTACCGTAGGTCCAACTTTGCGCCTGCATCAATGTGGTCTGCCGAAGAAAATGGCATTGGAACTGTTCAAGCCGTTCATCTATGGCAAGCTGGAAGGTCGTGGTTTAGCGACTACCATCAAGGCTGCTAAGAAGATGGTTGAACGTGAAGTCGGTGAAGTTTGGGATGTTTTGGATGAAGTCATCCGCGAACATCCGGTATTACTGAACCGTGCACCAACACTTCACCGTCTGGGTATCCAGGCGTTTGAACCCGTCCTGATCGAAGGTAAAGCGATTCAACTGCACCCATTAGTGTGTGCGGCATATAACGCCGACTTCGACGGTGACCAAATGGCTGTACACGTCCCGCTAACACTAGAAGCCCAGTTAGAAGCGCGTGCGTTGATGATGTCGACCAACAACATTCTGTCACCCGCTAACGGTGAACCAATTATCGTTCCTTCTCAGGACGTGGTATTGGGCCTGTACTACACCAGTCGTGAAAAAGTTAACGGCAAAGGTGAGGGCATGGCATTTGAGTCTGTTGCTGAAGCTGAAAAAGCGTATCGTGTTGGTGCGGTTGAACTGCATTCACGCGTTAAAGTACGTATCACTGAAACTCACATCGATGAGAATGGTGAGCGCACTCAGAGCCGTCGCATTGTAGATACCACTGTTGGTCGTTCACTATTGTCAATGATCCTGCCTGAAGGCATGTCATACGACTTAGTTAACCAAGACATGGGTAAAAAGCAGATCTCTAAGCTGTTGAACACTTGTTATCGTCAATTAGGTCTGAAAGATACTGTTATCTTTGCTGACCAATTAATGTATACCGGTTTCCACTTTGCAACCATTTCAGGTGCCTCTGTAGGTATCAATGACATGGTTATTCCAGATGAGAAAATTGAATTAGTGGCTGACGCAGAAGCTGAAGTACTGGAAATTCAAGAACAGTTCCAATCTGGTTTAGTCACTGCTGGTGAGCGTTATAACAAGGTTATCGATATCTGGGCCCGGACTAACGAAAAAGTGTCCAAGGCGATGATGGAGAACTTGTCGACTGAAGTTGTGATCAATCGTGAAGGCGTTGAAGAAAGACAGAAGTCATTCAACAGCATCTTTATGATGGCAGACTCAGGCGCTCGTGGTAGTGCTGCTCAGATCCGTCAGTTGGCGGGTATGCGTGGTCTGATGGCGAAACCAGATGGTTCGATCATTGAAACCCCAATTGTGGCGAACTTCCGTGAAGGTCTAAACGTACTCCAGTACTTTATTTCTACTCACGGTGCGCGTAAAGGTCTGGCCGATACCGCATTGAAGACTGCTAACTCGGGTTATCTGACTCGTCGTCTGGTAGACGTTGCTCAAGATTTGGTTGTGATTGAAGACGATTGTGGAACTCACGAAGGTCTCACCATGAAGCCGCTGATTGAAGGTGGTGATGTGGTTGAGCCATTACGCGAACGCGTACTGGGTCGTGTGGTTGCTACTGACGTATTCTATCCAGGTACCAATGATGTTCTGGCTCCTCGTAACACGCTGCTGGATGAAGCATGGTGTGACAAGTTAGAAGAGCATAGTGTCGATGAAGTGATCGTCCGTTCGGTGATCAGCTGTAATACTGACTTCGGTGTTTGTGCTAACTGTTATGGTCGTGATTTGGCTCGTGGCCACATCATCAACCACGGTGAAGCTATCGGTGTTATCGCGGCACAGTCAATCGGTGAGCCAGGTACACAGTTAACGATGCGTACCTTCCACATCGGTGGTGCGGCATCTCGAGCGTCTGCTGAAAACAACGTTCAGGTGAAGAACACTGGTAGTTTGAAGCTGCACAACGCTAAGCACGTGACCAACAGCGAAGGTAAGCTGGTTATCGTTTCTCGTTCTTCTGAGCTGGCCATCATCGATGACCTGGGTCGTGAGAAAGAGCGCTATAAAGTACCTTACGGTACCGTGCTTGAGAAATTAGACGACTCTAACGTGAATTCAGGCGAAATCATCGCGAACTGGGATCCACATACTCACCCAATCATCACTGAAGTGGCGGGTTATGTAAAATTCCAGGACATGATCGATGGCGTGACCATGACCACCCAAACTGACGAACTGACTGGTTTGTCTTCAATTGTGGTGTTGGACGTAGGTCAGCGTAACTCAGCGGGTAAAGAAATGCGCCCAATGATCCGTCTGGTTGATGAGCATGGCACGGATCTGATGATCCCTGGTACCGACATTCCTGCGCAATACTTCTTGCCTGGTAATGCGATTGTGAACCTGCAAGACAACGCACAAATTCGAGTGGGTGATGCGTTAGCACGTATTCCACAAGAATCGTCTAAGACTCGCGATATTACCGGTGGTCTGCCACGCGTTGCGGATCTGTTCGAAGCACGTAAACCTAAAGAGCCTGCAATTTTGGCAGAGATCTCAGGTACCATTAGTTTCGGTAAAGAAACCAAAGGTAAGCGTCGTTTGGTCATTACACCAAACGAAGGCGGCGATGCTTATGAAGAGATGATCCCTAAGTGGCGTAACCTGAACGTGTTCGAAGGTGAAAAAGTTGAGCGTGGCGAAGTGATTGCTGACGGCCCTGAGGCTGCTCACGATATCTTACGCTTGCGTGGTATCCACCATGTAGCCAACTATATCGTTAACGAAGTGCAGGACGTATACCGTCTGCAGGGCGTAAAGATTAACGATAAGCACATCGAAGTGATTATTCGTCAGATGCTGCGTAAGTGTATCATTACCGAAGCTGGCGACACTGAGTTCTTAGAAGGTGAGCAAGTCGAAGTGGCGCGCGTGAAAATCGCTAACCGCGAATTGGAAGCTCAAGGTAAATTGCCAGCGAAATTCGATCGTGAATTGCTGGGTATTACCAAGGCATCGTTGGCGACTGAGTCATTTATCTCAGCAGCCTCGTTCCAAGAAACGACTCGCGTACTGACTGAAGCTGCCGTTGGTGGTAAGAGCGATGACTTACGTGGTCTGAAAGAAAACGTAATCGTGGGCCGTTTGATCCCTGCGGGTACCGGTTATTCTTATCACATTAAGCGTAACCAAGCTCGTGGCCAGTCAGCAGTGACTGAAGCTCCGACCATCAGTGCTAGCGAAGCTGAGCAAAACTTAGCTGATTTGCTAAACATGACGTCTGGGCAAGATTAATTCCCTTGCGCATGTAAAAAGGCGCCTTTAGGCGCCTTTTTTATCGGAATTTCACGCTAAAGTTGGCTATTTCTTGACAGGCTGGCTTTAGCTTTCTAAAATTCCGCCTCCCACACTTGTGGGAATAGATTTTTTACACCCTTACAACTTCAGTTATTATCAACTGATTGGAGCTTTAAATGGCAACAGTTAACCAGTTGGTACGTAAGCCACGTCGTGCATTGGTAGAAAAAACCAATGTTCCAGCGTTGGCCGCGTGCCCACAAAAGCGTGGTGTTTGTACTCGTGTGTACACTACCACCCCTAAGAAACCAAACTCTGCTCTGCGTAAAGTAGCGCGTGTGCGTTTGACCAACGGTTTTGAAGTGACTTCATACATCGGCGGTGAAGGCCACAACCTGCAAGAGCACAGTGTGATCCTGATCCGTGGTGGTCGTGTTAAAGACTTACCAGGTGTGCGTTATCACACTATTCGTGGCGCATTAGACTGTGCTGGCGTGACTACTCGTCGCCAAGCTCGTTCTAAGTACGGTGCTAAGCGTCCTAAGTCTTAACGTATCCGTTAAGTAAGGCCAAGCTAGATTAATTGAGATTCCAGTTTTGGAAATCCCTGAAGCATACGGAGAATTGTTATGCCAAGACGTCGCGTTGTAGGACAACGTAAAATCCTACCTGATCCAAAGTTCCACAGTGAGTTGCTGGCTAAGTTCATCAACGTCATTATGCAGGACGGCAAAAAGTCGACTGCTGAAAAAATTATCTACAAAGCTCTAGATGTTGTTTCTGCCAAAAAAGGCGAAGATCATCTGGTAATTCTTGAAGCAGCTTTAGATAACGTACGCCCATCTGTCGAAGTTAAATCTCGTCGCGTTGGTGGTTCTACTTATCAAGTTCCTTGTGAAGTTCGCCCAGTTCGTCGCAATGCGTTAGCAATGCGTTGGTTGGTTGAAGCTGCTCGTAAGCGTGGTGAAAAATCTATGGCTCTGCGCCTGGCTGGTGAAATGCTAGACGCATCCGACAACAAAGGCACTGCCGTTAAGAAGCGCGAAGACGTGCATCGTATGGCAGAAGCAAACAAAGCGTTTGCTCATTACCGCTGGTAATTGCTTTATATGGGGGTGGGCGCAAGCCCACGCCTTTATCGGTTTTTCCAGGGAACCCTGGGTAAGAGGAAATAATCGTGGCTCGTACAACTCCAATTGAGCGTTACCGCAATATCGGTATCTGTGCTCATGTTGACGCTGGTAAAACCACTACCACAGAACGTGTGCTGTTTTATACCGGATTGTCTCATAAGATCGGTGAAGTTCACGATGGTGCAGCAACAACTGACTGGATGGTGCAAGAGCAAGAGCGAGGCATTACGATTACCTCTGCTGCCGTGACCACCTTTTGGCGCGGTATGGATGCACAGTTTACTGAACATCGAATCAATATCATCGATACCCCCGGCCACGTTGACTTTACCATTGAAGTTGAACGTTCTTTGCGCGTCCTAGATGGCGCTGTCGTGGTATTTTGTGGTTCTTCAGGTGTAGAACCTCAATCAGAAACCGTATGGCGTCAAGCTGATAAATACGGCGTTCCTCGCATGGTGTTCGTTAATAAGATGGACCGTGCTGGTGCTGATTTCGATCGTGTGATCTCACAAATACGTACCCGATTAGGTGCGACTTGTGTTCCGATCCAGATGAACATCGGTGCTGAAGAAAATTTTAAAGGGGTGATCGACCTCATTAAGATGAAAGCCATTAACTGGAATGAAGCAGACCAGGGCATGACTTTTACTTATGAGCCTATCCCAGCAGACTTGGCTGATAAAGCAGCCGAGATGCGTGAGTACTTGGTTGAAGCAGCCGCTGAAGCGAATGATGATCTGATGAACAAATACCTTGATGAAGGTGATTTGACTGAAGAAGAAATCAAGCTTGCCCTGCGCCAACGTACCATCAATAATGAAATCGTGTTAGCGACCTGCGGGAGTGCATTTAAAAATAAAGGCGTTCAGGCAGTACTTGATGCTGTGATTGAATACTTACCAGCACCAATCGATGTACCTGCCATTAAAGGCATTGATGACGATGAGCAAGAAGTCTCACGTCCTGCGGACGATAACGCTCCCTTTGCCGCATTAGCATTTAAAATCGCGACGGATCCTTTCGTAGGAACCTTAACGTTTATTCGTGTATATTCAGGCGTACTTGAATCTGGCTCTGCCGCGTATAACTCTGTGAAGATGAAGCGTGAGCGGATCGGTCGAATAGTGCAAATGCACGCCAATGACCGTAAAGAATTAAAAGAAGTGCGTGCCGGTGATATTGCCGCGGCCATTGGTCTGAAAGATGTGACCACCGGCGACACCTTGTGTGACCCTGATCACAAAGTCATTCTTGAGCGAATGGAATTCCCTGAGCCAGTGATTACTATTGCGGTTGAGCCAAGATCGCAAGCTGACCAAGAGAAAATGGCCATCGCACTACAAAAGTTAGCTGCAGAAGACCCATCATTTAAAGTTGAAACTGATGAAGAATCAGGACAGACACTGATCTCTGGTATGGGTGAGCTACACTTGGATATCATTGTGGACCGTATGCGCCGTGAGTTCAGCGTCGAATGTAACGTTGGTAAACCGCAAGTGGCGTATCGTGAAACTATCCGTACAGCCGTTGAGGTTGAAGGTAAGTTTGTTCGCCAGTCTGGCGGTCGCGGTCAATTTGGTCACGTATGGTTAAAACTGGAGCCGCAAGAAGAAGGCTTTGGTTACGAATTCGTCAACGCTGTCGTTGGTGGTGTTATTCCACGCGAATACATCCCAGCCGTTGACAAAGGTATCCAAGAGCAGACGAAGAATGGCGTACTCGCCGGCTTCCCTGTTTTGGACGTGAAAGTCACCCTGTTCGATGGTTCATATCATGATGTGGACTCGAATGAGATGGCTTTCAAGGTTGCAGGTTCTATGGGCTTCAAGAAGGGTGCGCTTCAAGCCAACCCTGTGTTGCTCGAGCCGTGCATGAAAGTAGAGGTTACTACCCCTGAAGATTACATGGGAGACGTGGTCGGTGATCTGAACCGTCGCCGTGGTATGATCGAAGGGATGGACGACGGCATCGGTGGTGTCAAACTCGTTCATGCTGTAGTACCTTTAGCTGAAATGTTTGGTTATGCGACTGATTTGCGCTCTGCAACTCAGGGTCGTGCTTCATACTCTATGGAGTTTTTGAAGTACGCTGAAGCACCACAAAACATTGCTAAGGCAGTGATCGAGTCCCGCAATTAATTTTGGTTGGGGCAGGCCTGCAAGTTTGACTGATGTCGCCCAATTGTTGGGCATTTCTGAAAAGAAAGGAATTTATCGTGGCTAAAGCTAAATTTGAACGTAACAAACCCCACGTTAACGTGGGCACCATTGGTCACGTTGACCATGGTAAAACCACTCTGACTGCGGCGATCTCTCACGTACTGTCTAAGACTTACGGTGGTGAAGCTCGTGACTTCGCACAGATCGATAACGCTCCAGAAGAGCGTGAGCGCGGTATTACCATTAATACCTCTCACATCGAATACGATACTCCAAGTCGCCACTACGCACACGTAGACTGTCCAGGCCACGCCGATTATGTTAAAAACATGATCACTGGTGCTGCTCAGATGGACGGCGCGATCCTGGTAGTAGCTTCTACTGACGGCCCAATGCCACAGACTCGTGAGCACATCCTGCTTTCTCGTCAGGTAGGTGTACCTTTCATCATCGTGTTCATGAACAAGTGTGACATGGTAGATGACGAAGAGCTGCTGGAACTGGTAGAGATGGAAGTTCGTGAACTGCTGTCTGAATACGATTTCCCAGGTGATGACTTACCAGTAATTCAGGGTTCAGCTCTGAAAGCACTGGAAGGCGAGCCAGAGTGGGAAGCGAAGATCATTGAACTGGCAGAAGCGCTGGATACTTATATTCCAGAGCCAGAGCGTGACATCGATAAGCCATTCCTGCTGCCAATCGAAGACGTATTCTCAATCTCAGGCCGTGGTACAGTAGTAACTGGTCGTGTAGAGCGTGGTATCGTTAAAGTTGGTGACGAAGTAGAAATCGTTGGTGTTCGTGACACCACCAAGACTACTTGTACTGGCGTAGAAATGTTCCGTAAGCTGCTTGACGAAGGTCGTGCAGGTGAGAACTGTGGTGTTCTGTTACGTGGTACTAAGCGTGATGACGTAGAACGTGGTCAAGTACTGGCCAAGCCAGGCTCAATCAACCCACACACTACTTTCGAATCAGAAGTATACGTACTGTCTAAAGATGAAGGTGGACGTCACACTCCATTCTTCAAAGGCTACCGTCCACAGTTCTACTTCCGTACAACTGACGTAACCGGTACCATCGAACTGCCAGAAGGCGTAGAAATGGTAATGCCAGGCGACAACATCAAGATGGTTGTTACCCTGATTTGCCCAATCGCGATGGACGAAGGTTTACGCTTCGCTATTCGTGAAGGTGGCCGTACCGTAGGTGCTGGTGTTGTAGCTAAAATCATCGCTTAATTGCGAGGTTAGCTAGACGCTAAAGAAAAGGAGGCTTAGGCCTCCTTTTTTATTGGCTGCTCATTTGCATTGTATGAAAATCCGCCCTCGGCCAGTTATTCATGAAACAATTGCGCTCCTGATAAAAAGCCCGTATAATCCGCGCACTTTAATAAACAGCCGTCGTGCTGATTATTCGCACAATAGAGTTGCTATTTAAATGTAGCCATGTATAATGTGCGCCTCACTTACTTAAAGTAAGCGAATATATTGATTGAGCAATTGTCTTAATCATAAACAGCGACTCCGATTGGGAGTCGAACGGTTAAATCATCTCGCTCTGCCTTTCATTATTGAGACGGCTAGAGGGTGATTTTTTATGTGTCCATTTTAGGAGCTCTGGTCAATGCAGAACCAAAGAATCCGTATCCGCTTAAAAGGATTCGATCATCGTTTGATTGATCAGTCTACTGCGGAAATCGTTGAAACTGCTAAACGTACTGGCGCCCAGGTACGTGGTCCTATTCCACTGCCTACGCGTAAAGAGCGTTACACCATTTTGATCTCTCCGCACGTTAATAAAGATGCACGTGATCAGTACGAACTGCGTACTCACAAGCGTCTGGTTGACATCGTAGAGCCAACCGAGAAGACCGTTGACGCACTGATGCGTCTGGATCTTGCCGCTGGTGTAGATGTTCAGATTAGCTTGGGTTAATTGAGATCCAAAGAAGAGGTTTGAGAGATGGCTATCGGTCTTATTGGTCGTAAAGTGGGTATGACTCGCATCTTCACCGAAGATGGCGTTTCAATCCCGGTTACCGTAATTGAAGTTGCTGCCAACCGTGTTACCCAAGTGAAAACTTTGGAAACTGACGGTTACCGCGCACTGCAAGTTACAACAGGTGCCAAAAAAGCCAATCGCATCACTAAGCCAGAAGCTGGCCATTTTGCCAAGGCAGGCGTTGAAGCCGGTCGTGGTTTGTGGGAAGTGCGTCTGGCAGACGGTGAAGGCGAAGGCATTGAAGTTGGTGCTGAGCTGAACGTTGATATCTTCGCTGACGTAGCGAAAGTAGATGTTACCGGTCAATCTAAAGGTAAAGGTTTCCAGGGTGGCGTTAAGCGCTGGAACTTCCGTACTCAAGATATGACTCACGGTAACTCATTGGCGCACCGCGCGAACGGTTCTATCGGTCAGAACCAGACGCCAGGTCGCGTATTCAAAGGCAAGAAAATGTCAGGCCACATGGGTGCCGAGCAAGTAACTACTCAAAATCTGGACGTTGTACGTGTAGATGCTGAACGTAGCCTGCTGCTGGTGAGAGGTGCCGTTCCTGGCGCTACCAATGGCGACTTGATTATCAAGCCTGCTGTTAAAGCTTAAGGTCTGAGGAGATAGTAATGGAATTGGTATTGAAAGACGCTCAACGCGCTCTTGAAGTTTCCGAAACTACCTTCGGCCGTGACTTTAATGAAGCACTGGTTCATCAGGTAGTTGTAGCATACGCTGCAAACGCGCGTCAGGGCACTCGTGCTCAAAAGACTCGTGCGGAAGTAACTGGCTCAGGCAAAAAGCCTTGGCGCCAGAAAGGTACGGGCCGTGCTCGTGCTGGTAGTGTGAAAAGCCCAATTTGGCGTAGCGGTGGCGTAACTTTCGCTGCTAAAACCCAAGATCACAGCCAAAAAGTAAACAAGAAGATGTACCGCGGTGCTCTGATGAGCATTCTGTCTGAATTGGTACGTCAAGACCGTCTGATCGTAGTTGAAGAGTTCGCTGTTGAAGCGCCTAAGACTAAAGAGCTGAAAGCTAAGCTGGCAGCTATGGATCTGGAAGACGTGTTAATTGTTACTGCTGAAGTTGATGAGAACTTGTTCTTAGCTGCTCGCAACCTGTACAAGGTTGACGTTCGTGACGTAGCGGGCCTGGATCCTGTAAGTCTGATCGCTTTCAACAAAGTGCTTGTGACTGCTGATGCTGTGAAGCAAATCGAGGAGATGCTGGCATGATCCGCGAAGAACGTTTGCTGAAAGTTATTCTGGCTCCACATATCTCTGAAAAGAGCACTGTGAATGCCGAAAAAACTAACACTGTAGTTTTCCGTGTAGCAATCGATGCCACTAAGGCTGAGATCAAAGCTGCCGTAGCAAAGCTATTTGAAGTTGAAGTTGACTCAGTTCGCACTTTGGTTAACAAGGGTAAAACTAAGCGCACCGGTGGCCGTGTAGGTCGTCGTAGCGATTGGAAAAAAGCCTATGTTACCTTGGCTGCTGGTGCTGATATCGATTTCGTTGGCGCTGAGTAAGCAAAAGGAGAATTATCATGGCAATTGTTAAATGTAAGCCAACCTCTCCAGGTCGTCGCCACCTCGTTAAAGTGGTAAACACCGACCTGCATAAGGGTAAACCTTTTGCTGGCCTGCTGGCGAAAAAATCTAAGTCTGGTGGTCGTAACAACACCGGTCGTATCACTGTCCGTCATGTGGGCGGTGGTCATAAGCAACATTATCGTTTGATCGACTTCAAGCGTAACAAAGATGGTATTCAAGGCAAAGTAGAGCGTCTGGAATACGATCCGAACCGCACCGCGAACATCGCATTGGTTCTGTACGCTGACGGTGAGCGTCGCTATATCATTGCTGCTAAAGGCATGAAAGCTGGCGATCTGATCAAGTCTGGTGTTGATGCTGAAATTAAAGTAGGTAACGCACTGCCACTGCGTAATATCCCAGTGGGTTCTGTAGTTCACGCTGTTGAAATGAAGCCTGGTAAAGGCGCTCAGATCGCACGTTCTGCAGGTGCTTATGTACAAGTTGTAGCTCGTGATGGTGCCTATGCAACTCTGCGTCTTCGCTCTGGCGAAATGCGTAAAGTTCCAGTAGATTGCCGCGCGACTTTAGGTGAAGTTGGTAACGCCGAACACATGCTGCGCCAGTTAGGTAAAGCAGGTGCTAAGCGCTGGAGAGGCGTTCGCCCAACAGTGCGTGGTGTTGCAATGAACCCAGTAGATCACCCACACGGTGGTGGTGAAGGTCGTACTTCTGGTGGTCGTCACCCAGTGACTCCATGGGGCGTTCCAACTAAGGGTTATAAGACTCGTAGCAACAAACGCACTGACAAGTACATTGTACGTCGTCGTAATAAGTAATAAGAGGATTCGCCATGCCACGTTCTCTCAAGAAAGGTCCTTTCATTGACCTGCACTTGCTGAAGAAGGTAGAGAAAGCGATGGAAGCCGGTGACAAAAAGCCAATTAAAACTTGGTCTCGCCGCTCAATGATCATCCCAACTATGATTGGTTTGACCATCGCTGTCCATAATGGTCGTCAGCACGTACCTGTTTTCGTAACTGACGAAATGATCGGCCATAAACTTGGTGAATTCTCACCAACTCGCACTTATCGCGGCCATGCTGCAGATAAGAAAGCGAAGAAGCGTTAATACGGGAGGAATAAGATGGAAGTTTTAGCTAAACATCGTTTTGCCCGTACTTCAGCGCAAAAAGCTCGCTTAGTTGCTGATCAGATCCGTGGTTTGCCTGTTTCAAAGGCCCTCGAGATCCTGACTTTCAGCCCTAAGAAAGCGGCCGTACTGGTAAAGAAAGTAGTTGACTCAGCTATTGCAAACGCAGAGCACAACGAAGGTGCAGACATCGATGAACTGAAAGTTGCCAAAGTCTTTGTTGACGAAGGTCCAACTATGAAGCGCATCATGCCTCGTGCTAAAGGTCGTGCTGATCGTATCATGAAGCGTACCAGCCACATCACTGTGGTTGTATCAGATCGCTAGGAGAGAGCAATGGGACAGAAAGTACATCCTAATGGTATCCGTCTGGGTATCACCAAGCCTTGGATCTCTACCTGGTACGCGGATAAATCAGACTATGCAAATAATCTGAGCAGCGACTGGGAAGTGCGTAAGTTTCTGGAAAAGAAACTTAAAGCCGCATCAGTATCTAAGATTGTTATCGAACGCCCAGCGAAAAGCATCCGCGTTACTATCCACACTGCCCGTCCAGGCGTAGTGATTGGTAAGAAAGGCGAAGATGTTGAAGTATTGCGTGCCGAAGTTGCAAAACTGACCGGTACCCCTGCTCAGATTAACATCGCTGAGATCCGTAAGCCTGAAATGGACGCAAAACTGGTAGCTGACTCTATTGCTCAGCAGCTGGAGCGTCGCGTAATGTTCCGTCGTGCTATGAAGCGCGCAGTACAAAACGCCATGCGTATCGGTGCCCAAGGTATCAAAGTAGAAGTTAGTGGCCGTTTAGGCGGCGCTGAGATTGCGCGTTCTGAGTGGTATCGTGAAGGTCGAGTACCTTTGCATACCCTGCGTGCTGACATCGACTATTCTACTGCTGAAAGTCACACTCAATACGGTGTGATCGGCATTAAAGTTTGGATCTTCAAAGGTGAAGTTCTGGACGGTATGCTGCCTCAGATCGAAGAGCCGAAGCAGCAACCTAAGCGCAAGCCTCGTAACAAGTAGGAGAGCCGGCAATGCTGCAACCTAAACGTATGAAGTTTCGCAAGATGTTCAAAGGCCGCAACCGCGGTCTGGCGAACGGTACTGAAGTTAGCTTCGGTACTTTCGGTCTGAAAGCAGTCGGCCGTGGCCGCTTAACTGCTCGCCAGATCGAATCTGCGCGTCGTGCTATGACACGTCACATTAAGCGTCAGGGACAAATCTGGATTCGGGTTTTCCCAGACAAGCCTATTACCTCTAAGCCTCTTGAAGTGCGTATGGGTAAAGGTAAAGGTAACGTTGAATACTGGGTATGTCAGATTCAACCTGGTAAGGTACTCTACGAGATGAATGGCGTATCTGAAGAGCTGGCCCGCGAAGCATTCGCACTGGCCGCTGCCAAGTTGCCAATCAAGACTACCTTCGTAACTAAGACGGTGATGTAATGAAAGCGAGCGAACTAAGAGAAAAGGGCGTTGAAGAATTAAACGCTGAATTACTTGGTCTGCTGCGTGAGCAGTTTAACCTGCGCATGCAACACGCAACTGGTCAACTGGCTCAAACTCACCAGCTGAAAACAGTGCGTCGTAACATTGCGCGCGTTAAGACCATTATTACTTCTAAGGCAGGTGCATAATGTCTCAGGCTATCCGTACTTTGCAAGGTCGTGTGACCAGCAATAAGATGGACAAGTCCATCACTGTTGCCATTGAGCGTCAAGTTAAGCACCCAATCTATGGTAAGTACATCAAACGTACTACCAAGATTCATGCCCATGACGAGCAAAATCAGTGTCAAGAAGGCGATGTAGTCACTATTCGTGAATGTCGTCCTCTGTCTAAGACTAAGTCTTGGACTCTGGTTGAAGTAGTTTTTAGACCTAACGTAGCGTAAGGTCTTTCTAGCGAAACGGCCCCTTTTTTGGGGCCGTTTGTTTTTTAATACTATCCAAGCTCATTTTATGGTGTTATAATCGCGCTCCATTTTTGACCGAAATTCGGCAAAAGTGTGGTGAATAAATAACCCCGTATTTTCGGGATTTGTGTAGTAACGATAGCGGAGCACTTGAAATGATCCAAATGCAATCGACTCTGGATGTCGCATGTAACAGCGGCGCTCGCAGAGTTCAGTGTATTAAGGTCTTGGGTGGCTCTCATCGTCGTTATGCCGGTATCGGCGACATCATCAAGGTTTCTGTTAAAGAAGCTATTCCTCGCGCTAAAGCGAAGAAAGGTGATGTGTATAACGCGGTGGTAGTCCGTACTAAGAAAGGCGTACGTCGTCCAGACGGTTCTGTCATTCGCTTCGATCGGAATGCAGCAGTTTTGCTAAACGCAAACCTTGCACCGATTGGTACTCGTATCTTTGGCCCAGTGACACGTGAATTGCGTAATGAGCAGTTTATGAAAATCGTATCGCTGGCACCAGAAGTACTGTAAGGAGCTTCATAATGGCAGCTAAAATCCGTCGTCAAGACGAAGTAATTATACTGGCAGGTAAAGACAAGGGTAAACGTGCAAAAGTTTCTCAAGTTCTTCCTACTGGTAAAGTGATTGTTGAAGGTATCAATCTCGTTAAGAAACACACCAAGCCAAACCCACAACTGGGCGTAACTGGTGGTATCGTTGAGAAAGAAGCCCCGATTCAAGCATCAAATGTTGCGATCTTCAACCATGCCACAGGCAAGGCTGATCGTGTTGGTTTCCGATTTGAAGACGGCAAAAAAGTTCGTTTCTTTAAATCGAACGGTGAACTCGTTAAGTAACTGGAGTAAACGATGGCGAAACTGCATGATAAATATAAAGAGACTGTAATCGCTGAACTGGCTAAAAAGTTCGGTTATAGCAGTGTCATGCAAGTCCCTCGGATTGATAAAATCACCCTGAATATGGGTGTTGGCGAAGCTGTTGCAGACAAAAAAGTTATGGACGCTGCTGTCCGTGATATGACTGCTATCGCTGGCCAAAAACCAGTAGTGACTGTTGCTCGTAAGTCAGTTGCTGGTTTTAAAATCCGTGAAGGCTACCCGATTGGTTGTAAAGTAACCCTGCGCGGTGAGCGCATGTGGGAATTCTTAGAGCGTTTGGTTGACATCGCAATCCCACGTATTCGTGATTTCCGTGGTCTGAGTGCTAAGTCATTCGATGGCCGTGGTAACTACGCAATGGGTGTGCGTGAGCAAATCATCTTCCCAGAAATCGATTATGATAAAATCGATAAGATTCGCGGTATGGATATTGTTATCACTACCTCTGCGAAGACTGACGAAGAAGGTCGTGCTCTGTTAGACGCTTTTAACTTCCCATTCAAAAAGTAAGGGTAGCGTAATGGCAAAAACTTCAATGAAAGCACGTGAAGTCAAGCGTGCAAAGCTCGTGGCCAAGTACGCTGAAAAGCGCGCGGCACTTAAGCAAACTATCAACAGCCCAGAGACTTCTGAAGAAGCTCGCTGGGATGCGGTTCTTAAGCTGCAAGCTCTACCACGTGACTCCAGCGCAGCGCGTCAGCGCAATCGTTGTAGTCAAACTGGTCGCCCGCATGGCTTCCTGCGCAAATTCGGCTTAAGCCGTATTAAACTGCGTGAAGCAACTATGCGTGGTGAAGTTCCTGGTCTGCGTAAGGCCAGCTGGTAATACTTGTCACGGAGTAAGCTAATATGAGCATGCAAGATCCTATTGCGGATATGTTAACCCGTATCCGTAACGGCCAAGCTGCTAACAAAGTATCTGTGAAGATGCCTTCTGCTAAGCTGAAAGTTGCTATCGCAAAGCTGCTTAAAGAAGAAGGTTATATCACTGAATACGCAGTTGCAGGTGAAGCCAAACCTGAACTGGAAATCACTCTTAAGTATTTCCAGGGTCAGCCAGTCGTTGAGACTATCCAGCGTGTAAGCCGTCCTGGTCTTCGTATTTACAAAGGTAAAGACGAGTTACCAAAAGTGATGGGCGGACTGGGTGTCGCAATCGTGTCCACTTCTAAAGGCCTGATGACTGATCGTGCCGCCCGCCTTGAAGGCATGGGTGGTGAGGTTATCTGCTACGTAGCTTAAGGAGCTAGGAATGTCTCGTGTAGCAAAAGCACCAGTCACTATCCCAGCTGGCGTAGAGGTGACTGTAAACGGTCAGGAAGTTACCATCAAAGGTGGTAAAGGTTCTCTGACTCGAGTATTCAACAGCGCGGTTGCTGTTGTTGTTGAAGAAGGCGTTGTTAAAGCTCAACCTGTTGAAGGCGTTGTTAACGCTTGGGCACAGGCGGGTACTGCACGCGCTCTTTTGAACAACATGGTAATCGGTGTTTCTCAAGGTTTTGAGAAGAAGTTGAAGTTAGTAGGTGTTGGTTACCGTGCGAAAATCACTGGTAGTGACATTGACCTGACTTTAGGTTTTTCACACCCTTTAGTTCACAAGCTGCCCGCTGGCGTAACAGCAGAATGTCCATCACAAACTGACATCATCCTTCGCGGTGTTGACAAGCAAGTGGTTGGCCAAGTTGCTGCTGAGATTCGTGGTTATCGTCCACCAGAGCCTTACAAAGGCAAAGGTGTCCGTTATGACGACGAAAACGTTCGCCGTAAAGAGGCTAAGAAGAAGTAGGTAACGCGATATGGATAAGAAAACATCTCGCTTACGCCGCGCACTACGCGCACGTAAGAAGATCCAAGAGCTGGGCGCGACACGTCTGGTTGTACATCGTACACCACGTCACATCTATGCTCAGGTGATCAATGCTGAAGCCCAAGTAATTGCAGTTGCTTCTACCGCTGAAAAAGCTGTAAAAGACGCACTGAAATATACCGGCAACGTAGACGCAGCTAAAGCAGTGGGTAAAGCTATTGCTGAACGCGCGATCGAAAAAGGCGTGACTGTTGTTGCCTTCGATCGTTCTGGTTTCAAGTATCACGGTCGTGTAGCTGCGCTGGCAGATGCTGCTCGTGAAGCTGGCCTCCAGTTCTAAGGGGTTATAACAATGGCTAAATTAGAAGCTCAGCAAAAAGACGATCTGCAAGAAAAATTGATTGCAGTTAATCGTGTTTCTAAAGTAGTTAAGGGTGGCCGTATCTTTAGCTTCACCGCACTGACCGTAGTGGGTGATGGCAATGGTAAGGTTGGCTTTGGCTATGGTAAAGCGCGTGAAGTTCCAGCTGCTATTCAAAAAGCAATGGAAAAAGCACGTCGTAACATGGTAAACGTTGAACTGAACAAAGGTACCCTTCACCACCCAGTGAAAGGTCGCCACTCTGGTTCACGTGTATACATGCAACCGGCGTCAGAAGGTACCGGTATTATTGCCGGTGGCGCGATGCGTGCCGTATTGGAAGTAGCAGGCGTTCATAACGTACTGTCGAAAGCATACGGTTCTACTAACCCGATCAACATCGTTCGCGCGACTGTAGATGCTCTGGTGCACATGAAGTCACCTGCGCAAATCGCAGCTAAGCGTGGCCTGAATGTTGATGAAATTCGGGGGTAATGCACCATGGCTACTAAAACTGTAAAAGTCACTCAGACTAAAAGTGCTATCGGCCGTTTGCCTAAGCACAGAGCGACCCTGACTGGTTTAGGTCTGCGTCGTATTGGTCACACTGTTGAACTGCAAGATACTCCTGCTGTTCGCGGTATGATCAACAAGGTCTACTACATGGTTAAGGTGGAGGATTAATAGATGCGTTTAAATACTCTATCTCCAGCTGCAGGCTCTAAGTCTGCACCTAAGCGTGTAGGTCGTGGTATTGGTTCAGGCTTGGGTAAGACTGCCGGTCGCGGTCACAAGGGTCAAAAATCTCGTTCTGGCGGCGGTGTACGTCCTGGTTTCGAGGGTGGTCAGATGCCACTGAAGATCCGTTTACCTAAGTTCGGCTTTACTTCACGTATCGCTTTGGTAACTGCTGAAGTTCGTTTACTCGAACTGGCAAAAGTTAACGGTGATGTTATCGACCTGAACGCATTAAAAGATGCGAACGTAATTACTCGCAACATCCAGTTTGCGAAAATCGTTCTTTCAGGTACCATTGAACGCCCAGTGACCGTAAAAGGTCTGAAGGTAACCAAAGGTGCTCGTGCAGCTATCGAAGCTGCCGGCGGTAAGATCGAGGAATAATACGTCGATGGCAAAACCAGGACTTGATTTAAAAAGCGCGAAGGGCGGATTTTCAGAACTGAAACGTCGCCTCCTGTTCGTGATTGGTGCGATTATCGTCTTTAGGGCGGGTTCATTTGTACCGATTCCTGGTATTGACGCTGCTGTGTTAGCCGAGCTGTTTACTCAGCAAAAAGGAACCATCCTGGGCATGTTTAACATGTTCTCGGGTGGTGCCCTTGAGCGTGCTTCCATCTTTGCATTAGGGATCATGCCGTATATTTCGGCATCGATCATTATGCAGTTATTGACTGTGGTACATCCTGCCCTTGCTGAATTGAAGAAAGAAGGCGAGACAGGACGTAAGAAAATCAGTCAATATACACGTTGGGGTACGCTTGTGCTGGGTACGTTCCAGTCGGTCGGTATTGCAACAGGATTGCCGAATCTATTCCCAGGCTTAGTAGTAAGCCCAGGTTTTGGATTCTATTTCACTGCTGTGGTGAGCTTAGTGACAGGAACCATGTTCCTGATGTGGTTAGGCGAACAGATTACCGAACGGGGCATAGGGAATGGTATTTCGATCCTGATTTTTGCAGGTATCGTAGCCGGACTGCCTTCAGCTATTGGCCAAACGGCCGAGCAGGCGCGTCAAGGCGACTTAAACGTACTGGTATTATTACTGATTGCAGTGATTATATTTGCCGTTACTTACTTCGTAGTGTTTGTAGAGCGCGGTCAACGACGTATCGTTGTTAACTACGCTAAGCGTCAGCAGGGCCGTAAGGTATTTGCAGCGCAATCTACTCACTTACCGTTGAAAGTGAATATGGCAGGTGTGATTCCGCCAATTTTTGCGTCCAGCATTATTCTGTTTCCTGGAACACTGGCTCAGTGGTTCGGTCAGAATCCGTCTATGTCATGGTTGAGTGATTTTTCACTGGCTGTGTCCCCTGGACAACCGCTGTACTCATTATTGTATGCGGCAGCAATTATCTTTTTCTGTTTCTTCTACACTGCGTTGGTGTTTAACCCACGCGAAACAGCAGATAACTTGAAAAAGAGCGGTGCGTTTATCCCCGGGATCCGTCCTGGCGAACAGACTTCGCGTTACATTGATAAAGTAATGACACGACTCACCTTAGCGGGTGCCTTGTATATTACCTTTATCTGTTTAATTCCGGAGTTCATGTTAATCGCGTGGAAAGTACAGTTCTATTTTGGCGGTACTTCCCTACTAATTATGGTAGTAGTGATCATGGACTTTATGGCTCAGGTTCAGACCCATATGATGTCTCATCAGTATGAGTCTGTGATGAAGAAAGCTAATCTAGTCAACAAAGCGAACTTAGATCGCTTTGGTCGATAAATTAGCTTACGGAGTGTTGAAATGAAAGTTCGTGCTTCCGTGAAGAAGATCTGCCGTAATTGCAAGATCATCAAGCGTAGTGGCGTTGTTCGCGTGATCTGTGTTGAACCAAAACACAAACAGCGTCAAGGCTAAAAACATTTAATCAGCCCTATTTGATAGGGCTGATTAAAAATTGATTGCAAAACTGTCATCTGTTGAGTATCCTTTCGGGCTTTTCACAGATGGCCTTTAACTTAAGGAGTGCATAGTGGCCCGTATAGCTGGCATTAACATTCCTGATCAAAAGCACACAGTCATTGCATTGACTGCGATTTTTGGTATTGGACGTACTAGCGCTAGAGCAATCTGCGCTGCTACTTCAATCGCTGAAGATGCTAAGATCAAGGAATTGAGCGAAGCTCAAATTGATACTCTACGCGAAGAAGTCGCCAAATACACCGTAGAAGGTGACTTGCGTCGTGAGATTTCCATGAACATCAAACGTCTTATGGACCTTGGTTGTTATCGTGGTCTCCGCCATCGTCGTAGCCTGCCTCTTCGTGGGCAACGTACTAAGACCAATGCGCGTACTCGCAAAGGTCCACGTAAACCAATCAAGAAGTAACGGGAAGGTAGACAATGGCTAAAGTTCCGTCACGTTCTCCGCGTAAGCGCGTACGTAAACAGGTTGCGGATGGTATGGCTCATATCCATGCATCTTTCAACAATACAATTGTTACTATCACTGATCGTCAGGGTAACGCTTTGTCATGGGCGACTGCAGGTGGTTCAGGTTTCCGTGGTTCACGTAAATCTACTCCGTTTGCTGCGCAGGTGGCTGCTGAGCGCGCAGGTGCTGCTGCTCAGGATTACGGTGTTAAAAACCTTGAAGTTTTCGTGAAGGGTCCAGGTCCAGGTCGTGAATCAGCCATTCGTGCGCTGAACGCTGTTGGTTATAAAATTACCAACATTACCGATGTGACGCCTATCCCTCATAACGGTTGTCGTCCTCCTAAAAAGCGTCGCGTGTAACGACGTCTAGCTAGGATATTGGAGAAAGATCATGGCAAGATACTTGGGTCCCAAGCTCAAGCTCAGCCGCCGGGAAGGTACTGACCTTTTCCTGAAAAGCGGTGTGAGAGCAATTGATTCGAAGTGTAAGCTTGAAGCTGCACCAGGCCAACATGGCGCTCGTAAGCCACGTTTGTCTGAGTACGGTACTCAGTTACGCGAGAAACAAAAAGTTCGTCGTATTTATGGTGTGCTGGAAAAGCAATTCCGTAACTACTATAAAGAAGCTGCACGTCTGAAAGGCAACACTGGTGAAAACCTGTTGCAACTTTTAGAAAGCCGTCTGGATAACGTAGTTTATCGTATGGGCTTTGGTGCTACACGTGCTGAAGCACGTCAGCTGGTTAGCCATAAATCTGTTATGGTAAACGGTCGTGTTGTTAACATTCCGTCATTCAAAGTGTCTGCGAATGATGTAGTAAGCATCCGTGAGAAGTCTCAGAAGCAAGCCCGTATTAAGGCTGCTTTGGAAGTTTCTACTCAACGTGAGAAGCCTACATGGGTTGAAGTAGATGCCGCTAAGATGGAAGGTGCTTTCAAGCGTATTCCAGAACGTAGCGATTTGTCTGCGGAAATTAACGAACAGCTGATCGTCGAGCTTTACTCTAAGTAAGGCTAACAAACAAGAGAGGACACAATGCAGGGTTCTGTTACAGAATTTCTTAAACCGCGTCTCGTTGATATCGAGCAGGTTAACCCAACGCGTGCCAAAGTGACTCTGGAGCCACTTGAACGTGGTTTCGGTCACACTTTAGGAAACGCGTTGCGTCGCATCCTTTTGTCGTCTATGCCCGGCTGCGCGGTTACCGAAGTCGAGATCGACGGCGTGCTGCATGAATATAGCAGCAAGGAAGGCGTACAAGAAGATATCCTTGAAATCTTGCTGAACCTGAAAGGGTTAGCAGTGACCATCGAGGGTAAAGACGAGGCTATGCTCACTTTGAGCAAGTCCGGCGCAGGCCCTGTTACTGCAGCAGATATCACCCACGACGGCGATGTCTCTATCGTGAACCCAGATCATGTTATCTGTCATCTGACCGGTAACAATGATATCAGCATGCGTATTCGTGTTGAACGTGGTCGCGGTTATGTACCGGCTTCTGCCCGTGCTCAAACCGAAGATGACGATCGTCCGATTGGTCGCCTGTTGGTAGACGCTTCTTTCTCACCTGTTGCTCGCATTGCTTATAATGTTGAAGCTGCTCGTGTGGAACAACGTACTGACCTGGACAAGCTGGTAATCGATATGACCACTAACGGTACTATTGATCCAGAAGAAGCTATCCGTCGCTCTGCCACCATCTTAGCTGAACAGCTGGATGCGTTTGTAGAACTGCGTGATGTTTCTGAACCAGAACAGAAAGAAGAGAAGCCAGAGTTTGATCCGATTTTGCTGCGTCCTGTCGACGATTTAGAGCTAACTGTACGTTCAGCCAACTGTTTGAAGGCTGAAGCGATTCATTACATCGGTGATCTGGTACAGCGTACTGAAGTTGAGTTGCTCAAAACTCCTAACCTGGGTAAGAAATCTCTTACCGAGATCAAGGATGTGTTGGCTTCTCGCGGACTGTCGTTAGGTATGCGTCTGGAAAACTGGCCTCCAGCTAGTTTAGCAGACGACCTATAAGTCCCAGGTTTGTACAGATTTAGGTTATAAGGATTAGGTCATGCGCCATCGTAAGAGTGGTCGTCAACTTAACCGCAACAGCAGCCATCGCCAAGCTATGTTCCGTAACATGGCTTCATCACTGGTTCGTCATGAGATCATCAAGACAACTTTAGTGAAAGCGAAAGAACTGCGTCGCGTAGTTGAGCCTCTGATAACACTTTCTAAAAGTGACAGCGTTGCAAATCGTCGTCTGGCATTTGCTCGTACCCGCGACTCTGAAGTTGTAGGTAAATTGTTCAATGAATTGGGTCCACGCTACCAGGAACGTCCTGGTGGTTACACCCGCATCCTGAAGTGCGGTCTGCGTGCCGGTGATAAAGCCCCAATGGCTTACATCGAGTTAGTAGGTCGTCCTGAAGCTGCTGAAGCTGTTGAAGTAGAAGCTGCTGAGTAATATCAGGTTGTATAAAAAAACCGGACCTTGTGTCCGGTTTTTTATTATTTAAAATGTGTTTATTCCCGCACGGCGTAGACTTTCAAGTTTATTGATTTCTATGATTTTTACCTCTCTCGCATCATCTGACCGCTACTTGTGCTTTACGCTTTGCATTATCATGGCCATCGAAAATACTCATCGTGGTAAGCCAGAGTAGAAGCCTCAGCTTCATATTGCTCAGCCTTTTCGTTAATCCTTGCGAGTCAATCATGTCATTGGTGGGAATTGTCAGCCCATGTATCTGAAGGTCTTACCCCAAATCTCGGCTTGAGCTAGCTATTAATGGTGTCTTGGTGATGGATTAAATCGCTGCCATTAGGAGCCATTTAGTTCATATGCAATGAATATACTAATAGAGTGCGATGACGACGAGATATGCTGGTTTGAGTTGAATACTGCTGTGTTGGCACATAATAACAATGTCATAGCCTTACACAGTGATTCCAAACAACGCTACGAAACATTGAGTGGTCATGGGCTTATTGGCGCAGTCAGCTAGCAAACATTAAGGATGAGGCTCATTGGGTTAGCGTAGACTCGCCTAGGTAGACGTAATCTTGAACTGTGCAGGCGAATGGCTAGGTCACAGTGTTTTTGCGCCATTGCCGTGGCCGCTAACAGTCCAATGCACCTGTGAATACAGACGAGCGCTTAATGGCGCTCAGGGCTCCTGTAACGCGCAAGCTGTTTATTTTCACGCCAAGACATCATCTGATAAAAAAAGGCCGCTAACCAGGGTTAGCGGCCTTATAAGTGCAATAAGACGTTATTATTGTTCTGATTTTACCTGAGTTTCACTATATTCAAGTTTGTCATGGGTTTTACCCATGGCTTCAGCAACTTCAGGCGGCATATAATTTTCGTCATGCTTGGCCAACACTTCTGATGCTTGCAGCTTGTAGTCGTCAGTGAGAACACCTTGCGCCACAATGCCTTGTCCTTCACGGAACAAGTCTGGCAGTAAGTCATCATAAGTGACGATAATTTCGCCGCCAGCAGCGTCGTGAACAGCAAATTCAACATGCAGACTTTTCGGATCGCGGACAAGAGAGCCGACAGTCACCATGCCACCAACCCTAATTCGTTGACCTGGCTCAGGTTTAACCCCTGTATCTTTTTTACCCTGAGTAATTTCGGTCGGGGTATAAAATAAATTCAAATTTGAATTCAGTGCATAAAGTAATAATGAGGCGATGGCAGCAACGCCAGCAATCAAGCCGACGGCCATGACTAGTCTTTTTTTACGTCTTGGATTCACTGTTTATTGCTCCGATTTTGTTTTAGTCGCTCTTCGCGAGCTATCTTTTTCGCGATGTCAGTTAATACCCGTTTTTTACGGCTAATGCTAACGAGAGTCAGGATTAAAAGTGAGCCAAAGGTCACTCCATAAGCAAGCCATACAAAGAAAGCGTAGCCACCCATGTTGATAAATTCGCCAAAGGAATTGAATTCCATTATTTAGCTCCTTGCTCAAGTGCTAGTTTACGTACCCACGGGCGCATACCATTTCGCGCTAGGATCTCAGCGCGGAAGCGTACTAAGGTGAGTGCGCCAATCATAAGCCCAAAACCTAAAATATTAATTAAAAGTGGATACAACATATCGGTTGGCATCGCTGACTTTTCTGTAATTTTAATGGTTGAAGGCTGATGTAATGAACTCCACCAATCAACTGAGTATTTGATGATAGGGATATTAATCACGCCGACGATGGCCAAAATTCCCGCCGCGCGCGCAGCTAATACTTTATCTTCGAACGATGCATATAATGCAATTACGCCCAAATACAAGAACAGCAATACTAATTCAGAGGTTAACCGTGCGTCCCATACCCACCAAGCGCCCCACATTGGTTTGCCCCAAGTTGCGCCAGTAAACAATGCTATAAAAGTAATCACCGCACCGATAGGGGCGATAGACGCCGCAGCCCAATCCGCGGCTTTAATTTGCCATACTAGACCGACGAATGACGCAATCGCCATGCCCATGTACGCTGCCATCGACATTGACGCCGCAGGAACATGAATAAAGATGATTCGATAGCTGTCACCTTGTTGGTAATCGGTTGGGGCAAATAACAGACCCCAAATGGTGCCTGTGGCAATCATGCCAAAGGCAAGGGCGCTGAACCATGGTAGTAACTTTCCGGCCAGTTGAAAGGCGCGTTCAGGATCCGCGTAAGGGTGTAACCATTTCCACATTTAGTTAGTACTCACTCTTAGAGAGGCGCCTATTGCAAAAGGAGCCAAAGTTAACGAACCGACCAACATCGCGCCAATAATAGCGAGTTGACCATCAAAAGGTAAATTCATGCTTGCGGCATCGATAGCGCTGGTTGCAAAAATCAATACTGGGATATACAGAGGCAAGATCAATAGACTGACCAGCACCCCCCCTTTACGTAATCCCACGGTGAGTGCCATACCGATGGCTCCCAATAAACTTAATACAGGGGTGCCCAGTGCTAAGGTAGCAATTAAGGCGACATAACTATTGTCATCGAGATGCAGTAATACTGCGAGTAGCGGTGCAATGACAATCAATGGCACGCCAGTGAGTAACCAGTGAGCAATCACTTTTGCCAGGATCATCAAGGGTAATGGTTGCGGGCTCAAAAGCATTTGTTCAAGACTGCCGTCGCTAAAATCGGTTTTGAATAAGCGCTCTAAAGACAGCATCGATGCTAATAATGCCGCCACCCAAATAACGCCGGGGGCTATGCGACTTAGCATCTGAGGCTCGGGGCCAACGCCTAGAGGGAATAATGTCACGACCATCACAAAGAACAGCAGCGGGTTAAAAATATCGCCACGATGGCGAACTGCAATCTTTAAATCTCGATTCAGTACGGTAAAAAAAGCTTGGGTGTAATTTAGGCTTCTGCTTTTCATCCACTCATGACCTTATAGAAAGCGATAATCTAGTTGAATTTTACGAAGGCGATCCTTGGCGATGATCCCCATGTCTTGGTGGGTGGTCATGATCACACACCCGCCTTGCTCAGCATGGGCTAAGAACAAGTTCTCAAGGTCTTCAACCCCTTTTTTATCGATGGCAGTAAACGGCTCATCTAGGATCCATATTTTACAGTTGGTATGCCAAAGACGCGCTAGCGCTGTACGACGATGCTGCCCTGCAGAAAGGTGTCCAGCTAATGCATCCTCGAAGCCAGTGAGGTTAACATTGCTAAGAATTTCAGCAGCTTTGGCTGTATCGTAGCCACTTAACCTTAAATTGGTGTTAAGGTTCTCTTCGGCGGTTAACTCACTTTTTACCCCAGCTAAATGGCCTAAATAGAGCAAGTCAGTATTAAATTCATCGCGGCAACGATTGATGTTTTGTTGCTGGTAGTGGACATTTCCGGCATAAGGGCGGGATAAACCGGCCAAGATCCGTAACAGGCTGGTTTTGCCAGCACCGTTTGGGCCTTCTATTTGTACTATGTCACCTGCAAGAATATCGAAACTCAAACCATCAAATAGAATACGTTCTTCCCTGATGCATGTGAGTTCACAAGCCGATAGTAATGGGGGGATAATTTTGTCCGTCACTGTACCCTCTATCTAATGCCTAAATGAAACACAAGTGATACTAACATAAACGCAAATAGGGAGTTACTGTGGTTATGCGCTATATTGCAGCAATTTGAAGTGCTTCCAAGAAACCAACTAAAGTGGGAACTTTTACTCGAGTTGCTAATATACTAAAACATTGAGAATAAAATTTGCTAATGTTGCAATTCTAGGGACAAGGATCACAAAAACGTGAGTTTTTTTGCTGAATGTAGTAACCTTTAAGAGTCAAAAGGAGTCTGCCCTAGTTTTAGGCAGCGATGAGCTTTGTATATTAGCATTAGGAAAAATAAGCATGAAAAAAATGTTAGCCATGACTGCATTCGCTGTAATGACTATGTCACCAAGCGTTTTTGCTCAGGATGGAGAGGCTGTCTATAACAAGGCATGTCAGGTATGTCATAGCATGGGCGTTGCTGGTGCACCCAAATCTCATGACGTTGCCGCTTGGGAACCTCGCTTAGCACAAGGGATGGATACGTTAATTGCGACAGTTAAAACTGGTAAAGGCGCTATGCCACCAGGTGGTATGTGTACCGACTGTACTGACGAAGACTACAAAAATGCTATCGAGTACATGTCTAAATAAGATATTTGCATATTCATAAAAAAAACCGGCGATTGCCTAATGCCGTTCACTTAGTGTGAACGGCATTTTTCTTAGACTTAATGGGATACTTGTTTTTACTCATTTTTAACGCACGTGGATAGGCCCTATCCCGTTTCCCATCAAGCTTGAACTGTCTCGC
>NZ_JAHUTT010000036.1 GCF_019209865.1 Shewanella sp. NIFS-20-20 | reverse complement strand
TGGTTATATTGCTTCCAGTTGCTGATTTTGTACTTTGCCTTACCCATCATCGTCACCCATCTCAAAGTTCTAATGATCTGATCGTGGTTCTGATGATTAGTTCAATGATTTAGGAAACAACGCCCTTTTTGAGGACAATCTAGCGCGGAACTCATCGTGGAGAGGGTGGTAGCACCTAATGAAGACTCCGAATACATTAGCGCAAACCAACCTCGTTATCGGAAATATCATTTGCAATAACGAGGCGGACCATACATTTTTATGGCTGATTTGTGCCTTTGTAGAGTTAACTGCTAGGCTAATTTAGTCTATGGGTTTAAAAAAGGTGAGTGATTATCTGCTCCGGCGATGAGATAGACAGTGCCCTGATCCATGCGGTTGCCTAGTGAGGCCGTATTTCTGTGATAAAGGAGAGCAATATGTTAGGTGAGAGCCACGCGCTAAATCTTGAATTTCCGCAATACCAAGACCTAATCGAAGAACTTAAACAAAATCTAGATGGGTTTGCTGCGTTAACTAAGCGTTATAATACCCTCGATCATAAAATCCGCAGTTTAGAATTGTCCAATGTCCCCACCTCAGATGCCCACTTTGTCGAATTAAAGGCCGAACGGGTTCTACTCAAAGATGAACTCTTTGGTATTTTACAATCAAAGGCGCCTTAGCCCTGCTCGAGGGGAGTGATTCGTTAGATTAACAATGGGCCGCTTGGCCCATTGTTTTATGCGGGCGAACTTTGTAGGCTCGCTCGTTGGGGGATCATCAGTGAGTAAATCACAGGAACCCAAATTAACGAAATTAAGGTAGTAAGTAAGGTGCCGCCGGCAATCGCGATTGCAAAGGGAGGCCAAAAGCCTCCGCCAGCGATAATCAGTGGCAAAAAGCCACCGATGGTGGTGATGGTGGTTGAGGCAATATGGCGACCACAGCTACTCACTGCCACTATGGTGCTGTCACAATTGAGCTGGGCGCTATCTATCTCTTGCAGCTCTGCCAAGATGACGATGGCGGCATTAATGGCCAATCCCATTAGCCCCAGTAAACCGACGATAACGGTAAAGCCAAACGGGTAACCAAACACATACACACACAATAAACCGAGACCGGCTGATTGCACCGCGCTTAACAGGATAATCAAGGTCAAGCGGAATGAATTAAACGATAACACTAAAGTGGCCAGTAAGGCGGTGATAACCAGAATTATGCTGGAAAGTAGATTGCCGACCGCTTCATTACGTTTAGCGCTCTCACCCCCAATTTCGATGTGGTAGCCGCTAGGCAACACTAAGGCATCTAACTCATGCTTAATATCCGTTAGGACCTTCGCCGGTAAGGTGCCTGTGGTGATATAGGCTTCGACGGTATTAATTCTATGGCCATCTCGCCGTGGGATGGCGCCGCGGCTCACCTTAATATCCATGCTCGCCAAGGCGCTTAGCGGAATATTGGAGCCTTGCGCTGAGTTGAGATTGAGATCCATCAAGGCGCGTTCATCGGTACGGGTTTGTTGTTCGACCCGCACACGCACTGGTAATGACTCGCTGGTTTCCAGCACGCTGCCGCCAAGGACACCCGTGGTGGCCATTTGGATTTGGCCCGCAATGGTTGAAAGATCTAAGCCACTGAGTAAACTCGCATCTTCATTGATATCTAACCACAACTTTGGCGCACCGGCGCTCAAGGTCGTGCGGCTATGCAGTACATTAGGGTGCTGGGCTAAGAGATAACGAACGTCATCCCCAATGGCGGTTAAGGTATCGAGATTCGGGCCAAAGATCCGCATTTCTATCGGCGCATTAAATGGTGGGCCTTGCTCTAATTTTCTAACCAATATCATGGCATTGGGATAATGTTGGTCGAGTTGTTGCTGCAACAGCGGAATGAGTCGATTGGCCTGCTGATAATCGGCCACCTTCACCATGGCTTGTGCATAGTTGGCCGCACCATTTTGACGCTGCGTGAGGTTGTAATAAAACGATGGCGTATTGCCGCCCACCAACCAGTCAAGCCGTAAAATGTCAGGGTTTGCGCGTAATTCGCTATCGATGGCTTGAATATCTAGACTGCTGGCCGCCACACTATGGTGGGCCGGAAAATACACTTCAATATGGAACATATCGCGATCTGACGGCGGGAAAAATTGTTCCGTCATTTGGCCAGCGGCCCAAAACCCTGATAAAGGCAACATGCCAATGACCACGCCCGCTAACAAAGGGCGTTTAAGGGCGACATTCAGACTGTGGCGAAATGCACGGCTTAACCAAGGCAAATCAATGCCGCGCTGGTACCAATGGCTTTGCTGTCCATGACTGCCAAACCGTCCGGCTAGCCCGGCAATTAAGGTGTGTGAGATCAAGTAGGAACCCAGCAAGGCAAAGATCACCGAAATGGCAATGCCACCAACAAACTCGCCAGCCGCTCCAGGCATCAGCACTATGGGGGCAAAGGCCAGCATGGTGGTAATGGTCGAGCCCGCCAAGGGCACCCATAAATGGCTTAAGGTATTGCGCACCGCTTCAATGGCGCTTTGACCTTCGCGGCGTCGCTGCGCGATAGCATCGACAATGACAATCGCATTGTCCACCATGATCCCGAGCGCCACCACCAATCCTGTGACAGACATTTGATGTATGGGTAAATTGACAATTTGCATGCACAGCAAGGTGAATAACGCGGTTAAAGGTAATGCTAGCGCCACGATCAACGCATTGCGAATGCCAAGGGTTAACAATAAGACCAATAGGATTAATACAAAACCTTGGATCAGGTTGACCACCAAATCCCCTAAACGTACCGTGGTGTATGATTCTTGTTCAAATAACCAGTCGATTTTGATATTACTTGGCAGTTGTTGCTCATACTCGCTCACTGTGCTTCTGACCGAGGATAACCAGTGATCAACCCGAGTATTATTGAGCATGCGCACCCCAAGCATGATGCCTTGTTCGCCATCGAGAAGGGCCAGATTATCTAACGGGGTTTTGACGGTGCGGCTGACCTTGGCGACATCGGCCAAGCGCACGACTTGCCCCGTGTCTGTGGTCTTTAAGGGCACTTGTTGGATGCGGGTGACTGAGTCGAGTTCGCCCGAGACTTCGATTAAGGCACGAAAATAATTATTGTTGATTTCGCCGGCAGCAACCTTGGGATCTGCTTGTTGCAAAATGGCGGCAACATGGCCCGAGGTGAGACCAATACGATTGAGCACATCGGCATTGAGCTCAACTAAAATTTCTTCACTCGGGGCGCCATATAAGCTCACAAAATCCGTGCCGCTTAGCAGGCGCAATCTATGTTGTAATTCTTTGCCATAGCGACTGAGAATCGCCACATTGTCGGTGTTAGTGGTCGAGTCTTGCCAACTAAAGCCTAAAATGGCGGTATTGGCATAGCCAAATTGATCATCCAAGGTGGCATGACCCGCCGCCGCAGGCAAAGCGTCGCTGGTGTCGGCGAGCAAATCACGGGCTCTTGACCACACAGGGTCGGTATTGATCACCGAATCTTTAAGCTCTAGCTGAATGACTGATATGCCCGGTCTTGATGTCGACTGCACCAGTTTGATTTCTTCCAGTCGGCGCAATTGATTTTCAATGACTTCGGTGACCAGTACCTCGACGCGTTCGGCAGAGGCGCCGGGATAGTGAGTGATAACCGAGGCAAAGCGGTTGGTGATATGAGGATCTTCCATCCGCGGTAATGTGCTTAATGCCCCTAATCCTGCCACTAATAACAGGGCGATTAATAAGC
Source organism: Shewanella sp. NIFS-20-20 (assembly GCF_019209865.1). Classification (GTDB taxonomy): domain Bacteria; phylum Pseudomonadota; class Gammaproteobacteria; order Enterobacterales; family Shewanellaceae; genus Shewanella. The sequence continues at coordinate 37,624 of NZ_JAHUTT010000036.1, read as the reverse complement.
TGGCTAAGCGGCCATTTTCGACCAAGGATTTGACCATGGATCACCCCTTCATTGGCGTTGGGATGACCGCTTGGCCATTAACTAATTTATGTAGCCCTTGAGTCACAATGATGTCACCGGCATGCACGGCGCCGCTGATATAGGCTTTATCGGCTTGGCTGAATAATATCTGCACATCGCGGCGCTCAATGACTGATTGCCCTTGATTATCGACAATGGTTAAGACATTCCAGCGGCCTCGAATACCATCGGTGAGCGCGGCAATGGGGACCCAAAACCCAGGGGTAGCTGTCCAAGAGGGGTAACTTAAGTAGGCCAATTCCCCATTGTAGACCTTGGCGTTATGGGGTAAGGCAAATCTCAGTTCGACAGTGCGACTGACGGGATTAACTTGGGCACTGATCCCGGCTAATTCGGCGGCAAATACTTGCTCGCCCACCGTGAGTGTTAAGTTTTCACCGACCGTGAGCTTGGCGGCGACATCAATGGGCACGCCAATATAGGCCATTGGTTGGTCATGGCCGATTAAGGTAAATAACGGTGTGCCTTGGCTGACCACTTGGCCAAGGTTAGCTGACTTGTCGCTGACCACCGCATCAAAAGGCGCGAGGAGAGTGGATTTATTCAGTTGCAATTGGATCCGCTGTAAACTGGCGGTTTGTTGGCGTTTACTGGCTAAGAGTTTATTGGCTCGGCTTTGTAATTCATCGAATTGTTGTTCGGCAATAAATTGGGAGTTTTTCAATTCATTTGAACGGGAAACCGTGCGTTTGGCTAAATCAATGTCCACTTGATTTTGGGCGAGGGCGGCTTGCAACTCCCGTTCCATGGCTTCAAGCAAACTGGTATCTAAGCGTGCCAACACTTGCCCTTGTTTGACCTTGTCACCGCTGTCGACCGTTAACTGCTCAATTCGTCCGGCCAACTCAAAGCCGATGAGGGTGGTATTGGCAGCCCGGACAGAGCCGGTAAAACGTTGCTGTTGCTGAAAGCCTGGCGATAAGACGAGAGGTTGGCTGCTGACCGAGGTGGCAGCTTTGCTAATAGCCTCTGGCGCGGGTGGCTGGCAGCCGAGTAATAACAGGCTTACACTGATAATATATAACGCGCCAATCGTTGTTTTTATACTCATTGCTTGTCCTACCGCTCGGGTTGATGAGGTCAATCAATCTAACCGCACGAGTTGTTGCAAATTGGTTAACTAGACTTTGGAGTCTAGATTGACAAGACTGGACTGTCTAGTCTATTTTGTTAAAAAATTGTACGGCTTGAGTCTTGTTCGACATAGGGGATTGAATGATTGCAACCAGTCCGACGCGTAGTGATATGAAACGTCAACAAATCTTAGATGCGGCGATGACCCTGTTTTGCGTCCAAGGGTTTACTCAGACCAGCATGATTGAGGTGGCGAAACACGCTGATGTGTCTAAGCAAACGGTGTATGCCCATTTTGGCAGTAAAGATGAGTTATTTGTGGCAGCCATTGCGGCCAAATGCGCCATGCATCAGATCTCTGATTCGCTGCTTAGTGATGTCCATCAGGTTGAGAAGTGTATTCAAGGCTTTAGCCAAGCCTTTGCTGGGATGATCATCACTCCTGAAGCCATCGCGGTATTTAAAGCTTGCGTGGCGCAATCGGACAGTCACCCTGAAGTCTCAGCATTGTTTTATGACGCCGGCCCTAAACATGTGGTTGGCTTATTAAGCCAATATTTACAGCAGGTTAAGGCGTTAGGTTATTATGACTTTGGCGATTGCCATCATGCGGCAGTGCGTTTATGCCTGATGTTATTTGGCGAGCAAAAAATGCAAATGGAATTAGGGCTAGCCATTAGTGATACCGCCGAGCAACGGCAATGTTATGTCAGTCAAACCGCGCAGATGTTTTTACGGGCCTACCGCGTTAATTAGCCGGTAATAAAATGATCGAGATTGGCGCTTAACACGTATAAGCGCAAAACTAATTAGGGATAATTACCAATGAAATTGTGTCCACCTTGGCTTGGACTGGCGACTGTGCCGTTGATTTCCACCAGCTTGGCCATGCCGGCCATCGCCGCGGGCGCTCCAGAATATAGCCCTTTTAAGCTAACGGTCAGTAGTGTGACGACCCAAAAGGCTAGCGTTGGTGAAGACAGCTTGAAGCGGGGCACCTATCAGTTTGCTTTTAACGCCGGGATGCCACTATCTAAACAGTGGTCGATTGGTGCCAGTGTTGGCTATGACAGCCTTGATTACCGCTGGCAGACGCCGGACAGTGATCCACGGGTGTTGGCCAATAGCGTCGAAAGCTTTAGCAGTATTAACCGCTATAAACTGGGATTCTCTTTGATGTATCGCATGGATCAGCATTGGTTGTTTATGCTGGCACCAAAAATTCAGTACACGGCGGCCAATACGGCCAGCTTGTCTGATGCCAGAAGCTATGGGGTGGTGGCATCGGCCATGCACCGGTTCGATAGCGGCAATATGTTAGGGGTTGGCTTTGCCTATTTAAATGATATCGATGAGGTGCGCAGTATTCCCTATTTGGCCATTCGCTGGCAATTGGCCGACAATTGGACGCTGGCCAATCCGTTTGAGGCAGGGTTTAGCGGCCCGGCGGGATTGGAGTTAACCTATCAAGCCTCGCCTGAGTGGCAATTGGGATTGGGCAGCTCACGGCGTAGCCAGCGAATTTTACTGGCCGATGTCGATCAGCAAACCGTCGAGATTGAAGAATGGGTTTCTTTTTTGCGGGCGGGTTGGCAAATCAGTAAGCAAGTCAGAATTAACGGTTATCTCGGTTATTTTTTCAGTGGCGAGATGGAAGTGAATCAGCCTGCGGTTAACCTAGATATTGATAACCAAGGTGCGGGCGCGCTCTCGTTTGAGGTCAAGTTTTAAGCTTGAGATGAGCAAGGGCGGGCTGTCTCGTCCTAAACTCAGCTATATTAGCTGAGTTTAGGGCTAAAGATTACTCTCCTAACATGGCGTCTTTGAGGCTATCTTGGGCAGGCTCATCACCTAACCAAATCGCTAACAGCGCTTGGCCGAAGTCATCGCCGTGAATCGTGGCCAGTAATTGACCATTTTTATAACAGCTCACCCCTTCACCTTTAGTTACCATTAAGCTGAACTTATCACCAGGGACGATGGTGTCGCGAAATAGACTCATAAACTGCGTGATTCTGGTCGCCAGTGCCTCGGTATTGCCAGCGGTGGCTAAATCAAAGCCCTCGTTGATGGCATCTTTCATTTTGTCAGCGCTGATTAAGCTCGAAGTAATATCTAAGGTGATCATCACTTGCGGCTGCGAGCTAATGGCACTTAAGTCGTTGGCGGGGGCCATGACATAGAGGCTGCCGACATACAAATCCATAAAAAACTTACTGCGAACGCCAGCCCCATTGAGTGTTAGTTGCGTGTCGGCAACTTGCACTTGGGCTGGCAAATCAATGCCGGCAATTTCTTTGGCTTGGAGGTGTGGCGTGGCCAATAAACCCGCCACCAAGGTTAAGGATACGAGGGACTTCATAAACGCCTCTTGAGTTATTTGAGTCTTGTTGGAATAAGGCTAGCCGCGGCTGCCCATTTTATAATGACCGTTTTGTTCAAACATCACGGCTTGTTTTGATGACGGCGACACTAAGATTGGGCTGTCATCAAAAAAGAGGAAATTCTTCCAATGGCGGGCAAAAATGTCCCAACGGGTTTCGATGACTTGGTATTTTTCATAGCAAAAATACACCAGAGTATCATCAGGCCATTGAATAAAGTCGGCTAACATCTCGGGCAGTTGGGGTTCATCACTGTCCCAAGCTGACTGCCAAGCATCGGTTTTAGAAAATGCCTTGGGTTTCATTGGCCAATCGCCCTTGTGAAAATGCTCGGGGCTCACACTCTTGGCGCTAATGAATTGTTGCCATACCTGCATCGCACTTTTTTGGCTTAAAGGTTTTATCAGGGCTTTGTCCTGATCTGCGACGGGCATTTGATGGTGATTAAAAATCCATTTACGTGGGTATTCATCCAAAGGGATATAAGTATGAGTCAAACAAGGCTCCAAGTGTTGAGGTACGTTCGGTAATGTCTCACCGCAAAATCGATGCAAAAATACTGGGCGCTATTATACGCAGGCTTGGGGTGGAGTCCAAGCCTGCGCGGGTAGATATCAGCCGTTAGACAACTGAGACTGTGCTTGTTGCAATTGGGCTAAGCACTTTTGTATCAACGGATTGTCTGGATCTAAATTGGCAGCATGCAAAAACACATCGAGGGCACCTTGCACTTGGCCCAATTCAGCCAACATCTGCCCGAGCTTAATGTAGGTGATGACATCTTCTGGATACTTATCAAGGTAATCAAGATACGTATTGAGGGCTTGTTGATGTTTCCCTGCCAGCTTTTGGATGTGAGCCAATAAAGGTAAATAGAGGTGGCTCAAGCTCAGTAATTGGCTTAGGTATTCTTCGGCGGCCAATATTTGATGACTTTTTAAGGCCATCATCACCAATTGCTTGATTTCTATTTCTTCGCGGTATTGTGGCGCTAACTGCCTCAATACTTCAAAAGCTTGGGCGTAGTCTTGATTGATTTCGTGATAATAAGCCAAGCAGCGCGCTTGTAAGGTGAAGGCACGTTCATCCTTATCCTGATACCAGTCGAGTGCGCGATAGACTAAGTACAAGCCCTCGGCATTACCACTGGTGTATAAGTGATGGATTTTTTGCGGAGTTTGATTGAGCGATCTGACGATGAGTTTACCTTGATGATCGCGCTGCACTTGTTGCGCAAATTGGGCCTTGGTTGCGGCCTCAAGCATGGCAATGGCTTGTTGTTCTGCTGGGGTCAGCTGCTGTTGCCGGCTTGGCTGAGATGCCAGCCATAACACATAGCGCCGAGGTTGTTGCTGTTGTATCCATTGCTGGCTCAGCCAGACTAAATCAACCTTTGGATTATGTTCGGCTAAGCGGGTGAGTACCTTGTCATAGGACTGCTGACACAAGTGCAATAGCTCGTCACAGGTCGTCTTAATGGCGTGATAATAAATGCCTTGGCGCGCCACGATATCGGACTCTTGCCAGCTGTCTTGTTGGCTGGTGGTTAAAAATTGGCTGAAATGGCTGTAGCCATAAAACTTAATAAAGGCCATAAACAGCGAGTATTTATCATTGATAAGTTTCTCAATCTCATTGAGTTGCTGCTGGCTTGTTGGGGTAAATTGGTCGCCAATGGCAATGGCCCGTTTCGCGTGTTTGCTAATGGCTGCAAAATCCTGCTGCGCTTGAGTTAACTGTTGTTTTAGTGCCAGCAACGCATCTTTTGCTAATAAGTTGGGATGCTCTGTAATGATCTCGGCCAAGCGCGATTGCTTGTCATCGATGCCTGGCAAGACTATGTCTTCTTTCGGGACATAGCGAATGCCATCAATTTTGGCGGCGCTGGCGGCAAGATTGATCAATTGGGCGCCATTGAGATTCGCTGCCTGCTCAGCAAGCGATTGCATCGCCTCGAATAATTGCAAGGTGGTTTCTGCCAGTTTGCCTTCATAGGTGGTGACCCACTCTCCAATAAAGTCGAGCTTGGGACCTATGGTACCATGCACGCTTCCCGACGCATGACTGACGCCCATGGCGGAGTGGCATAAATCGACGCCAGTCAGCAAAATTTGCTGACAGCCCATTTCAACCGCTAAACGGATGGCGCTATTAGTCACGGTTGTGGCTACGGTCGGTACGTTGTCTTGCGGTTGCCAAGGTAATTGAGAGCCAGTATAAAAATGACTGTAAGGCCATTGCCCAACCAAAGATTCAACTCCGTGATCGGCATGGACAAGTATGCTGGTGGCCGGTAAGTCAAAAATCGGTTTACTGATTAAAAAGCTAATGGGCTGAGGATCGACCGTCAACACAAAGTCAATGTGTATACCAGCCGCTTGCACTTGCTTGGCAGCGCGCGACACCACCATCACCACTAATTGATGTTGATGCTCAGCAATCCAGTCAAGCGATTCATCTAAAGAGGGTCCACCGCCGATGACAATGGCGGTTTTGCCGACAAAGCGTTGCCGTAGCCGCGCGGCCGGGAAGCCATTATCCGCCATATTGAGAAATTGCTTTTCGATAAAGGACTTTTGTTTGTGGTTTTGAGCATGCCAAAAAAAGGCATGTTCAATCACTTGTTGGCAATGGGTTTTGAGATCTTGATAATCGCTGAAATAGGCGGTTGAGCAAGCCTGTGACTGCATCAGTTGAAACTGTTTTTTAGCCAGATAGACATCATATTCTATCTGGGCTAATTGCTCGGCTAATTGCTCGGGAGTAATAATGAGTAATTTATCGGCCACACTGGCGTCGATATCGATGGATAAGACATCTAATATTTGCGGATGTTCGACAAAAATATAGCGACTACCTTCGGCTAAGCCTTGTTCAAGGATATAATTGGCTAATAATCCTGAGTCAGTGCCCAAAATAACAAACAGCATATCTTTTTTAAGTAATGGCTGATATTGCTCAGTAAATATGCTTGCGGCACTTTGATGTTCAAACTGGTTACGATTTACCGCAGATAAATAGACTTCATCGAAAGCATTAATGCTGAAGTGCTGCAATACAGGGTTAGCCAATGACATGGTGTTCTCCACTGGAGGTGATTTATTTGAGTCAAAAAAATGACGTTATTTATTACGTAAACATGCTAGTCAAGTCGACTGGAACATCGCCAGCCTGGGCAATGACAGGCTGAGCTTTGGCACGAGTCACCAACAGAAGACGCCATGCGAGCGATTATAATGCAACATATGTGCCTGCTTGACCAAAGTGTGTTTTATCATTAGCTTAAGTATAGAAAATCGGCGTTTTTTTTGATTTATTTGTGGATGTCAACCATAAGTTGGATTGTACTTTAGTCATCTTGGTGACAGATTGGATTAAATTATGAACGTAATCTCAGCCATGACACACAATAGCGATTATTTTCTTCATCTTGGCACACTCTATGCTTTATTCTTACTATGGCCAATCAAACCTAGCTTGGTTGATTTCGATTCCAGAGGTTGAGAACTGCTTATGTTTAATAATAAATCAATTTTGATTACCGGTGGTACAGGCTCATTCGGGCAAATGTACACAAAAACACTTCTGGAAAACTATTCACCAAAACGATTAATTATCCTTTCTCGTGATGAACTCAAGCAATTTGAAATGCAACAAAGGTTCAATGCGCCTTGTATGCGTTATTTTATTGGCGATGTTCGCGACCGAGATAGATTAAATCAGGCCTTTAAAGGGGTTGATTATGTTATTCACGCCGCCGCATTAAAGCAGGTGCCCGCCGCGGAATACAATCCCATGGAATGCATTAAAACCAATATCAATGGTGCGGAGAATGTGATTCAAGCCGCGATCGCTAACGAAGTGGAAAAGGTGATTGCCTTATCCACTGACAAAGCGGCCAACCCGATTAATCTCTACGGCGCCACAAAATTAGCCTCAGATAAGTTATTCGTCGCTGCCAATAATATGGTGGGTAATGAACGGCCACGCTTTGCCGCTGTGCGCTATGGCAATGTGGTGGGCAGTCGTGGGAGTGTGGTGCCATTTTTTAAGCAGCATATTGCCAGCGGTGCCGATTTCTTGCCCATCACCCATGAAGACATGACCAGGTTTTGGATCACCTTGCAAGATGGGGTTGATTTTGTATTAAAGAATTTTGCGCGGATGCAGGGCGGAGAAATCTTTGTGCCTAAGATCCCATCGGTGCGGATAACCGACCTTGCCGCGGCCTATGGCCAAGCACTGGAGCAACGGATTGTTGGCATTCGCCCAGGGGAAAAAATGCATGAAATCATGTGTCCTGCCGATGATTCTCATCATACCGTCGAGTTTGATGATCACTATGTCATCACCCCGAGTATTAAGTTCTTCGGTAAAGAAATTGATTACACCATGAACCGGCTCGGTGAGCGCGGCCATCCCGTGGCCCAAGGCTTTGAATATCATTCGGGAAATAACCCTCATTTTCTTACTCAAGCCGAAATTTTGGCGCTGGATGACGGCCAATGATCCCCTATGGTCAGCAAGACATTAATCAGGCAGATCTTGATGCAGTGATGGCGGTGCTGACCTCTAGCCATCTTACTCAAGGGCCGCAGGTGCCGCAATTTGAGGCGGCCATTTGTGCGCTGACAGGAGCGAATTTTGCCGTGGCGGTTAATAGTGCCACTTCGGCGTTACATATTGCTTGCATCGCGTTAGGCGTCACGGCGGGGGATTGGGTGTGGACTTCTCCGATTACCTTTGTGGCCTCGGCCAATTGCGCCTTGTATTGTGGTGCCAACATTGATTTTGTCGATGTCGATAGGCATACGGGCAATATGTGCCCCGACGCATTAGCCCAAAAACTCGCGTGGGCTGCCAGTCACGGCACTTTACCGAAAGTGATTATTCCGGTGCATTTAGCCGGCCATAGCTGCGATATGCAGGCCATTGGCCAGTTAGCTAAACGCTATGGGGTTAAGGTGATTGAAGATGCCTCTCATGCGATTGGCGGCCGCTATCATTCCCGCATGATTGGCGCTTGCCAATACAGTGACATCTGTTTATTCAGTTTTCATCCGGTCAAGATTATCACCTCAGCCGAAGGCGGTATGGCTACCACCATGGATGCGGGGTTAGCGCAGGCGATGATGATGGCGCGCAGTCATGGTATCACCAAGGATGCGGAGCTGATGCAGCGCCCCGATGAAGGCGATTGGTATTATGAGCAGCACGGGCTGGGATTCAATTATCGCATGACCGACATGCAGGCAGCATTAGGGCGAAGTCAGTTAAGTCGGCTGCAAGAATTTGTCAGTCAACGTAATCAATTAGCGCAGCAGTACCACAGCTTACTCAGCGGTTTGCCATTGCAAACTGTGCGCCCTCTCCTAGGCAGTGTCAGTAGTTATCATCTGCAAATTGTGCGCTTGGATAATGCCGAGCGACGCCGTCAAGTCTTCGACGATATGCGTGCCTTAGGCATTCAAGTGCATGTGCATTATTTCCCAGTGTATTTGCAACCTTATTACCAAAAATTAGGCTTCAAAGCCGGTTTATGCCCGCAAGCAGAGCAATTTTATCAGCAGATCTTGACCTTGCCTTTATTCCCGCAATTGAGCGCGGAGCAACAAAATACTGTGGTTAACAGCCTCAAGCAGGTGTTGCAATGAGAGTCGCCATCATTCCGGCCCGAGGTGGCAGTAAGCGGATCCCCAACAAAAACATTAAAGACTTTTGTGGTAAGCCGATGTTGGCTCACGCCATTGACACGGCCCAGCGCAGCGGCTGTTTTGAGCGAGTGATCGTCTCGACCGACTGCCCGGAGATCGCAGCGATTGCGACCCACTATGGTGCTGATGTGCCATTTATGCGGCCGGCCTCGTTGGCCGATGATTATACCGGCACCACGGCCGTGGTGTGTCATGCCTTATCGTTTCTCGAGGCGCAAAATGTGACGGTGGATCTTTGCTGCTGTTTGTATGCTACCACCCCGTTATTACAAGCCGTCACATTACAGCAAGGCTTGGCGCAGTTAGCGGCCGATGCCAGTATAGATTTTGTCTTTAGTGCCTGCCATTTTAGCTTTCCTATCCAGCGGGCCTTGATCCAAACTGACTGCGGTGGAGTGGCCCCGTTTGATAGCGCAAGTATTGGCAAGCGCTCGCAAGATCTTACGCCAACCTATCATGATGCCGGCCAATTTTATTGGGGGCGACCAGCGGCCTTTTTGGATCCTGCGCGCTCAGTATTTGGCGCATCAGGACGCATGCTAGTGTTGCCCGCGCATAGAGTGCAAGATATCGATACGCTTGAGGATTGGTGCCGCGCCGAGCTGTTATATCAGCTATTACAACAAGACGAACCCCAGGGGGATGTCGAGTGAACATACTGATCCGCGCTGATGCCTCCGACACCTTAGGTTCTGGCCATGTGATGCGTTGTTTGACCTTAGCCGATGCTATCGCGGCGCATGCCGCGGTGTTGGCGGTCAGAGTCTCCATCAGTTTTATTTGTCGTAGCAGCCGCGGTCATTTACAACAGCTGATTCGTCAGCGTGGCTATCAGATCATTGCAATCGAGGAGTGTGTTGATCAGCGCCAAGATGCCGCAGCATGCCTTGCGGCCATTGACCAAGATTATGATTGTTTGATTGTGGATCATTATCAATTAGGCGCCGAATTTGAGGCGGCGCTGAGGTCACGTTGTCACACAGTGATGGTCATCGATGACTTGGCAAATCGCCCTCATCTAGCGGATATTTTGCTTGATCAAAATTTATTACCCGATGCGTCGCAGCGTTATCACAGCCTAGTGAGTGCTGAATGTGTGCTACTGCTTGGGCCTAAGTACACCTTATTGCGGGCTGAGTTCGATAGTGTCAATCGCCGCGCCAGCGCCGACTGTGAACGCTTATTGGTGTTCTTAGGTGGTAGCGATCCTGATAATCACACCGACAAGGTGTTAGCGGCCATCGCCCGTCTTGCCACGCCCATGCCAGTGGATGTGGTGCTTGGCCAACATAATCCATGGAACCAACAGCTGCTGGAGCGCTATGGGCACCATCCTTGGTTAACCGTGCATATTCAATGTGATTATATGGCCAAGTTAATGAGCGCTGCGCGCTTAAGCATCGGCGCCGGGGGCAGCAGTCATTGGGAACGCTGCGCGTGTGCCTTGCCCGCCATCGTGATGACCATCGCCGCCAATCAAGAGGCCACCACCGCCTATTTAGCTGAGCTTGGGGCCTGTATCAATATGGGCGATGCGGCGGCGGTATCGGCGGCGGCCTTAGTGGATGCCTTAGCGGCGCTGTGGGATGATCTGCCGCGGTTAGAGGCCATTAGCGCCCAAGCCAGTGAGTTAATCCCAGCTAAGGGCAGTGCGTTAGTGGCTTCGCAGCTAGTTGAATTTATTACTCAAGGGCGAGTCTTTGCCCCAGATATCGAGGTTGGAGAGCGTTATGTCTAAGCCGTCAGTAATGATGATAGGGGATCATCACATTGGAGCGGGTCATGCCCCATTTGTGATTGCCGAATTATCAGGAAATCATGGCCAATCTCTGGCCACGGCCAAAGAAATGATCAAAGTGGCGGCCGAGTGCGGTGCTCATGCCATCAAGTTACAAACCTATACTGCCGATACCATGACCTTAAATGTTCATCACGGTGAGTTTGTGATCAATGATGCCGATAACCTGTGGCAAGGTGAGTCTTTGCATGCGCTTTATCAAAAAGCCATGACACCATGGGAGTGGCATCAAGACTTGTTTGAGTATGCCGCCTCATTAGATTTAGTGGCCTTTAGTACGCCATTTGATATCAGTGCCGTCGAGTTTTTGGAAACCCTTGATGTGCCATGTTACAAGATAGCTTCGTTTGAAAATACCGATCATGGTCTGCTGCGCGCCGTCGCTCAGACTGGCAAACCTGTGATTATGTCGACAGGTATGGCGACCCAAGTGGAACTGGCCGAAGCGGTGGCAGTATTGCGCGAGGCGGGCTGCCAAGACTTGGTGTTGCTCAAGTGCACCAGTCATTACCCCGCCGATCCTATCGATGCCAATTTACTGACGATCCCGCATTTAGCGCAATTATTTCAATGCCAAGTCGGCTTATCGGATCATACCTTAGGTATCGGGGTGGCTATCGCAGCGACCGCCATTGGTGCCACTGTCCTTGAAAAGCATTTTGTGCTCAATCGCCATGACGGCGGTGTCGATGCTGATTTTTCCCTCGAACCGCAAGAGTTAAGCGCGCTAGTGACCGAAAGTCGCCGCGCGGCATTGGCCATGGGGCAGGTCAGTTATGGACCGGTGGGCCAAGAGCAAGACTCAGTTAAGTTTCGGCGGTCACTGTATATTGCCAAAGATATGAAAATTGGTGAGGTGTTTAGCGCCGCGAACATTCGCTCAGTGCGCCCAGGGCTCGGTTTAGCGCCTAAGCACCTTGATGCGTTTATTGGCCGCACCGTCAGCTGCGATGTCAGTGCGGGTACGGCATTAAGCTGGGATTTATTAGGGCGATGAGTCGCTATGTGATTGCCGCAGTGGGCGACTGGAATCGTGAGATATTCACTTCGTTTATCAACGAGATGCCAGGTGAATGGCGCTATGTTGATGCCCCGGAACAATTGAGTTATGCCTGGCTTAAAGATTGGCAACCCGATTATATTTTTTTCCCCCATTGGCGCTGGAAAGTGGCCAGTGACATAGTCGCGAAGTTTGAATGTGTGTGCTTTCATATGACCGACTTGCCCTATGGGCGGGGGGGCAGTCCGTTGCAGAATTTAATCTTAGCGGGGCAACAACACACTCAATTGACCGCCTTAAAGATGACCGATGAACTCGACGCTGGCCCTATTTATGCCAAAGTGCCGTTGGCGTTGGATGGCAGCGCCCATGCCATTTATCAAGCCTCATCAAGGCAGGTCATTACCCTTATCCAGCGGATTATCAGCCAGCAATTAACGGCGCAACCGCAGCAAGGCGAAGCCCATTATTTTCAGCGTCGAACCCCAGCGCAAAGTCAGTTGCCGAATGACTTGAATGCGGAGCAACTCTATGATTTCATTAGAATGCTTGATGCTCCTGGTTATCCACATGCCTATGTAGATATCGCGGGGTGGCGCTTAAGTTTGACCCAAGCAGAACGCGGCGATGACAGCATCGAAGCCCGAGTGGTGTTCACCAAGATAAAGGATGAGAGCGATGACGCATAAGGTATTAGTGGTAGCCGCGCATCCCGATGATGAAGTGCTGGGTTGTGCCGGCACCTTATTACGCCATCGACGCGATGGAGATCGGGTCGAATTACTCTTTATGACCAATGGTGTCGGCTCCCGTGATGTCGAACACAGTGAATCACAACTGCGCCAGCAAACGGCCTTAGCCGCGGCCCACAGCCTCGATTGCCCGCCACCGACCTTTTTAGATTTCGGTGATAATCAGATGGATGCAATGCCGCTGCTGACCGTGGTTAAGGCCATAGAAGCCAAGATTGCCAGTTATCAACCGGACATTATTTATACCCATTTTGGCGATGATTTGAATATTGATCATGCCGTGACCTATCGGGCGGTATTGACGGCTTGTCGCCCTCAGCCCGGTCATAGCGTGCAGGCGATTTATTGCTTTGAAGTGCCCAGTAGCACCGAGTGGGCCCTACAATCTCAGAGTGCATTTCGGCCGCAACGCTATGTGGATATTAGTGATTTTTCCGAGGCCATCGCCCGCGCGCAGGCGTGTTATCAACAAGAATTGCGCCCTTGGCCGCACAGTCGCTCAGTGGAGGCGATTAGCGCATTACGGCAATGGCGCGGGGCCTGCGTTGGCGTTCGTGCTGCCGAAGCCTTTATGGTCGAGCGGGAGATCGTATCATGAGCGCCGTTTGGCCGCCGCGCTTTGAGCGCTACGGGATTACGTTGCAGCCGATCACCGAGGCAGATCTTGAGATGGTGCGTTTGTGGCGCAATAGTCCTGAGATTAGCCAGCATATGCTCGATCAACGGCCAATCAGTCAAGCCCAGCAGCAAGCGTGGTTTGCCGGATTGTGTGGCGATGAACAGCGGGCCTATTGGGTCGCCTCATTTAAAGGTGAGCCGATTGGGGTCGCCTCCTTGGTTGCCATTGACCGCGAGCGTCGACAATGTGAACCGAGTATGTACATTTACCCCCAACACTACCGCAATAACATCGTGCCATTTTGTGTTGCTTTTGCGCTCAATGATATGGCTTTTTTTGAGCTAGGCATGGGCTTGTTAGTTGGCAAGGTGTTTCGCGAGAATGTCGCTTCGTTACGCTTTCATCTTAAGTGTGGCTATCAAGCGCAAGATGACCACCATGGTGAATTGATCCCGATGACATTAAGGGTGGTGGATTATCAAGCTGCGCGTGATCCATTGGCTCGATTTATCAGGTATTAGTTCAGTTAGGATAGACAACATGAATGGAATGTTAGCCGCAAAACAGGTGTTAATTACCGGTGCAACCCGTGGCATTGGCGCCGCCATTGCCACGACCTTTGCAGCGCAAGGTGCTCATCTGTATCTCAATGGTCGTCATTTACCCCAACTCGAAGCGTTAGCCCAAGAGCTGATAAACGACTATGGGGTTGAGGTCGAGTGTTTAGCCTTTGATGTCAGTGATGCCACTCAAGTCAAACAAGGCTTTCAGGCCTTATTTAAATTGACCAAACGTTTGGATGTGTTGGTCAATAATGCGGGGATTTTGGACGATGCGCTGCTGGCGATGGTTTCCAGCAGCCAAGTGCAACAAACCTTTGCCACCAATAGTTTTAGTGTGATTTATTGCAGTCAGTATGCCAGTCGATTAATGGCGCGCCATGGCGGTGGTAGCATCATCAATTTAGCCTCGATCATTGGCCGCGTAGGTAATGCCGGTCAAAGTGTCTATGGCGGCAGTAAAGCGGCCGTCATCGGCATCACTCAGTCGTTAGCCAAAGAGTTGGCGGCGCAGCAGATCCGCGTTAATGCCATTGCGCCCGGGTTTATTGATACGCCAATGACCGCTAACTTACCGGCCGATAAATACCAGCAACGACTCGATAGCATCGCGATGGGCCGTATTGGTTCGGCGCAAGATGTGGCCAATGTCGCTTTATTTTTAGCATCAGATTTATCCCAATACGTGACCGGCCAAACCTTAGGGGTTGATGGCGGCATGTTGATTTAATAGAGGAATTTTTAATGGATAACCCAACTTTAATCCAAGCATTTGCCACGGCATTAGCCCTTGATGCTAGCCAAATCACCGATGAGTTAACCTATAACAGCATCCCGCAGTGGGACTCGACAGCCCATATGATGTTGATCGCCGAAATTGAAGCTCAGTTCGATATTATGTTAGACACAGACGATATTATCGATATGAGTTCGGTGGCCAAAGCCAAGCAAATTTTAGCCAAGTATATCGATTAAGGTCGGCGGCGAATGAGCTTGTTAAACCGTATTTCGCAGCACATTAGTGATGGCCGAGGTCAGTCGATTGCTTGCTATTGTCAGGGTGAAGCTTTGACTTACCAAGCCTTAGCGGATGCGGTGGTTGAGCGTCAGGGGCAATTACAGCCGCAAGCGGCAGCGCGGCAGCTGTGTGCGCTTGCCTTGCAGGCGAATGTGGCCAACCTGATCACCTATTTAGCCTGCTTGGCGGCCAACATTCCGCTACTCTTGCTCGATAGCGAGCAAGCCCCAGCGCTGACGCAGAAATTGCTTCGCCAATATCAGGTGGCCTGGTGGTTAGATCGGGTTGAGCCTGGCGCCAATGCCGATAACGCATTGGTGCTTAAAGACGTGGCGCTGCCAATAGCGAGCGCGCTTGCTGCCCCCATTCGTGCCGATCTGGCATTGCTGATGAGCACTTCAGGCTCGACCGGTTCACCTAAGTGTGTGATGTTGTCTCAAGCCAACCTAGTCAGTAATGCCGAGTCTATTTGTCAGTATTTACCGATCACCGCCGCCCATTGCGCTATTACCAGTTTGCCGCTGCATTACAGTTATGGCTTATCGGTACTGAACTCCCATCTATGGTGTGGCGGCGCCATTGTACTGACACAAGAGCCATTAATGAGCCGTGAATTTTGGCGGTTGATGCAAGTGCATCAGGTCAATTCTTTAGCCGGCGTGCCTTTTAGTTATCAGATGCTCAAGACCTTGCGGATTGAGCGCATGTCACTGCCTAGTTTGCAGTACTTAACTCAAGCGGGTGGCAAGTTACCTGCGGCCTTGGTGGCGCATTTTACTCAGGTGGCTGCCACTGCCGGTTGGGAGTTGTACTTGATGTATGGCCAAACCGAAGCCACGGCGCGAATGGCGTATTTACCACCGGCGTTATTAGCTTGCCATGCTGATTGCATCGGTCAGGCTATTCCGGGCGGGCGTTTATGGCTTGAAGATGAGCAGGGACAAGAGATCACTGCCGCCAATGTGATGGGGGAGCTGCATTATCAAGGCGCCAATGTGATGTTAGGCTATGCCTTAGATGGCAATGATTTACTCGGTGATCAATATTGCTCGCAATTAGCGACTGGAGATCTGGCGCTCATGACGGCAGACGGCCTGTTTAAAATCGTGGGCCGCAAGAGTCGCTTCCTTAAGATCCGTGGCAAGCGTTTTGGGCTGGATCACATCGACAGTCAATTGCAGCAGATCAGCGCCGGCGCCATTGCCGTGACCGGACAAGACGAATTACTGATCATTGCCCATGAACACGCCAGTGATGCCGAGCTGATTACGGATTATTGCCACCAACTTGGCTTGCATCCGAGCTTGTTCGCTTGTCGTCATCTGCCGTCGCTACCTCGGCTTAGTAACGGTAAACTGGATTATCCAAGGATCAGGGCTGAGGGATTGGCATGAGTCTATTCAACGAGTTACCTTACGGGCTCAGTGCCTCAGTAAAGACTGAGGCTTTGTTGCAAGAGCTCAACGAATTAACCGCGCACCACCGAGCGCATTGCCCTGATTTTGCGCGGTTACTGCAATTACAGTGGCCACAATTAACCGTGGCCAAGAGTGTCGCCGAGTTGCCGTGGCTGAATGTGCGTTTGTTTAAACAATTCCAGTTGCAATCCGTGCCCCCTGAGCAGGTGTTTAAAACCTTGTATTCCAGTGGCACGACCGGCACGCCTTCTCGAATCGTGCTCGATGCCGAAACGGCGGCAATTCAGTCGCGGATTTTAGTCAAAGTGATGCAGCCTTGGTTAGGCAAACAACGCTTACCTATGCTGATCATCGACTGTCCTGCGACCGTCAAAGATAGGACCCATTTCAGTGCCCGCGGCGCAGGCATTCAGGGATTATCTTTTATGGGACGCCAGCATTGCTATGCCTTGAATGATGATATGAGCCTCAACTGGACGGCGATCACCGAGTTTTGTCAGCAGCATGGCTCTGGGCCGGTGTTGGTGTTTGGTTTTACCTTTATGGTGTGGCAACACTGGCTCAATGCCATGGCTGAGCGTGGCTTGACGCTGGATTTACCTCAAGGAATTTTATTGCACAGTGGTGGCTGGAAAAAACTCGAGCAAATCGCCGTGGATAATGCCAGCTTTAAAGCGCGGGTGACTGAGCTCACCGGCATGGCTCGCATTCATAATTTTTATGGCATGGTTGAACAGGTGGGGGCCATTTTTGTGGAATGCGAATATGGCTATTTGCACTGTCCAAGTTACGCCGATGTCTTAGTGAGAACGCCAGGTAGCTGGCAAGTGGCTGCTATGGGAGAAGGAGGGGTGTTGCAGTTACTGTCGAGCTTACCTAAAAGCTACCCCGGCCACAGCTTGCTCAGCGAGGATAGAGGCATTATTTATGGTGAGGATGATTGTGCTTGCGGTCGCCATGGCAAGTATTTTCATGTGCTTGGGCGCTTGGCTAAGGCCGAAGCGCGCGGTTGCAGCGATACCTTTAAGGCGGCAAGCCCGTCGGCCACTGCAACGAGCGGGGCGGAAAGCATGCCCCAAGAGTCACCATCGACTGGAGGTCGCGCATGAGTTGGCAGTGGATTAATCCGAGCGCAACATCTGGGGAAGCGGTCAGCGCATTTGCCAGTCAAGATATTGAATATTGTCATCAGTTAAGTCGCCGCTTACTAAGTTCAAAAGACATTAAGCAATTTCCCGATCTAGTGGCGTTAGGCTATTGGCTGAGACGCAGTAATATTGAACACTTGCTCGCGCCATACCAACAGGGTCCGTATCAGTGTCGGCCATTGGGGCGGGTATTTCACTCAACCCCAGCCAATGTCGACAGCATATTTGTTTACTCCAGCATATTAAGTTTGCTGTGTGGCAACCTTAATGTCATTCGTTTATCCAGTCGCAGTGGCGGCAGCAGTGAGCTGTTAGTGCAAGCCATGTTGGCACTTGCCGAGGAATTTGCGCCGCAAAATGCGCGAATGCAACTGGTTCGCTGTGATTATGATGCCCCTGAGCTATTGTCAGTGCTTAAGACAGCGGATGCGCGAGTGTTATGGGGCAGCGATGCCAGTATTGTTGCCCAGCGGCAACAGCCATTTACACCCCATGGCCGCGAGCTCAGTTTTGGTCATAAATTTTCGATATGTGCCCTTGATGCCAAGGCGGTAGCGGCGAGTCAGCCGCAGACTTTGTCCAAATTAGTTTATGATTTTATTAAAGATAATTACACCTTCGCCCAGCAAGCATGCAGCTCGGCCAAAGCCATCGCTTGGTGTGGCAGCTCGGCTGATATTACGGCAGCACACGCCAAGTTTTGGCCAGAGCTGTCGAGCCAAGTCGGGCAAAGTCCGACGCGCTCAGCCAGCGATCTCTATCAGGCCGAAGCCACGAGCCAAGCGCTGATCTTAGCCGATAACCACATCCATTCTTACCAGTCACAGGCCCATTTTATTCGTCTTGGCGCGACAGGATTAACTGAGCAACAGCTGCATCAACATGGCGGCAATGGCGTGTTTATTGAGTTAAGTCTAAATGATCTCAGTGAATTAACTCCTATGCTCACGCAGCAGCATCAAACCCTGAGTCATTGGGGCTTTGAGCCCCATCGTTTTCAGTGTTGGGCGGATGCCCAACTCCAGCTCGATAGAATAGTGGCGGTTGGTCAGAGCTTGCAATTTGATCCCCTCTGGGACGGTCAGGATTTAATCTATAGTTTTAGTCGCTTACGCCGGCGCTAATCAATATTTTGGCGGTCATTTTACCGAAATTGGTCTGATTTTTGCTTTATTTAGATAAACCGCAACCACCTGCCAGTATGTTGGCATTTTTATGGAATGGACATGACGTTATTAGCGAAGGGACAAGCGATATATATAGCCCCCGCCAACCCCGCCGGGCGGGCCTTAATGGCACGTTTATCTGGGCAATTTAGCGTCAGTGGTTTAGTCGATAATCTCAAGCAAGGAGACGGTATTTTCCCGCCAACTCAGGTGGTCGACGCTGGCGCCAAAATTGTTATCGCTGCCGGCGGATTTCAAGGCGCGGTGATCACCGGCTTGCTTGCCCAAGGTTTGACGGCCAAGAGTTTATTGATTGAAGATGAGGCCGGCCAATTACAGCCCTATCGGCGGCCATGGCTCGATCTCAACGCCCTGAGACGTAACACATACATTCGGCTATTGGGGTATTTGCGCCGCCTTCCTTGGCGGCTTAAGCGGGTGTATTACGCCGAAGCATTTGTCGATACCAATGTGATGTTGACGTTCGCGGCCCACCGCGCCCTTGATGCCAATGCAGCGGTGTTAGTGGTCGATAAAGACAGTGCTATTCCGTCTGGGCTCAGGGGATATTCGTTTGAGTCGCAGCCCCTGCGGGCCTTATGGCATATGGTGTTTGCGCGGTCATTTGTGATTGATCATGAATATCAATCACTGACGTTTACTACCTTAAGGCGCTCGGTGCCTGTGGTGCAGTTATGGCACGGTTTGCCGTATAAACAGATCACCGGCAATAGCCATTACCCCAATATTAATGATGCCTGTTTTATTTCAAGTTCCACTTGGTTTAATCAGCAAGTCTTTGCCGCGCGGTTTAATGCCGAGGATTACTTAGCACTCGGTTACCCAAGAAATGACGTGTTTTTTCAATCGCTGTCGCAGCGCTGTTGGCTCAACAGTGAACCGTTGCCGCGTTTACGCGAGGTCCAAGCCCAGTCCGGTGAATTGATTATCTATGCGCCGACCTTTAGGGACAATCAACACAATGATTATCCGCTGGATTTGGTGGCGATTAATCAGTGGTGTCAGCAACATCAGTGTGCATTTATTTTAAAGTTTCACCCATTTATCTACCGCTTAATGGCCGCCAATGGTCAAGTCAGTGCCAGTGATAGCTTGGTGAATTACCCCAACCTTGAGCATGTGTATATTTTTCCAAATGGTAAAAATGTCTATCCGTGGCTGGCTGAAGCAAAGATGCTGGTCACCGATTACTCGTCGATGGCATTTGATTTTATGTTGTCCGCCAAGACAATTGTATATTACCAGTATGATAAAGAAGAATATCAACAGGTTAGAGGGCAACCCCTCATAGGTGATCAGGCGTTTATTCAAGGGGAAGTGGCTTGCAATATGCCGCAACTGTTAACGGCGATGAGCGCCAGTCTCGAGACGGCGAACGTCGAGTATCGCGCCATAGCCGACTATAACAGCCAAGAACAAGCGTGTGTCCATGGGATATTAAAGGCCATCGATAAGATTGAGGGGCAGGGGTCATGACCGCAAAAATAGTAGTGACCTATGGCACTTTCGATATTTTTCATGTCGGGCATTTACGCTTATTGCAGCGGGCCAAATCCTTAGGCGATAAATTATACGTATTTGTATCTTCAGATGAATTTAATCAGGCCAAAGGCAAACTCAGTCTGTTTCCCTATGAGCAACGCGCCGAAATAGTGGCCGCGTGCGGTGTGGTGGATGGCGTATTCCCTGAGCATAGCTGGGATCAAAAAATAGAAGATATTCAAACCTTAAAGGCGAGCACCTTTGTCATTGGCGATGATTGGCGCGGTCAATTTGATTTCTTAACTCCCTATTGTGAGGTGGTGTATTTAGCACGTACCGATGGGATTTCGTCGAGTCATGTCAAACAAGCCATGACCTTGATAAATAACTTGAATAAAGCCATAGGATAAAGTGAATGACAGATCATCTGGTGACAGATTTCGTGGAGTTGGTCAAAGCCAGCGCCTTATATCAGGACTTTGTCGCGGCCATTGAGCAGCCGCACGTTACCCATGTGTCTTTTGATATCTTTGATACGGTATTACGACGTCGCTGTTTTGAACCTAAACAGATATTTGCGGATGTGATTGACCATTTGCCGCAAGCGCTTTATCACCAGTATGGTTTAGAGGCCGCGGATTATCAGCAGATGCGGATGGCGGCTGAGCGGTTAGCCCGCCAAGAAAGCAGCGCTGAAGAGATTAGTTTTGAGGAGATTTTTGCCCAGCTCGCGCTGACGGAAGATCAAAAAGCGCGGCTCAAGCAACAAGAACTGGCCGAAGAGTTGGCCCAAAGCTATGCCGATCCTGTGTGCGCCATCTTACTGGACGCAGTAAAACGCAGTGGTAAGCAACTGGTATTTATCTCCGACATGTACTTAAGCTCTAGTGTGATTAAGGGGTTGCTAGAGCAAAGTTGTCAGCTGGATGACTATCGATTATTTGTGTCTAGCGCTTATGGGGCGACCAAATTTACCGGCCAATTATTTATTAAGGTATTGGCTGAATTAGGCATTACTGCCAATGCCTTAGTGCATATAGGCGACCATGCCACCTCCGATGTGCGCTCGCCACAATTGATGGGCATTCACGCCATCGCCTTTAATACCAATCTCGATGTGAGCGAGATTGAACGTCGCGAAAAGCATTATCAAGTGCGCTTGCCAGCCAAAGTGACCTTAGCGCGTAAGCTCGCCATTTTGTTGCAACCTGCCAGCATTGATGCTGATACTGAGTTCTTTTATCAGATGGGCGCCAATATTTTTGGGCCGATAATCACGCAAATGAGTCAGTGGGTTTTGGCCGATACGCAGCGGCTGAAGATTGATACTGTGCTAGCCATGATGCGTGAGGGCGATATTTTTGCCGAATCCATTAATCGCCAACAGCAGTTACTGGCGCCTGAGTCGCTGGCTTGTCGCTGTATTCCTTTTTACGCCTCGCGTAAGGCCACCTATTTACCGTCCATGATTGCGGCGGATATCGAAGATAAGCTGGCAAAAACCTTAGTCAGAAAATGTTATACCTTAGGTGATATGTTGGCTGAATTTGGCATTAACGCGCCAGAATTATTGCCCTTAGTCTCGACCCCTGTCAGTAGCCTGACCAAAATCGATATTGGTGGCATTAATGGCTTAGTCAAAGTCAAGCAAGTGTTTGCCAATGCTGCCGCCGAAGTGAGCGCCAATATTCACGCGAGCCATCAGTTGTTTATCGACTATTTGCAGCAAATGTTAGGTCAGCAGTCTGAGGTGTTTGCCACCCTCGACTTAGGTCCGGGGGCAACCATTGCCCAGCAATTCTCGAAAGCTAGCCAACGACAAGCGCGGGTTAACTACTTGCTATTTGCCAGCGATCGCGGCTTTAGTAAAGCCAATGATATTGCGATAAAACCCTTTTTGCCGTTAACCGATGACACCCAAAAATCCATCGCCCTGTTAGTGCGTTCACCGGAAGTATTGGAGTATTTTTTGGTCGGAGCATCCGGCACCACCACGGGTTATCAGCGCGGCCCTAGCGGGGTCGAGCCTGTGTGCGAACCCAGAGACTTGTCGGCAGTAGATATTGACAGGCTATACGCGTTTAAACTCGGGGTGGCAGCCTTTCAGCGGCTGGCACTTACCTTGGAGCTCGAGCCCGCGTCGGTGGCGGAGCGTATCAGTTACTTGCAAATACTGGCCCGCTTAATCGATTGCCCAACCGCCATTGAAGTGGCCAATATTGGTCAATGCCAACACGAAGAAAACTTCGGTTCCCAAGGCAAATACAGCATTATCAAGGCTGACAACCTCGCCAAAGTACAAGCTCAAGGCGTGGCCGATTTTTATCAATATTTTTGCCAACAAGCCACGGCATTACAACGGGATATGCCTTGGCCGCAAGGGGTGATGACCCAAGTTAATGCCGATTACCTCAGCGGTATTGCCAGAGTGAATGCGCAAGAACATGTGCACTACAGTGCCGTACAAGCCTTGCTGTCGCTACTGCTTGCCGATGATATCAAAGAGATCATTGTGTATGGCGCCGGTGAGTTCTTTTTCTATCTGTATGATTTTTTAGTCGAACATAAGATTGCGGTGCGTGGGGTGATCGATAGACGCGCCGAATTTTCCTCGTTCAGCGTGCATGACATCGCCGTAAAGAGTTTAGCCGACACCGATGTCAATGATTGCCAAGCCATCGTCATCGCCTCAAGTGCCTTTGTCGATGAAATCAAACAAGATTTAGCTCAGAAAATTGATGTTGAGCACCATAAACTGATCTGTATTTAGACGGGAAACTGACCATGAATTTATCCATTATTATCCCAATGCATAATGCCGAACAGTCGATCACTGCGGCAATTGCGTCGGTTTACCAAGCCTTGGGCGATCGCGGTTTTGAAGTGATCGTTATCGATGATGCTTCAACAGATAACAGTGTTGCCGTGGTAACCGCGCTGCAAGCTCACTATCAAGAGTTGATATTGCTAAAGGTCAGCGACAATCAAGGAGCCGGTCATGCCCGTAACGTCGGTCTTGAAGCGGCACAGGGCGAGTACCTCACTTTTCTTGATGCTGACGATCATTATCTTGGCACGGCCCTTGGGGACGTCTTGCAGTTAACTCAGCAACATGATGCCGATGTCAGCCTCTTCTCTTATCAAGTGTTGGATTCAGGCGGCAATGTCAGTGAGCGCTTGCTGGCCAGAGATAATGAAGTGTGGCAATACTTACGGCCGCAATGCGATCGGATTTGCACCTTAACCGAGGCTTCTGCGAGTTTGCGGTTGGCTGGGTTTCCATGGAACAAAATGATCAAGAAATCCTATGCCGATAGTATCGGCTTACAGTTTTCAGAAACCATGGTGCTAAACGACTCGTTTGTCCATTTTCAATCGCTGCTGGCTGCGCAAAGAATGTTATTGCTCAACACTGAGGTCGTGGCTCATCACTATGAACCGTCGACGCAGCAATTAACTAATGTGCATGATATTCGTCGGATCAGTTCGTTAGTGGTGCTCGACCAATTAGCCAGCTTATATCAAGCGCATCCTGATTATGTCGCTTACTTGCCTTTTTTGTATGCGTTTGAAGATGATATCTACACTTGGATGTTTAAGCATACCACCCCAGAATTCAAAGACTTTTTGGCAGAAAAATATTTAGCGCTCAAGCAAGATCGTCAGTGCAATATTCAACATCAGATCAAAGTCTCAAACAAAAAAATCTTAGTGTATGGTCTGGGCTGGAAGATGATGGAATACTTAGATGCGATGAGTGAACACAATCAAATCGTTGGTTTTATGGACAGTGATTTATTAAAAGCGGGTAAAACGGTGTTTGGCTATGAAATCTTCCATCCATTACAAAAACACTTACCTGAATTTGATTTGATCGTGATTTGCAGTTCGTTTGAACAAGAAATAAAAAATAATATTCAAGGTGTCTCAATCGATAAGATTAAATCGGTCAATGATATTGTTGTTAACTTTATTATTTGATTGAGATTTAGCAATGAGCTTAGCGTGCTTAAGGATGATGATATGAAGAAGGTGTTGCATATTTTTTGGGAAACTCACCATCACAATCTATCCATCATTCGTTATTTCAGCGAATTATCACTCGCTGAGGTTCACCATGAATACCTAGTGTTTGATAGGCAACATCAGCTGGACATCTATGATGAATTTGCTCATGTCCCGATGCATTTTTTCTCATTAAATGCGCAGTTTTTGCCGTGGTTACGTGAGCAGCATATCGATTACGATCTGATCATTATCCATGGTTTTTTCAATCATGTGTTGTGGGAAGTGTTGAGAGAAAACGCGGCTATCTGCCAAAAGACCAGTTGGTTAATTTTTGGTGCTGATCTGCTCATTGATGATTATATTCCCGAGCAAGTCGAGTTTTTATCTCGAATGACCGCCATGCGTCGTGATTGTGTGGTTAACATGAAATCAGTGCTAACTAATATTTGTTCTGATGTCGATCAACCTATCTGCAATGATAAATACGGGACGCCATCATTAGCACTCAAGTATGCCTATTACCAAGATTATGTCGCCGACCCGACAGAGTTACCTGCACAGATAATGTCATTTGCCAAGGGTGATAATGTCATTGTGCTCGGCAATTCGGCCGATGTTAGTAATCGTCACATTGACATGATGGCCCAGTTACTTGAGTTAAAGCACGATATTCGTATTTTATGCCCGCTTAATTACGCGGGCGATGCTGAGTATATCCATCGCGTCATCGAGTATGGTCAGCAGCACTTTGGCGATCGATTTTTTGCCTTGACCCAGTTACTGAGTAATCAAGAATATTATTATTTATTGAGCCTGTGTGATGGTCTAATTTTAGCCCACAAGCGCCAGCAAGCTGGCCATCATTGGGTGTATTGGCTCAAGCAAGGTAAACCCATGTGGGGGGATTTGGATGCGCCCATCCCGAGGGATTTAGTCAATAAAGGTGCGGTGATTAATCACATTAATCAGTTACACCAGCTAAAAGATGATTTAGGGTCAAATCGAAGTTATCAGCAAAACGTAATGATATATCAAAAGTTTTTCTCTAAGGGGGAAATTGATAATCTTTGGCGTAACAATTTTAATGAGTTATTGGCATGAACCTAATAGCAAGATTACACCTTAGGTTAAGGACAACATCATGAGCAAAATTACCCCAGTAACTCAACCTTTCCTTCCTCCTTTGGAAGAGTTTATTCCTCTGCTTGAACAAGTATGGGATAACAAGTGGTTGACAAATAATGGTCCTTTTCATCAAGAATTTGAGCAAGCCTTGTGTGATTACTTGGGCGTAAAGCACATTTCATTGTTCACAAATGGCACGATTGCTTTAGTGACGGCATTGCAAGCGTTAAGAGTGACAGGTGAAGTGATTACCACCCCTTATTCATTTGTCGCCACCAGTCATTCATTATTGTGGAATGACTTAACCCCAGTCTTCGTTGATGTCGAACTCGACTCATTTAATATCGACCCCAGCAAGATTGAAGCCGCGATTACCGATAAAACCACAGCAATTATGGCGGTTCATTGTTATGCGAATCCATGCAAAATGGATGAAATACAACGTATTGCTGACATTTACGGGTTAAAGGTTATTTATGATGCGGCGCACTCTTTTGGCGTCAGCCAACAAGATAAAACCATCTTGAATAATGGCGATTTATCGATCTTAAGTTTTCATGCCACCAAAGTATTCAATACCTTCGAAGGTGGCGCCATTATTAGTTCGAGTTTACAGCTTAAGCAGAGAATTGATTATTTAAAAAACTTTGGTTTCGCCGATGAGGTGACGGTCACGGCGCCGGGGATCAATGGCAAAATGAGTGAAATCAATGCTGCCTTCGGCTTATTGCAGCTTAAATACATCGATGGCGTGATTAATAAACGCCAAGAAATAGACAGTGTCTATCGTGCAGCCTTAACCGATATTCCCGGCATCACCTTGCCACCGGTCAATGCTGAGGTGACGAGTAACTACTCCTATTTTCCGATTTTAGTGACGGATGATTTCCCCGTGAGTCGCGATGAGCTTTACCAAGCGTTTCGACAGCAAGATATCCATGCGCGTCGGTATTTCTATCCATTAATCAGTGATATGCCTATGTACAAAGCGCTACCTAGCTCTGATGTTAAGCGACTTGGGAATGCCAAATACTTGTCAGATAGAGTGCTGTGTTTACCCATTTTTAGCGATATAACGGTGGAACAACAGCAGGCCGTTATCAATGTCATTAGGAGTGTTTAATGTCTTTCTATAGTGATGAAGAGCTTCACAGTCTTGGATTTAAGTCTGTAGGTTGCGATGTCAAAGTCTCTAAGAAGGCGTCACTGTACGGCATAGAGCGTATTGCTATTGGCAGTCATGTGAGAATTGATGATTTTTGTGTGTTGTCTGCGGGCGCCGGCGGCATGGTGATTGGTGATTATGTCCATATTGCCGTGTTTGCGAGCTTGATTGGCCAAGGTCAAATTTACCTCGCCGATTTTTGCAGTGTGTCGTCACGGGTGTCGATTTATTCCAGTAATGACGATTATTCCGGGGCGTTTTTGACCAACCCCACGGTGCCGACGGCACTGACCAATGTGACCTCGGCGGACGTTATTTTGCACAAACATGTCATTATCGGCAGCGGCAGTGTGATATTGCCTGGGGTGACCATTGGCATGGGGGCGTCGATTGGGGCGTTATCGCTGATTGCTCGAGATTGTCAGGCCTTTGGCGTCTATTCAGGCAATCCCGCTCGGCATATGATGAATCGGTCAATGGATTTATTAGCGCTAGAGCAAACATTGCGAAATTCTTGAGGTTGTTATGTCAAATTGCATTATCTGTGGTGGTCTAACACGGTATTTCTTCAGTAAAGAATATACCACAGAGCCTTATGCCAGCTTTATGCACAAACTCGGCACCGTCGAATATCGTCAATGCCAGCACTGTGGGTTTGTCTTATCTGCAACCCACGCCCAGGCCAATCACCACGATTGGCAGGAGCTGAATGCCCTGCATCACAATTATGTCGAAACTCACTTTGGTTGTGACAATATCCCCAATCAACCGCCTTACCTTGAACAAGCCAGTATGTTGGCCTTGCTTAAGGGGCATGGGCTCATTTCGATGCAGTCGGGGGTCGATTTTGCCGGAGGCTATGGCAGACTAAGTGGCATTTTACATCAGTACTTTGCACTGGAATTACCCGTGTATGATCCCTTTGTTCAAAATAAAAATGGTCAGGTGAATTACCTCGAACATCTGGCGCCTCATGGCATGGATTTAGTGGTAAATTCTGCCATGTTTGAGCATATAAGATGCCGGGAAGACTTAGATCAAATCAACCGAGTCGTGGCGGATAGCGGGGCATTAGTGCTACATACCGTCATCTGTGAAAATATCCCGAACGATCCCCATTGGTTTTATCTTGACCCGCCAGTGCACAGTGCCTTTCATACCAACAAAAGTATGTCAGTACTGATGGAGCAATGGGGCTATGTCGCCTCTATTTATTCAGTGAAAGCCAAATCTTGGTGTTTACTTAAACAGGACTTAGACGATGGTGAGCGCGCGATAGCTAAGATCAATGAAGAGTTGCAACAACCCTTTTTCATCTATAAAAAAGGGTTTGTTGATTACTGGAAATAATTAGCTGGCAGGGTCAATTTTTTGCAATGCAAAACTTTGGCTTTCTGAGATATTCATGGTTAAGTAAACCAGCTTATATTGATAGGCAACACAAAATTCGTGTACCGCTTCTATCACACCATAACGTACTTGAGATGCCCAATTGCAGTGTTGATAATCATGGCCGCAAATAAAGCCATTGGCCTTAATTTTAGTATGCAATAGTTCGAGTTCTGTTTTGGTTTGTTGATAGCTATGAGTGGTATCAATATAGGCCCAGTCGAGGCTATTATCATCAAAGTCAGCCAAGGCGTGTTGCGACAGTTGGCGGTGGATCGCTACTTGATTATCTCTGACTTCAGCGGCAAACTTTTGGCTGACAGAGGCAAATAAGGCGTCGTTGTATCTGTTACTTCCCCAGATATCGACCAAATGCAATTTACTGGGTTGATTATACGTGAGAATTTGCTGGCTAAAGGTCCCTTGAGCCACCCCAAGTTCTACCGCCACCCCATGTTTTGGTAATAAGTTAAGTAACTCCACTCGGTTGGTAATTAAGCGGGTATCATGGATGTGTGCCGACGCTAACGGAATTTTGGGGATCTTGGCTTCTTCAATGGTGCGTATCTCACATTGCTGCGCGCAAATTTGCTGATGCAGCGCATGGATCTGCTCATCATCATCCAGATTTATAAAATTGTTAATCCCATAAGAAGCTAATGTCTTCGCTATCTCTTCGACATAACTGCTGGCAATAATAATCCGGTCATACTCGAGATTGTTAATTTGATCTGGGCTGTATAAGGGCTTATTTAACCATTGGCTTGCCTTGGGGGTGCTATCAATAAAGCCGATAATATTATGATTTATCGAAATAGCCGCCAAGTGGGTAAGTAATTTGCTCGATGTCCCATATATGAGTGTGCGCATGCCAAAATTGTCCATAATTTTCAATATCTATTGCTTAAGTTTAATCTGTTTTTATCAGTATGGTAAGGATTAATACTGGCGAATATTGGCGGCGATGATGCGGGTTGAGATGATCGTGTATGGCGTGATCGTGGCGGGGATTGTCTCCTAAATTGAGGCGTTCAAGGGGCAAACCGCCTGAATATATGGCTAACACAATAACGATGTCGGCGTTGGCGGGCAAGTTAGGCAGTCTTTGCCGGTTGGTCGGCGTTTCGCTCACATTTCCTGTGACAGCAGTTCCGCTTTTTCGCAAAAACGGGTACTCTGTGGCATCTTCGTGGCTAGTTAGAATTCAGAGTATGTTTAGCAATCAATCAACCCGATTAAATAAATACATTAGTGAAAGTGGTATTTGCTCGCGCCGTGACGCCGACAGGTACATAGAGCAGGGTAATGTGTTTATCAATGGCAAACGTGCGACCGTGGGTTGTCAGGTAGAGTTTGGCGATGTCGTCAAAGTCAACGGCCAGTTGATTGAGCCCCGTGATGCCGATGACTTTGTCTTTATTGCATTAAATAAACCCGTCGGCATTGTCAGTACCACCGAGGGCAGCGAAAAAAACAATATCGTGGATTTTGTTAATCACAGCGAGCGAATTTTTCCTATCGGCCGTTTAGACAAGGACTCGCAAGGCTTGATCTTCTTAACCAGCAATGGCGATTTGGTCAATAAAATTCTGCGTGCCGGTAACAAGCACGAGAAAGAGTACGTGGTCACAGTGAATAAACCGCTCACCGATGAGGCCATTACTGGCATGAGTGCTGGCGTGCCGATGCTGGGGGTGATCACCAAGAAATGTAAGATCGAAAGACTCTCGGCGCAAACCTTTAAAATCACGTTAGTTCAAGGTTTAAACCGCCAAATTCGCCGCATGTGTGAATACTTCAACTACGAAGTGACTAAGCTTGAGCGAGTGCGGATCATGCATGTCGATATGAAAGGTTTGCCGGTTGGCGAATGGCGTGACTTAACCGAAGACGAGTTACGTCTGATGCTCGATGCCGCTAAACACTCTTCATCAGAAGCCGCGCCCAATAAGAAAGATGTTAAGGCCAAGCAAAAAGCCAAAGCGAAGGCTAAATCTCCCGATCGCTCTAAAGAAGCGATCCAAGCCTTGATCCCGCAAACGCCAGGCTCACGCCGAGGTAAGCCTAAACCCAGCAATAATCCTAAGCACAGAAATCAACGCTTAGGGAAGAAAAAATCCTAACGGTTTAACAATCATCGACATTAAAGGCGCCAAGTGCGCCTTTTTTTATGGCCTTAATTCGCGCTGTCTTCACAGCGTGAGTGCGCGAGCAGGCTCACCATGCCCCTGTGTTATCCGCGTCCGCTTGTTATCCACGCCATGATGAACTTGCCACTAGCTCGCGCTGTAAACAAAAACTATGGCGCTTAGCAACAGATTGTCACTCGTCAGCTTTTTGCCCGTGGGATACAGTCATTGGCAACTTAGGAGGGCAACAAATGACGCATTCACACACCACACCGCCAACCCCCATATCGCAAGCGTATGTGAAGTTTAACCATGACTTTAGCCAAGCCGTGGTGATCAAAGGCGGTGATATACCGTTTACGCCAACCCCGATGGTGGGGGTTGAGCGCATGATGTTTGAACGTATTGGCGATGAGGTCGCTAGACGAGCCACCTCGTGTGTACGTTATCAGGCTGGCAGCCAATTTTCTGCGCATGTTCATAGTGGTGGCGAAGAATACTTAGTGCTCAGAGGGACGTTTTCTGATGAAAGTGGTGACTTTCCTCAAGGTTGGTATGTCCGCAACCCCGTCGGGAGTCGTCACGCACCTTTTACCCATGAAGGCTGTGAGATCTTAGTGAAATTAGCGCAAATGCCGGTTGACGAGACCGCCAATTTTTCCATGGATACTCAGGAGGGCGATTGGGCGTTGCAGGCGGGCGGCATGCGCGAATTAACCTTATGGCAATCAGCGTTTGAACACACGAGTTTACGGCAATTGCCCAGTCATTATCAGGGCGAGCCTGAACAATTTGATGAGGTGTTTGAATTATTTGTCATTGCGGGTGACATCAGGCTTAACGAGCATCAATTAGGTGCGCGCTCATGGTTACGTTTACCCGCTCATCACCCCATTGCCATGTCATCGGTAACGGGGGCGACTGTGTATATCAAAATTGGTAAAGGAGTGGTTAGAGAATAGCGAGCTTTTGCTCGCTAGCGATTGACCACTAATGTTGAGTTTACTACGCGCGATATGCGCTAAGGCATAACAATGGAACAAGCAGATAAGTTGACCGTTTATGAAACGACAGGTTTTCCTAATCCAGCCCGAGTTAGAGCTGCGCTGGCGGCTAAGGGGGCAGTCGAACAAGTGACGTTTATCGAAGTGGATGTGATGGCAAAAGAGCACCGAACACCGGAGTTTTACCTCATCAATCCACTAGGCACAGTGCCAGTATTGCGCACCCCTGAGGGGATCTATTTGACGGATTCGACGGTGATTATTGAGTATCTCGATAATATCTTACCTGGACCAAATCTCAGCGGTACCACACCATTGGAGCGCGGCATAATCCATATGATGCAGCGACGGGCCGAGGTCATGGTGATGGACGCTGTGGCGGCTTATTTTCACCATGCGACCACAGGCTTAGGGCCTGAGCTTGAAACCGCCCCTTGTCAACCTTGGGGGGAACTCCAAAAGCTCAAGGCGCAAGCGGGGTTGGTCTATTTTAATCAGCACTTGCAAGATCAAGCGTTTGTGGCTGCTGACCGATTGACGATGGCCGACATTACCTTGTTTTACGGATTGGCGTTCGCGGACTTTAGTGGCCTTGAGATCCCAGCGCACTTACGCCATTTAGCGGCATGGCGAGAGCGAATGGCTCAACGCCCTGAATTTAACGGCTAGGCAAACCAAGGGTTTCATGGGCAAGAATGCCGGAGTCATATGGCATGATGGCGCTGATGGCTCGGCGCCATCATGATGAAAGTGGATTTTATGCAGGGGCCGCTTGCTGCGTGACGGGCGCCGCGGCTTGCTGTTGTAACCAATGACGAAAGTCAATCATGGCTTGATTACAGGGCCTGTCTTGCTGCCATACCACATGGTATGCCATGGCGGAGGTGATGGCCGCTGCGCTGCCAAATGGGCAGACCAGGGTGCCACTGGCAATGTCATCTCGGACCAGTACTTCTCTGCCTAATGCCACCTCTTGCGCACGAATGGCCGCCGCAATGAGATCGGCCGAGCTGTTGATTTGTAAGCCGACATTGTTTGGTAATGGCCTATGTTGTTGGCGAAACCAACAAGACCAAGAGGGGTAGTTAGGGTTATTGGCCACCGAAGTATCATGTAATAACGGGTATTGACTTAAATGCTCGATACGTTGCAATCCTTGCGCGACTAGCGCTGGGGCACAGACAGGAAAGACGGTTTCAGCCATCAAGTACTCCGCCGCTAATCCCGGCCATTGTCCTTGGCCGTAGCGCAAGCCGATATCAATCCCTTCTCTTGCATAATCAATTAGTTGTACTTGAGTTTCTATCTTGAGTTGTCAGTGCGGATAGCTTTGTTGAAAGTGATGTAGCCTCGGCATTAACCACTTGGCGGCAAACGACGGACTGACTGAAATGGTCAAGGATTGTTGCAAGAGTGGACTATATAATTGTTGCAGCCCATTGAGCATCAAATCAAAACTGCGTTTGATATCGGGGTAGGCCGCTTGGGCCGCTGGGGTCATGGTGAGTCTAGCTTGACCACTATTGCTGCGAATAAACAAGGTGACCCCAAGCCATTCTTCGAGTTGGCGAATTTGTTGGCCGATGGCCGCCGGAGTGACATTCATCTCTTTAGCCGCCAAGGTAAAGCTTTGATGCCTAGCGGCGGCTTCAAAGGCTTTAATGCCATTTAAGTGCGCAAGTCGAAACATGGTGTCCTCAATAAACAATATCTATACCGTAAGCCTAGTTCTTATGATTTGTAAGTACAGCGCCAAATTAGCAGTATAGAGGCCATTAAGCCATCACTCATGAGTCGATTGGCAGGGCAAAGCGAACGTCGCGCGGACTTGCCGTGGGCTACTTGCATTACTGAGTCGTTAACTAATGAGGCATTCAATTGAAAAAAAATCATTCAGGCAAAGAGGTAGTGATTGTCGGTGCTGGGTTAAGCGGTATCTATGCCGCCTATTTATTGCAGCAACAGGGGATTAAGGTCACAGTGCTGGAGGCGGCCGCGCAGGCTGGCGGCCGCATTCAGGTATTTTCTCCCGCTGAAAAAGGCGATGCTAAGGCGCATTTTGATCTGGGACCTGCCTGGTTTTGGCCACAGATGAATCCCATTTTCCAACGCTTAGTCAGCCAATTCTCCCTGCATTCATTTCGGCAATTTGATCAAGGTGATAGCTTGGTTGAACTGGACAAAAATAAGGCGCCGCGTGTTCAATCATCCCCCTATAGCAGCGCGCCTAGTGCCTACCGTTTACAGGGCGGCATGCTGAGCCTAGTGACTGCCTTGATGCAAACACTCGCGCCGCAAACTCTGAGATTAGCGACAAAAGTCACGGCGATAAGCCGTATTGATGATGCGCAAAGCGGTGGCTATCGTTATCAAATTACCGCTGACAGCGCAGCGGGCGAGCAAACAATGTCGGCAGATTATGTGATTTTTGCAATGCCGCCAAGACAGGTTGCCGCTCAGCTCACGATAACACCGAGCTTGGACGATGACCTGATCGACACATTGGCCGCAACGCCGACTTGGATGGCGGCCCATGCCAAAGTAGTGGCGGTATACCCTCAAGCGTTTTGGCGGGCAAACGGAGCCTCTGGCACCGTGATGAGTCATGTGGGGCCGCTGATCGAAATACACGATGCCTCAGAAGAGTTCACCGCCACAGGCGATGGGCTCGGGGCATTATTTGGATTTTTGGGGATCAATGCGCCCGCGCGTAAAACGGCAGGCAAAGACGCCCTATTAGCAATGGCATTACAGCAACTTATCCGCATTTTTGGCGAGCAAGCCGCACAGCCACTCGCCATGGAAATAATGGATTGGTCGCAGCAGTCGCTGATTGCCCACCGCAATGACTTTTCAACTCTTCTCCATCCCCACTATGGTTTATACCCGGCCAACGGCGGTGAGCAACATGGGCAACTCATCTTTGCTGGCACTGAGGCGGCGACATCTAATGGCGGCTATTTGGAGGGCGCACTAGAGGCGGCAGAAACCGCAGTCGCGATGATCACATCGGCGTGAGTCTTGCTACTCATTTGAACACCAATAGTATTTGATGTTATTGATAACTTAGCGGTATGTTGGATTAATAATTGTGCAGTCAAGGGACGCAATGACAGAGTATAAACCCGCAAGTGACACCAAGGCATTGGCGTCTATGTTCAATGCTGGTCCATGGCAAAGGTGCCGGCATGTGCTCACAGGAATGGGGCCTGGCCTATTAATGGCGGCTGCGGCCATTGGCGCCTCACACTTGGTGGCATCGACCCAGGCCGGGGCCGAGTTTGGCTGGCAACTTGCCTGGTTAGTGGTCGTGGTTAATCTGCTTAAGTATCCCTTTTTTGTGGCGGGCACTCGTTATACCGCTGCCTCCGGTGAAAGCTTATTGCATGGATATCTCCGCCAAGGGCGAGGCTATTTACTGCTGTTTACGGGTTTAAATCTTATTGCGGCCATCGCCAGTACTGCCGGAGTGACCATGTTAACGGCCGCCTTATTGAGCCAATTTGTCGCCTTACCCATCAATGTGTTGGCCATATGCGTGTTGTTATCCTGCCTCTTGTTGTTGCTGTTTGGTCAATATCGTACCTTAGATAAACTGTCTAAAATTATTATGTTAGCGTTAAGCCTGTCCACCCTGTTGGCCGTGATATTGGCATGGGGGCAAGCGGCGCCTATCAAAGAGGCTATCACCCCTTCTCCGTGGCAATGGGCCTATGTTGGTTTTCTGATGGCCATGATGGGCTGGATGCCGGCGCCGATTGAGGTCAGTAGTTGGAGTTCACTGTGGCTGCTGGAAAAACAGAAAACTCAAGCGGTCACGCCCAAGCAAGCCGTCGCTGATTTTAACCTCGGCTATGGCATCACCGCGCTATTGGCATTGCTGTTTCTGACCCTTGGAGCATTAGTGATGCATGGCACTGGCCAGCAATTTTCACCATCGGCGGTGACCTTTGCGAATCAACTCATTGGTATGTATGGCCAAGTCATGGGCCCAAACAGCCGTTATCTCATCGGGTTTGTGGCACTCTTGTGTATGTTGAGTACCACAGTGACTGTGATTGATGGCTATAGTCGTACCTTAGATGTCGGGCTACAAATACTCAGCCATAATCCTCCATCCTCGCGACAACGACTAACTATCATGCTCGCTATCAGTGGCCTTGGCTTGATTGTGATCATATTTTTTAAAGGCGCATTACTGCCATTATTGGAAGTGGTGATGACACTGGCCTTCTTCACCACCAGTATTTTTGCATGGCTCAATTACCGTTTGATGACGGCGACGTGGTTAGCACCGCAACATCGCTTTGGCCGGTTTATGATCGGACTCTCTTGGTGTGGCTTGATCTATCTATTCGGGTTTATGGGGCTCTTTGGCTATTGGTTGGTGGCGATGAAGGCATAACGAGCGACTTGAGTAAGCAGTAAACCTCGCAAGTTAACGGATAGATAAGGAGTGTGTATGCTAAACATTAAGACCTCATTGCTTGCACTGCTGTGGATCTCGCCAAGTTGGCTGCAGGCCAGCGAAATTTGCGAGGTGATCGCTTCCAAGGATTATCAGATTAAGGTGTCAACGATAGCGACGGGCCTTGCTCACCCGTGGTCAATGGCATTTTTACCCAGCGCCAAAGCGGAACAATGGCAGATGCTGATCAGCGAACGTAATGGTCAGCTGAAACGGGTGGATCATCTAGGTGAGGTCACGCTCATTGCTGGCGCGCCCAGTGCCCAACAGCTCGGGCAAGGTGGCTTATTAGGCGTGGCAATCTCCCCTGATTTTTCTACAGACAAGCAAATCTTTATTGCCTATTCGCAAAGTGCGGCCAATGGCGCTGCCAATACCGCCATTGCGCGTGCGACGTTAGCGGGGGATGAGCTCCACAATGTTCGTACCATCTTTAGTGCTAAGCCGCTCCATCAAGGCGGTCGTCATTTTGGCGGGCGCTTGGCCATTCGCGGCCAATGTCTGTTGTTATCTCTTGGCGATCGCGGTGATAGAGAGCAAGCGCAAGATTTACAAACCCATACTGGCAGTTTGGTGGCGGTGACATTTGCCGGTTTACCATGCCCATCTAACCCCACCTTCGCCAGCGCTGCCTTGGCGGAAATAGTCAGTTACGGTCACCGCAATATTCAGGGCCTCACCCTCGATGATAGCGGCAATATCTGGACCCATGAGCATGGGCCCCAAGGGGGTGACGAACTGAATCTTATCAAACCCGGTGCTAATTACGGGTGGCCAACGATTACTTATGGAAAAAATTACGGAACCGGTACCGCGATTGGCATTGGCACTGAGCGTATGGGTATGCAACAACCGTTATATTATTGGGTGCCATCGATAGCTCCCTCGGGCTTGCTGATCTATTCAGGGGGGCTTTTTAGTCAATGGCAGGGCGATGTGTTACTGGGATCCTTAAAGTTTGGTCTTTTAGTGAGGTTACAGCGTCAAGGGGATCGCATTATTGATGAAGAACGCTTGCTAGGTAATCAATTTGGGCGAATTCGAGATGTCGCACAAGGACCTGAGGGGGCCATATATCTACTCACTGACAGTGCCAATGGTTCATTACTCAAATTAACGCCATACGCGCTTAATCGCCATCCAACGGCTGAGAGTGAGGCTAGGCAATAACAGCTGTGTGGCAGCGGTAAGCATTTTCTTCCTGCTATGCGTCAGTTGTTATCATCATTGCCGTTGACAGCATCCAGTGTTAACGACTTGTTGCGCCCATTGCGCTTGTGTATAATTTTGCGCCACCGCAAAGCATCGATGTAAATTCATCAGTCAATGGAGTGATTTATGCTTATTTAGTTAACGATTGAACTGCCAATGAGGTCAACGTGAAACCACATAATATAAAAACAATGAAAGATTTTTGTTTAATTTTTCTGGCGTTAATGCTGCTCCAGCCAGGTATCGCTATCCTCTTTGATGTCCCCAGCTCTTTGTATGTCTATAAACAGATGGCAGACTTTCTCGGGGCTCGTTGGATAGAGGAGGAGGGGCGTTATTTGGTAGCCGTGATCGCTCTAATCGTGGTCATATTGCTGTATATCAGTAAATATCGACCGCTGGCATTAAAATTATCACTGGTTATGTTTATTGGAGCTATCATAAGTCATATCGTTTCGGGCATACAGTTACCTTACTTTGGTGACGCTCAAACCTCCATGTACGGCATGATCGACACTGGCGATTTTTTTAACGCGGTGGCCGAGGCGAGAAATCATGGTTTCACTCGTGAGGAGGTATTATTAAGCCCCAATGGTTATAAAATGTTCGTGCCTCAAGGGTATGATTCGGGTTTCTCATTTGTTTTATATTCGATTGCCTTTGCCTTAAATGTGGTGTTGTTAAAGTTTATTGGCGATGACAAGCATGGGTTGATGAATTCGGCTGTCGAGCAAAAATAATTCTACCCTGAGTCGTGTTCAATGGCGTTGTTGATCAAATAGTTCACGTAACGTACTGATCTAATGACACTTACTCTAATTACTCAACTCGGTAACTAACAGGCATACCTAGTCTTATGACTTTGTTCATTGCCTTGACGTTAGCTAAC
>NZ_JAHUTT010000035.1 GCF_019209865.1 Shewanella sp. NIFS-20-20 | reverse complement strand
TGCGAGACAGTTCAAGCTTGATGGGAAACGGGATAGGGCCTATCCACGTGCGTTAAAAATGAGTAAAAACAAGTATCCCATTAAGTCTAAGAAAAATGCCGTTCACACTAAGTGAACGGCATTAGCCGCTATGGCCCCTTTTCTCTATGACATCAGCCCCGCCATCACGGTCAGTGCAAGGCTAGCTGCCACATATAGCAAACCCGCAAATATCGACAATAACACCAAGCCAACTGCGAGATCCCAGTGAAATAATTGATCGTCGCCAAAACGGTTATTTAGATATGTAATAATTATTTCCATTACAATAAATATGCTTAAACATTAGAACGTTAAGCTAAAATCCCTTTGGGAGCCCCCCACTGGGGGATACTAAAAGACCGAACGATTAATCGCGGGTTAATACTTCAAATAATTCAACTTCAAAATTTAGATTAGAATTAGCTGGGATTAACGCCCCCATTTGACGCTCACCATAAGCTAAGTGAGCCGGCACATTTAACACCCGCTTCCCCCCCACCTGCATTCCCATTAACCCTTGATCCCAACCTTTAATCACTCGACCCGTTCCGATAACGCATTGGAATGGCTGACCACGCTTATGAGAAGAATCAAATACCGTGCCGTCATCCAAGGTGCCTGTATAATGTAAAGTAATTAATGCGCCTTTAACGACCGCCTTGCCTTCACCAGTAATGATATCGGTAACTACTAATTCACTCATCTTGATCCACTCGCTACTATCTATGGGATTAAAACGCGGATAGTAGCATAGTTAGCCCTGTTAGCTAAAGCCAGCCAATGCAGCGTAATTTAGGGTCAGCGGCATCGAGGCGGCATTAGCCGAAATACTGGGCAAATCGACGATCGGTGAGGTTAGCATTTAGCCTACGTTGGTGTGATCCGTCTATGGGGGGGTGCGATGGCGAGGAATCATCAGTCTCGTTACTCTCTGCAGCCAGTTTGGCACGAGGGGGGGATATATCCCCCTTCTGCTCAGTGACTGTGGCTGTACTCTGATCGCTCTCTAACGTCTGCTGTCGTTCACTGGCTAAGTCTTGCCGAGCTTGCTGCATTTTTCTTAATGCCAATGAGGCCACTTGTATATCGGCCATCGACGGTTCCACCGGTGCTAACGCAGCTGCATGGACTTGCTGCATTTTTTTAATGGTGGCTTGTGGATCTGATTTGACGACTGAAACATCAATTTGTACATGTCCCTCCACGGCATAGCGACGACCATCACTGCCTTGCTCAAATTGATAATTTGGCGAGCCAGCATACTGACCACCGATAGCGGCATGGGCCTGTTCATGCTGACGAACCTCAAGATCACGACGTTGTAACTCTGATAATTCCACTTGTTCAAGCTGTAATTCAGCCTCCGATTTGCCGCCATTTTCCTGCGCCATCCGTTGTGCTTCACTTTGGTTGGTCTCTGCTGATGGGCTTGTTTGAGGATCATCATTGGCGACTAAGGGGTTAGCGGAGGCTTCGCTGGCGCTCTGGCCCGCTTGCTCGCCATTCTCTTGCGTTGGTAACGACGATGGCTGACTTGTGCGACTCGCTAAAAAGCCCGAGATGCTACTGGCGCCCGAGCGTAAATTGATGGTCTGGCTCGGCGGCGCCCAGCCCTGTTCGC
The DNA here is from genome assembly GCF_019209865.1 of Shewanella sp. NIFS-20-20. Taxonomy (GTDB): domain Bacteria; phylum Pseudomonadota; class Gammaproteobacteria; order Enterobacterales; family Shewanellaceae; genus Shewanella. Next base: position 39,958 of record NZ_JAHUTT010000035.1, on the reverse strand, counting down.
TATCCACAGGGCTGGGCGCTCGAGTATTTATCCGCGCGGGCGCATGCTGATAGGGGGCTAGTGTTGCTGCGTGGGGGCTCGGTTCACCTAAGGGATGGGTCTTAGTGTCAGACGCATTAGGCGTTTGCTGATTAGCTAACCAAGCATGACCACTAGCACCTTGTACTGGCCGCGCTGAGGCCGACAAGGGTTGATGAATCGTCATACGCTATAGGCCATGTCATCAGTGCCTCGCCAAAAAAATTCAAGATCAAATCTAAACATTACACTGAGATATTGATGATGCTACCAAGGGCTTCATTCTCAGCCTCAATGACCTCTGCGGCAGCTTGCCCTTGATTTGCGGCCTGTTTAGCGTCGACTAATGCCGACACTTTATCCGGGGATTGCGTTTGGGTCGTTGAATTCGGGTTATCACTCGATTCAGCATTGACTTGGGCAGGAGGTTGTTGTGGTTTAGCGACATCCACTGTCGCTTGGTTCAAACTGGACTGTGCATTTTGTAAGCCCGATATACCAGACTGTGTTGCAGATGAAATTTGCATAACCGCTCCTTGGTAGAATCAGAAGACAAAATGTACGACTTAGTTTCATTATGGCAAATTTTGATGGCGCGACAAGCACTAGTTAAGATCATTTATGTCTAAAAGCAGCGAGAGATAAACATTTTTTGTACATGATGACATCCATGCCAGTCAATGCCACCAGCCACATACCAATTCATTGTTTTGCATATTTTTTTGTATCAGCCCCGAGATTTTGCTGACTTTTATGCAAAAGCATGAATACTCATGCAACTGTGCTATTTTCCCTCGAAAAATGCACATCAAAAGATATTAGCTACAATCAAATGATACAGGGAGTTAAAGGTACTAGCGTGCCTATCGCAGCAAGGATTTTACTATGACGATAGCCAATCTATGCAAGCCAATCCTACTGGGTTGTTCCATCTTATTGTCACTCAGCCTTAGTGGCATCGGCAATGCTAAACCTATACTCGGTTCACACCTCAAAGTCTTTATTCCAAGTTTGCCCTATATCTATACCTCTCATGCGATTAACAGCGCGTTAATCCGCCCGGCAAATAACCTGCAAGGCTGGGAATATGACATGGCCACCAGCCATCGACAACTTGACGACTTAACCTATGAATTTAGCCTAAGACGCGGGGTAAAATTTCAAGATGGCAGCCCCTTTAATGCCGATGCCGTGCTCAACAACATCGATTACTTTTTAAAACAACCCTTCTTGTTCACCAAAATTGACAAGGTATTAAATCGTGCGGAGAAAATTGATGATTACACAGTGCGGTTTTACCTCAATGAAAAATATGGTCAATTTTTAAATGATATTATTTGGATCCAGTTTTACACCCAAGATTACCTGCAGAAATTCGGCTGGAATGGTAAAGCCACCTGCCCCAATTTAGCGGAGCCCGGTCCTTATGGCCTAGGCCCATACATTTTGGTTGAAGGATACGTTGAGGGGGATAGACAGACTCCTAAGGTGGTGTTAAAGGCCAATCCAAATTACTGGGATACTAATTTCCCCAAAATTGAGACCGTGACGCTGTTCACTGAACTTGATAACAAGCAAGCCTTGCAAATGATCTTAGATAATGACGATAAACTCGACATTATGCCGATCCCATTTTCTGCAAAAGAAGACGTTAAAAGCTCGCCATTTGTTAACTTAGTGTCGGCGCCATCAACTAATAACATTGCCATCCATTTTAATTTAATTAATGGTAATCAAGCGTTACTCAACAAAGAAGTACGAGTTGCCATCAACAAAGCCATTGATCAGCAAAAATTATTAGATAAATACTTTGAAGGAGAAGGAGTTGTTAAGCCAACGCTGGCTTCGCCCTATTTCCCCGGGGTTAATGAGGTGGTCACGAGTCTACGACCATATTCTGAAGTCGTCGCCCCCGCTGACAATCGTAGCCAGCTCACCACAACGTTAGCGGGTATCAAACTCAAGGTACTCACCCAAGACAGGCATATGTTCTTATGGAAAGGGGTATCTAGAGACTTACGTAAAGTCGGCGTCGAATTAGAATTTGATATTACCTCGAGCGAAAAGGTCATTTTTGAACAGTTGCTCGCAACCCGCGCCGGCAAAACAGTAAATCATGGGATTTATTAGTGTGGGGCGATGATGATTGGTACTACAACCATCCATGGTCAGCATTTCTTGTATATCGAACCCACAGTAGTTGGAGCACGATTTTCCCTGATACTCGGCTAGATAATTATATCGATGAAATGTTTAAAGCTAGTGTAAACACCCCTGAATTCAATGCGATAACTAAAGATATTATGCAATATGTTTACGATAATTCTTACATGTTATTTGTGCCCGCGCCCAACAATGTTTTTGCCGTTAATAGTCATGTTGAATATTCACCTTATCGAATGGCCAGTATCCCCTTGTGGGAAATCGAAGTGAAGCCACAACATTGGTCAATAAGATAGCGTTATGTGCATCTGTTTATGCTAGGAGCAACATCTTGAAAAACTTATCATTACGCACAAAACTACTGATTATCTTCTTGCTAATTGGCTTAGTGCCGTTAGGTGTCATAGCCACCTTAGCCTTGCAAAACTCGACGGCGTCGCTCACTAAGCAAGCCTTTGCCCAATTGATTAGTATGCGGGAAGTGAAAAAAACTCAGATAGATGCTTACTTTGATCGGGTGATCAACGACATTACCTTACTTGCGGGCAGTGAAGATGTGCGCAAAATGAATCGTCTATTAACGTTTTACACCCTCGATGAAGAAATCGGCCCACAAGATAATTTCACCATTGATACCTATGAGTATGAGGAAATATGGCAAGAAAATGGCACCAATTTACTCAATTACGTCAACGTATTTGGTTATGCTGATGTCTATATTATCAGTAGTGATATGGGTCATGTGTTGTATTCTGCCAATAGAGAAACTGATTTAGGCATAAATTTATCGTTAGAAGACCAAAACACTCATCCCTTAACTGCCATATGGCAGAAAGTATTAGAGCGAGATAGCATTCAATTCCAAGACTTTATGCCTTATAGCGTCATCAACAATCGACCAGCCGCGTTTATGGGAGCCCCGGTTAAAGATCTCGATGGCACCATTAAGGCTGTGGTCGTGATTCAAATTTCGATTGAAGCCATCAACAACATTATGTTGCAACGCAATGGGATGGGAGCCACTGGTGAAACCTATCTTGTTGGCCCTGATTTATTAATGCGCTCAGACTCATTTCCCGATCCTGAACATCGCAGCGTAATCAACTCCTTCGCCAACCCCGAACAAGGCTCGGTGAATACCACCTCGACCGTTGCCGCTTTACAAATGCAAACGAATTCCAAAGTGACATTTGATTATAACAATAACCAAGTGTTATCGGCGTACACTTGGGTGCAAGTGGTTGATTTAGTGTGGGCCTTAGTCGCGGAAATCGATGCTGTTGAAGCCTTTGCTCCCGTATCCAAACTCAGCAATATTGTCTGGCTTACTTTAGGTTTTTCCACCATTGTCATCTTACTGCTCGCCTATGGCTTTACCCGCACATTAACGACTCCGGTTATCCGACTATCCAATTCATTACGACAAGTGGCTGATGAAAGTAATTACTCAGTACGTATCCCTGTGGAAAGTAAAGATGAAATAGGTCAATGTGCCGCCGCATTTAATCGCTTAATATCTTCCAATGAAACTGCTGTGACTGAAATTTCTAAGGTGATGGAAAAGCTGGCCAAGGGTGACTTTAGTCATCGGATTGATGCAGATTTCAAAGGCGATTTACTGGCGATTAAAGTAGCCACCAATACGTCACTCGATAATGTACAAACTCTAGAGCAAGAACGTAAAGTCGTTGAAAATAACGCAAAACAAATCAGTGAAGAAAACGCCAGAGTCCGCCAAGCACTGGATAATGTCTCAACCAACACCATGATTGCCGATAATGAATACAAAATTATCTATATCAACCGCGCCGCCCATAAAATGATCGAGGAGGCTGAAGAAGAAATTAGGGTGCATATTCCTAATTTTAAAGCAGATAACGTCACTGGTCAGTCTATCGACCTATTTCATAATCACCCCCAACACCAACGTCAACTATTAGATAAGCTCACCCATAGCCACTATAGCGAATTCCAAATGGTGAATAAGCATTTCGGTGTAGCGGTTAACCCTATTCTTGATCATAAAGGTAACCGACTTGGTATCGTCGTGGAACTGACTGACAGAACCGCTGAGATAGCCATAGAAAAAGAAATTGATAAAGTCGTCGAGTGCGCCGCTAAGGGTGACTTCTCGTTACGGTTAACCTTAGAGAATAAGGAAGGATTCTTCCTCAATCTTTCCAGTGGGCTCAATACATTGACCACCACCATTGAAGATGCACTTGAAGACATGCAGCGTATTTTAAGTGCCATGGCCAGGGGGGATCTGACCGCAAGGATCACCCAAAATTATCAGGGACGTCTTAGTATTTTAAAAGAAGATACCAACCGCACCATTGAAAAGCTCACTCAAGTGATCCGTGACATCCGCATCAGTGCGCAAACCATTTCGTTTTCATCCAATGAAATTACCGCTGGTAATCGGGATTTAAGTACGCGCACTGAAGCGCAAGCTTGCTCATTACAATCAACGGCTGCCAGCATGGAAGAAATGACCGCAACCGTCAGACACAGTGCAGATAATGCCATGGTAGCTAATGACTTAAGTGCTGAAGCCAGCGCAAAAGCGCAAATCGGTGGTGAAGTGGTTAACCGCAGCATTAACGCCATGAATGAGATCACCAGTGCCAGTAACAAAATATCAGACATTATTAGCGTCATTGATGAAATTGCATTCCAAACCAATCTGTTGGCGCTCAATGCAGCCGTCGAAGCCGCGAGAGCCGGTGAGCAAGGCCGAGGCTTTGCCGTGGTGGCTGGCGAAGTGAGAAATCTGGCACAACGCTCAGCCAGTGCGGCCAAAGAAATTAAAGAGCTCATCAGAAACAGTAATGAGAAAGTGGCCAGTGGAGCCGTGCTGGTGACCGAAACCGGCAGCACACTAAAAGAGATTGTTCAAACCGTCGAACAAGTGCGCGAAAAAATGAATGACATCAGTATCGCCGCGCAGGAGCAAAGTGTGGGCATTGAGCAAGTCAATGCCTCCATCTGCCGTATGGATGATATGACCCAACAAAATGCCGCGTTAGTTGAAGAAGGCACGACGGCCAGTGAAACCTTACTGTCTCAAGCGGAGGACATGACCCAAATGGTGGAATTTTTCTTACTCAATGAACAATCATTGCCACAGAAAAAGTTCAAATAATCCAGATGACAAACCTCTGAATTGCTTGAGCCAACCTGATTATCTCATACACTGGCGCGTGTTCTCTTCAGCATGGACAGAACGCATAATACCTCGCCAAAAACACGCTTAATTAGCCGATGTTGTGCTCGAGTTTGCCGGACTTGCCGTTGCCGGTTCAGCGGCTTGTTTTGCTAAGGTGCGTTTTAGCAACTGAGAATATATCGGTTGTCCCCCTAAAAACTGCGCCATCATGGTCGCGCCGAGACAAGTAATAATCAGCGGCAAAATTAAATCGTAATTTTCGGTGAGTTCTATCACCAGTAATATGCCCGTGATTGGCGCGCGCACCGTAGCGGCAAATAGCGCCCCCATACCAGCAATCGCAAACATCCCAGCGTCTAGCGCCAATGAAGGAAACAACTGCTGGCATACAAGACCAAATAAGGTACCAAATAAGGTGCCAAGGGCGAGCATAGGGGCAAAAACCCCACCAGGAGCTCCCGAGCTAAAACACGCCAACGTCGTGATTAATCGAATGGCAAACAAGCCGGCTAATGCCCCGAGTGCGTAATTGCCATGGGCGGCGGCAGGAATGAGTTCGACCCCTTCACCGGTAATGTCAGGTAACCACAACAACATCAATCCAAAAAAGCCACCTAGGCCGGCACCTAACAATAAAAACCGGTGTTGCTGGTGACGATGCCAGCGCTCAAAACCATCCATCATACCCACGACCAGACGATTAAAGAGCACACCAAAAGCCCCAAAGATTAATCCCAAAAGTAAAAATAAGGCGAGGGATAATAACGGCGGCGCATCATAGGTGGGTAACGTAATCATCGCTTCTTGCCCTTGCAGGCTGCGATAAACAATCGTTGCCATCACCGCCGAAATCATGACGGCTTTGACGGAAACCAGGTTATAGCGAAATTGTGGCCGCATTTCTTCAATCACAAACATGATACCAGCCAATGGCGCGTTAAATGCAGCAGCCAGTCCCCCCGCTGCACCGGAGGCCACTAAGGTATGCCGTCCTTCATCATCCTTTAGCCGAAAGATATCATATAACATCCGTCCGACCGCACCGCCCATTTGTACTGAAGGTCCTTCACGTCCTAACACTAGCCCAGCCCCTATCGTACCGATGCCACCAAAAAATTTCACAGGAATAACTCGCCACCAGCGCACCGGTCGCACATTATCTAGCGCGCCTTCAATTTCGGGGATACCTGAACCTGATGCCTCAGGGGCAAAGCGATAGACTAACCAAAATCCCATCATGGTGAGTAACGCACTCGAAATGCAAACTAAAAGCCCTATGCTTAAATCAGACCACAACCCTGTTTGCTGTGAAAGAAAATGATGGCGCGTTTCATCAATCCAGTCGATGCAAATATCAAATAAGGTTGATAATAAGCCGGCGCCAGTGCCGACAAGAGCCGACAACAATAGAATAATGACTGGATTCTTATGATTGGCTATGAAGCGTCTAACCACTTTAGTTGGCTGTTCGCGTAGTTTGATTTCCTGATCCAATGGACTGGCCTTTAGCGCGATTTGCAATCATACAACTATAGCATTGCTTCTCACTACAGTCGGATTAAAAGGCCTTAATTTATCAGCGGCTTTGGGGGAAATTTGCTCCTTGGAACCTGTCCAAGAGTCTTAGCCTCAGGTACACTGATTTATCATGGTTCAAGGGATGAAGACACTATGAGTCAACCGACATTACACAGCCTGTTTAAACCCAATGCTGTCGCCATCATTGGCGCATCCAATCGTCGCGACAGTGCCGGCTATTTGGTGATAAAAAACTTATTAGCCAACACGTTTAACGGGCCCATCATGCCAGTGACCCCAAAGGCGACGGCGGTGCATGGCATACTGGCGTACCCAAATATCACCGCATTACCTATCATTCCCGATCTAGCCATTGTCTGTACCCGCGGCTCGCGGGTGGCCGCCCTTATTGAAACCTTGGCCCAGGTTGGCTGTAAAACCGCCATTATCATGGCTAGCGATATCAATCACCAAGATAGCCAAGCCCTAAGCGGCATTTTAGCCGTAGCAAAACGCTTTAATATGCGCATTCTCGGGCCAAATAGCCTAGGTATTATCCTGCCATTAATCGGGCTTAATGCCAGTGTCACTCATGCCCAAGCCTTGGCAGGTAATATTGCTTTCGTGTCTCAATCCTCTGCGCTCTGCACCACGGTCTTAGATTGGGCTAATCATAAAAACATCGGTTTCAGTGCCTTTATCTCGCTTGGAGATAGTGCAGACATTGATTTTGGGGAGTTACTCGATTATCTCGCTCGGGACGCGCAAACCAAGGCGGTGATCTTATACATAGACTCAATCAACAATAAACAACATTTCTTGTCGGCTGCTAGAGCATGCGCCAAACACAAGCCAATTTTAGTGATTAAATCAGGTCGCAGCCACGAAGGGGCTCATGCGGCTAAACGTCATACGGGGGGGCCAACCGGATACGATATCGTCTATGAAGCCGCCTTTCGTCGGGCCGGGATGTTACGGGTGTTGGACTTGCCCGAATTATTTGCGGCGGTGGAAAGCTTAGCGCACCCAACTCGCTTGCGAGGCGAACGATTAGCCATTATCAGTAATGGTGGTGGCCCCGGTATTTTGGCCCTCGACAGCCTTATCATTAAAGGCGGCAAGCCGGCGCGGCTATCGGCCGACTGTATTGAGCGTCTTGATACATTTTTACCGGCTAACTGGTCCCGTGACAACCCAATAGATATTGGCGGTGATGCCGATGCCAAGCGCTACGTCAAGGCACTCGAGGTCGCCATGGACTTACATATTGCCGATGCCATATTAGTGCTGCACTCCCCCTCAGCCCTGGGTGATAGCGCCAATATTGCTAATGGGATAGTCACCTTACTCAAGAGTCATCCTAATCGGCATAAAATCAGTGTACTGACCAACTGGTCAGGTGAGGATGCCGCCTATCATGCGCGAAAGATTTTTAGCCAAGCAGGCATCCCCAGTTACCGCACCCCTGAAGCCGCTGTCGGTTCGTTAATGCATTTAGTGGAATTACGTCGCAATCAAAAATTATTACAAGAAGTGCCTCCTTCAATCCCAGATCACATCCCGACCGATAGCATTAAAGCTAAACAAATCATTAGTCAGGCCCAAGCGCAAGGTCAGTTAGTGCTAGAAACTCATGATGCCAGTGGTATTCTTGCCGCCTATGGTCTCAATACCATCACCACCCTGCCAGCGGCATCCGTTGAGCAAGCTTGTCGCCTGGCCACTGATATAGGTTTTCCTGTCGCACTAAAGGTGCAATCTCCGCAAATCATGTATAAGTCTGACGTACAAGGCGTGATGTTAAATCTCAGCTCCAAAGCCGAAGTTCGTCAGGCAGCGCAAGCAATGCAAGCCAGAGTGCATGCGATGGATCCTAATGCTGAAATTGAAGGGCTATTAGTGCAAAAAATGGCACTGACCGCTGGTGCGCAAGAATTACGGCTGGCGGTGATTACCGACCCGGTGTTTGGACCGGCCATTTGTCTCGGTGAAGGGGGGTCGGAATGGTCACCCACTCGGGATGCCGCAGTCGCCTTGCCACCACTGAATATGACGTTAGCCCGCTATATGATTATTCAAGCATTAAAAACCAATAAATTACGGGACAGGCACCTCCCCTTAGGGCTCGACATGACGGCCTTATGTATTCTGTTAACTCAGATCTCGCAACTTATTATTGACTGCCCTGAAATCGCTGCACTGGATATCAATCCCGTACTTGCCGCGGGCACCAAAATTACAGCGCTTGATGTCATCATTCACTTATACCCTAAAGAAGACACCCCGCAAGATCCCTTAGCCATTCAACCCTACCCCAAAGAGCTCGAACAATGGCAAACCCTAAAAAACGGCCGCGAGGTCATGTTGCGCCCGATTTTACCTGAAGATGAGCCCAAACATATGGTATTTGACAATTCACTGTCAGCTGAAGATAGGTATAAACGTTATTTTGGAGTGCGGGCGGCAATGACGCATGAAGAAATGGCGGTGTTAACTCAAATTGATTACGCCCGAGAAATGGCCTTTATTGCAATTGATACTGACGCCAACCATGAAGAAATAACCTTAGGTGCGGTAAGAGCTTCAATCGATCCTGACAATGTCGATGCCGAATTTGCAATGGCCGTCAGAAGTGACTATCAAGGACTGGGTCTAGGTCGGATGTTGCTGGAAAAGCTGATGGAGTACTTTACCCAAAAAGGCACCCAAAGCATGAGCGGCTATACCATGATTGAAAATCGCAACATGGCAAATTTAGCTAAGACCTTGGGCTTTAGTGTCACCTTTGATTTAGAAGAACGACTGATTTTTATGCATAAAAAATTGAATCCCATCGACAATTAACTAAACAACGCCGTCGTTTACATTGAACGTGCGGCGTTTATCATGACTCAGTAGCCCATCGCAGTAGGCTGTCGTAAGCGTGTTATTGCTCGATCACTGGCGTTGCTCACCCACCACGGAATTTCTCCCTGCGGCTTTGGCCGAATATAAGGCAGCATCCGCTCGAGCAATACAGCTGTCGTTATCGTCAGCAATGTTTGCGGTGGCCACACCAATAGACACGGTCACTTTACCAATAGACTCTTTGGCTTTCCCAATACTTAGCTGTTTGTGACTAATGCGACTGCGTAAGTTTTCAGCCACCACTAATGCCGAGGTATAATCTGTCTTTGGTAAAATAATCACAAACTCCTCACCGCCAAATCGGCCGACAAAGTCTTCTCCTCTCACTGCATTCGTCAGCATTTTGGCAACATAAGCCAAGACCTTGTCGCCCACTTGATGTCCATGAATATCATTAATTTTTTTGAAGTGATCAATATCAATCATCAACAAACAAAATGGTTCTCCGCCCTGCTTAACGAAATCCACTTGCGCGGATATCGTCATGTCAAACGCCCGTCGATTTTTCAGTGACGTTAGGGCATCGGTTAAACTGGCTTGCTCAAGTGTGCTCATTTCAGATTTTAAGCAAGAAAGCTCAGTTTGCATCGCCCCCAGACTTTGCTCCAAGCTAGAGTTTGACGTGATCATCTCATCCACATGAGCTTTTAACTCCGTCACTAATTGCCCTAATGAATCTATGGTCGGCGACGTATTTAATCGATGACTGTAGGTAGTTAACACACCAGAGAATTCGCAACTATCAGTACTCATACTGGCAATCGTATCTAACAGATTGCTGATAATCCGTTCCGTGTCCAGATGAGATTTGACTAAATCAACCGTCGGTTTAGCCTCAACAAATTGATGATATAAATCTTGATTAATTTTATCAGTGAAACGAATTTCATTGTTGATGTAATGATTTACAGCCGTCACTAAACTGCGGTTTTCACCTTTAAAATATTCATACCATACCGCGTAATTGTCCGGTGTCACCGCAATGCCATAACGAGTCATTTGCGGAATAGCAAGACGTAATAATTTGGTCGAAGGGTCAACACCTGTCGCATCTGTTTTAGCAGTTATTATCTTATCCATGAACTCTACTACTTATAATGTTGTTGATGTCATTGCACTCAATCCTTGCGGCATAACTTTAGTATATCTTGATCTGGGCGATATTCTTGAGTATTAACATTTAAAAGTCCTAACACCGTATCAAACAGATTGTCTTGAGAATAATGTCCCTGTGCTGCTTGCTGTTCAATACAGGCCAATGACAAATGATTCTGCGCTAAATAATCCGGTGAAAACCAAGTGAGCATCGGAATATGTGTTTGTTCCTTCGGTGCCATCGAATAAGGTGTACCATGCAAGTAGAGACCCATTTCTCCCAAGGATTCTCCGTGATCTGAAATATACAGCATGGCAGTGTCAAAATCCGTCACGGTTTCAAGTTTAGCGATGACTTCACTCAATACATAGTCGGTATAGACCAAGCTATTATCATAGGTATTAACTAAGGCTTCTTTAGAGCAATTTTGAATATCACTCCGCTGACAATCAGGACTAAAACGTCGCATCGATTCGGGATAACGTTGGTAATAAGTGGGTCCATGGCTGCCCATGATGTGTAACACAATTAAGGTATTGTCATCTGTTAACTCGAGCAATGACCTCTGGAGTTGGTCGACCAACACTTGATCTAAGCAACGACTGCCATTACAAAGTGTGGGCTCGCTATCTAAGGCAATATTGATGGTTTTCACACGGGCACACACGCCCTTACAGCCTCCATCATTATCGAGCCATAACACATCAATGCCTGCATGATGTAAAACATCGATTAGATTATCTTGCGCCTTGGCATGACGCGGATCATATTGTTCCCGATTAAACCGAGAAAACATACAAGGCAACGAGACGGCTGTCGCAGTGCCACAAGAGCTGACATCGGCGAAAACCTGTAAAGGATATTTTTCAGTGTAAGGGTTGGTATTTTTACCGTACCCATAATAGGCATAATTTTGGGCTCGGGCAGTCTCTCCAACCACTAATACCATTAAATTGGGTTTGGCTTTTTTTAGTGTCACCTGAGCATCTAGGCCCAATTGCTGGTAAGGCAGCGGAGTCTCAACATAGGTTCGATTGATATACTTTACTAACGACCCGATAAAATAAGTTGGAACCACCATACGTTTAATTTCGTCATTATTTCGGCCAAACGCTAAATAATTTTGCATAAATAGCGCCACTATCGCTCCAATAATCACTAACATCGCCACCATAAACAGCGCTCGCTGCTTGATTGCCTTGGCCATTGGCAGCGCGGTTATTGGTAGTTTCCAAATAATTAACGCTGGCAACACGCCGCTCAATGCAAAAGCTGAAACCGCAGAAAAATTTAAGTACATTGAAGCTTCAGCAGGATGGGTTTGGAAAACGTTCTCCATCATGCTGTAATCAAATACCACACCATATTTCCATCCAGCAAAAAAGACAATTGACGACAACAAAGTAAGCGGGATAAATAGAGGTTTAATCAGCTTCGCAGGACTTATCAAACTAAAAATAAAACTGAGTGCCGCCCACAAAAAAACCGGCATTGTGAGGGCAAATACTCGGCTAAAGTCGCCTTGTTTGTTTAAGCCAGCGGCGACAAACTCCCACAATGGCCAATTGAAAACCAGTACGTACCATACGGCGATCATTGCCACAAATACCACTGGCGTTATTATTATTTTTTTATTTGACAAGAAGTGCTCCGATTACCGCTAGTTATGTTAACAATTTGAAACACGGCTAATGTAAGCAAACTACTGCCGAGGTTCAATGAATAATTATCGAAAACTCATAAACTTAAGCAAGTTTAATCTCAGCTAAAAACTGCCACCATCTTTAGGGCTATCATGTTACTGCGATCGATCACACTCTAACATTGTGATACTTGTGTATCAATTTGATACACCGCATAAAGTTTTTAATTATTCAAAATAGGTCATCAAGGGTGTTAAAGCACTTATGCCTTGCTGTTACATCGCTTACAATAACCAATTTTTCGGAAGTGACTCGATGAACCTTACAATTGTCTTAGTAGAGCCAGCTAGAGCGACCAATATAGGAGCCGCCGCCCGCGCCATCAAAACCATGGGATTTACTCGGCTAGTCATTGTCAACTCTGAACAGCATTTAGCCCCGGAAGCACAATGGCTTGCTCACGGAGCGACGGACATCTTAACCCGCATTGAAACCGCCCCCACATTAGCAGCATTGAGACCGCAATTTGACTTAATGGTAGCCACCACCGCTCGTGAGCGTGGTCAAAGCCGAACTTATGTGACGCCTGAGCAATTAGCTGAGGAACTGCAACATAGCAGCGCAATGGATGTCGCCTTAGTATTCGGCCGTGAGTCCTCAGGGTTAACCAACCAAGAGCTCCAAATATGTGATCGTTACTCCTACGTGCCCCTAGCCAACGACTATCCCTCGTTAAATCTGGCGCAAGCCGTTATGGTGTATAGTTATGCATTGAGTCAGGTGAGTCGCACCATTGGCCTACAATCGTCCCCCGCAAGCCAGGGCAGTATTCAAGCCTTGAAGAATAAGGGGGAGTTACTGTTAGATAAGCTCAACGTGACGACACAGGATAAGTTACATCGCTGGTGGCTCGAACATTTAACTAGCCTAGATCAACGTGACGTCAATATGACTCATCAACTGTTAAATGATGTATTGAAAAAGATTGATAAAGACTAATACCCTGCTGGCGTCAGTGACTAACAAGGGGCAGTATTGATGCCCCTGTGCATTGGTGACAATTGACGGTTCACCAAGCAATGGCCGCGCCTTGATAATCAAAGAAGCCGCCATTCATTTGCTCATGATAGCCATCGAGTAATTGCTTTATCCCAGCACTGCTTTGCTCGACGGTAATCAATGCATTAGGCCCCCCCATCTCAGTTTGCACCCAGCCGGGATGAATCGCCAAAGAAGCTATCTTGGCAGGGGCTAAATCTATTGATTGGCTTTTAACGACCGCATTAAGTGCCGCCTTAGATGAGCGATATAAATAGCTTCCTCCCCCTTGATTGTCTGTCATGCTCCCCATTTTTGAAGAGATATTCGCAATAATCGCGCCGTTAGCCGCTTGTAAATGCTCCAAGAAAGCTTCTGCCATTTTTTGCACCGCAATGACATTCACGCCAAACACTTGCATCCATTGTTCAGCATCCGTATCACCGAAAGCGGCCGACTTGGGCCCATAGTATCCGGCATTATTAATCAGTAAATGAATGGGGGTTTGGATATCGTTGGCGAGTTGGATAATTGCTTGATGACACTGAACATCCAGTTCAACTATCTCCAACGGATAATCTTGGGTCAATTCGAGTAACTGCTGAGCCCGCTCAGGTGAGCGACATGCGGCAGTTACCTGCCAACCGGCACGTAAATATAGGCGAACTAACCCTAGGCCTATTCCCCGATTGGCACCAGTAATTAGCAGGTGACGAGTTGCCATGTTCATAATGACCTTACTTCAGCCAAAGAGATTAGCATGAACTAAATTAGCCTTAACGCCAAGTTATTACTGCCTAGCTAAATACTGATTGATTAATTTTGATAAACGTTCATGTAATTTTTCTTCGAATTCATCGAGTTCGTAATGATTTAACTCTAAATATCGCTCGGCCTGAACTTGAGTCAGGACCTTATCATTGAGTAAGTATTGCAATTCAGGCAAGGATTTGTCGTAACGTGGGGTAAACTGCCACAAAGCAAAACCAGAACTCATCTGCGGGATCGCGCGATTGGCCAGTAAGCAAAACTCTTCAATGTGATCTAAACCATTGGGACCTAGGCAACCGGGCTCGACTCGACAAAGAACAGACAATTGCCCCTGATGTTTGTCATCCTTGAATGCTTCTGTTGGCATAGTTAACTCCTTGTAGTCATGAACAATTAATGAGCATTGATTAATTACAATCAATTAACACAGTATAAACCTGCCATGTGTATCTGCCATCTATTCTGAGAAATTTTCTTCTAATTCAATACACAATAGGTTATCAATGGCATCATCAAAACTATCGAATTGATGCTGGGCCATATACAATCTAAGCCGTTCGATAATGTCCTTACTGACCTCAATATGGCCTTTTTTCTGACGTTTTTTTATCTGGGAAAATTCCCTACGCACCATCCGCCAGCCAAGATCACTGAAAAACTGATTAATCCCTTGATTAGTCAAAATCAATGCCTGTTGCAATTGTTCTGCATTTCGTTGACGTCTGTGCTCAAGCAATAGACGCATATGTTGATTCAGTTCAATAAATAGCGCTTGCTGACTTAAGGATTGCTCTGGCGCTAGACGGCACTGGAACCAATCAGGTTTACGGCGTAAATACTCCTTGGTCATGTAGCGATACAATAATGGCATCACTAACGGGATTTCATCCTCTTGGATCAATAATAATTTTCTGCCTGCTTTAGGTGCTGCACCCAAATATTGCCATTCCATAATCACCTTTTGTATGGTTACACCATTAAAAGCAAAATTATGATCCTTTAGCCTATATTAATCAATCATCCTTTATTAAATGACCGTCATTGTGACCTGAATTTATTCCAACATGCCAACATGCCAACATGCCAACATGCCAACACCATGGATTATCTTGTGATAAAATTTGCTAGACAACCAAAAGATTGCCTATGCTTTCAAGCCAGTATTCTTATCAAGGGGTCATTATGGAGCTCGCAAGGCAACACCAAATCGCACGCTTAATCGTCCCATTACTTGCAGTAATGATCCTATTTTCAGCGCTGTTTTACTTGTTGGTATGGCATAAAAGTCGCCAAGAGATTTTATTAGAATATCAACAAGTGTTTGTATCAACCTATGCCCTGTTAACCGAAGAGGCAAACATAGCAAACCTCCCTGATGGCACGGGTGCACTGAGTCTTGATGGGCGTCAGATGGCATTTTATCGAGGTGACCCAACCCCAAACACAATGTTAGACGCCATGGGCATTCCTGCTGGTGGCTTTAATGACTATCGGAGTGCCAATCCAAGTTGCGACGATCTTACCCGCGCCAATCAAGTATGTTTTGTGCCATTGGCAGATAATATGACCTTAGCAATTTCAGGCGTTGACGATACCGCCCACATCGTGATATTTCCCAATGAAATGAAAGATAACGCTTGGTGGCAAACTTGCATGTTAATTTATGCGCAAACTAAAGCCACCGCCCAAGCCAGTGCCAAGTTTGATACCTTAATCTTCGATAAAGGCTGTTAACACCAGAGGGTATTAAGCGGGGTCGTGGTTTGATAATGCCACGCGATTTGAGCTTGAAATAACTCAGCGGTGGCCAACGCATCAGTTAATGCATGATGCTGCTGATATCGAGGCAGATGATAACGTTCACGACTATCGATTAATCGCAGCGATGGGGTGCTCACTGGCCAAAACTGCCACCATGGTTTTGATCGTCCATGAACTCGGTGTTCTATTTCCATGGTATCGATCAGAGGAAAGCGTACTCCCTCCCCCAACCGTGTTTTTAGGGCATTATCCAAAAATTCCCGTTCAATCGGGCGGTAATGCACCACCACAATTTTGCCGCGAATGGCCTTGAGTAATTGTGAATAGACTTCCTGTAGATCAGGGGCATTATCAATATGGCTATGGGTAATACCGTGGATGATAACCGAGCCTTCATCTAACACCGCTTGAGGCTTTAATAGCCAATGTTGGCTCGTCGATAGTGGGATTGTACCTAATGAAAATGGAACTATCCCGATACTGATAATATCGTCAATGGCAGGATCAAGGCCGGTAGTTTCAAAATCCATGGCCACAAATTCAACCTCGGATAGCGGTGTCAGAGGCGCCACACAACCGTGGCCAAAAAAAGCTTTTATGACGGGGTTTTGTGCCCGTTGATGACGAGCCTGATAGTATTGCGACCACGCATTAATGGTGCTGGTCATCGCGGTTATGCACTCCGATTCGGCTGATAGCGAAACTTAAGAAATTTTTGCGCATGGGATAATACTTGGAAAGCGTCTCTTAAGGTTCGACGTTCAAAGTCGGATAAATTATCGGGTAAGACATCGTTATTGGGTTGTTCATTGGCTTTGATGGCTAACGCTTGCTGGCGGATCCTCACTAACGAGATGCACTCCATGGCAGCCCGTAAGTCTTCACCCCGCCCCTTGGGTAAAATACCCGCACTGATAATGTCATCTAAGCGGTCAAAAGAGTTCTGCGCGCGGGATCCTACCGCCAAGGCATGTACTCGGATCAGGTCTGCCAAAGGTGCCGTTCCCCGCCGCTTTAGGTTGATAACATTACGTTGACGACCATCTTGCTCCATCACAAACCCTTTGAAAAATCCCAAAGGTGGCGTGCGATTTAAGGCATTATGCGCCATCGCGGCTAAAAATCGGTTATTTCGTTTCGCGCGGCGATTAATAACACTGGTTAATTGCTCGACCCAATCTTGACGGCCATAGACACAGTCTAAATCAAAGAAAATATTAGCATCGAGGAGTGAACGATGATTGGGATTATCAATCCACTGACCAAAACATTGCTCCCACTGCGCTAATGTCATTTGCCATTGTGGATTAGTGGCCATGATCCCGCCTTGACAATATGCAATACCGGCTGCGGCTAAGCCATCACTAACAAACACCGCCAGTGCCCTATAATAGCCCATGTCTGACTCAGTGACAGCGTCATCTAAAATGATGGCATGATCTTGATCTGTTACTGGTAATTGCTCGTCACGCGCCATAGAGCCTAAAATCATAAACGCAAAAGGTAATGGCGCAGGCCCTTGAGATTGCTCGAACAATTCGATAAGTTTTTGGATCATATTGCGGCCAATCACCGCCATCGCACTACCTATCATGTGGGAATTAGCATCTTGCTCAACCAAGCGGGTGAAGCAATCTAAAATTTGCGAGCGTAACGCAGCAACATCTTGAACAGTGGTTTGCTGCCAAATGGCACGTACCAATAATAAACTCGAATGAGATTCGTAACGCAGTAAATCTGACATCGCAATGACCCCAATACTACGTTTACCTTTAACAATTGGAATATGGTGCAACTTGTTCTTGAGCATGATTAACATGGCTTCAAATACGTAAGCATTACTGTCGACTTGAATGATCCCCGTGGTCATGATGTCTTCGACCGGTCGTTCGATATCGAGCCCTGCGGCCACCACCTTAGTACGAAAATCTTTATCAGTGATCATCCCCACCACTTGATCTTCATCATCAAAGCCACTGATCGGTTTGTCAGGATCGGTGATCAATAAGCAAGATACATCCTCAGTCGCCATAATTTGAGCAGCGCAGGCGATAGTACAAGATTTTGCTAAGGTGACCAGCTCACGTGAGATTAGACTGCTGACCTTCACTCCGGTAAAGGTATTATCCTCCAGCGTCGAAACGGCCTGCTGCAATCGCACTCGACTCTCGATCTCTACAAAGTTAGCAAAATCAACATAGTGTTTGATCAAGAAATGAAACATGGTTTCACTGATACAATAAAGCAGGCAATCTTCTTGCGCCCTAGCCGGTAGCCTTACCTTATTGTTGAGTAATAAGCCCATCTGACCGAATAATTCGCCTGCGGCAAGCCGATGTTGTAATTGACCACTGGCGCGATGTATTTCGACAACGCCAGAACGCACCATGTATAAGTGATGAATGTCGTCATCAAGCGCCAATATTTGCGCGCCCTGACGCACATATTGCACCTCAATATGGTGTGAGATATCGGCAATCACTTCTGCAGGTAAGGACTCAAAAGGCGGATATTGCCGAATGAAGTCCATAACCTCGCTAATCTCAATACTCACGCCATGTCCTTATGTTTAGGTCGCGGTTCAGACAGCAAGCCTTTGATCAGTGACACACAAGCCACCAATAAGATCAGGGCAAAAGGTAAGCCTGCCGACACGGTCATCGCTTGTAATCCCGTGAGACCACCACCTAAAATCAATACGATAGCAACGATTCCTTGGAAGCTACACCAATAGACTCGTTGTGCCCGAGGCGCATCAGTTTTTCCACCAGCAGCGATAGTGTCTATCACTAATGAGCCCGAATCTGCGGAGGTCACAAAGAAAATGACCACTAATACGATACCAATAAATGAGGTAATACTGGATAACGGCATGGCATGCAATAAGGTGAATAGCTTCAATGGTAACTCAGCATCAATGAGCGCTTGATAACCTTGATTAACGACCATATCTATCGCGGTATTGCCAAACACTGTCATCCACAGCACACACGCTGTGGATGGGATAAGCAACACACATGTCACAAACTCACGTACGCTCCGGCCACGAGACACTCGTGCAATAAACATGGCAACAAACGGCGACCATGAAATCCACCACGCCCAATAGAAGGCAGTCCATGCTTCAGTAAAACCGCTATCTTCACGGTTAAAAGGCATTGATAACTCAGGGAGATACCTTAAATAAGACAGCAAATTATCAGCAAAGCCAGTGATAATGGCCAACGTAGGACCCACAAACACCACAAATAGCAGCAATAAGGCGGCTAGGCCCATGTTGATTTCGGATAATCGTTTGACCCCGGCGTTTAACCCCGCCCATACCGATATCAAAGCCATCGCGGTGATAAAGAAGACTAAGATGATTTGTGTCTCGGTACCGAGGGGGACACCGAACAAATAATTTAAGCCTGCCGCCGCTTGTGATGCACCAAAACCTAACGAGGTAGCTAAGCCAAATAAGGTGGCAACAACCGCAAGAATATCAATGATGTGACCAGGCCAGCCCCAGATCCGCTCCCCTAATAACGGGTAGAAAATTGAACGAACAGTGAGAGGCAAGCCTTTGTTAAAACTGAAAATAGCAAGGCTTAGGCCCAGCATTGAATAAATCGCCCAAGGATGTAAACCCCAGTGCAATATGGTTGATGCCATCGCAATATCTTGAGCACTGCTAGGATCATTGAGCGCGCCCAGCATAGGCGCCATATCGACACGTAAGCCGTGATCGATAATGGGTCCACCGACCGCGGCACTGTAATGACTGATGGGTTCAGCCACACCAAAGAACATCAAGCCAATGCCCATTCCAGCGGCAAATAGCATACTAAACCAGGGAATATAGCCATAATCCGGCGTGGCTTGGGTGCCACCAATACGGACCCGCCCCAAAGGAGACAAGACTAAGCTGAGGCACACGAGTAAAATGATGTTAGCCGTCGACAGGAAAAACCAATCTAACGATGAGGTAATCCATTGTTTAATTGCGGTAAATGCGGGTTCAACCGTTTGTTGAAACATCAATGTGATGATGACAACCACTAAACTGAGTAAGGTGGAGATAATAAATACACGATTATGAAAATCGAGACCAAATGGACCAATACTTAACGCAATATTATCTTGGCCCACACGGTAATCGGTATCGATGGGATTGACTTCACCATCCGGTGACATGATCTCTTCAAGGCTTTTGTCAGACAAAAACAACTCCTCTCGTTATCAACAAGCTTGTTGATAGCTTGTCGTAAGTAATCAGTTAGTTTACATCAAATATCCCAGCCTTACTGTGAAATGGATCACTACCCCCCAATCGCCAGCCCAACATTTCCACAACCCTAGCTCAACACGCCAGTGCAAGTTCGCGGTACAATTAAACAAGTTTCAACAATAGCGTTTCAAGGATCAGCTCAACGTCGCTTGATAGCAATCATTAAAGTGTTCAATATATTTCGCAATGGGAATAAGGCTATCTTTCGGGCGGCGGTTTCGTCCCAGCAATGATGCTTCAACAAATAATTCAAACCACGCATTGAGTGCCTGTGAATTTAGGTGTTCAGCCATCGCGTCTAATGCCATAACTGCCACTTCGGCCGTGCCAAATTGAAAATCATGCTGGCCTTTACGCAATGCGTATCGCGCCAGTTGAGTGGCATCAAATGACAGCATAGGTAAGCCCTGTAAATAAGGACTTTTACGAAACATTTTTACCGCTTCTCGCCAACTGCCATCCAACATAATAAACAGCGGTCGCTTGCCCGCCAGCGATTGCATGTCAATTTGGTTAACTATCGTTTGGCCCGCGTCGGCATAGCTGCCAGGAAACACCACAAAAGGTTGATATTGTGGATCGGCGAGTATTGCCAACATCTCAGCATCGACATCGGTTCTTGACCATAAAAAAGCATGGGTTTGCGGTATAAGATCAGCAATCAGCCGCCCTGAGTTAGTGGGCTTTAATACCTCACCATCATACATAAGTAATAAGAAGGCCGATTGCGTCTTGAGCTGTTTACGTTGGCTGCAAGTACACAATGTTTGAGATAACAAACATAGCGGGCAACGGATCAACTTATGACCTCTCGCAGCAAATGCTTTAGTTGCTAAAGATAAACGGTATTGATGCAGTCGATGTACCGCATGGGGTTGCAAGGGGCTAGACATAGTCATTCGGGGCAAGAAAAATTGGCCAGAGTGTACTTGTTATGATCAGTAACGACAAGCTCTGCCGCCCCAAACACCTCGCCCGCAGCAATAGCAACAGCCTTGTCACACCCAGGACACCTAGCGCCTCGCCGCAGTAACATTTATCACCAACACATTACGATTTGTCAGGATAGATTTACGCTCAGATCTAGCCTTAAAAACCCAACAAGACTAGTAAAAAAAATACTTAGACAAGATGAAGTTAAGCCCTTGCACTTCATTTTTTGGGGGGTAAAATGCGCGCCCTGTATTGTATTCATTCCCCTTATTCGGAGCCGTTATGCCCTCACCTCAGTCATCAACCTCACCCGCATTTATGGGGCAACTTTTGATGGTTCTGGTGTTAATGATTGCCTGTGGTCAAATGGCCCAGACTATCTTTGTACCGGCGCTGCCAGTCATAGGTGATAGCTTACACATTGGCGCTTCTGGCCTGCAGGCGATCATGGCGAGCTACCTTCTAGCCTATGGCTTATGCCAATTTATTTACGGCCCAATCTCCGATCGCATCGGCCGTAAAGTGCCATTATTGTTTGGTATTGCGCTGTTTATTCTCGGGGCGATTATCGCCGCTAACAGTAATCAATTTGCCCAGTTAATTGTTGCTAGCACCTTGCAAGGCATGGGAACCGCGGCAGCAGGTGCGTTAAGCCGTAGCATTCCTAGAGATCATTACTTTGGCAAACCCTTACAGCAATTCAATAGTTATGTATCCATGGCGGTCGTGTTTCTGCCGTTAGTGGCTCCCTTTATCGGTTCGGTTACGAGTGCACATTTTGGCTGGCATGGGGTCTATTACTTCCTAGCAGGATTTGGTACTTGTGTCTGGTTAGTCATACTGTTGGCGTTCAAAGACTCATTACCATTAGCAAGGCGTGAACGACGTCCTGTGTTGGCCTCATATGCCATTGTCCTGAGGAGTAAGGCCTTTTGCGGTTATGTCCTGTCTCTGGTAGCCACATTTGCTGGGATAGCCGCCTTTGAAGCTATTGCAGGCGTGTTATATGGCCAATCGCTACAGATGACGCCATTTTGGGTCAGCGTGTATTTTGTCGCGCCAATCCCCGGCTACCTCATTGGTGCCTTGATGGCTTCAAAAACCCAATCTATGCGAAAGCTCACTAATCGTGGCATCGCCCTCTTAGGTGCTGGCGCGTTATTTTTATTGATCCCCGGCTTATCCGGTTGGGTCATTGGTTGGAGCTTGTTAGTGGGCTCGACTCTGTTTTTCTGCGGTGCTGGGGTTTTATTCCCGACCTTAACAACGGCGGCGTTAGAGCCATTTCCTCGTCAAGCTGGGATTGCCGGTGCCTTACTTGGCGGCTTACAGAACTTTGGTGCCGGCATGGCGGCATTGATCATGTCACTGGTGCCAATGCACGGTCAGTTAAGTATTGGCCTACTATGTGCAGCCATGGTGATGGTGGTTATCATAGCGCTGTCTTGGGTAAAACATTGCGAACAAGACAAAGGCGTGACTGGCGCGAACCCGCTATAGCGACAAGTATTAAGCCATGATGAGCTGACAATGCCCTCTTTACTTGCCAGCTCAGTTATTGCCGGCGGGCAGTCTGGTCAAAAACCATGCGATCGCACGCCTCGGTTGATTCGATGAACGAAGCGCCATTGCAACCTTGGCGCAACAAGGTGGCATCAAATAATCGCTAGCGGCTAGAATAACGCTTTCTCGCGCTCGTCCCCCTCTCACGAATAACAGTTTAAACTCTTGTTTTTGTTTAAAATAAAATACACATTATCGTTAAGCACCTCTGGCAAACAAGAGTAACAATCACGCCCAACAATTACTCAGCTGACAATCCAACAACAAAATATCAACAACGGCCGCTTTGATCATATTATATAACCTTTAGCTATAAGCCTTAGCAGCTTTGGTAATTTATAATGGCCATCACATCTAGCAAGATGAATACAAACCTTAAATATCATCAACCGATTGTGACGCGTGTAATCTAGCTTCCACCCCGTTGCAAAACCCGTGTTATGATGCGGTTAATTACTGATAAAACCAGCCCTGTTGACACAAAAAAACTATAGTTGGGCTGGTCTGTTTTTGAAGGAACGTTTTATGACTCTCATCTTCAGCTTAGTGCTCTTTTTAGCACTGCTTGCGTTATTGGCATGGTATCACCGCCGCAGTGACTCCTTATCAAAATCTGTTTTCGTAGGCTTACTCTTTGGTGTCGTCTATGGTGCCTCGATGCAGGCACTTGTCAGTCCAGACGTTGCCTCGCAAGCCATTGAGTACATAAATATCATTGCTGCAGGCTATGTTAGCTTGCTGAAGATGATCATTATGCCCTTAATATTAGTGTCGATTATTGGCGCTATCTTAAAAGTACAAAACGCCTCGTCTCTAGGCAAAATATCGGGATTGAGTATTGGGATCTTGTTAGGTACCACCGCGGTGTCAGCGCTCATCGGCATTGCCATTGCCAGCCTGTTTAATCTCAGTGCTGATGATATTGTACAAGGCACGCAAGAATTGGCTCGAGGCAACGCCCTCGAAGACCGTCTGGCTTCAGTCTCTACCCTGTCGATTGCCGACATGATCATTAGCTTTTTCCCGGCCAATCCCTTTGCAGATCTCGCCGGCAGCCGTCCGACATCCACCATTGCCGTGGTTATTTTTTCTATTTTCATTGGCTTGTCAGCGGTAACCCTAACCCAGAAAAAACCTGAGCTTGGCAATAGTTTTACCCATTTTATGGAAGTCGCCCAAGGACTGATCACCATCTTAGTCCGTAAAGTTCTGGCGTTAACACCTTATGGTGTGTTGGCGTTAATGGCCAAAGTGCTGGCCAGCTCAGATCTCGCCGCCATCCATACCTTATTAAACTTTGTCATCGCCTCTTACGTGGGTTTGTTGGTGATTTTAGCGATGCATTTACTCTTGGTTGCTCTAGTCGGCGTCAAGCCTTGGGATTATCTGGTGAAGACGGCGCCAGCCTTGATGTTTGCTTTCACTTCACGATCATCTGCTGGCACCATTCCACTGAATATTGAAACCCAGATCACTAAGCTCAAAAATCATCCCGGGGTGGCCAATTTTTCCGCATCATTTGGTGCCACTATGGGCCAAAATGGTTGCGCCGGTTTATACCCAGCCATGCTAGCGGTGATGATTGCCCCTTCCGTAGGTATTAACCCCTTAGATCCATCGTTTATCGCCACCTTGGTGTTAGTCGTAACGGTCAGTTCATTTGGGATTGCAGGGGTTGGCGGCGGCGCCACATTCGCCGCGATTATTGTCCTTTCGACATTAGGCATGCCGGTTGCACTCGCAGGCTTGTTGATTTCGATTGAACCCTTGATAGATATGGGCCGCACCGCTATCAATGTCAGTGGTGCAATGACATCAGGTACGGTCACCAGTCGAGTGCTAGGCCTAAGCGCCGAGCCCACGGAGAGTGACATCACGGCAAATAAAAGCGTGAGCTAGTATTGCCCGTAAGTGAGTTGGTACAAAAAAGGCCATACATTGATGTATGGCCTTGTTGCATATTAAGCGGCTAATGCACCTCACTGCTGCACGTTTAGCTGCGCAGATCAGGGTTGGATCAAATGAGCGTGAAAGCGACAAGGTTTGGGCGCACATAGCAAAAAGCCCAAACGAATATCGTTTGGGCTTTTTAAATATTGGCGGAGCGGACGGGACTCGAACCCGCGACCCCCGGCGTGACAGGCCGGTATTCTAACCAACTGAACTACCGCTCCAATGGCGGCTATATTATTAACAACCATGGTGCTGGTCAACACTTTTTTATCATCAAAATAACTGCTTAGCTATTTTTTATACAACCCAGTGTCATTCAATTAGCTCGAGGCGCCTTCGGCGTTAAGATCCACCGTCGCGGGTTTAGTATTAGGTTTAACTTGTTGTTGAGCCAACATACGACTTTCAGCTAATGCCATCGCTTGCGCCATCGTTTGCCGTTTTCGCCAGATTAACAGCCCGACTAACCCAAGGAGTAACAAGGTCACATTAATGGTGATAATCCAAAACTGGGCATCACTACGGGCAGCGATGGTTTGCGCATCCGCGACTTCTGCCGCTTGCTTAGCCAGTTCAGCAGGGCTTGGTTCAACCGGCGGAGGCAGTGGAATATTAAAAAATAAGTCGTCTAACGATAGCACTATCTCACGACCAGCAACGGTTGTTGATGCTATGGAGCCTTCAATCCGATAACCGCCAGCGTCGGCGAGTGGCGGTAAATCAATAATGTTAGTGCCGGGCACAAGCACGACTAACGGCAATGGCCATTGATCCGTTGGGCCAACGACGGTGAGCTCGACATGAGAATCAGGGGCCCGAACATGCTGATCATCAACCTCGATATTGACCCGCCATGGGCCTTGAATGAGATCCAAGGGTTCAATAATACTCACTTTAATTGGTTGAGGTAGCAACTCAATTGGAATATTGAATTCGCGCTCAAACACCCGATTCTTGGCTAATACTTGAAAGGTATAATGGCCCCACGGACGATTTAGATTGAGATTACCGGTAAAAATACCATCATCAGGACGCTCATCGAGCATTTCGCCGTTATCGAAATAGCGACCGGCTTTGTAGCTGCCTACGGCAAAATTTTCATCGCCAGGTCGCTGATTACTGATCAGTTTGCCTTGCCAGTCGATCAAATAATCCATCCCAGGCATCGACATTAACTTCTCGCCCGACAACAGTCTGGCGCTGACTTTAATGCGCTCACCTTGATATATGGGGGCGGGTAAGGGGTCGATTTCTACTGAGAGCTCAGATAATTTTTCGATAGTGGAGCCTGGGGCCAATTGTCCAAGGATTTGCCAGGGACCCGGCATAGGGTTATGGATAGTGATGATATCGCTGGCGATACCATCAACCCACTGCACTGTCTCTGGGTGCCGATTGGAATACCACTTTGTGCCATCGGGTAAAATTAATACCACTGGACTCGTCTCATATTGACGCTTTATCAATATGGTGATGCTCTCGACCATATAATCAATACGAAACCTGTGCTTAAGTTCGGCAATAGCACTGGGCGCTATCAGGCTCAACGGTGCACTGTCGTCGGCGTCACTGGCAGTTGGCGCGTCCGTAGCACTTAACGGCAAACACCCTAAGTACAGTAGAGAAGCAAGCGCCCACCTTCTAACTCTATATTTATGCAAGTTATCCTCTCCAGAGGCACTTCCCTGATTTGGCCACTAGGTCAAGTCGAGACTCATGAATACTCATAACATCGGCATTGGCTCGAATAACTTTAAGCGCATTACGGTTTTGTGCCAAACGCATCACATCCCCTCGTTCTTGCCCCGCCTCTTCACTCGATAATTCCAGTTTTGTTTGTCCACCGGTCATCGCCAGATAAACATCGGCAAGAATTTCAGCATCGAGTAACGCGCCGTGTAAATCACGACGACTGTTATCTATATGATAACGTTTACATAATGCATCAAGGTTATTTTTTTGGCCTGGGTGTAAAAACTTAGCGATATCTAAAGAATCAAGTACACCGCAGATCTCGGCCAGTTGCGGACCTTGCGGGTTCAACATCCCCAATTCATGATCTAAGAAGCTAATATCAAAGGGAGCGTTGTGGGCAACAATTTCAGCGCCATCGACAAAATCTAGAAAACTTTGCGCAATTTGCGCAAACGTCGGCTTATCTGCCACAAAAGCATCTGTAATGCCGTGAACACCGATAGCTTCGGCGTCAATTAATTGCTGAGGATTGATGTATTGATGGTAATGGCGCCCCGTGAGTTTACGATTGATCATTTCTACGCCACCAATCTCGATGACACGGTGACCTTTATAAATCGGACCACTGCCCTGATTCATACCCGTTGTTTCGGTATCGAGAATAATTTGGCGACTGGCGCTGGAGATAATATTCATAATAACTTGCAGCCTCTTACAAGGGATAGGGTTATAATCGAAAACAAGATTTCCCATAATAGCAAGCTGATGCCTCAACGAAAACTTGTTCATATTTTTACTGACGGTTCTTGCCTCGGTAACCCAGGGCCTGGTGGTTATGGTGTGGTGATGAAATTTAACCAACACCTCAAAGAACTGTCTCATGGCTTTCAATTAACCACCAATAACCGCATGGAGTTGCTGGCTCCCATCGTGGCACTCGAAGCGCTGAAAGAGCCTTGTACCATAGTACTGACCAGTGATAGCCAGTACATGCGCCAAGGGATCACCCAGTGGATCCACGGGTGGAAAGCCAAAGGCTGGAAAACCGCCAGCAAGGCGCCGGTCAAAAATGTCGACTTATGGCTGCGCCTTGATGCCGCGCGTCAACAACATGAAATCGATTGGCAATGGGTTAAAGGTCACGCCGGTCATCCTGAAAACGAGCGTTGTGACTTGCTCGCTCGTCAAGCTGCCGAAGCGGCGCCTAGCGATATTGATGAGGGCTATCAGCCTTAATTCATTATCACGTTGAATAAGCGGCTCATGTCGCTTATTTAATGCCGCGAAATCTTTACAAACAAAAAAGCCCCAACTTTCGTTGAGGCTTTTTTGTCATCTAAAGATGGTACCCGAGGCCAGACTTGAACTGGCACGCTTATTCAGCGAGGGATTTTAAATCCCTTGTGTCTACCGATTCCACCACTCGGGCATTTTCGATTCAACGCATCAGCATTCAATCTAAAACAGTGTGGAGGCGCGACCCGGAGTCGAACCGAGATCGACGGATTTGCAATCCGCAGCATAGCCATTCTGCCATCGCGCCATAATGTGAACCAATCAAAGATTGGAGCGGCATATCGGGTTCGAACCGATGACCTATACCTTGGCAAGGTATCGCTCTACCAACTGAGCTAATGCCGCATTCACTTGTTAATCAGGAGCTTCCCCTTGACTACGAGACGCATTCTACCTGAATCCCCTCGCCAGTCAATCGCAAAAAGGCAATAAAATTATAAATTCGAATCAAGCGACTATTAAACCATCAAGGCGCTGTTTATTCCAACAAAAAAGGCGCTTTCGCGCCTTTTTTATCAAGATAATTAATTATCACCCAGTGGCAAGGATGGATATTGCAGACCTAACATCTTCTGCATAACCCCTACCACCTGGCAACTATAACCAAATTCATTGTCATACCAAACATATAAGGTGGCACGTTTTTCTTCAGCAATGGTCGCTTGCGAATCAAAAACACCGGCATATCGTGAACCCACGAGATCACTAGACACAATCTCAGTCGATTCGGTGTAATCAATTTGATTTTGTAAGCTCGAATGTAAGGCAACATGGCGAATATAGTCATTGATACTGTCTTTAGACACTTCACTCGCTAAGTTCAAACTTAATATCGCCATCGATACATTCGGGGTCGGTACACGGATGGCGTTACCCGTTAAACGACCTTTCAATACGGGCAAGGCTTTCGCCACGGCTTTTGCGGCACCGGTCTCAGTAATGACCATGTTTAATGGCGCACTGCGACCACGACGATCAGCACTGTGATAGTTATCAATCAGATTTTGATCGTTGGTATATGAATGAATGGTTTCAACATGACCATTTTCAATACCAAATTGATCATTGATAGCTTTCAACACCGGGGTAATGGCATTGGTAGTACAGCTCGCAGCTGACACTATCATATCGCTATCTAAAATATCTTGTTCATTGACACCAAATACGATGTTCTTAATGTCGCCCTTAGCAGGAGCCGTTAACAAGGCTTTTTCCACACCAGGACACGCTAAATGCTGACCAAGGCCGGCTTCATCTTTCCAAATACCGGTGTTATCAACCACCAATGCGCGCTCGATGCCGTATTTGGTGTAATCAACTTCACTAGGACCATTGGCATAAATAACTTGGATATAGGTACCATTGGCAATCAGCGCATTGTTTTCTTCATCGACTTCGACAGAACCGTTAAATGGACCATGTACCGAGTCACGACGGAGCAAACTTGCACGCTTCTCTAAATCACCTTTACGACCACCGCGCAGGACAATGGCACGCAGGCGCAGTAGGTTACTGCTACCACTGCGTTCAATCAGTAAGCGCGCCAATAAGCGGCCAATACGACCAAAACCATACAAGACCACATCTCTTGGCTCATTGTCACCGCTTTGGCTAATCACATCGTTTAACTCTGACGCCATGTAGGTTTGAAGTTCAGTCACATCACTATGATTACGCCAATATTTTACTGCCAGTTTGCCAATATCAACTTTACAGTGCTTCACATCCAGTTTGCTTAAGGCCTCGAGGAAAGGAAAGCTTTCACGTAAACGCAATTTATCGCCCACATGGCGGCGAACTAGACGATGCGCTTTAATAATGTCAATGGTAGAAGCACCTAATAAAGGACGGCCATAGACCACTACCTCGACCCCTTGGTTACGATAGAGTTTACCTAACAGGGGTTGCATGGCCTCAGCCAATTCAAAACGTTCTTGCCAGCTTTGTAGATGTTTATCAGCGCTCATTTACAGATCCTTTAATCTCACTTTTTCATCTTTCTTAACAGAAAGGCTTGAGTAACAAAAAGAAGAGACCAATACTTAATTAGTATGCATAGTGCATTTGGCTAGGGTACAGAGATGGTTAAATCGCTGATATAGCTCGTTGTTGGTCGGCGATAGTGTAATGAAATTAGCCTAAGCAATCCAGCACCATATTTTTGCTAAATATGTAATTTTACAAGTAAAAAACACCGAAAGGATGCGGGTTTGAAGCCATATTTTGTAATGTTTACACCAATCTTGACCTTAGTTTGCCTAAGTGCTTGTGATAGACCCGAAGGCCTGGCCAAATTGTGTAAGAATAATCCTCAAATTTGTCATGACTTACATCAAGATTCTTGGTGTAAGCTGGAAAGGCGCGTACTTATCGACCAACGATTGGCGTTAATCGAGCAGGTGTCGGTGGCGGGTGAACAACAATTTCAGTTGTTATTGGCGCTAGAGGGCTATAATCGCTGCCTTGAAATCTTCGCCAATGTCGAACACATCATGACACCTGAGCGCACTCAAGAGCGCACTAAGGCCTTTGTCGATAGCTCACAAACCCTTGCTGAATTACAAAGCACCACCCGAGACAATAGTGACCCCTACCTTAGCTATTATCATTGGTTGCGATTCGGCGATAAGGCTGCATTTGATCGTCTCGAACAACAATATCAGCAACGGGGCTTGCCAAATGCCATCTTGGTGGCTGCGCTCGGCGCATATTATGAGAAATTTGACCCAGCTCGTGCCACGACATTGTATTTAGCCGCCCTCGCCCAGTCGGAACCCCAAGATTTTAACCCTAGCTGGTTACTCGGATTAGCCAACAGCAATCAGCGCCTGAATAATCGCGAGGCAAACTATTTATTTATTCGTACCCACACGTATTTTAGTGAACTCGATGTCAATGAATCCCAATTACTAGCCATACTTGGCGATAACCCTATTGATATTAAGCGGTTAAATATGAAAGCGGCGCAGTTGGCCACCTTGCTCAACGATGGCGATTATCCCGCCAGTACGCTCAGACGTGAATTAGAAAGCCAAACCCCCGCCCCTTAAATGACTCCCTTCAATTTCCTTCCCAGCACGACGATACTTGTTGTTAGTCAACTTTTTGTAAAAAAATTACTTATATTGGTGAATTATCGCGACGAACACCGACAATTAGCTTGACCACCGCCCTCAATTTGGTAAGTTTACAACCAGATGTTTTTTCCAATCACCAGAGGGATATGAGATGACTATCCGCGTTGCAATTAACGGCTATGGCCGTATCGGCCGTAATGTCCTGCGTGCTTTATACGAAAGCGAAAAAGATTATCCAATTCAAATTGTTGCCATCAACGATCTTGGCGACGCTTCGATTAACGCCCACCTCACTAAGTATGACTCTGTTCATGGTCGCTTTAACGCTAAAGTGGAGCATGATGCCGAAGCCATTTATGTTAATCAGGATAAAATTCTGACATTCCAAGAGCGTGATCCGGCTAACTTACCTTGGGCCGAACTCAATGTGGATGTAGTCTTTGAATGTACCGGTATTTTCACTTCAAAAGAAGCGGTTCAACCTCACTTAAATGCCGGTGCAAAAAAAGTCATTATTTCTGCACCCGGTAAGAATGTGGATGCGACTGTGGTTTATGGTGTTAACCAAGACGTGTTGACCGCTGATATGACGGTTATTTCTAATGCCTCTTGTACCACTAACTGTTTAGCGCCTTTTGCTAAGCCGTTAAATGATGCCATTGGTATTGAGTCAGGCTTGATGACCACCATCCATGCTTACACTAACGATCAGCGTCTTTCGGATGTGTACCATACCGATTTGCGTCGTGCCCGTGCAGCCGCCATGTCAATGATCCCAACCCAAACTGGCGCGGCAGCAGCCGTTGGCCTCGTAGTGCCAGAATTGCAAGGTAAATTCGATGGTTTAGCCGTGCGCGTTCCTACCGTGAATGTGTCGTTAGTGGATCTGTCGTTTATCGCCTCGCGTGATACCACCATTGAAGAAGTCAATGCCATCGTCGAAAAAGCGGCAGCGCAATTCCCATTGTCAGAAGCCTTGGCTATCAACAAAGAACCCTTAGTGTCTATCGACTTCAACCATAATCCCTACTCTTCGAATTTCGATGCGACTCAAACCCGCGTTCGTGGTCGTTTAGTCAAGGTCATGGCTTGGTATGACAATGAATGGGGTTTCAGCAATCGTATGCTGGACAACGCCGTTGCTTTGATGAATGCCAAGTAATCCCAGTTGGCATCAATAATAAAAACCTGCTTCGGCAGGTTTTTTTGTCTCTGCTATCCACAAGTCAATAGCATGAGATCTCGTGGGAGTGACTGACTAATACTGCCTATCAATAGACTCATCGCCAGCCAAACTAAGCGGCCTGTAACGTCGGGGCCACCACTAAGTTGCGTTTAATTACCCTACAAAAATACCGCCAATTGGCGGTATTTTTATCTCGGTTAACTGAATTTATAGCCCAGCAAGCGCGCTTTTACATAAATCAGTGATCCGCTGCCAATCGCCAGCATCCATTGCATCGGTCGGGGCAATCCAGCTGCCACCGATACAATCAACATTGGCCAAGGCTAAATAGTCACGATAGCTACTCGGGGTGATCCCACCGGTTGGGCAAAAACGAATGTCGGCTAAGGGGCCGGCAAAGGCTTTTAAGGCATTAACACCGCCAGACGCTTCAGCGGGGAAGAACTTAAAATGGGTATAGCCCAAATCCATACCAACCATCACCTCTGAGATACTCGCAACCCCAGGGATCAGTGGAACAGTGCCTGCCATCGCGGCTTTGAGTAACGCCGGTGTTGCCCCAGGCGTGATAGCAAATTGTGCTCCCGCATCAACCGCTTGTTGTAATTGCTCTTCGGTTAAAATGGTGCCCGCACCAACTAAGGCTTCGGGGACTTCGGTAGCGATTTGGCGAATGGCTTCAAGCGAACACGCCGTGCGTAAAGTGACTTCAAGCACGCTAATTCCCCCCGCCACCAACGCTTTCGCTAACGGTACTGCGTGCTCAATATTATTAATGACCATCACAGGTACTATCGGGCTACGTGAAAAGACATCCTGTGGTTGTAAAGTCCAATTGTTGACTGGCATTGCTTTATTTCCTCTGGAATTAATACTTTTCGTCGATGGCTTGAGTACTTCTCGCACCGGTTTCTGGGCTGGATAACTGGCTTCTAAGGGCACCAAATAACTCACGCCCCATGCCAAAGCTAGCGTCACGTGTCGATGGCAACACCGTCTGGCGAGCGGTTAACTCGTCATTATCAACCAAGAGTGTCAATTCACCGCTATGGGCATCGACGCGGATCAAATCGCCGTTGTGAATTTTGCTAATCAGGCCGCCATCGAGTGCTTCAGGTGTCAGATGGATAGCGGCAGGGACTTTGCCTGAGGCACCAGACATACGGCCATCGGTTAATAAGGCGACGCGATAGCCCTGATCTTGGAGGGTACCTAAGATAGGTGTCAGTTTGTGTAACTCTGGCATCCCGTTCGCTTTCGGCCCTTGACCTCGAACTACCACAACACAATCTTTATTGAGTTCACCGGCTTGGAAGATAGCGTCCAATTGATTTTGATCGTCGATCACCACCGCAGGCGCTTCGACTACACGATGTTGAGGTGACACCGCCGACACTTTGATCACCGCTCGGCCGAGATTACCTTTCATCAGTTTTAAGCCACCATTCTCTTGAAATGGTTTGTCGATGCTGGTGATGACCTCAGGATCGATGGAAGTTTTAGGACCATCAACCCAAATTAATTCGCCATCAATGATCTTGGGTTCCATGGTGTAACGTTGCAAGCCAAACCCGGCCACCGTCATCACATCTTCATGGAGTAAACCGGCATCCAGCAGCTGTTGGATTAACAACGCCATACCACCGGCGGCATGGAAATGATTAATATCAGCCTGACCATTAGGATAAACTTTAGCCAGTAAAGGCACAGCATCGGACAATTCAGAGAAATCATCCCAATTGATAATGATGCCCGCGGCTCTAGCTGCGGCAACCATATGCATGGTGAGGTTAGTCGAGCCACCGGTCGCTAATAAAGCAACAATACCGTTAACAATCGACTTCTCACTCACGACTTGCCCTATCGGGGTATATTGAGTGCCCATTTCAGTCAGACGACAGACTTGGCGCGCCGCCGCTTTATTAAGTGCTTCGCGTAATGGATCATCGGGATTCACGAATGAAGAGCCAGGTAACTGTAAGCCCATCACTTCCAGCATTAACTGGTTAGAGTTGGCTGTTCCATAAAAAGTACAAGTCCCGGCACTATGATAACTCTTAGATTCGGCCTCTAACAGCGCATCACGAGAGACCTTACCTTGTGCAAATAATTGTCTAACACGGGCTTTTTCTTTATTAGGGATCCCAGAACGCATTGGTCCTGCCGGTACAAATAAAGTCGGTAAATGACCAAAGCTCAGTGCGCCGATTAATAATCCAGGCACAATTTTATCGCAAATGCCTAGTAATAAAGCGCCATCGAACATATTGTGAGACAAGCCCACCGCGGTCGCCATCGCAATGACTTCACGGCTGAGCAGGCTTAACTCCATGCCGGGTTGACCCTGGGTCACACCATCACACATGGCAGGAACCCCACCAGCCACCTGTGCCACACTGCCAATCTCATGACAAGCGGCCTTTAATAAGGCAGGGTAATCGGCGTACGGTTGATGAGCCGACAACATATCATTGTAAGCAGTAATGATGCCGATGTTGGCCTTAGTGAACTGCTGTAAACTGTTTTTGTCCGCTGGACTACAGGCGGCAAATCCATGAGCTAAATTACCGCAGCTTAAGCTTGAACGATGAACACCATTGGCTCTGGCCTCATCTAACGCCCGTAAATAAAGCTCACGACTTGTTCGACTACGGGCGATAATTCTATCGGTGACCGCGGTTACTACTGAGTGCATTCTTGCCTCCTTAAGCACTCCAGTAGACATCTACTGGAGTCTTGTGTTGTGCCAACACTGCGCGAATTGGCATGGCGTGAATATCGTCACCGCTGAGCGCTTGGCGATACACTGAAAGTTTGCTATCACCCACCAAATGTAAATAGATTTGGCGGCTGTGTAATATGGCAGAGCGCGAGAGGGTTATCCGCGCATGAGGCGCTGTCGTCGGGGTTACCGCGCAACATAGCTCTTGGGTATCCAATGCCCGTTGTAACTGATTTACATCCGCGCAAGGAAACCAAGAACAGGTATGGCCATCATTGCCCATCCCTAATATGACAACATCAAACGGCCGCGGAAAATGCGCCAGCGAACCGCTCACCATCGGCGCGCCTTCTTCGGGGGTCGCATACATATTCTTTAGGCCACAAAACTTAGCATTGGCGGCTAAGCCTTGGAGTAAATTGGCACGCACTAAGGCTTCATTTGAGTCTCTATCGTACAGCTCGACCCAGCGCTCATCGGCAAGAGTAATGTAGACATCACTCCAATCGATGGCTTTTTGACTAAGCAGTTGGAACAGTTTCAACGGCGTAGAGCCACCAGACACCACCAAACTTGCTCGACCACGACTATCCACCGCTTGTTGCAATTGATCAGCAATGCGTTCAGCTAATTGCACTTCAAGGTCAGTGGTTGAGTCAAACGATTTAAACACTGTTTCTGAGATCATGTCTGCCTCACTCGTCCCAAGACCGGCCGTCTTTGGTGATTAGTGCCACCGAGGCCACTGGGCCCCACGTACCTGCTGGATAGGATTTAGGTCGTTCATTGCTCATTTCCCAAGCTTGGATAATGCCATCGACCCATTTCCATGCTTGTTCAACCTCGTCACGTCGCACAAATAGCGCCTGATTGCCCAACATGGCTTCAAGTAATAAACGCTCGTAAGCATCGGCAATACGTTCGTTTTTAAAAGTATCGGTGAAGCTTAAGTCTAATTTAGTGGTTTGCAAGCGCGTTGATTGCTCAAGCCCAGGAACCTTATTCATCATCTGGATCTCAACCCCTTCATGGGGCTGCAACCGAATAGTGAGTTTATTCGGTGGCAGGTTGCGGCAGCTGGCGCGATACAAATTGTGGGGCGGATTTTTAAAATACACCACAATTTCAGAGCTCTTAAATGGCATGCGCTTGCCACTACGCAGGTAAAAAGGCACGCCAGCCCAACGCCAGTTATCAATATCGACACGTAAGGCCACGAAGCTTTCAGTGTTTGAGTGAATGTTGGCATCTTCTTCTTCAAGATAGCCTGGCACTGGTGAGCCTTTTAAGAATCCAGCCGTGTACTGACCACGCACGGTGTTTTCATATACATTATCGGCGTTGATGGGTCGCAATGACTTGAGCACTTTAACTTTTTCGTCACGAATAGAATCAGCATCCAAATTCACCGGCGGATCCATGGCGACTAATGTCAACACTTGTAATAAGTGGTTTTGGATCATATCCCGCATTTGACCCGCTTTATCAAAGTAGCCCCAGCGACCTTCAATGCCGACTTCTTCAGCCACAGTGATCTGGACATGGTCGATGGTGCGGTTATCCCACTTAGACGCAAATAAGGAGTTAGCAAAACGCAAGGCAATCAGGTTTTGTACGGTTTCCTTGCCTAAATAGTGATCAATGCGGTACACCTGATTTTCATTGAAGTAAGCCGACACTTGGTCATTAATGACTTTCGATGAGGCTAAATCTGAGCCAATGGGTTTTTCCAGCACGACTCGGGTATCAGGCTTGATCAGTTGTTGGTCATATAAGGCGCGACAGATATCGCCAAAAATTGCAGGAGGGGTAGCAAAGTAATTCACCATGACATGGTCGGGGTGAAGCAGTTGATGGAATGCTTGGTAACCGGCGGAATCTGTAAAATTAGTACCAATATAATGACAACGTTTAATAAAGCGTGCCAGCGTATCATCACACAAGCTATCTTTGACGAAGGTGGTCAACGCCGTATTGACCAATGCGATAAAGTCGTCGTGACTGAAATCGTCTTTAGCAACCCCAATAATCCGCGTGTTTGGATCTAATAGGTTAGCTTTATCGAGTTGATATAAAGACGGTAACAGCTTACGTCGAGCTAAATCACCTTTAGTACCAAACAGGACAAAGTCACAGGCTTTGGTGGATGTCGTTTTGCTCATTGCTACAAACTCTCCTTAAGTCACCGAGTTCCCTGATCAAACTGTGAGGAAACCCACTGTTTTGTTGTAATATAACAACAGAATTTAGTATTTGCACCAAGATTTTTTAAATATTCTAACACAGAGCAACTGGTCAGCCGTGATAGTTATCTGTTATGATTTTCTTTGCTAACTCCCTGAGTAAGCAAGCCCTTATCGGCGATTACAATGAATTGGCAAACTTGCTGTTCTGAAAGTAAAACAAATTATTTGTGCCAATTTTGATCGCCTTCAAAAAATAAAATTACATAAATGAAATTCAAGCGGATACAGGCTCATGAATACACTAGAAAAGGTTCAAAAAAACCTCAGTCATTTTAGCAAATCAGAACGTAAAGTCGCAGAAGTGATTCTCGCTTCTCCGCAAACCGCTATTCACTCCAGCATAGCAACCTTAGCTAAGATGGCCGATGTCAGTGAGCCCACAGTTAACCGTTTCTGTCGCCGTTTAGACACTAAAGGATTCCCTGACTTTAAACTTCATTTAGCGCAAAGCTTGGCTAATGGTACTCCTTATGTCAGCCGTCATGTAGAAGAAGATGATTCGCCCGAGTCTTACACCACAAAAATCTTCGAATCATCCATGGCCTCCTTAGATACCGCTCGTCAAAGCATTGATATTGCCGCCATCAATAAAGCGGTCGATATCTTAACCCAAGCCAAAAAGATTTCCTTCTTCGGTCTGGGGGCGTCAGCCTCGGTGGCACACGATGCCCAAAACAAATTTTTCCGATTTAATGTCCCCGTCTTGTGTTTTGATGATGTGTTAATGCAACGCATGAGCTGTATTAATAGTACCGAAGGCGATGTCGTGGTGTTAATTTCACACACAGGCCGCACACGCTCCTTAGTGGATATGGCCAAGTTAGCCCGTGAAAATGGCGCCGCCGTGATTGCCATTACTACCCGAAACTCGCCATTAGCCAATGAATGTACCCTGCCGGTGACCTTAGAAGTGCCAGAGGATACTGATATGTATCTGCCAATGGCCTCGCGCTTAGCCCAATTGGTCGTGGTCGATGTATTAGCCACCGGATTCACCTTACGTCGCGGCCCAAGATTCCGTGATAGCTTAAAGCGAGTGAAAGAAGCGCTGAAAGAATCTCGCATTCATATTGACCATCATCTATAAAGCATCACATTGAGATCATTACTGAAATTAAATGCCGCAAACACAGTTTGCGGTTTTTTTTGTAAGAAAGCTGATGGCGCAGCCAGTTAACGTTAGGCTTTCTTACCAAAGTGACTAAAATTAGTGCTATCTCACAAAATACAATTTTTTTAGTGGCATAATTTATATGTAATTTTACTACATTTAAGCCACTAGTCTGATACTATTGACTCAAGATGCTTTACCCGTTTCAGAAACCAACGGAGTGTATTATGTTCCGCAGAACTAAAATTGTGACTACCCTAGGCCCTGCGACCGATCGCGATGATAACCTACGTCGTATTATCGCCGCGGGGGCAAATGTTGTACGTATGAATTTTTCCCACGGTTCAGCTGAAGATCATCAGCTACGCGCTGATCAAGTGCGTGCCATTGCCCGTGAATTAGGTGTCCATGTTGCTATTCTTGGTGACTTACAAGGCCCTAAAATCCGAGTTTCTACCTTTAAAGACAATCAAAAAGTCTATTTACCGATTGGGCATAAGTTTGTACTGGATGCGGAACTAGCCAAAGGTTTGGGTGACGAGCATCAAGTCGGTATTGATTACAAAGCCCTTCCTGATGACGTCAACATTGGTGACATTTTAATGTTAGATGATGGCCGAGTTCAGCTATGTGTTGAGCAAGTCATAGGTCGCCAAGTTCATACTCGCGTAGTCGTTGCCGGTCCTTTATCAAACAATAAAGGGATCAACAAAAAAGGCGGCGGTTTGTCAGCCGCGGCATTAACCGAAAAAGACATTGCCGACATTAAAACCGCGGCACTCATCAAAGTCGATTACTTAGCGGTATCGTTCCCTCGCAGTGGTGCAGATTTAGATTATGCGCGCCGTTTAGCACAAGAAGCGGGCAGTAATGCCCTGATTGTTGCCAAGGTTGAACGTGCCGAAGCCGTGGCGACCGATGAAGCCATGGATGATGTGATTTTAGCCTCTGATGCCGTTATGGTGGCACGGGGTGACTTAGGGGTTGAAATTGGTGATGCGGCATTAGTCGCCGTCCAAAAGAAATTGATCAGCCGTTCACGTCAGCTCAATAAAATTGTGATCACTGCCACGCAAATGATGGAATCGATGATCACAAGTCCGATGCCAACCCGTGCTGAAGTCATGGATGTGGCCAACGCCGTACTCGATGGTACCGATGCCGTGATGTTATCGGCAGA
This sequence comes from Shewanella sp. NIFS-20-20, assembly GCF_019209865.1. Lineage (GTDB taxonomy): Bacteria > Pseudomonadota > Gammaproteobacteria > Enterobacterales > Shewanellaceae > Shewanella. The sequence continues at coordinate 642 of NZ_JAHUTT010000035.1, read as the reverse complement.
AACTGCGGCGGGTGATTTTCCTGAAGAAACCGTCAAAGCCATGGCCAACGTCTGTTTAGGGGCTGAAGCGCATCCAAGCGTGAAAGTATCTAAGCATCGTTTAGATTCGCGCTTTACCTCAATCGAAGAAACCATCGCGTTATCTACCATGTACGCGGCCAACCATTTAGAAGGTGTAAAAGCGATTATCGCACTGACCGAGTCTGGTGCCACCCCCCTGCTCATGTCGCGGATCAGTTCTTCCTTGCCTATTTTTGGCTTGTCCCGTCATGAAACGACCTTAGCTAAAATGGCGCTGTATCGCGGTGTGCAACCCGTGTATTTTGATTCCACAACCACCACAGATGGTCAAGTGCACCGTGTCGCGTTAGAGCAACTAACCGCCGCAGGCTATTTAACCTCTGGTGATATGGTATTGCTGACTAAAGGCGATGCCATGGAAACCGTGGGTGGCACCAACACCTGTAAAGTGTTAATCGTTGCCTAATTTTGCCTCAATAAAAAACCCGCTAATTGCTAATGCCGTTCACTTAGTGTGAACGGCATTTTTCTTAGACTTAATGGGATACTTGTTTTTACTCATTTTTAACGCACGTGGATAGGCCCTATCCCGTTTCCCATCAAGCTTGAACTGTCTCGCAT
>NZ_JAHUTT010000034.1 GCF_019209865.1 Shewanella sp. NIFS-20-20 | reverse complement strand
TCTAGCGCGGAACTCATCGTGGAGCGGGTGGTAGCACCTAATGAAGACTCCGAATACATTAGCGCAAACCAACCTCGTTATCGGAAATATCATTTGCAATAACGAGGCGGACCATACATTTTTATGGCTCATTCAATCCCAGTTAGGATTATTTGGCGGCAGCCAGTGCAGCGTTTTTATCCCGCGCCGCAATAAATCCATAAAAGATATAACCGAACAAGGTCACAAGCGTGCCGTAAAATACTGCATCTTGACCACAAGCATAGACGCCATACATGCTATAAACCACGGCTAAGGTACCAATGATGGCGGCATTGAAGTATTCACTGCGGCTCACTTTATTTTCACGCAAAATGATTTCCAAGGCGGTCAATGACAAGATATAAGGCACCATATTGATGAATACCGCTAAGTTTAAGAGCACGTTAAACTGTTTCACTAAGCTAGGTGAAATAGTCATTACCGCTAAACCTAACTCCAAGACCAGCATGATCAACATCCCTTTAATGGGGGCGTTATCTTTAGTGACATCGGCGAAGATTTTAGGAAACAGGCGAATATCTGCTGCGGCTTTAGAAACTTGAGCGTTAGTAAACTGCCAGCCTAACAGCGAACCAATACAAGCAACCACAGCCAACCCAGTCACTATTTTACCGACCGTGTCGTTAAACATATAAGAATACACTAATCCAAATGGCGCATTCGAAGTGGCCAACACCTCATTTGGCACGATACCTTGAATGACCGAGGTGGACGCGATATAGACGATGGCGGTAAAGCTGGTGGCCAATAAGCAAGCTAATGGCACGTTGCGCTTGGGATTGTCAACGGCGCCAGAGTTAGCCCCTGCAGACTCGATCCCCAAGAAAGCCCATAAGGTTAATGCGATACCTGAAGAGATTGCATCACCAGTGCCTAAATGATGGGGATTCCATGCGGCAGAAAAGACGCTAGGATCGAACCAGAACCAGCCAAAGATAGATAAGCCAACCACAGGCAAAATAATCCCCCACACGGTGAAGGTAGAGATTTGGCCGGTGATTTTAGGTCCCTTAAAGTTGGCAAACATGGTGATCATTAGGATCGTAATGACACCGATAAAGGTGTGAATTGGACCTGTTTTTAACCATGGGATAAAGGGTTCAAGGTAACCTACCGCGGAGACGGCAATGGCAACTGCGCTTATCACTAAGCAGACATAATAAGTGTAAGAGGCGATAAAGAATGACGACTTACCATGGGCTTCGGCAGAGTATGCTGACATGCCACCATCTTTATTGCAGTACATACCGCATTTGGCAAATGCATAAGCAATACACATAGCGCCTACGGCCGTGACTAACCAAGAGAGCAATGAGATCCCCCCAGTTTGTGCCAAACTTGCCGGAAGCATAATAATCCCTGACCCCATCATATTAACCGTTACTATGGTTGTCAGGCCTATTAGGCCCATTTTATTTGACTCTGACGCCATAACGTTTCTCCCAAGTCATACGAAATAATAAAATATAAAATCATGATGAAAATAATCGGTGAGCAAAGTGCGTTATTTATTGTGGCTAGTCATCACTCTGCATGAATAGAAAATATTGGCTATAGATAAATAGTGGCTGTATTTGACTGGAATTCATGTTGGCTATCAATAAAAAACACAGGATATTAAGGCATGTTAATCTTATGGTCATGGCACCATAATAAATATTATTTTTTAACGCTGAGATATATTAATTAACCATGGTTAATTATCAGGAAACTGTTGTGTAACTCATTGATATTTAAAAGCTGAAAATATCCGCCTCAACTTAAGTTGTTGAAATTAATGGATTTAAAAATATTTGTTTAAAATATCAATTTGCCCTAGATTGTAGCCATATTACGAACGGATAATCGACTAAATATTTACTGGTAGTGATTAGTTAGTCAATTATCATTTCTGTGTTTATTCATATTTAAAAATCCAATATATATTTTAATTAGTATCATTACGTCGGAGCGTTATATGAGTGGTTACGGCAAAAAATATACCAGCTTAATTTTAGAGGAATCGCCAAAAGAAGGCGTGGTTGGTCACGCTATTTCTCGGTTAGTTGAAGAATTAAAAAATAGTGGCGCCGATGTTATTATTGCCACGAGTTATGATGATTGTTATTCGATTTTAAATGCCAACACTGCCGTCGATTGTTTAATGCTGACATCGATCATGAGCGGTTCTCAGGCCGAAGAAAATACGCGTTTCTTTACTTTGATTGAAAAGCTAAAGCGCCGCCAAGAAAGTGTGCCAGTGTTCCTATTAGCTGAGCGTAAAAAAATCACCTTAACGGTTAACCGTGAACTGATGTCACGGGTCGATGAATTTGCTTGGATCTTGGAAGACACCGCTGATTTTATTGCAGGTCGGGCATTAGCTGCCATGCAGCGCTATCGTGAACGCCAGTTGCCACCATTAATGTCGGCGTTAATGAAGTACGACGATGTTCATGAATATTCATGGGCGGCTCCTGGTCACCAAGGGGGAGTTGGCTTTACCAAAACTCCCGCAGGTCAGCGTTTTTATAGTTACTACGGTGAAGGGCTGTTCCGTACGGATATGGGGATTGAGCGTGGAAATTTAGGCTCGTTGCTTGATCATACCGGTTCATTTGGCGACAGTGAAAAGTATGCGGCTCGTGTGTTTGGTGCCGATCGCTCTTATTCGTTAGTGACAGGTACGTCTGGCTCTAACCGTACTATCATGCAAGCCTGTATGAACGAGGATGATTTGGTGATTGTGGACCGTAATTGCCATAAGTCGATTGAGCAAGGCATCATGTTAACCGGTGCACGACCTGTGTATATGGTTCCTACTCGCAATCGTTATGGCATCATTGGCCCCATCTTCCCAAGCCAAATGACCGCCGCCGCCTTAAAAAGTAACGCTAAGCACAGTGAGTTAACCAAAGATTTTGCTGAGCAAAAACCAGTATATTCAGTATTAACCAACTGTACTTATGACGGTTTATGCTACAACGCTAAACGTGCTCAAGATATTTTGGCCGACAGTTGCGACCGGATCCACTTTGATGAAGCGTGGTTTGGTTATGCCCGTTTCAACCCCATTTATGCTGACCATTTTGCGATGCGCGGTGAGCCTGAAGCCGACTATCAGGGCCCAACCGTGTTTGCGACTCACTCGACTCACAAGTTGTTAAATGCCTTGTCTCAAGCCTCATGGTTACATGTGCGCAATGGTAAAAATGCCATTGATCATCAGAGATTTAATCAGTCTTATATGATGCATGCGACCACATCGCCTCTGTATGCAATTAGCGCTTCCAATGATATTGCCGTCTCGCAAATGGAAGGTAATCGCGGGGTATCGTTGACGACGGAAGTTATTCGTGAAGCCGTCGATTTCCGTCAGGCCATGGCTAAGCTACACAAGGAATACCAAAGCGATAATGATTGGTTCTTCAAACCATGGAATGCCGAAGTCGTTGTCGACCCTGCCACAGCACAGAGCTACGCTTTTGAAGATGCCCCTGCGGAACTCTTGGTGACCAACCAAGATTGCTGGATCATGCATCCACAAGATCAGTGGCATGGATTTGCAGATATGCCAGAGGATTGGTGTATGTTAGATCCCATTAAGGTGTCTATCTTGTCTCCTGGCATGGGTGATGATGGCCAGTTACTGGGCAGTGGTGTGCCTGCCGCACTAGTGACTCAGTATCTCGGTCGCTTTGGTATTGTGCCTACTCGTACGACCGACTTCCAAGTCATGTTCTTGTTCTCCATGGGGATTACTAAAGGCAAATGGGCGACGCTGGTCAACACCTTGTTGTCATTCAAGAAGCACTATGATGCCAATACCCCGTTAAACGAAGTGTTACCAGATCTTGCCAATGGTCACCCTGCGGTTTATGGGGATATGGGGCTGAAGGATTTAGGGGATAAGATGTTCGCTTACCTCAAGCAGCATAACCCCTCAGAAAAGCTCAATGCAGCCTACTCTAACCTGCCAGAAGCCATGATGACACCCAGAGCAGCATTCCAAGCCATTGTGGCTAACAATGTGGAGATGGTGCCATCGAATGAATTGGTCGGTCGTATCTCGGCTAACGCAGTGATCCCTTATCCACCTGGGATCCCTATGCTGATGTCAGGTGAAAACTTTGGTGATGAAACCAGCCCTCAGATCAATTATCTGAAGAGTTTAGAGGTGTGGGATAAAGAGTTCCCAGGCTTTGAGCATGAAACGGAAGGGACTGAAGTCGAAAACGGTATTTATCATGTGATGTGTATTAAGCAGTAATGAGATAATGACGGAAAAAGGTCGCTGCGGCGGCTTTTTTTTTTGGGGTTGGCGAAAATGGCTATTCATGGCTTTACTTACTATTTGAGTCGTGACTGAGAATACCAATATGGACAGTAAAGATATTCATCAAGGCATGCCTTGTTGGAGTGAGCTTGCCGCTCAAGACTGGGCCGAAGCTAAACAATTTTATCAAGCGTTCATGGGCTGGAAAATGGCAGATATGCCGCTGCCTGAAGGCGCCTACACTATGATCTCGCTCGAGGATGTCGATATCGGCGCCCTTTACCCCGTCGAAGATGATCCCTGCAGCCCAATGTTGGGCTGGTGCATATATTTTGCCGTTAATGATATCCATGCCAGCTTAATGGCGGTGCAAGCGGCCGGCGGCGAAGTGCGGCTCGGTCCGCATCAGGTCGGGCAGGCGGGTTTTATGGCGCAGGTAGCCGATCCTGAAGGGGCGGTATTTTGCTTATGGCAAGCCAATGAACACCAAGGCGCTCCCTTTGGCGGGGGTAACCATCATTTATGCTGGGTCGAATTAGCGTGTCAGGATGCCGATAGTTGTCAGCATTTTTATCAGCAAGTGCTCGGCTGGCAGTGCCGAACTTTGCCTATCAATGGTATGGATTACCGAGAATGCTCGGTGGCAGAAACCCCGGTGGCTGGCATATTAGAAATGACCAGTGACTGGGGCGATATGCCCAGTCACTGGATGCTATATTTTCAAGTGGCTGATTGCGATGATAGTGCAAATTTGGCTTTATCGCTCGGTGCCAAGACATGTGTGCCGCCGACCGATATTGCCAATGTTGGCCGTTTTAGCGTGATCAACGATCCCCAAGGTGCCACCTTTTCGATTATCGCATTAGAAGCGACAAACGCAGACGCCGCCGATAAGGATCAGTGATAACCAGGATCATCGATAGTAAATTGGGCTGGGCAGGATCCGGGGTTAATGGGATCTGCCTGCGACAGTAAGCTTGATAATGATCCATTATCCAACGCTTTTGGCAGGCTGATAAGTATTTCTACCAGCATGCCACCTTGACACTGTAGGCTCACTTTATTGGCGGCAGTGCTGCCAAAATCCTCCATAAATGCCTGCATAAACTGCTTGCGACTCATGGTCTTACCCAGATGGTCGCTAAGTGTCTGGCGCACTAAGTGGGAATCGTTGACTGCCTGGGTTAAACGGATGGCCTGCGCAAAATAGCCCTCGGCGCCGTCATCGGTACAGCTGCCATGCTTCCAGTATTCATGGCGTTGTAAACATGTACCAAACTGAGCGCTGGGCATTAATGCTTCTAACTGCTGGCGAGTGGGCGCTGACAAGTGTAGGGCGGGATAATCACAAAAACTTTTTGGCTTAGTCGCTACCGAACCGCAATAGCCGTAGTTAATGCCACAGCCTTGTTTATTGGGCCAAAGACCATGCAGGCTAAACTCCCGATGCGCCGGCAAGCTGGCATCAAAGAGCATGGCTTTGCACTCGGCTTTTTTGCGGCCCTTAAGTTGGCAAAAGGCGTTTTGCCAACTTAAGGCTAATCGATGTGAATCATATTGCTCAGCAGTCGAGCAGGAGTGAGCGTCATTTTTTTGGGGGCTAATGTGTGTGGGCTGGCCACTTATCTTGCCACAACTGGCCTTGACCCAGCGTTGCGGTGACTGTGATGCCGCGGTGCGTAATCTATACCAGCTGGGGTTGTCACGATTGCCTAAAAATTCAATCACCGCATACTCTTGTCCCACCTGAGTGTAATGCTCACCTGGATTGGTTTGTTTATTCTTTGATTGAAACAAGGGGCAGGCGTCAGTCGCCATAAACTGAGCTTGCAGCGGTGCAGCACTCGCCGCCATTGGCGCGGTAAGTAACCATAAGACTATCAAAGGGAAGCGAAGAGCACTCATGATGATTGAGATAAAAACCGTGGCTATTGTTAGGGATACGCCAGCTTAGCATTGCTTGGCATCAAGGCAAAATCAGCCCATAAAAAAGCGGGGGCTAGGCCCCCGACTGTCGGTGTTGTTAAGTGGATTGGGTTAATTTACGGCCGTAGATCAACAGATACAAGGCCGGCAGCACAAAGAGAGATAGTAGGGGGGCGGTGACCATGCCACCGACCATGGGCGCGGCGATTTTTTGCATGACTTCATTACCGCTGCCGGCGCCCCACATAATCGGCAACAAGCCGAAAAAGATGGTGGCTACCGTCATCGCTTTAGGGCGAATACGCATCACCGCGCCTTCCATCAGTGCCGCTTTGAGATCATTGACTGTGTGATAATGACCCGAGGCTTGTTGTTGCTTGATGGCATTATTTAAGTACACCAACATCACCACCCCAAACTCGGCGGCCACCCCCGCGAGGGCTATCATACCTACCGCGACGGCAACTGACATGTTGAAGTCCAATAAGTATAATAACCAACTGCTGCCGACTAAAGCCAATGGCAAACTCAACATAATCATGCTGGCTTGCACGCTCGAGCCGAAGGTCATCATTAATAGAATAAAGATTACCGCTAACGTCATGGGGACCACTTGCTTGAGCTTGGCGTCCACACGCTGCATGTATTCATATTGGCCAGCAAATGCATAACTATAGCGCGGAGGAACTTCAAGTTGGCTATCGAGCGCCAGCTTGGCATTGTCAATGTACTCTCCAATCGACACCCCTTTGATATCAACAAATACCCAAGAAATTAAGCGTCCGTTCTCGCTTTTGAGCATAGGGGCGCCATCGCTGATACTAATGTCGGCTAAATTGCCAAGCGGCAGATAATGTCCGCTCTTAGTGACCACGGGCAGATCTTGGAGTTTTTGGAGGTTATCGCGCAATTCTCGCGGGTATCTCAGGTTAATAGGATAACGCTCGGCCCCTTGAATGGATTCGCCAATTTTCATGCCGCCGATGGCATAACGCACCACGTCCTGAATATCGGTTAAGGTCATGCCATAGCGCGCTGCGACCTCGAGTTTCGGGCTAATATCAAGATAGCGGCCGCCGCTCACACGTTCGGCATACGCCGATTGGGTGCCAGGGACTTGACTTAGAATCGCTTCAATATCGGCGCCGATATTTTGCAAGGTGCTAACATCAGCGCCAGTGATCTTAATACCAACTGGTGTCTTAATCCCGGTCGATAACATATCAATGCGGGTCTTAATCGGCTGCACCCAGGCATTGGTCATCCCCGGTACTTTGACCGTCGCTTGCAATTGTTCAATGATATCGGCCAGTTCAATGCCTGCGCGCCATTGCTCTTTGGGCTTGAGCATAATGGTGGTTTCTAGCATGGTTAATGGGGCTGGGTCGGTGGCTGTTTCGGCGCGACCGACTTTACCAAACACCCTAGCCACTTCCGGCACCGTCTTAATCAGTCGGTCGGTTTGCTGTAAAATTTCGGCCGCTTTACCGGCACTAATCCCCGGCAGTGTGGTTGGCATATACAGCAAATCGCCTTCTTCAAGCTCAGGCATAAACTCTTTGCCCATATGGGATAAAGGGTAGGCGGCGCTAAGCAGGGCCACAACAGCGACGACCAAGGTGGTCTTGGGGAAGTTAAGCACGGCACTTAACGCTGGGCGATACAAGGCAATCAGCCCGCGGCTTATCGGATTGCTACGCTCGCTCGGAATTTTACCGCGAATAAAGTAGCCCATTAACACCGGCACTAAGGTAATCGATAAAATGGCTGCCGCAGCCATGGCAAAGGTTTTGGTGTAGGCCAGTGGCGCGAAAAGACGACCTTCTTGAGCCTCAAGAGTAAAGACAGGTAAAAAGCTTAAGGTAATAATTAATAATGAGAAAAATAAGGCTGGCCCCACTTCAATCGAGGCTTCGGTCACTAACTGCCAATGCTCAGTTGGGTTTGGGCGTCTTTGGTGCTGTTGTTCAAACTGTTCGAGATGCTTGTGCATATTCTCAATCATCACAATCGCACCATCGACCACCGCACCAATCGCAATGGCAATGCCACCAAGACTCATGATATTGGCGTTGACGCCCATGGCATTCATCACCACAAACGCGATTAATATGGCCAGCGGCAGGGTGATCACCGCGACTAAGGTTGAGCGTGCATGCAGTAAAAACAGCAGACACACTAAGCCCACCACCAACATCTCTTCGATGACCTTATTGAATAAGTTATCGACTGAGTTGAGGATCAGTCCCGAACGATCATAAGTGGGAACGATGTCAACGCCCTCGGGCAGTCCAGATTTGAGCTGGGCTAATTTGGCTTTGACTGCTTCTATGGTGGCTAGCGCATTCTCGCCATAGCGCATGACGATAATGCCACCCACGACTTCGCCTTCACCGTCGAGCTCGGCAATACCGCGGCGTGAGGCTGGGCCTTTGCGAATATTGGCCACATCTTTGAGCAATAATGGGGTACCGCTTGGGCTGGCTTTACCGAGGGGAATATTGGCAAAATCATCGATACTCTGGCGATAGCCTTGAGCTCTGACCATATATTCGGCTTCCGCCATTTCCACCACCGAGCCGCCGACCTCGCTGTTCGCCTTATCAATGGCTTGCTTAATGCTAGAAATATCGAGTTGATATACCGCTAATTTTTCTGGTTGCAACACCACCTGATAAGTCTGCTCCATGCCGCCGACGGTGGCGACTTCTGACACCCCTTGCACACTTTGCAGTTCCAGTTTCATATACCAGTCTTGCAAGGATTTCAGTTGCGACAAATCGAGCGCTCCAGAGCGGTCAACCAAGGCGTATTCATAGATCCAGCCAACACCAGAGGCATCGGGGCCGAGTGTGGGCTGCACGCCATTGGGTAAGCGATTACTGACTTGACTTAAGTACTCTAATACGCGCGATCGCGCCCAGTAAATGTCGGTGCCATCTTCAAAGATCACATAAACATAGGAGTCGCCAAAAAACGAATAACCACGCACGGTTTTGGCACCAGGCACAGCCAACATGGCACTCGATAACGGATACGTCACCTGATCTTCCACCAGTTGGGGCGCTTGGCCTGGGTAGCTGGTTTTAATAATCACTTGAACATCCGAGAGATCCGGCAAGGCATCTAATGGAGTTTTTCGTAACTGATCTATGCCAAACACAGTGATCATGATAGCCACAATCAGCACCATCAATCGCTGGCGTAAGCAGGCGTGGATGATTTTCTCTAGCATAATGACGCTCCTAGTGCTGATGACCTTGGCTTAAGCGCAAGATACTGCCTTTTAAGCTGGCTTCTGAATCCAATAAGAACTGTCCTGAGGTCACCACCATGTCACCATCGTTGAGGCCTGAAATAATCTCGCTCTTGCCCTGCGTCTGCATGCCGAGGGTGACATCTTTAGCCACAAAGCTATTGTCATCGAGTTTGACGATGACGCGATTGTGTTTACCGGTTTGGATCAATGCTTCGCTTGGCACATAGAGCGCCTCGCGTTTGGCGCCGCCAAAGAAGGCGACATTGGCCAGCGTTTTAGGCCGTAATTCCGTGTCGAGGTTATCGAGCTCAATCCTGACTCTGAGGCTGCGAGTTACGGGATCTAATTCAGGGTAGATATAGTCGACGCGCCCCTTAATATCACTGATGTTGAGCGCTGGGATACTGACTTCGGCTTCTTGGCCCAATGCCAGCCAAGATTGTTCGTTTTCAAAGACATCGGCTATGACCCACACCTTAGAGAGATCCACTAATGAGATGATTTCGGTTTGAGGTTGTATATACATGCCATCGCGAATATTTAGCGCCTTAACCACCCCTTCTTTTTTGGCGTAAAATGGGACTCTAAACTGAGTTTCCTTGGTGCTGGCTAAGCGTTTAATTTGCGCGCTGGTGAGCCCGAGTAGCTCCAGGCGCATGCCAGCGTTTCGTACCAGCTGCTGATAGTTTTTATTGTTACTATTTTGGCCTAAGGTTTCCATTGCCAACAGGTAATCGTTTTGCGCATTAATGAGCTCAGGGGAGTAGAGCTCATATAGCAGCTCACCTTTGCTGATATGATCGCCTGCCGCCTCAATGTTGAGCTTTTCCACCCAGCCACTGACGCGTGGATGAATATGCTCAATTTGGCTTTCGTCATAATCAACCGAGCCGACGGTACGCACATATTTCCACAAGGTTCCGCGCGTTGCTGGCGCGACCCTGATGGCCAGAGCTTGCTGCATATTGCCGGACACATTCACTTCAATGTCGCTGGCATTGCTAGCCATGTTGATCGGTTCTAAGTCCATACCGCAAATCGGACAACTGCCTTGATCATCACTGATAATATGCGGGTGCATCGGGCACACATATTTGACCTTAGCTTGATTGTTGCTGGTTAAGGGTTTGAGTTCCTGAATCGGGGCCAGCATTGTGGCAGCTTGGCTTGCAGGCGTCGACGAGTGTTGATGTTCTGCACTGGCCTCTTCTTCCTCATCCTTGACTAAAAACATCTTACAAATTGGGCAGCGTCCAGGTTGATCGCTGGTTTCCTGCGGATGCATAGGGCAATAATAATGGCCTTGATGATTTTCGTGAGCCGTGATGCTGACTTGTTCAGTGGCAGGGGATTGCGCCACGGCCAGCGCACTAGGAGCCGCCAAGCCAATGCCGGCACTCAGGCCCAAACCGAGTAATAATTGTGTGGTGCTTGCGTTTAATTTTTTCATGGTAATTCCTCACTCCGCCCAGAGCATTAACCGTGATGCTGATGTTTATGCGACTTAGTCGACTGCTGCGGCTCTAGATCCATGCCGCATTTGGGGCAGCTATCGCCTTTGGTGCCAGTGACTTCTGGGTGCATCGGGCAGTCATAGTGGGTTGCCGCCTTGACGGGTTCTAAGTCCATGCCGCATTTGGGGCAGCTATCGCCTTTAGTGCCAGTGACTTCGGGGTGCATTGGGCAGTCGTATGCCGCGCCATGGTGACCGTGCTTAGCTTGCGGGCATTTGTCGCAATTTTTCTTGCTTGGGCAAGCAGACTTGCCGCTCTTAGCGGCAGGCTCTAAGTCCATGCCGCATTTAGGGCCGCTATCGCCTTTAGTGCCAGTGACTTCGGGGTGCATTGGGCAGTCGTATGCCGCGCCATGGTGACCGTGCTTAGCTTGCGGGCATTTATCGCAGTTTTTCTTGTTTGGGCAAGCAGACTTACTACTTTTAGCCGCCGGCTCTAAGTCCATGCCGCATTTAGGACAACTATCGCCTTTTACCCCGGTGACTTCAGGGTGCATCGGGCAGTCATATGACTGATGTTGAGTCGAGTGAGGGTGCTCGGCAGCAACTGCAGACGGCAAGGAAACGGCAAAGAAAAACGCCAGCAATACAACTTTGGCAACTGATAACATAGTAAAGCTCCATCTATGAGGTAGCCGCATTTCGCCATGACACCGATTGAGGTGTGTCTACAGGCGTGGGCTGAATTTTTTTATTAGGGTAATCTTGTTTGCGTAAAGCAAACCTAGCAGGACTCAGACTATAGGAGGTCTAAGTTCAGTGGGCAGTGCTAGCGAGTGGAGTGAGGGGATAATGGTCGTCAACTTCCCTGAGCCGGCTCTGGAGGTGGGCCATACATGTACATCCAATAAGGTGCCTGCGACAGAGATACTGAGGCAGTGATTACAATCGGATATGCAGGTATCGACGCCATCGCAACAGGATTGATTTTCCAAGTGACTGGCATCATTAGGACAACAAGAGTCACTAATCGCCATGCTTGGGCAATGGGCTTCAAGGGATTGACTATAATCCATAGCAGCATCGGCAGGCATCGCCATTACCTGACCATTGAACGCCATGCTTTGCACTAACAGCGCTAGCATAGTTATCAAGATCAATAATGTATGACGTGATGCAACCAAAATGATGACTCCTAATGAATTCCTTGCAAGTCTAACATAAGTAAAACAATTTGAGGCGAGACATCTCACAAAAGCGTCGCAATTTTTATAGACAGCGATAAGGCGAGAAGGTTGCACCATCAGTCACGGATTATTGGGTCATGGGCCAATGCCGCCATAATTTGCAGCAATAGATAAGCGCAACTCTTTAGCAAAACCTTGGGCTCGCCAGTTGTTATTCCATGGTGGTCGCGTTATTGTGTGAAAAATAACCGGCAAGGTTGTGAATTCAGAAACAAATGAGCAGCTTAGTGAGATGACGATCCCATTTTTACGATTTTAGTTATCTAATTGTGCGATTTTTGGTTCGGAATCAAACTTCTTAAAGTTAAATGAACATAAAATAGAAATATAGATAATTAAAATCCTAACATTGGAGACCGGTGATGAACTTGCGTGCATTATTAAAACCTAGCGCAAAATACTCAATCCTTGCCTTATTAGTGGTCGGTATTGTGATTGGCGCTGTTGGCTTTTTTGCCACCCAACAAACACTGCATGCAACTAGTACAGATGCGTTCTGTATGACTTGTCACGCAGGCCATTCATTACAAGATGAAGTACTGGCGTCACCCCATGGCGACAATAGTGCCGGTATCGTGGTTCAGTGTCAGCAATGTCACATCCCCCAAGAGCCGTTTGCTTATCTGACGAAGAAGATTGTGGTATCAAAAGACATCATTGGTTACTTAACCATTGATGGTTTTGAAACCCAAGAGTGGTTGGAAACCAATCGTAAGCAACAAGCAGAACTGACGCGTGATTACTTACGTTCTATCGATTCTTCTACTTGTCAAAACTGTCATAACCGCATTTATGAAGATCCAGCGCCTAGCATGAAGAAGATGGCAGTTAGAATGCATGAGATGAACTTCAAGAAAGCGCCAGAAGACAGAAAGACCTGTATCGATTGTCACAAAGGCGTAGCTCACCCTTATCCAAAAGGATAACGTTGAGACTAGTGCATAAAAAAAACCCACTGCGAGCGGGTTTTTTTATGGCTAATGTCAGGCAGGCTTATTGCTGGAGTTTGCGGTGATATTGCAACAGGGCAAACGCGCCAAACACAAGGACTTGGCCATAATCGGCTAGGCTTAAAGATAGCCGTGACCCTAGGCTGAAATGCAGAATGGCCACTTGGGCTAGATGCATCGCGGCGGTGGCCATTAACAAACCGAGAAGCACGACGCCAATCATGCCGGCGAAAGGATGCAGGGCATTGGCTATCATCACGGCCCATCCGATTAATGTGACCAGTTTGCCGAGGTTGATGGCTGCTGACATCCGCTACTCCTCGGTGACACGAAAGAGGCGATAGCTAACTTGTCCAGCTTGCTTATGTTTAAGCTCTTGCCAACTAGAAGGTAAGGCCAGCGAGGTTAACTCAGACTCGGTTTCTAAATATACCAACGCTTGATCATTGAGCCACGATGCTTGCTGTAATCGCTCGATGCAAGCTGCGGCAAGTCCTTGGCGAAATGGGGGGTCAATAAACACAATATCGAAGCCTAACGCTGGGCTCGGATCATTTTTGCCGGCCGTCATCTGCGGTGCCTGCTTAAGGAGTTGTAAACTATCCCCGTGGATAACATCCGCCTGCTGGCATTTTAAGGTGACAAGATTAGCCTGTAATTGCTTCGCCGCCTGAGCCTGTAACTCAAACACCCGAGCATAGGATGCGTAACGCGATAGTGCTTCCAGCGCCAAGGCGCCACTGCCACCAAAACAATCGAGCACTCGGCTATCGGTCAATTCGGCCGCCAACCAGTTAAATAAGGTTTCGCGGACTCTATCCGTGGTTGGCCTCAACCCCGCCAAATCTTGGATCGGAAGCTTGCGCGAACGCCACTGACCCGCGATGATCCGCACTTGTCCGCTACCGCCTGGTTGCTTGCTGCTGGCACTTTTTGGTATGGATGTGCCTTTGCTCGCAGATCTGTTCTTGGCCATAGAGCCCCTGTGATTTTGCCTGAAGAAAGAAAGTGGTAGACTATGCCACCTTTAATACAGTGATTTTACCTTAAGTTGGCTGTGTCGGGGGAGTCTTTCGCTTAAGCGGATGCGCACAATTGCACTCAGTCAGACTAAATATGAATCCAGGCATGCCGTTGCAGGCGTGCCAATAGAACTCAAATTCAATGGCTGATTTGGTCAGCCACATAATCAATTACAGGTGTCGGTAGCATTTATGGCTAAGAAAGGTTTTTTTTCCTGGTTCCGCAAAGACAAGTCTCAGGACGAGGCGTTAGCTGCTGAGGCAGAAGCTCAATTAAAGGCGCAAGCCGCAGCTGAGGCGCAAGCACAAGCCGAAGCCGCACAATTTGCCGCAGAAGAGACTGCCAAGAAAGACGCTGCCAAACTAGAAGCCGAGGCCGCTGCGGCACAGTTAGCTGCAGAAGAAGCTGCCAAATTAGAAGTTGAAGCTGCTGCCGCAAAATTAGCAGAAGAGACTGCCAAGCAAGCCGCCGAGGCTGCTGCCGCGCAATTGGCTGCAGAAGAAGCTGCCAAATTAGAAGTTGAAGCTGCTGCCGCAAAATTAGCAGAAGAGACTGCCAAGCAAGCCGCCGAGGCTGCTGCCGCGCAATTGGCTGCAGAAGAAGCCGCCAAACTAGAAGCCGAAGCTGCTGCCGCGCAATTGGCTGCAGAAGAAGCCGCCAAACTAGAAGCCGAGGCTACTGCCGCGCAATTGGCTGCAGAAGAAGCCGCCAAACTAGAAGCTGAAGCTACTGCCGCGCAATTGGCTGCAGAAGAAGCCGCCATACTAGAAGCCGAAGCTGCTGCCGCGCAATTGGCTGCAGAAGAAGCTGCCAAACTAGAAGCCGAAGCTGCTGCCGCGCAATTGGCTGCAGAAGTAGCTGCAAAAGACAGTCAACCCGAACCTCAGCAAAAGCCCGCTAAAGAAGGCTTATTTGCGCGCTTAAAGCGTGGTTTGATGCGCACCAGTGAAAATATTGGTAGCGGTTTTATTGGCTTATTTCGCGGTAAAAAGATCGATGACGATCTGTTTGAAGAACTTGAAGAACAATTATTGATTGCCGATGTGGGTGTTGAAACCACCACTAAACTGATCAATAACCTCACCGACCATGCGAGCCGCAAGCAGCTTAAAGATGCAGAAGCCTTGTATGAGTTACTTCGCAAAGAGTTGCACAACACCATTGAGCCTGTCGCTATTCCGTTAGTCCCAGAAAATGCCGAGGGGCCATTTGTGATCTTAATGGTCGGCGTCAATGGTGTGGGTAAAACCACCACGATTGGCAAGTTAGCAAAGCAGTATCAAAATGAAGGTAAATCTGTAATGCTGGCAGCGGGAGATACGTTTAGAGCCGCGGCAGTTGAACAGTTGCAAGTGTGGGGTCAACGTAACAATATTCCAGTGATCGCCCAGCATACTGGCGCCGATAGCGCGTCGGTGTTGTTCGATGCGTTACAAGCGGCAAAAGCGCGCAAAGTGGATGTACTGATTGCCGATACGGCCGGTCGCTTGCAGAATAAGAGTCACTTGATGGAGGAGCTGAAGAAGGTGGTGCGAGTGATGAAAAAGCTCGACATCGAGGCTCCCCATGAAATTATGCTGACCTTAGATGCGAGCACGGGTCAAAATGCGATTAGTCAGGCGCAACTGTTCCAAGACGCTGTTGGTGTCACCGGCATCAGCATTACTAAGCTCGATGGCACGGCCAAAGGCGGCGTTATTTTTGCGATTGCCGACAAATTTGGTATTCCTATCCGCTACATTGGTGTGGGTGAGCAGATAGATGATCTGCGTCAGTTTAATGCCAACGATTTTATTGAAGCTTTATTCAACCAAGACGGTGACAAGGCTTAAGGACCAAGCATGATACGATTTGAGCAGGTAACTAAGGTCTATTCTGGCGGCCATAAAGCATTGAATGATGTCAGTTTTCATCTTAAAAAAGGTGAAATGGCCTTCTTGACTGGCCACAGTGGTGCCGGCAAAAGTACCTTGCTTAAATTGATCTCTGTGATTGAACGCGCCAGTGCCGGCCGCGTGATGATTAATGGCCATGATATTGCCGGTATTAAGCGTGGTGATGTTCCCTATCTGCGTCGGGATATCGGCATGATCTTCCAGAACCATCACCTACTGATGGATAGAAGCGTGTTTGATAATGTCGCCCTGCCACTGGTGATTGAAGGATTCTCCATTGGCGAGATCCGTAAGCGTGTCGATGGTGCGCTCGATATGGTCGGCCTTTATGGTAAAGATAAGCATAATCCGGTGATGTTATCAGGCGGCGAACAGCAACGAGTGGGGATCGCTCGGGCGATTGTCAATAAGCCACCTTTGTTGTTGGCTGATGAGCCCACCGGTAACTTGGATCCTAAATTATCCATGGATATCTTGCGTTTATTTGAGACCTTTAATGCTGCCGGGACGAGCGTATTGATTGCGACCCACGATTTAGGCTTAATTGCACGGATGAAATACCGGACCTTAACCTTAAAACAGGGGCAGATGTTAGGTGCTCAAGAGCTTTCACAGGCCTAATTAACAACGGGATGTTGCATGTCTTCACAGGTGTCATTGAGTCGCAGTAAATTACCCATTAGCGGCCGCATTATCATGTTTTTTGTGCGCCATATTCAGCAAGCGATGGCGAGTTTAGGGGAATTGTGGCGTAACCCAGTGTCATCACTAATGACCATGGCGGTGTTGGGGGTGAGCTTAAGTTTACCGGCGGCATTGCAGGTATTGGTGAAGAATGCCGAAACCGTCACTGAGTCCTGGGGCAGCGCGGCCGAGATCTCATTGTTTATTGATGAAGGTCGCAGTGAGCAATCCATCCAGAATTTAATGACTCGGATCCAAGTCTACCCCGAAGTCAGCGAGCTCCGTTACATTAGCCGCGCCCAAGCCTTAGAAGAGTTCAAACTCATGTCGGGCTTTGGCGAGGCGCTCGATTACCTCGACAGCAATCCGCTGCCGGCGGTGGTCTTAGTGACTCCAAGTCATATGTACTCCAGTGCCGCTGGTGCGCGCGAGTTGTTAGATAAGCTTCAACAAGAGCCTGAAGTCAGTTTTGGCCGGTTAGATATCGAGTGGCTCGAACGCTTGCAAGCCGTGGTTAACCTACTGCAGAAAACCGTATTGGCGATTGCGGCATTATTAGTGCTGGCGGTAGTCTTGGTGATAGGCAATACCATTCGCTTAGCCATCATGGCGCGTCGTGCCGAAATCGAGGTGATGAAGCTGGTGGGCGCTACCGAAGCCTTTATTCAGCGCCCCTTCTTATATACCGGCATTTGGTATGGGGTGATTGGCGGCATCTTGGCGTGGTTGATTATTAATATTTTGGTGCTGTACTTGGATTCTGCACTGGCAGAATTGCTTGGCCTTTATCAATCGAGCCTAGAGATGCAAACCTTGTCGTTTACTGAGTTGCTGCAATTAATGATGTTGGCCTCTTTTCTGGGCTGGTTGGGTTCATATTTTTCCGTACGCCAGCATTTACGCAATATCGAACCGACCTAACGGTGAACTTTTGTTCACTTGTTTGAGATAAGAAATGGGGCACAATAGGCAGCTATTCTTGTTCAACCTTTCGCATGCAATTGTGCCATTGGGTTGACAGCGAGCGTCGGATATCCGATAGTTCGTCAGGTTGTCGCTCAATCTTGAGTGATAACCACCCCATATAAACCTCGTTAGTCTATGGTTTATTTAAGTTTTAGGAGCGTGAATGACAATGAAATCTTCCTCTATGGCGCTAATGGTTCCCCTGAATAGTGGCAGTCTTGAGGCTTATGTTCACTCAGTTAACAGCACTGCAATGCTGGATGCTGAAACTGAATATGAGCTGGCTAAGCGTCTGCAACAAACGGGTGATCTCCAAGCGGCTAAGCAGCTGATTATGTCGCATTTGCGTTTTGTGGTGCATGTTGCTCGTGGCTATGCCGGTTACGGTTTACCCCAAGCCGATCTTATTCAAGAGGGCAACATAGGTCTGATGAAGGCCGTGAAGCGTTTCGATCCCGATGTCGGTGTACGCTTGGTGTCGTTTGCTGTGCATTGGATTAAAGCCGAAATCCATGAATACGTGTTGAAAAACTGGCGAATTGTGAAAGTTGCCACCACCAAAGCGCAACGTAAGTTATTCTTCAATTTGCGTAAAGCCAAAACCCGTTTAGGTTGGTTTAGCGATGAAGAAGTGAGCATGGTGGCAGAAAATCTTGGTGTCAGTAAGTCTGATGTGACCGAGATGGAGTCGCGGATGGCGGCCCAAGATCCCGCCTTTGATTTAGCCAGCGATAATGATGATGAACAAGATTATGCCCCAGTGCATTTCTTAGAAGATCACTCTTCTGACATCGCTGCGCAAGTGGAAAACGACAATTGGGAAAACGATGCCCAATCGCGTTTATTGGCGGCGATTAAAACCTTGGATGAACGGAGCCAGCATATTTTACAAGCGCGCTGGTTAGATGAAGACAACAAGATCACCCTGCAAGAGTTAGCGGCAGAATATCAAGTGTCGGCAGAGCGAATTCGCCAGCTTGAGAAAAACGCCATGAATAAGCTAAAACTGCAAATGTCGATTTAAGCGCCATCTTGGTGTGACACCTAATGAAAAGCCTGCATCAGCAGGCTTTTTTTGTGGTTGTTAGCGCTTATTTGATCGCGGCGATCACTTGTTGGCGATTGACCTTAATGCCTGTTTGTTGCACCGTTGTCGGCCACTCATAATAATGGCGTGGCCGTTTAAATCGGGCGATATTAGCGGTTAGCTTAGCATCCAGCTCATTGGGGCTCAGGCGTGTAGCGCTCGCCCAACGAATAATGGCGGCGGGTAAATGGCCAAACTCGACATCGGGCTCGGCAAATACGATGGCCGCCTCAATTTCAGCCAGCGCGGTTAACTGGGCTTCAATCTCTTCTGGATGGACATTCTCACCGCCACAAATAAACATATTGTCGACCCGACCTGTTATCTGCAGTTGACCATCCTCGCTCCAATGACCGCAATCGGCGGTGCAAAACCAGCCGTGTTGATCGACTGGCAGTGCTATTCCTTGGGCAGTTAAATACCCCAAGCACAAGGTTGGCCCTTTCACCCAGATCACGCCCTCACGGATCGTTAATTGCCGCTGAGGCAGCAAGCGCCCCGACAAGCCTTGAGTATTGGCCACGCCGGTACAAATTTGCGAGCTCATTTCGGTCATGCCATAGCTACAATAGGCATTGAGTTGGCGCGCAACTAGCTCAGTTTGGAGTGACTTTGACACTGAGCCACCACCGAGTAATACGGCTTTTAGGCTGCTTAGTTGGCATTGCTGCTCGAGCAAGCGCTGTAATTGGGTGGGGACAAGCGACAGGTGCGTTACCTGTGCAATTTGGCTAGCTAAGCTGTGTTGTGGGTCAATTAACTGCACGCAGGCGCCAGCCAGAGCGCAGCGATTAATGATAGCCAAGCCTCCGATATGAAACAGTGGCAGAGATAACCCCCAGCAGTCGCCGGCATTCAACGGGATCATGTGCACCGCCCCTTGGGCGCTGTGAATATGATTCGCTAAGCTGTGGACGGCGGCCTTGGGGCTGCCACTGGAGCCAGAGGTAAAGATAATATTGGCCGGTTTATTTTCATCAATATTGGGCGCCGGCATCGCCAGTTGGCCACTAAACTCTGGCGCGATTAGACTGGCCTCAATGCCGGGCAACGGCTGTTGGCTATAGAGATGATCTATGCCTAAACGCCCTAATAATTGATTTGCTTGTGCCAGTGGGAATCGTGGCGAAATCGGCACAAATAAAATGGACTCATCAATGCAGGCCCAATATAACATCATCATTTCGAGACTGTTGTGGCTAATCACCGCTAAGCGACTGCCCGGCCCTAAGCCCATCTGTCGCAATGAGTGCCCGAGGGCGAGCACCCGCGCACTGAGTTGCCGATAGCTCAGGTTAAGATCGGCGCTACTGACAGCCAGTAAATTAGGGTGTTGCTCGGCGGTGTGGTGCAAGGGTGAGATCATAGGGTTACCCGTTGGCCCAAGGTGAGTACTGGCGTAAGATCGGCGAGCGTTAAGCAAGGCTTAGCGGCGCTAGCGACCAGTAAGTCATGGCTAAATGGCCTTAATGTGTCGACCCCTGGCGCGTCATCTGGCGTTAATTGGGCACTGAGGTCAATTAAATCATGGATCCCCAAAGATGACTCCAGCGCAGAGCTGAGGACGCAGCGCACACCATCTTGTGCCGCGCTGTTAATCATAGTCTGCAACCGCGCCAGATCGCCAATCAGCATAGGTTTTAATACCAGCGCGCTTAGCCCAGCGTATGCTTGATAGTGGTAATTGGGTTGGCATAGGGTTTCATCCAAAGCAAAACCAATGCCCGTGGCTTGATAGACGGTTTGGCTATCGATGGGGTGAGCGCAAGGTTCTTCAATATAATCGATACTGCCATGGGGCAAGCTGGCGCAAAAGTCGATGGCATCTGCCAGCGAATATTGCTGATTAGCATCCAGTCGTAAGCGCAGATGCGGCCGTCGCGCCAGCACTTGATAAATTAATGCTAAATCTTGTGGCCAAGGGCGATGGCCGACCTTAATTTTGAGAAAGTGCCCTGAATAGTGCGCCAAGAATTGGGTCAATCTTTCTTGGACATCAGCGTCGCTCTCGTCGGGTAAACCATAGAATAAGCCGATGCTTTCGGGGGCGATTCTGGCGGGTTGCAGTAGGCCGCTGAGCTTGGCATGCGCGAGACTCAAGCCATAATCTAGGCTAGGATATTGACCGCCAACCTTGTCCAATAAGTTATCGGTTGCTTGATGTAATAGCGTGGGCAATAGTTGCTGGAGCTGCTCTTCTACCTCGGCCAGAGTCTCTCGGCTAAAGCCGCTAAGAGGCTGCTGCTGTTCATCGAGGCCCGATAATGGGGCTATCTCTACCGACGTAGAGGCCGTGGCCGTGGCGAGGTGTAACACCAATCCCTGGCGCTGATCGATGCGCTGGCTCGCCACGGGCAAACTGGGGTGTAATGCAATTTGGTAACGAAATAAGCCAATATATTCCAGCGTCATCGAATTAGCTTCCTTGATAAATATGAGTGAGTACCTTGTGAGCCAGTGCGCGGGGCGCGGCCTGGTGAATATTGTGACCAGCATGGCTAATGAGGTGACATGTCGGGCCCGCCGATTGTTGCCATTGCTGAGCTAAGGCGAGAAACTTGGCGTCATCACTACCGGCATAAAAGTGACAGTCGAGCGAGGCGGGCACTGCTCGCATATTTTGCTGTAGCCCAAGCGAGGTGCTGCAATAACAATGGTGTAGGGCCGCGGCGTCATTCTGACTCCGCTTGGCTATTAATGCTTGGCGCTGGGCAGTGGATAAATCAGTAAATACCGCTTGCTGGTACCAAGCCGCTAAAAAATCGGCTAACGGCTGACTCAATAATTGCTGCGCCCATAGGTGATCCGCCGCCAGTCGGGTTGCGCGCTCATCTGCGCTCAATAGGCCGGGATGGCAAGATTCTAAGTGCAAAGACAGAAGCGCATGCGGGGCGCGCTTGGCGATGTGCAAGGCGACGCGCCCACCAAGTGAGTAACCTTGCAAATGGAAACGTTCAATTCCCAATTGCGCTAACAGGGTCAAAATCAGTTCGGCGCAGGGCATCAACCCTGGGGTTGGGAGCGAGACCGCGCGGCTGCCCCCATGCCCGGGTAAGTCGATACAAATGCAATAGCATTGGTGACTGAGGTAGCCAACATAGTCTTGCCAATCTGCGGCACTGCCTAGAAATCCGTGCAGCAATACCAAAGGCGGCAACGATTTATCCCCATGGCACTGCCAATGCAGGCTATCTGAGATTAGCATGGGCTATGCCGAATAAGCTGGCCAAGGGCGGCAATTTGGTTACTGGCTTGTTCTGGTGCCACAAACACTTCAATCACCGACGCCCCAGGGTGCAGTTGCGCTTGAGCGAGTGCGTGGGTAAAGGCATTAAGATCAAGAACTTTGTGGTATGGCAGGCTAAACATCTGGCTCACCCCGGCAAAGCTCAAGCCGTGACTCAAACGATAATACTGCTGGCGTAATGCCTCGTTAGGAACAGGTAAAAGATTAAAGATATTTCCGCCGTCATTATTCAGGATCACTATCACTAACGGCTCGGATACCTGCTTGGCTAACGCCATTGAATTGAGATCGTGCAATTGAGATAAATCACCGATCAGCAAGCCGGTGATGCCTGGGCTCGCCATCGCAATGCCGCAGGCCGTCGCCAGTAAGCCATCGATACCTGAGGCACCACGATTGGTATAGACAGGCAAAGGGGTGTCGCGACAACGGGCATACATATCAAATAAACGCACCGGTAAACTGTTACCAATGAAGAGTTGGTTTAAGTCTCCATGAGCACTGAAATGGCGTACGACTTGGGCTTCGCCGAATTCCCCTTGGTCGATATGCTCAAGCAATCGCTGCTCTAGCTGTTGCTGGTAAGTCTCCAGCGCCGCGGCCCAATTGTTATGGGGAGAGGGTCCCCAACCTTGTTGGCATAGACTCGTCAATGAACAGTGCAGTACTAATTTCGACTGATGGCTGGGATCGAGCCGTTGCTGAGTCGGCAGCACTTGCCAATAGGCATGCCATGGTTGTTCGGCTAAATATTGAATTAAGCGTTTTGACAATAAGCGGCCACCAAACACCAATACATGTTCAGCCTGTTGCAGCAGGGCGCTAGCTTGGGGGTGCTGTAATAACTGATCAATGTGATGCACAGTGTCATGGTCTTGACGTAATTGACTTTGGGCATCCACCAACAAGGGCCAACCTAGCTGTTTTGCCAGTGCCAGTAGTTGTTGCGGCTGCTGCTGTGGACTTAAGGTGCCAGCCACGATCACCCCTTTGGCGTGACTGAATTCGGCGATTTGCTGGGCACTCGGCAGGGCGTTGGCCTGCCAGCTAGGGTGTTGGCAATAGGGCTGAGATGAGTGATGCCAAGCGCTTACCCCTTGGAGATAGTCACCAACGACTTGGGTGCTGACTTCCTTTGGGTACAAGGGTTCGCGATACATGCAGTTGATGTGCAAGGGCTGTTGTAGGTTGCTGACCGCCTCATCGATTTGGGTCAATAACGCGTGCGGCGGAATTTGCCAATCTGGGGTTGGCAGGTTTATTGGCCGGGCATAGCCCGCGAAAATGCCGGCTTGCACTATGGCTTGATTGGCGCCGCAGTCTAATAATTCAGGGGGTCTGTCGCCTGACAGTACAATCAAAGGCACTTGAGTTAACCATGCTTCGACGATGGCGGGGTATAAGTTGGCGACGGCGGTGCCTGAGGTGGTGATGATAGCGACGGGCGCCCGACTGGCTTTGGCTAAGCCTAAGGCTAAAAAACCGAGACCACGTTCATCAAAGTGCAGATGCTGTTTTAGCTTATCTTGGTTGGCCGCGGCCAATGTTAACGGGGTTGACCGTGAGCCCGGCGCCATACACACATGCTTGACGCCAAGCCGAGCAAGCTCGTCGAGGATCATTGAGCCCCATAACAGGTTGAGTTCGGCTGTGTGTTGAATTTGCATGGCGTGACAATCCTGAATCGCGAGAACAAAAGGCCAATTATCTGAGATTTACCTTAGATAATCAAAACCCAGAGTGTAACCTGAAACGCGAGGTTACGCCTACGATACGGCGCCGGTTTCGGTTTTTTGGGTGACAAAAAAGTGTCGGCTGGATTTTAGATATTTAAAATTATAAAAACGTCAATTTCATGTCAAAACCAAGCTGCTTATCACAATGGCTGCAGGGTTTGCGACCTATACTCTCGCAAAAAAATAATGGGAATAGCTGACATGTTAGATCAAGAGTTGCGAGCATTGTTTGTGTTTACGTCTATTTATGAAACTGGGAGCGCGCGCTTGGTGTCTGAGATGTATCAAATATCTCAATCCAAGGTCAGTCGGTATTTGGCGGTACTACGAGACATCTATGCCGATACCTTATTTATTCGAAAAAAAGCCGGCTTTTTGCCAACGGAAAGAGCCCATCAGCTCTACCCCTTGATTAAGCAAATGACCCAGTTAACAGATCAGTTGATTGAGCTCAATCGGCGCCAAGTGCAAGTGCATGAATGCGTGATTGCCGTGCCGGCCCTATTCTCGGTGGGCTTGCCTGAGTATCTGCAGCGAACCATAGCGTTAAATTACCCCAATATCACCATAGTGATAAAGCCAAGTCGCCGAGCGATTTGTGAGGACGTCATCAAAGGCAATGTTTGTTTAGCGATTACAAGCCGAGATTGCACCCGCACCAGCGACTGCTCAAAGCAAGGCGTCAGCATGGTTGAAGCGGATTATATTGCGCAAAATGAGGTGGTATTCTTGGTTGCCAATGAGCAACACCCCATTTGGGAAACCGACCAAACCATTGAGAACATAGCGAATTACCCATACTTAGTGACACAAACCCCGGGCTTTAACGATCTCCTCGATCCGATGGAAGCTTGTGCTAAAGAGTTAGGTTTCCCCTTGGTGGTCAGTCAGCGTGGCGCCAGCTTGGCAACCTTGGCTGAAGCCATTATTGATGGAGAGAGTACGGCATTATTGGGGGCGCGTTGCGCGGCCGAGTTTATGGCGAAATTTCCAGGGATTAAAATGGCGCCCTTATCAAAGCTTGAGTTTGCGCGCTTGCACCACGTCATGCCCGCGGCGAAATACAGTTGTATTTGTCGTCAAGACCGCCAAGATAAAATTCCTCCACTCTTAGTTTCGGCGATTAAAGACTACTTAGCTAAGCAAATTTGCGAGTAATTTATATTCATAATTGGTTAGTCTTTAGGCTAACCAATTATGAATATTTGCAAAACTTTGAAGTGGGTATCCTTTCTCAGCTGCACAGCGACTAAGTACCGTTAACCTCAGTATTTACATTGACTGAACGATGTTAACTACTTCTTTACATGTGTGTTATTTAAATTTTTACTTTTCAATGATTTACTGTAATTCAATTGCGAGGATTAATGGCGGATATTGTGTGAGCCACCCCCTATATTGAGGCTAATTGTTGACAAGATCCCAGATTTTCATCTACGGAAAATAACAACCCCTATTCTCGAATATTCGTATTTTAAAATACCCAACAAGGAGTACTAAGTACTTCTACTCGCGGGTACATAAAAAATATTGAAAGGCCAGAGAATGATGCAGCGAATAAGCAAGGGCTTAACTCTACACCTTAACGCACTGTTAGCGATGGTAATCACCAGCGCTTTTTGCGTTCAGGCAACCCCCTGGGATGACCTCAGTGGAGAACAACTGGAACAGCAACTGACACAAAAATTTAGTGAGGGTAAATACTCCCCTAAAGGCGCAGATTCTTGCCTGATGTGTCATAAACGCAATGATAAAGTCATGGACATTTTTAGTGGTGTACACGGCGACATTAACTCGTCGAAATCACCGATGGCAGGTTTGCAGTGCGAATCGTGTCATGGCCCTATGGGTAAACACAATCGTGGCGGTAAAGAGCCGATGATTGCGTTTGGTGCAGACTCTAAGCTGCCAGTCGCCAGTCAAAATAGTGTGTGTTTAGGCTGCCATAACGATCCTAAACAAATGTCATGGCACAACAGCACCCACAACTTAGAAGACATCGCCTGCGCTGATTGTCATCAAGTGCATGCCGCAGAGGATCCAGCCTTAGATCGACTCAAGGTCAATGACACCTGCGTTAGTTGCCATACCCAAGCTAAAGCTGACATGCACAAGCGCTCATCGCATCCGCTCAAGTGGGATCAAATGACCTGCACCGACTGTCACAACCCCCATGGCAGCATGACCGAAAGCGCCTTGGTCAAACCTAGCCTCAACGATACCTGTTTTGAGTGTCATGCCGACAAGCGCGGTCCATTTTTATTTGAGCATGCGCCGGTGACCGAAAATTGTGCCAACTGTCACAACGCGCACGGCAGTGTTAATGAAGACTTGCTCAATAAGCGCGTACCGCAACTGTGCCAACAGTGTCATGCCGACGATGGTCACGCCTCCCGTGTGGTACCACAAGATGGCATGAGTTCCTTCGGTGGTGGCAAGAGCTGTTTGAATTGTCACAACCAAATCCACGGTTCCAACCATCCGGGCGGCAGCCTGTTTGGCCGCTAACAAGGAGTGCGAAAGATGCGATTTTCTTTGAATCTGTTGACCCTGGCACTGCTGTCTGCGACCGGTGTTGTCAGCGCGGCCGACTTCGGTGTCCAGCATGCCAGTACCGCTAAAGTGAAGCAGGCTGCTTACCAGTGCAAACAATGCAACATTCCTGCTGTTCATCGTGGCAGTGTCACGGCCAGCTTGGGCTATGTTGATAGCAGCGACAGTCATGCGGGTAACGCGTTTGGTACTAATGATGACGGCATGGCTGCCGGTGTCAGCGCCAATGTCAGTTACCGCAATGCCGAGGGCTACCGCAGTGCGGTGCAGGCCCATCAATTAGGCATGGAAAACGGCTTTGTCTCGGCCCGCAGTGGCAAGTTGGGCGAGTACCAGGTGGCAGTGGATTACCGCAACATCACCACTTGGCAGGATGAGGCTCAAACCCAGCTATGGCATAACGATGGCATGTTGACCCCAAGCGAGACGGTGCGCTTTGTCGACCTCAAGCTTGAGCGTCAGCAGGCCGGACTCGGCTTTGAGTATCAGATCAATGACGATCTAAACACCTATGTCCGTTATGACCGTGAAGACAAAACCGGCAGCAAGAGCGCCAGTCTGATGAGTCCACGCCCAACTAACTTTGTCCAGCCAGTGGATGAAAGCACTGATAAGTTCAGTGCCGGAGTGGTGCTTAGCGGTGCCAACTGGCTGACGGATATCAGTTATCACGGTAGCCAGTACCAGAATAATATCAACCACATAAGCCTGCCATACGCCTATGACGTCTACGCAGCTACGCCAGACAACCAGGCGCACCAACTGGCAGTAGCCGGTCAGTACCGTCTGGACGCCACCGTACTTAATGGCCGGGTGGTGGCGGGTCGTATGATCCAGGACGACAATCTGATCCAGGTGGCCGGAAATCCCCTGCAAAACTGGGACGGTCAGGTCGATACCTTGGATGCCAAGTTGGCCGCCACCTCAATGTTGACCCCGCGTCTGCGTGTGGGCGGCAGTGTGGATTACGCCAAGCGTGACAATGACTCCTCTGTGTATGAGTTTATGCAGCCGCGCCTGAGCTATGATGCCTTGAGCAACTCGTTCAAGCAGAACACCGTGCTGGATATCGAGCGTCAGACCGTCAAGCTCAACACCGCCTATCGTTTGGCTCAAGGCTATCGTCTGCAGGCCGGTTACGACTTCAAGCAGGTTGAACGCAGCTACGGTGAGCGTGAGCAGACCCGTGACAACACCCTGTGGGCTGAGTTGGATATTCGTAAGTTCGACACTGTCAGTTTCGACATCAAGGCCAGTCACGGTATCCGTGGTGGCAGCAGCTATGAAGCCAGCGAGCTGACTTCCAGCGAAGAGCACAACCTGCTGCGTAAGTTCAATCTGGCTGATCGTAATCGCACCGAGCTGGCACTGGTGACTCAGTATACCCCTGCTCAGTGGATGTCATTGGATATGACGGTGCATTACGCCATTGACGACTACACCGACACCCTTATTGGTCTGACCGAGTCCCGTGACTACGGCTACGATCTTAATCTGAGCCTGCTGATGAGCGACAAACTGACGGCCTATGGCTTTGCCGGTCAGCAGTGGATTGACTCCAAACAAGCGGGCGATCAGGCCAATATTTGGTACGCCGACATCAACGATAGCTTTATCAATCTAGGCGCCGGTGTGACCTACAGCGGCCTGCTGGATGACCGCCTGACCTTAGGTGCCGACTACCTGTTTGCCAACTCGAATGGTGAGACGCTTATCGATGCCAATCTTAGCGGCAACACCGCTTATGGCGATTACTTCAGCTTCAACCACAGCGTGGAGCTCTATGGCGAATATGCTCTGAGTGCGTCGATGCAGTTGAAGCTGGCTTATCAGTACGAACGCTTTTATGACACCGACGCCAGCGAAGTGGGTGTTGACGCAATTACCGGTTTAACGACTCTGGGCTTGGGTAACCATAACTACAACGCCCATCAGCTGATGTTGTCCTTCAGCTACATTCTTTGAGGATAAATATAATGGAACGCAGAAGTTTCTTGAAAATGAGTGCCGCCATGGGCTGTGCAGCGACCGTGACCGGTTGTAACTCCAGCTCGAAGGATGCCAATGTCGTGCCACCACGACCTCCGGTAGCTGATGAAAAGGTGAACTGGTCTTCCTGTTTGGTTAACTGTGGTTCTAACTGCCCAATCAAGGTATTCAGCCGTGACGGCGTGATCACCCGGGTAGAAACCGATCACGAAGTCGAAGACGTTTACGGTTTGCATCAGGTTCGCGCCTGTGCCCGTGGTCGTTCTCTGCGTCAGCGCACCTATGCGCCGGATCGTCTGAAAAGACCAATGAAGCGTGTGGGTGAGCGTGGCGAAGGCAAATTTGTACCTATCAGCTGGGATGAAGCGACACAGACTATCGCAGACAACCTGCAGCGCGTGATCAGCCAGTATGGCAACCAGGCAGTATTCCGCAGCTACGGCTCTGGTGCCTACTACGGCTTTGCCTCCAATGCCAACTTCAACCGCTTGTTCAACCTGGTGGGTGGCTGCCTGAATGCTTATGGCAACTACTCCTGGGCCCAGCAAATGGAAGCGGCCAAGCACACCTTTGGTACTGGCAGTACCATGGGATCATCAACCGCAACCATCGAAGCCAGTGATTTCTTCTTAGGGGTAGCTTACAACCCGAGCGAAATTCGTCAATCAGGCTCGGGTGAAGGTTATGACTTCTTGCAAGCACTGCAAAAAAATCAAAACCTGAAAGTGGTGATGATCGACCCGCGTTACACCGACTCTATGTTAGGTAAAGAGTCAATGTGGCTGCCAATTCGTCCGGGAACCGACGCGGCATTTGCCGAGGCGATCGCCTATGAAATGATTAACTCAGGTTGGGTAAATCAACATTCTCTCGATTTTATCAATCAGCATGTCGTCGGTTATGACGCCGCCTCGATTGACGCTCAAAAAGCCGTATTTGCCGCCAGTGGTGATGCGACTAAGCAAGAATATGCCAAGGTGATGGATAGTGCAGACAACTATCACGATTACATCTTAGGTTTGAATAAATTTGCCGGTCAGGCGCGCACCCCAGAGTGGGCCGAGGCTATCACAGGTATTTCGGCAGACAGTCTGCGTGAAATTGCGACTGATTTAATGGCCGCCAGCGCTCCGTATATCGTGGTTGGCGCCGGTGTTAACCGTCAAGCCAACGGTGAGCAGAGCATGCGTGCCCTGTACATGTTGTCCGTACTGACTGGCAAACTCGGGACTCGCGGCGCCTCCAACGGTGAGCTGCCTTATATGAGCGGTATGGGGCGCGCGGGTATTCCTACCGGCAATAACCCAGTTAAAGAGACAATCTCTTTCTTTACTTGGTCTGAAGCCGTTGTCAATGGTAAAGACTTTACTGCCCGCACCCATGGCCTGCGCGGGGTGGACGGTTTAGATACTAAGCTTGGCACTAACATTCACTTTATTTTGTCGGCTTCGGATAGCTCGCTGCTCAACCAGCATGCTGAGGTCAATAACACCGCCGAGATCCTGCGTAACGCAGAAGATTTATTTGTGGTCAGCTGTGATTGCTGGATGACCCCAGGTGCAAAATTTGCCGATATCATCCTGCCTGACACCAGCTGGTTAGAGTCTAACGACTTAGTGGATAACTCTTATGCCGCCGGTGCACTGGGCTATCTGACGGCTATGTCAGCCGCCGTGGAGCCGATGTGGGATTGTAAGTCTATGCATGAAGCGGCCGCCATGATTGCCGACAAGATGGGCGTAGGCGCACAATTTACCGAAGGTAAAACCGAAGCTGATTGGTTAGAAGATCTGTATCAGACCACGCGTACCATGGCCAAAAACCAAGGCGTAGTGCCAGATTTCCCAGCCACCTATAAAGAAGCGCAAGCTCAAGGTGTTTTCCGCAAAGACATGAAGTTAAACCATGTTGCTTTGGCTGATTTCGTCCACCAAGGTAAGGCGCTTAACACCCCATCTGGCAAGATTGAGATTTACTCAGCCGAGCTGGCATGGCGCGCCGCTAACTGGACTCAGGAAGATGTGACCGGCGTGAAAGGTGACACCATTACGGCGATCCCTCAGTACACTGTGACTTGGGACAGTTACGAAGATACCGACACAGCAACCGACTACCCGCTGCAGTTGGCGACATACCACACCAAGGGCCGCACACACTCCAGCTATCACAACGTGCCATGGCTACGTGAAGCGGTGGAAGATGCGCTGTGGATGAACCAGTTTGATGCCGATGCCTATGGCGTGAGCTCTGGTGACAAGGTGGAAGTGTATAACGAGCGTGGCTCGATTGAAGTGCCGGTGAAGATCACCCCGCGCGTCGCGCCAAACGTTGTGGCACTGGGCCAAGGGGCTTGGTATTTGGCCGATGATAAAGGTCGTACTGGCGCTACTGGCAAGGTCATTGATGTGGGGGGGGCTGTCAACACCCTGACCCGTTATCAGCCAAGTCCTGTGGCCAAAGGTAACCCACAGCTCACCATCCGTGTCCAGATCAAGAAAGCTTAAGGGAGCACATGTAAATGACTCAACCAACTCAATATGGTTTCTATGTTGATACCACCAAGTGCACCGGTTGCAAGGCGTGTCATGTGTCTTGTAAAGATCGTCAAGCCGACACTATCCGCGCAACGAATGACCCCATGAACGGCGGCGTACCAAGCCTGACGGGCGTGACCTGGCGCCGGGTGTACGAATATGGCGGTGGGACTTGTTCGATGAACCCAAGCACCAAGGTATTCGAGAACAACGTATTCGCTTACTACATGTCGATTGGCTGTAACCACTGCTCTGAGCCGGTGTGTGTTAAGGCCTGCCCAACCGGCGCCATGCATAAGCGCCGTGAAGATGGTTTAGTGCACGTGGCTGAAGATCTATGTATCGGTTGTGAAAGCTGTGCCCGCGCTTGCCCTTATGATGCGCCACAAATCGACCGTGAACGTAAGGTGATGACCAAATGTGATGGTTGCTATGAACGCATCGCCGAAGGCAAAAAGCCAACGTGTGTCGAGTCTTGCCCACTGCGGGCCTTAGACTTTGACAAGATGGACGTGCTGGAAGAAAAATATGGCAAGGGTGATGGCCATATCGCTCCTCTGCCAAGCGCAGCGATTACCTCGCCAAACTTGATCATTAAGGCCAACCGCCATGGTCAACCCGTTGGCAGCGGTATGGGCCGGATCTTGAACCTGAAAGAAGTCTAAGATTTGTCAGATTCTGAGATATGACAAGCGCCTACGGGCGCTTGTCTTTTTAATAATGAGAGATTTATGACCCACTCTGTATCAATCGATTTTATTGAGTATCAAGGGATTGCCCGGATATTACACCATGTGCTGTGCCAGTATCCGGAGCAGCAACTGTTGGCTGATTTTATTGAACATCAGGTGGCAACCAGTTGGCCCGAATTTCAGCAGCGTCCCGCTAACGATCAAGGTCGGGCAGCGTTGTGTCGCTATCTAAACCAATGGCAACCAAATCAACTGGTTGGTTTGCAACTGGATTATGGTCAATTGTTTTTCGGTCCCGGCGAGCCGAAAGCGATCCCGCAGGGCTCGGTGTATTTGGGTGAGGAGCAGCTGCTCAATGACCGTAGCACCGTGGCGTTAATCGACTTTTATAAAGCGCATGGCGTCTCATTAAGCTTGGCATACTCGCAACCCCTCGATCATATTGGCTTGTTTTTTAGCGTGCTCGATACCGGTTTAGGCCGTCTGGCAGACGAACCCGAAAATCAAGCACTGATCCAATTTGTGCAGGTGTTATTACAGCAACATTTACTGCCATGGTCAGGCCGTTGTTTGGCACTGGCTGCGCAACATGCCCAGACCGATTTTTATTTGGCGATAGCCTTGTTAGCCGATGACTTTTTGAATCAACTTGCCGCTGATTTCCAGGTGGTGCCAATGCCGATGCGACTATTTCGATAAGTGAGTCAGTCACCGCCCTTGCTGTTTGCCCTTGTCAGTCCGGACTAAAGGGCTTAGGCTCGCAACAGCACCCTTTATGAGACGACAGTATGGCAACATTAACACTGGATAAGATCGACCTGCATATTCTTAGGATCATGCAAGAGTATGGCAAGCTATCAAATCAAGAGTTAGCTGAATTGGTGGGGTTATCGGCCTCGCCCTGTTCGCGCCGAGTCAAAGCCCTAGAAGAAGCCGGTTATATTGCTGGCTATGCCACCCTCTTGAGTCCTGAACACTTTAATCTGACGTTGACGGCGTACGTGCAAGTGCGGCTTGATAAGCATAGCAGTGACATTTTGGATGATTTTGAAAGCCAAATAACCGGCTATGATGAAGTACAAGAATGCTGTTTACTCACCGGCAGTGATGCCGACTATCAGCTCAAGGTATTGGTCAGTGATATGGCGCATTATAAAGTGTTTTTATTGGATAAATTGACCAGTATCGACCATGTGGCCGGTGTGCGCTCAAGCTTTGTATTAAAACAGGTGAAAAACCAAACCCGCATCCCGTTACCTCATCGCACGGCACAATAACATCGCGCTATAGTGCGGCGTCGGCGTAATAGTTTGCGCCAGCTCACAAACTCTCCGTTGCGCGTGGCTCACAGATTATTGCGTCCGTCGCCGCTTTTATCTGTACTGCCACAAAACTTTTCTGCTCAGCGTTATTTTGGCGCAAATAAAACGCTTATATTGACATGATTGGTTTATTTTATGAGTAAAATCACCATAAAGTTAAAAATTTATAGCGTTGACATGGCTGGTTAAAGCCATAAGATGCGCGCTCGTTTGAGTGAATGAGAGTACGCATGACAATGGCACAGAGTGGGCAGTTTAGTTCACGCATTGGTTTTATCATGGCCGCCGCAGGTTCTGCGGTTGGGGTGGGTAATATTTGGGGGTTTCCAACCCAAGCGGCAAGTCATGGTGGCGGCGCCTTTTTGTTGGTGTACTTGCTGCTGATCTTAGTGCTGGGTTACCCCATGTTGCTGGCTGAACTGATGATCGGTCGTCATGGCCAAACCAATCCTGCCGATGCTATGGCCAAGGTTGCCCACGGCCGCCGAGGCAAATCCATTGGGACAGCCATTGGCCTATTTTCAATCATTACCGCCAGCTTGATTTGTACTTTTTACAGTATTTTGTCGGGGTGGTTTGTTAGTTTTGCCATGGCTCCTGTGGCGCAGATAGCGGGCTTAGCCTCGCTGAGCGCATGGCTGATGGACTTTTCATTATCGCGCAATCTGGTATTTACCTTGGTGTTTATTGGCTTGGTGATATTAGTGATCCGCCAAGGAGTACAGCAGGGGATTGAGCGCTGGTCAAAGCGACTGATGCCGCTATTGTTGCTGATTTTACTCGCTGGCGTGGGTTATATCTTGACTCAAGAAGGCGCTATGACTGGCTTATCAGTATTGTTGCAGCCTGATTTTTCACGGGTATTGGATGCCGATGTCTTGATCAGTGCGCTTGGGCAAACCTTCTTTTCGTTAACCATAGGTACCGGTGCCATGATGGTGTACGGGGCCTATGTCAGTCAGCGGGAAAACTTAGCATCACTAACCGCCTATGTGACTTTAACTGACACCTGTGTGGCCTTTTTAGCGGCCTTGATGGTGTTGCCGGCCATGTATGTTGCTCAGCAGAATGGAGTACAGATCTTTGCTAGCGATGGCAGTTTGCTCAACGCTGACACCTTAGTGTTTACCGTCTTGCCGGCGTTGTTTACCACCCTCGGTGGCATCAGCCAGTACCTGATCGCGCTGATATTTTTTGTACTAATGACGATAGCAGGATTGACCTCGGCGATTTCAATTGTTGAAGTTCCTACCAGCTATTTGGTTGAGAAAACTCGACTCACTCGCCATCAAGCGACTGGGGTCGTTGGGGTGATTATTGCGGCATTATCAGTGCTGGTCGTGTGCTTTTTTGACCGTCTATTTGGCGCGTTAATCACCTTGACCACCGAGCGAGCGCAACCGCTGATCGCGTTAGCTATTGCTATTTATGTTGGCTGGATCTGGGATAGAAAGCAGTTACTTGCTGAGATTAGCCGCCAAGAGGGTGTCGACACTCAGCACTGGTTTTGGCGCCTTTGGCCAGTCTACGTTCAATATGTTTGTCCGGTATTGATTGTCGTGATTATTGTGCAATTGCTGCAATAAAACTCATGGGCAGGGATGAAACGTTGATTGCAAGTAAATCGAAGGGGCTCCCCTGACGAACAAGGTCCCTGTTTAACGGCCAGCTTGGCTTGACCAGTACAATCCTGTGCTGTACGTTGGGCCTTAAGTGATTGCTGATATGCTGTTGGCTGCGCGTTTTGGGGTCGCCCCTCTGGGGACAGTGACCTTGCCGATGACGCCAGTGTGGCAACCGGCCAGACCTAAACCGTTTGCTTTGACGCTCACAGCAATCCTAGGTGTGGCCTGTTTCACCTTTAGATGACTTGATTTCAGTACGCCGTGGTTCGTGGCGGTAGTGATAACTTGCTTTATTCTCACAGGCCTTGAAGCCGCGTTGGGTTTGGTGGCGACTGTTGGCTCCATGGAAAATGATTTGATTGTGAGTAAAACCTGCTAAATGACTGATATGCAGCCCCCACGCTGAGATCTTGTATTTTACTCGAACTTGTTGTTTCCGCTTGAATGAGGTCAAGTATTGTGCCAATCAACCTTTAACCACAAGGTTTATTAAGGGTGCCTTTCTATGCTTAATGCTCGCCTCTGCTACTGCTGGCTGCTATCGCAGGCTTGCTACTTGGATGTCAACCTAAGGCGCAAGTGCCGATTGATGCTTATCAGCTTGAACCTATTCTTTGCCAAGAGGATGATCTGGGTCAGTCGCAGTGTCTCAATGGTTATCAAGGCCAGCCTTTTACCGGCATAGCAACCTATGGCAGCCCCCAAGGGTTTTATCTCATTACGCAGTACCTTAACGGCAAGGCTCATGGTTATATGTTGGGGTTTATTGATGGTCAACTGTCAAGATTTGGCCAACAAGAGCACGGCCAATTTGTGGGGGAGCGCCTAAGCTATTATGCCCATCTCGGTCAACTTAGAAGCCAAGAATTGTATCAGCAAGGTCAATTGCTTGAGCGCAAGCAATACACTGAAGATGGCATGATTGACCGAAGTTACCACGACCAAGATGGCGAGTTGGTGGAGGAAATTAGTTATATGAAAGGGTTGCCGTGGCGTTATTTCTATAGCATCGATGGTGAGGCGCGTCAGCGCGTGTTAGGTTACTTTGCCAATGGGGTACTTGAAAGTGAGGCTGAATATCTTGCCGAGGATCTCAAAAAACTCAATAGCCGCTCATTTTACTCAAGTGGCCAGCTCAAAACCCGCTTCAGTTATGACCGTAAAAGCGACACGGCGTTATTAGAAAGTTTTTTTACTAATGGTCAAATGCAAACTCGTCAACAATATGGCTTTAATCCGGGCATCAATCGCCATGGCTACTATCAAAAATTTTGCCAAGAAAACGGTCAGCTGCAAGAAACCGTGTATTTTGATATGGGCACTGAGCTTGAATCCTACCAACACTCTCACTGCAATGGCCAGTAAAGCATGCCTACCAGTCTTAACAAAACGTGATAACTGCTGAAGGCATTCGTCGCATTAATGACCCAGGTCAGGGACTGAGAATTTTGTATTATGATAAAAACGGTGAGGTATTTTCCCAAAAGTAATTGATTTACTGAAATATGATCAATTCGATGTTTTTTTAAGCGATCCCTTCATTGGTTTAGCAACAACTTGGCCGCATTTTGATTACATCAGTTAGGCTTGTTTGGGTGGCAAATTGACAATTTTCATTTATTTCATATAGATGCAATTATAGTGTTTAGTTCTAAAATTTCGCTTTGGTTGTGATCATTCTCATAGTTTGAGGTAATTTGTCGATATCGCCGCATTTTTAGGTATTCAAAAAGTAACAACCCCAGTTTGTGCCACTTCCTCTCTTACAATAGACATCACTAATACAGCTTGATTTGACTGCAAAAACTAAATATGGCAATCGATGCCATCGCGGTTGAATCGGTTGTGGTTTTTATTGAGGTCATGAGTGATGGAACGTCGAAGTTTCTTAAAAATGAGTGCTGCTATGGGCTGTGCCGCTACGGTCAGCGCTTGTAATCCAAGCACCAAAACCCCAACGTTCAGCAAGCCGTTGCAACCGACTGCCGCTGAAGTACAGCACTGGTCAGCGTGTTTGGTTAACTGCGGCTCGAACTGCCCTATCAAAGTATTCAGTCGTGATGGGGTGATCACCCGCATCGAAACTGATCATGAGACATCAGATCAGTACGGCGACAACCATCAGATCCGTTGCTGTACCCGTGGCCGCTCACTGCGCCAGCGTACCTATGCACCGGACCGTCTGCGCACCCCAATGAAGCGTATCGGTGCCACCCGCAGTGGTGAAGTTGACCAGTTCGTGGCCATCAGCTGGGAACAGGCATACAAAGAAGTGGGCGAGAAGCTGAATCAAATTCGTGCTGATCACGGCCCTGCATCGACCTATTTCCATTACCGCAGTGGCGCTTACTATGGCTTTGCCGGATACCAGGTGTGGCAGCGTCTGCTGAACAAAACCGGCGGTTATCTGGATCACCACTGGGACTACTCCTGGGCACAGCTGTACTCAGCTGCCGAAGCCACCTTCGGTGATGCCGGCCACGCTTACTACGGCTCCCGTCTGGCTGAAATCGCCAACGCCGACCTGTTTATCGGTGTTGCTTTCAACCCGAATGAAATGCGGATGAGCGGCAGCGGCGAAGGCTATGACTTCGTGCAGGCACTGAACAACCACCCAGGCGATATCAAGGTGTACATGGTTGATACCCGTTACACCGACTCCATGCTGGGTAAAGAGCACCAGTGGCTGCCAATCCGTCCGGGTACCGATGCGGCGCTGGCTGAAGCGGTGGCCTTTGAAATGATCACCTCAGGCTGGATTGATGCCAACTCCAAAGCCTTCTTGGACAAGCACTGTCTGGGATATGATTTTGCCTCGCTGGCAAGCTTCAAGGCCGAGTGGGCAGCATCTGATGATGCCGAGCAGCAGCGTTACGCGGCGCTTATCGATCCCAAAGAGAACTACAAAGATTACATTTTGGGTACCCACACAGGCCTTGCGCGCACCCCAGAGTGGGCGGCGGCACGTTGCGGTATCTCGGCGGCACAAATTCGTGAACTGGCAAACGCCATCATGAACGCCAAGGCGCCATACATCAGCATTGGCGCCGGTGTCAGCCGTCACGCCAACGGCGATCAGGCCGTACGTGCCCTGTACATGCTGTCTATCCTGACCGGTAAGCTGGGTCAGAGCGGTGTGAACACCGGCGGCATGCCAATGAACTATGGTCTGGGCGTAGCCGGTATCGATATCGGTGACAACGCCGTTAAGGCCACCATTCCGGTATTCACCTTCTCTGAAGCCATTGAGCGCGGCAAGGAGTTCACGCCTTACACCCATAACCTCAAGGGTGCAGACACGCTGGATTCTAACATCAAGGCGATCATTAACGTGTCGGGTAACGCCATCGTCAACCAGCACTCAGACATTAACGGCACCACGGCCATTTTGGCTGACACCAGTAAGTGTGAGTTGATCGTGGTGTGTGATTGCTGGATGACCCCATCTGCCCGTTACGCCGACTACATTCTGCCTGCAGCCACCTGGCTGGAGTCTGATGATCTGGCTGGTGACTCTTATGCCTCGGGTCAAATGGGTTACATGACCATGATGAGCACCGGCGTTAAGCCCTTGGGCGAAGCCAAAAACATGTACGACATCTGCTCAGGTCTGGCCAAGGCCATGAACTGCAATGACTACACCGAAGGCAAGACAGTGGCTGACTGGAACAATGAGTTGTACGCGAAGACCCGTGCCAACAACCCGGATATCGGTCTGCCAGCCACTTATGATGAGGCCACCAAGCAAGGCGTGTTCCGCAAGTACATGCCAGAAAGCTTTGTGGTACTGCAGGACTGGATTGAAGGTAAACCAGACGCCTACGGCGTGAAGACCCCTTCCGGCAAGATTGAGATCTACTCGCTGGCCATGGCTGACAAGCGCGCCAACTGGCAGCTGCAGGACTACTGGTCAAGCGAAGAACGTCAGCGTTTCAGCGCCGAGCAGCTGGCTGAACGCTACAAGATCACCCCACTGCCACAGTACGTGGTCACCTGGGATGGTTATGAAGATAAAGAGACTGCGGCTGAGTTCCCGCTGCAGTTGATTGGTTACCACACCAAGGGGCGCGTGCACTCAAGCTACGACAACGTGCCATGGCTGCGTGAAGCGGTTGAAGACGCGGTATGGATGAACCCAATGGACGCCACTGCCCGCAACCTGACGCCTGGCGAAACCGTGCGGGTGTGGAACGACCGCGGTATGACCGAGCTGCCGGTGCGTATCACCCCGCGTATCGCGCCGGGCGTGGTCGCCATGGGTGAAGGTCGCTGGTACAAGCCGGGTGAAGACAAAGACCACAAAGGTCGCCCTGTGGATGTCAATGGTGCCCTAAACGTGCTGACCAAGTACCACCCGACACCGATTGTGAAAGGTAACCCACAACACACCAACCGTGTCCAGCTTGCCGCTAAGAAGGAGGCATAATCCATGAAAGCTCAAGTTCAATATGGTTTTTACCTCGACACCACCAAGTGTACCGGTTGTAAGACCTGCCACGTAGCCTGTAAAGACCGCATGGTCGGCTCTCAGCGCGGCCAGGGCGAAGGTGCTAAAGGCATCTCGGCCATGAAAGGCGTGCTGTGGCGTCGCGTGTACGAGTACGGCGGCGGTGAGTGGACCACCAACGCAGACGGCAGCTTCGAGCAAAACGTCTTTGCTTACTACATGTCTATCGGCTGTAACCACTGCAACGAGCCGGCCTGTGTGAAGTACTGCCCAACCGGCGCCATGCACAAGCGTAAAGAAGATGGTCTGGTGCACGTAAACCAGGAGCTGTGTATTGGCTGTGAAAGCTGTGCCTGTGCCTGTCCATACGACGCGCCGCAGTTGGATCCTGAGCGCAAGGTAATGACCAAGTGTGACGGTTGTTTTGAGCGTCTAGCCGTGGGGCGTCAGCCTATCTGTGTAGAGTCCTGCCCACTGCGTGCCCTGGACTTCGACACCATGGATAAGTTGCAGGCCAAGTATGGAGAAGGCGATGGTCATATTGCGCCGCTGCCATCACCTGAGATCACCAAGCCAAACCTGATCATCAAGGCTAACCGTCACGGTCGTCCGGTCAAAGAAAGCATTGGTATTTGCTACGGTGAACCATGGCCAGTCGGCAGCGAGCCTAAGCTGAACCTGGTTGAGGGCAGTATCCTCAACCCAGCTGAAGTGTAATTTCAGAGGGTTTCACTGCACTTGATACTGTGTTGAGCCGACTCGTCATAGGCCCACTATGACGTTCGTCGACTCGCTAGCCACATGGAGGTGGTGAATGCCATTCACGCACGACTGCATGGATGCAGGAGGTAGAGCAACGCAGGAGCAGTTGCCGGGGAGCGGTTAATGGCCTTGTCTCAACAGCATTGAATTCCCCCTGAGGACGCGACTTAGATACAAAAAGCGCATACAGTTCGTATTCGTTTTATCCAGAGAAGGTGCATAATGCACCTTCTTTTGTGTAAGGTTCGCACCATACCTGACGGTGACACGGGCGATTAGGCAAGCCCCCTCAAAGAGTAAGTAAGATGACCAATATCGATCGCGTTGAACTGCAAGCCATGGCCCAAATTCTTCACAATTTATGGTTCGAGCCGCCGGGCGAAGAGTTGCTGGCGATGGTGGCAGAAATTCCTTTCGTCGAGCAGTGGCCGCTGGGCGACAGTTCGCCAGAAGCAATGCAGGCCTGTGAGCTGATGGATGCTGCCAGTACTACGGTGATTCAGGCCAGCGCAAACCTGAGTGATGAGCAGGCTATCGAAGCCTTGCAGCTGGACTATACCCGTCTGTTTGTCGGCCCAGGTGTGCCACTGTGTCCGCCTTGGGGCAGTATGTACCTGTGTGAGACTGGGTTATTGAATGATGTCAGCACGCAGGCGCTGGTGGCCTTTTACAAAGACTCAGGGCTGGAGCTGGACTCCACCCGCAATGAGCCGGTCGATCATCTGGGCTTGATGCTGGCAGTGATTGCTAACGCGCTGGCCACTGAAGAGGGTACGATCCCCGTCCTTATGGACAGCGATGAGCATGTGGCCTTTAGCCGCGCTTGGCTGGCCCTGTTGCTGCGGGAATATCTGATGCCATTTGCGCCCCAATGCATTGCGCTGCTGGCCGCCAATGCCAAAACAGACTTCTACCGTGCGCTGGCACCTTTGACTCTGAATTATCTGCAGAGCCTGCAATCACAACTGGAAGCAGAGTTGGTCAGCCACAAAAGCGACGCAATGCACTGAACTACGAAAAGCGCAGCGCTTGGTGGCAGACCGCTTGTTGTTTAAAGGCAAAAGCCTGAACCGCGAAGAACACGAAGAAAAGCGAAAGCTTAACGATCTGATCTTCTATTGTTTTTCCTTCGTGTCCTCGGTGTAGTGAGCGAAGTTAGTGCTTCGTGCCAGATCGCTTTTATAGAACCGGACAGTTTGAGGGTAATGTATGAGTGTGATTAAAGCCTTGGGCGATCAGTGGAGTAAGGCTGAGTTTGCCCATCAGCTGGCCTTGGTGCTGGCACAAAAACAGGAAGTCGCCCAGCTATTTGGCGGGGCTACCTCGCTGACTACCGTGTGCAACCTGATTGCCGCCATGAGCTATCAGGCCGACGATGCCCGATTTGCTAAAGACCCCGAGCATTCAGACAGATTCATGTTGACGAACAGCATGTTGATCTCGGTATTCCACGACTGCTTCCGCTTGCTGTTTATCAAAGAAGTACAGTTCGGCGGCCTGAGTCAGGCCGAGCAACTGATCCTAGCACTGGCAAAGCGAATCGCTGTGGATACGGCCATCGAGTCGCTGGATGATGCCGCTGCACTGCAACGTGAGCAGATGATTAAGTTCAGTGAGCAGTTGGAAGGTTTGTATATTCAGAGACGAAGTGCGAGTCGAAACATGGTTTGATGTTTCTGGCTTCGCAAAGGTGGTAGGGCAGAGTGCGACTGCCAGAGTCACTTGCTTGATGTGGCTTGCAGCCACTAAGATTGAATTGTGACGTGCCGTCACAGATGAGAGTTGTCCCTACCGGACATGGTCGCTGACACGACCGGACATCGTGGGCTTCCAGCCCACACCCGGGTCAGGGGTATTGCTCGTCCAATAAATACGTCCATGTAGAAAAGCCAGTTCGGCATCCTTGCCTCTCGCTCATAAGCTTGCTTGCCTTTGAGCAAGCATTCGCCCTGACAACCCCAAGGACGCCCCAACCGGAGTTGTTACTCATCGTGATTAGCTTGCCATGGACGCGATCAGTGTCGATTCAGCGTCCATGGCTCAGCGACACTTACGCTGTCATCCCTGACTGTGCCCGCTATTTCAACCTAATCCCTTCGGCAACTCCGGACGGGGAACAAAGCAGGGCGGGAGCATACTTTGATGGATTTATAACCCAAAGAAGACTCTTGCCCTATAATCATCGTTCCAACCCGCTTTCTTCATCTTCACTTTTTGGCTCGGCGCACCACAGTCGCATTGCTTGAGCA
>NZ_JAHUTT010000033.1 GCF_019209865.1 Shewanella sp. NIFS-20-20 | reverse complement strand
TGTTAGCTAACGTCAAGGCAATGAACAAAGTCATAAGACTAGGTATGCCTGTTAGTTACCGAGTTGAGTAATTAGAGTAAGTGTCATTAGATCAGTACGTTACGTGAACCATTTGATCAACAACGCCACCCTGAACTGGTGAGCACCCGAATAATTTTAGCCTGCAGCTGCTCGCAATACCTAAATTGCACGCTGGACATATTAACCGCGATTTTTAATGGACAAATCGTCTGCCATTGCGCAGCCTGATGACAGGCTTTATCGAGGACAAATTCGCCTAAACGGTGAATAAGACCATTTTTCTCCGCCAACGGAATAAACTCTTCTGGCGACACCGCCCCCAGCTCATCGTCATACCAACGTAACAAGGCTTCAGCGCCAATGATTTTGCCCGTGG
This sequence comes from Shewanella sp. NIFS-20-20, assembly GCF_019209865.1. Taxonomy (GTDB): domain Bacteria; phylum Pseudomonadota; class Gammaproteobacteria; order Enterobacterales; family Shewanellaceae; genus Shewanella. The sequence goes on along the minus strand of NZ_JAHUTT010000033.1, from coordinate 41,726 downwards.
TTAAATCGAGAATGGGTTGATAATGCACTTCAAAATCGTTGAGGTGCAGCGCTTGATGTAAACGAACATTGAGCGCCAGCTTACGTTGCACATCGTTATTCATGCTTTCATCAAAAAAACTAAAGCCATTACGACCGGCTTCTTTCACTCGATACAAGGCGGTATCGGCCTTTTTGAGCAAATGCGACACATCGCTTCCGTCTTGAGGGTAAATCGACATACCAATACTGGTGGAGACAAAGAACTCTTGAGCATCAATGACAAAGGGCTTTTCAAACAAAGATAAAATCGACATGGCCATGATCCTAGCCACTTCTTGGCTGGGTAACTCAGGCAGCATGACCACAAACTCATCCCCACCAAAGCGCGCCACGGTATCGCTGTTACGAACCACCCGTTTGAGCCTTTCGCTGGTTTGTTGCAATAACTCATCACCGGCATGATGACCGACGGTGTCATTAATTTGCTTAAAATTGTCCAAGTCTAAAAATATCACTAAGACTTGGTGACCATTACGTTCGGCGCGTTGAATCGCATCACTTAATTGCTGAGTGCTATAGCTACGGTTCGCTAAGCCGGTCAATTCATCATGTGTTGCTTGATACGCTAGCATTTTTTCTGACTCTTTGCGCTTAGCGACCTCATCACTCAAACGCGCATTTTTCTCGGATAATTTAATTTGTTGATCGGCGGAAACCTCAATTTCAGTTTGCAAAATAATATTGGCGTTATTAATTCGCATCAGCATGGTTAACCCATATAACACTGGTAGGGCTAATAACGAAATAGCCACAATAAACCACGCTGAAGTAAATACATCTTGCTCGTTTAATGGAGCAAACCAACTCACTAGCTTAAATGGCGTTCGGCTAACGACATCCTCGAAATAAATATGATCAGTTAATTGATTGTCTCTGACATTAGTATCTATTATTCCAAGGTGTTCTTGATGCTTTAATGAATCCCATACTAATAAGTTACCCTTAGGGGTCACTAGTTTCAGCAAGCTACCAAAGCCTGGATGTTCCTGCATAGATAATTGATGAACTAATACCTCATTATTTATCTTAGCAACTAATATGGCGACGGCTTTATCTTGATGGTAAATCGTATGGATCAGTTGGATTTCGGGTAAATTCTGATGAGAAGATACCACAATGCGGTGTGGCTTAGTCGCGGCACCCTTTAGGTTAACCTCATCTAAATCAAAGGCTTGCTCTGCCTTAGTGTCACTGATCATGGTGCCGCCAAGCCCAACAATGGTCAGTCGAGTAAAGGTGGGTAACGACTCCACTTTATTACTTTCAATAAATTGGCATAGAGATTTATTCAATTCATATAAACTGGAACCTAAACCATATTGAAGCGACATCCCTGCGGCCAAATTGGAGAAATAAGTATTAACAGACCTATTGTTGGCAAAATGAGATAAGCTCGCCATATTGGCATCAAAGAAAAAACTAAGATTATTAGCATAGTTATTTATTTTTAGTTGCAACATATTAGTCTGAGATGCCTGCAACTTGCTTTGACCTAAATTAGCCACTGTCAAGATCAGTAATAAATAGGCAGACAGAAGTAAGCCGGCACCTACAATAGCCGTGCGGCTATTAAGCCAATTTTTAATTTTCATTATGGGTAGATTCAGTGACAGATAAAAAATAATCTTGGTAATAATTAAACACGCTAGGATAATACTTTTTCACCAACTTCATATAAGTACCATCTTGGCGAATTTTTTCGAGATAACGATTAAATTCTTGACGTAAATGAGGCGAGGTTTTTCTAAAACCAACAGCCATACGTTGCTCTTCAGAAATAGGGCCTATCACCTTGATTTGGTTCGGCCATTTTTGCAGCGCAATCAGCGAGTCGGCTAAATCGAGTAGCGTCGACTCCGCTTCATCATTGAGCATCGCTGGCACCATTTCATTCAATTGCAGTTGCTTGGTCGGTAAAATGATGTTGGCGTTAGTTTGGTATAAGCCGTAAAGATCCGGATCGAGGCAGGATTGCTTCATGGCGAGGACCTGACGAGAATCCAGCATAAATTTTACCTGATTAATGTCATCCAGAATATTACCTGAGGGGGTGATAGGCATAAGATCTGAATCTATTTTTGCCACGAGCCAAACGGCCGATGGAAAATAATCATCAGAAAAATCAATTAACTGCTTTCGCCAATCGAAAATAGTAACCCCATGAGCCATCACATCGCCAGTGACATCAACCTTGTTGCCAAGTTGCACCTTGCTATCAATAAACAACGCCTGTTGTCCGGTCAATTGACCGAAGGCATTGTACCAATTAGCAGGTACGAATTCGTAACGCACGTCAATAGACTTGGCAAAACCTTGCATTAACTCGATATCAAATCCGCTATTAATTACCTGATTACCTTCGCTAAATTGCATCACAAAATTGGCATAAGGTATGCCTACGTGCCGTAATACCCCTTCCGCTTTGATCTCAGCCAGATCCCGAGCCATGCTAGGCGATATCACGCCGCTTAATAGTAAAAGTAATAGACAGTGTTGGGCTAACTGTTTAACGGTAATTAATCGCATCGACAATTGATTCTTGTGGTTAGATTGCAGGCAATATAGTAGGAATGAGTATACCTAGGGCGCTATTATTTACAATCTTATGACTTAAAGATTTGCATCCTGATATATTAAAATCTAAATTAGACAGCCAATAATTCACCATATAAATAACAGCATCACCACAACATTTAACACAAGCAACGCTACGCTAAAGTTTTATTTTGATTAGGCAAACGCCTTGGTTCATGTGCCGTTAGTTCACTATTCTCACTGTTATTAAATTTGAAATCTATTCGATTTCAGTCCATCGACTAGCCCCCCCGATTATCGCTTTCCAGATGATAACTGCCGAGTCCCTACACTAAGCAAATCATTGCCCCTTTTTATCTAACATACAAGTAGCAATAATTCCCTCCTATTTTGCTGGCAACGACTACACTGAGCTATCAGTCCTTCAGCAGTAGGTTGTCACATGAAATACGTGTTGTTTTTAGCTTTGTGCTTACCATTTATGACGATGGCAAAGGGAAACTCGAGCTTTAATAGTGAGATAAGCCATGTCGCTGGTGGGGCTGTTATGGCGGGAGCGGTCGTGGCCTTATCGGATCATTATTGGCCCCAGTACAACCGCGCTTGGGTCGGTTTTGGGGTCAGTGCGCTTATTGGCACTTTGGCTGAGTTAAATCAATATAGTCGTAATGAAAACTCCATCGAAGAAGCTTTACTGGATGCAACTAGCCATGCCTTAGGCTCTGCCATTGGTGCATACCTCACTGATCAATATATTTTATCGCCGGTGATCAAGCCCGACATCAAGCAGGGTACATTTGTGGGGGTGCAGGCTTCATTCCGATTTTAACGCGGCGCATATCCCCACACCAATAATGGCTCCCTATCAGTGCCGGGCACTGACTATTGATGCAGCTCCCAACGAGCTGGCCGCCAATGCAGACCAGCCAGTTAGTCCACTTAAGCACTGAGTCGCCACGAGCTTGACTTGAATCATCGCTAGCCATCACGGTAGAGTGGGATTAACTACGCGCTATACCAGCTATGTTTCCCGATAAAACCAATAACACTCGAGGACATTATGGATTGGAAAACGAAGATACCTTTGTTGCTATTGCTGTCAATCATCATGAGCTCATTGCTTGCCAGTGCCGCCGCCTCACAGAAACCCATCGCGCCCCCCTCTGACGCACTACCTCAGTCTCTTGGCAATTTATACTCGATTCAATCGACGATTTTTGATGAGCCGCGGCGCTATTACGTTTCCTTGCCTGAATCCTATTTTGGCCAACAGCAATCCTATCCCGTGCTGTATGTTATCGATGCAGATTTTCATTTTACCCATGCCGCAGCATTAGCTCGAAGCCAAGCTAGGATGGGAAAATTGCCGCCAATGATAGTGGTGGGCGTAGCCAATCAAGGCCCCAAGGATTTTCTCTATACCACCAGCTGGCCCTCACAACTAGAGGGTCCTGAGTTTGGCGGTGCCGATCTGCTTATTCGGCATTTACATCAAGAGTTAGTCCCTTATATCGATATGCACTATCGCACTCGTGGCGCTAATGCCTTAGCAGGCTATTCGATGGGGGGATTGTTCACCTTGCAAGCCATGATGGCAGATAACACGCCGTTCAGTGCCTTTTTAGCCATGAGTCCAAGTGCTTGGTATGACAATGCAGGCATCAATGCCAAAATCCTGTCTTGGGTGGCCAAGGCCCCTGCCCCATTACCGCCGCTATTTTTAAGTGTCGCCAACGAACAAGACATGGGGGTTGAGGCGCTATACCAAGCCTTGACTCAAGCCAAACCACAATGGCCACTGACGTTTCACCACTTCCCCGAAGAAGATCATTACAGTATGTCGCTGCCAGCCCTATTAGCTGGGCTGCAAATACTCGCCCCTAATCATGGCAGCGATGTCCCTGATCTCATTGCCCTTGGCGATTACTCACAGGTACTGGCGCACTTTTCACACCAGCAAACCCAGTGGGCCGGATTTAACATTGGCTGGTTACAAGCCTATCGCTTTGCCAAATATGTGTTTCATAGTCAGCAAACCGATAAGATTGACGCCATTGTTCAGCAGGTCAGCAGCCAAATGCCAGCCTCGCTCGCCGAGGTGTTAATTGGTCTCGCCACCGGTTATAACAAAACCCAGCAGCCAGCTCTCGCCATTCAATTGCTGACCAACACCCCCTGTTCTGAGTGCCGCCATCGAGCGCAGTGGCATCATCAATTAAGTTTGGCTTACGCAGCGAACAAGCAACCGCAGTTGGCCACACAGCACCAAACTAAGGCTATGGCCTTAGCGACCCAACAACAATTACCAGCTTGGTTAGTGTGGGAAATGAGAGAATAATCCGCCGCTGTCGATAACCGACCAAGGGCTCAAGCCCTGATAACCACACAGGACACATGCTTTTGTTTGCCAAATCCCATGATCTGGTTAATGGCAGACTTATTGATTGGCACATAACTCGAGCCGACACTGGCGTCGGCATGAGCGACCTCGGGATCATGAAAATAAAAAAAAAGCTCACTCATTCCCGACAAGATAATCCAGTGCGGCTCTTTATTGCCATTAAAACGATAAGTGCTTATCAATAACAACACGCAAGCCCCTTCAGCCAACCAGGCTTCGAGCATTGCCACACTCGGCACCGTGGCCTCAATAGGCACATTCGCCTCGAGCAGTTGTCGCTGGAAATTATCGTGCACTAAGGTAATCACCTCTTTTTTCTCTGGTGCCCGCACACTATCAATAAAGGGAATGCCATCGGCTCGGCTAAATAATTGCACCTGAAAACCGCGTTGATGAGCCGCCAAAGCTAAACCGCGACCACTGCAACCTCCATGCCCTGCCGCCATATAAATGGTGGTCGCTTCTCGCCACAACTGGATCTCTTCATTCCGGTTGGGTTGAAACGCTGGTCGCAAATAGGAAAATGCCATTAACAAACAGGCCGCCCCACAGGTGAATGGCGTGGTTTGAACATACAAAGGCAAGGTCAGTAATTGTTTGGGTTCTGGCGCTCCCAACCGCTTTTGCATCCGAATACCACTGGCCAAATCATCATAATAATGCACTAAGGTTTTGAGCGGCTTATAACCTAAGTTTTGATAAAGAGTTAACGCCGTTAAATTATCTTCCCTAACCTCGAGTCTTATCGTAATGTAACCGCGATCGATGGCTTCGTGCTCCACCTTGGCCAATAAGGCTTTGGCATAGCCTCGCCCTTGAAAATTAGGACTGATGGCAATGGAATAGATACGGCTTAATTGGGTACCTCGATGAAACAGCAATAATGCATAGCCTGCAAGTTGGTTATCGGCATAAGCGACCAATAACAAACTATGGCTGGCGCTGATAAATCGCTTCATTTGTCGTGCGCTAATTAGATCAGTAACAAACACTTGCTGCTCAAGTTGCAGCAAGGCGGGTAAGTCTTCAACAGTAGCAAAGCGAATATCCATATTAAATGCTCAAAGAGGGCGTTGGGATATTAAATCTGAAATGTGACAAAAGTACCACAGGAGGGTCAGTCACTATGGCAAATATTATTGTGGTTATTGACGATGACAGGCAATGGCAGGATTATTTTCACTCTGATCAAGTGATGACCGTTGAACAATACTTAGAATCGGGCGCGAGCTTACAACACAAGGCGACGTCGGTACTGAACCTGTGTCGCAGCTACCAATATATGAGTAATGGCTATTATTGTTCGTTACTGGCTGAAGCTCGCGGGCATAGGATCATGCCGCGAGTGATGACCATCAATGATTTGACCCAACCGATGCTGATGACCTTTCGTCAACAAGAACTCGACAAGCACTTTAGTGCTCACACTGAGATCATCGCTAAAATATTCTTTGGCAAAACCCAATTGCCTGGCTTTGAAAAAGTCGCCCGTCAGCTATTCGAAAAATTTATGGTGCCAGTCCTCGATGTCAGACTCACCAAAGTCGATGGTCGCTGGCAACTCAATCGCCTCAATAGTTTTTCCTTTCAAGATCTCAATGATGCTGAGCAAACCTTCTTTGCCGAATCTCTCGAACAATTTTCCAATAAGGTGTGGCGCAGCAAATCGCAGAGCCGTAAGTACCGTTACGATGTGGCAGTATTGGTCGATTCCGAAGAAAAATTCCCGCCCTCGGATCAACAGGCAATCAAGCGATTTATCAAAGCGGCCAATCGCTTGGGCATGAGCATGGAAATCATCGGCCCTCAAGATATCTCGCGCCTCGGTGAGTTTGATGGTTTATTTATCCGCGCCACCACCAATATCGGCAATTTTACTTATCGCTTTGCTAAGGCGGCCGAGAATTTAGGTCTCGTCGTCATGGACGACCCTGAGTCCATCATGAAATGCACCAATAAAGTGTTTTTGACTGAATTACTCAATCAACACAAGGTGCCCATGCCGCTCAGCGCTATCATTCGCGCTAAATCCCCAAGCTCCATCGCTCATGCGGAACAAACCATAGGGTTCCCTATGGTGCTAAAAATCCCCGACGGCGCATTTTCAGTGGGTGTCACTAAGGTAAAAACCTCAGAAGAACTCTACCAGCAATGCCAACGCATTGGTGAGCAAAGCGCGCTGATCTTGGCACAAGAGTTTCTCCCCACCGACTTTGATTGGCGTGTAGGTATTCTCAATCGGCAACCTATCTTTGTGTGTCGCTATTTTATGAGCCGCGGTCATTGGCAGATTTATCAGCACCACCAAAGCGGAAAAGTCTCATCCGGTAATTTTGATTGCGTCGATATTAAACAAGCGCCTAAGCCGGTGATAGACGCAGCACTTAAAGCGGCTAACTTAATTGGCTCTGGCCTTTATGGCGTTGATGTGAAGGAGCGTGATGGCAAAGCGTATGTGATTGAGGTTAACGATAACCCCAGCATAGACAACAAGGTGGAAGACTTATTTCTCGGGGATTTATTATATGACCGAGTGATCACTGAGTTCTTAAGACGCATTCAATTGCGCGGACTCTAGCCCCGCACAAGGCGCTAGTCGTGCTCACACCAGAGACATCGCCCCTTCAGTGAAGGGGCGATAATATTAGGCGGCAACCGTGATGTTAAGCTGACTAAACTGGCTCTGATTCAGGTTAAAAAGACTCAAATACAAGCCGAGGTTTCCGCCCACATTGAGCTCATTCATCTCGTTAATCTGTGACAAAATTCGCCGCTGAGATTGACGTTCTAAACGTAACTCCAATCCCAACATTTGTTGGTATTCATCTTCACTCAGGTGGGACTTGCCCAAGCGACGCAAGCGACGATAAGGCAATAATAGCTTCTCTTCCCATTGGCTTACCTGCTGATGCAATTGCTGCCATTGCTGCAAATTAAACCCCATCGCCCGCTCATCGAGGTAATAGGCCAACAGCAACAAGTTAACGCACACCCCGTGCTGATCTTGCAACTCAAGGCACAGCGGCTGCAATTTTTCATAGAGTGTGTCGCACCGTTGCCATAACGTTTGGTTAAACTTGGTCGAATGCATAGCTATCATCCTGTGATCTACTTCAGAGCACGCTGGCTTGCTCGAGCTCATCGATACTTTCTTGTAACTCTAACCATTCCATCTCACTTTCATCAAGGTCTTGGGTTAATTGATTACGCTCGTTAAGCACTTGCGTCAACCGCCCCTTATTGCCTTCTTCATATAAGCTGAGATCGGTCAGAAGTGCCTCTATTTCAGCCAAACGCTGTTGCATCTTAGTTTGTGACTGCTCAAGCTTGGCTTGCTGTTTCTTGTAAGGCGACAACTTTTGCCTTAGTTCAGCCTCTAAGCGCTTTTGTTGCTTTTTATCAACCAAAGCCTTATCGCCGACGACCTCGGTCTCGATTACCGGTTTATTGGCATCTAACAGCCACTGATGATAATCCTCTAAATCGCCATCAAACACGCCCACTTGGCCATTGTCGACTAAGTAATAATCACTGCAGGTTAATCGCAATAAATGACGGTCATGCGATACCACTACCATGGCGCCACTAAAATCTTGCAAAGCCATGGTTAAGGCATGGCGCATTTCTAAATCTAAGTGGTTGGTTGGCTCATCGAGTAACAATAAATTAGGTCGCTGCCACACCAATAAGGCCAATACTAAGCGCGCTTTTTCACCCCCAGAAAAAGGACGAACCGGGGCGAGAGCCATATCGCCAAAGAAGCCGAAACCACCGAGAAAATCCCGTAACTCTTGCTCTCGAGCTAATGGGGCTAAGCGAACTAAATGCTGCAAAGGCGAGTCGTCTAACGATAAAAACTCGATTTGATGCTGGGCAAAATATCCAATTTTAAGCCCTGGGTTAGGCTCATACAGGCCACTCATTGGCGGCAATTGTTCTGACAATAATTTAATCAGTGTCGACTTACCGGCACCATTGCGGCCAAGTAAGCCAATGCGCGAACCCGGGACTAAATTTAAATGCACCTTGCTTAAAATTGGGGTGTCGCCATAACCGATGCTGACCTGCTCCATCACCACTAACGGGTTTGGCAGCGCATCAGGCTCACGAAAGCTCATATAAAATGGGCTGTCAGCTTTGGATGGCAGCAGCTCAGCCATCCGCTCCAAGGCTTTTAAACGACTTTGCGCCTGCTTGGCTTTACTGGCTTTATACCGGAAGCGGTCAACAAACGACTGCATATGCGCACGCTCTTTTTGTTGACGCTCAAAGGCCACTTGTTGTTGCGCCATTCGCTCGGCCCGAATACGCTCAAACGCCGTGTAGTTACCCTTGTAGAAATTGAGTTTCTGGTGCTCAACATGAACAATTTCATCGACAATTTCATCAATAAAATCACGGTCATGGCTAATTAAGACTAAGGTACCTTGGTAGGCCTTAATCCAATTTTCCAACCAATACATGGTATCTAAGTCCAAGTGGTTGGTGGGTTCGTCCAGCAGCAATAAGTCCGAGCGGCATAATAAGGCTTGCGCCAAGTTCAAACGCATCCGCCAGCCACCGGAAAATGATTTCACCGGTTGCGCCTGTTCAGATTCTTTAAAGCCCAAGCCCGCCAACAAACTGCCAGCACGAGCACGAATGCTATAACCACCAATGGCATCAATCTTGCCATGAAGTTCGGCGATCCGTGTGCCCTGGTTGGCCGCTTCTGCAGCGGCTAATTGCGCCTCTAATTCGCGAAATTCTCCATCACCATCGAGCACGTATTCAAGGGCGGGGATATCTAAGGCGGGGGTTTCTTGGGCCACTTGCGCCATCGCCCACTGTTGCGGCACCCGCACCTCGCCTTTATCTAGGCTAATTTTGCCACTCAGCAATGCCAACAATGAGGTTTTGCCAGTGCCATTAGCGCCGACTAATCCAATTTTATGGCCAGGATAGATGGTGAGGTTAGCCTCATCGAGCAACACTTTACTGCCTCGAATAAGTTGTGCTTGAGATACTGTGATCATGTAACTGGGTCAACCGCTTTGACGACTTAAGTGGAGGCAGAGTTTACCGCAAGTGAGTTAAATTGACTATGTTGGCTTGTGCTCGCACAATGGCTCCAGCAAATAAGCTAATTAGGGATAATACATGACAAAAATAAAAAAACGCTTTGTTGCTGGAGCCCGGTGCCCAAAGTGTCAAGCGCAAGATAGCATTTTGTTATACAAGCAAAATGGCATCGAAACCGTCGAATGCACCGAATGTGATTATCAAGAGCAACAAACCGACCCTCAAGTTACCCAGCAAGCCAATGGCAACATGATTGGCGTATTTAAGCCCGATTAACGCCAAATTAACTTAGACCGAGCCACCATACCTATTGGCGGGATCTCGACTAAGCTTTATGCATCCTTTTTGTTGGAGCAGGCCAATGTCGAACTCTCGCCATCCTGGGCTAGTTGTTATCGATTTAATCAATGAAATGGTCGATCCTAATGGCAAAATGTCAGCGGCGTTTTGCCAATTCGAACAACAACACCAAACCCTCAATAAAGTGGCTAATTTACTGCATTTTGCCCGTGAACATCAGTGGACCATCATTCATGTTCGCGTTGGCTTTAGTGATGATTATCATGAAGTCAGTGGCCACTCGCCGCTGTTTGCCAATGCAGCCACTCATGGTGCCTTAAAGCTCTCAAGCTGGGGCTGCGAGTTTCATCCCAAAGTCGCGCCAGTGCTTGGCGAATCCATAATTTGCAAACACAGAGTCAGCGCTTTTTATCAAACCAATTTAGAGTTATTACTGCGAGTCGCAGGCGTCAGTGACCTCTATTTAGCGGGTGTGTCGACCCAAATGACCATTCAAACTACGAGTCGAGAAGCCCATGATCGCGATTTTAAAGTGCATGTGGTCAGCGATGGCTGCATCTCGGCAAATGATCAGGAACAGCAACAAAACTTGCCGTCACTCGGTCGTATAGCTAAGTTGATTCAAGTCGACGCGATCATCAGCCAACAAAGAGACCATTAACCGTCAGGAAACTTACTGTGGCCAGAATAACCCCCTATCGCCAAGGACGGAGAATACACAACACGATATTAATCGGTAATACCTATATTCAAGATCAGCGATACCTTGAAGATCGCCGCTTTGCGCCAGTGCGCTTACGGGCGTTTTACGAGCGCCGCCAGCAAGCCAATCGACGCCTGCCAACCATCGATATTTGGCTTTAGCCCCCAGCGATTATCATCGGCAGCCTCGCCTCTATGGGGTAACGGGCTTTAACACAGCGCGTAACTGATGCTAAATCCCGTTAGCCAAGGCGGCAATGATTACGCAGGGACTAACTCATCGGCTAAATGGTTAGCATTTCTGGCGGTAATACCATAAATGCTCAATTGCGGGTTAGCCCCAAGACTGGTGGGAAAGACCGAGCCATCCATCACAGATAAGTTTTCGAAATAATGACTGCGACCATAGGAGTTAACCATGGCCATGCGGGGATCTTCGCCGAAAGCACAACCCCCCATCACGTGAGCTGAGGCCACCACAGTGCGCAGCGGCGCCAGCGGCATGTCATTGATGCTTTGCTTAGCCTGCGACCAAGACGTTAAATAATCCATGCCATCATTGATAGGTAATACCTGCTTTGCTCCCGCAGCAAACTGCAGCTCTGCCATGCTTAAAAAAGCTTGGCGCGCCGCCCGCCAAAATGCTGGGGTCAGTGGGTAATCCAAGGCGAATCCATCATCGGTTAACTGTAACTCGCCCCCCGAGCTTTGCGCGTTAAACCCGTCGCGCACTAAGGCTATCGTGACCTGTAATTGGTTAAACTTTGACATTAATTGTGCATGACTGCGGCCATAGCCGATGGTTTTTGATGAGATCAATACCGGGTGTACTGGCGGGACTTCAAGCTTGTAGCCAAGTTCACCAGCCGCACCATCACGCCAGACAAACTCATCCGAGTATATCGATTGGGGCGCGCCACTGTGGGCCTTAATATTTTCATCAAACACGGCGCCACTGAGCAAGGTCGGATGCAAGAATATTCGCTTGCCTAGCAGCTCATAAGGATCGGGTACCTTAGAGCGCATCAGCAGGTGCGGGGTGTGAATTGAGCCGGCGCTCAAAATAAAGTGGCGCCCAATCAGCTCCACCTCGACCCCCGTAGGGTTAAGCTGTTGGTTTAGCGCCTGCGCCTTAATGGCAGTGACCTTGTCGTTAGTAAACACCAACTCTACTGCTTTTACCCGACTCAATAGGCTCGCACCTAAATCCAGCGCGGCCGGGATAGTGGTCACTAACATCGACTGTTTCGCATTGACAGGGCAACCCATACCGCAATAGCCACTGTTCCAACAGCCAAGGACATTGCGTTTAATATGGGTGTATTGCCAACCTAATTGCTCGCACCCTCGCTGCAGCACGGCATTGTTGGGGTTGGGGGGCACCGGCCACTGACTAATATTCAGCCGCTGCTCCATTTGCTCGAACCAAGGCTGCAACGTCTCGGCGCTCAAATCAACCCCCTTATCCGCTTGCCAGTAGGCCAAGGTTTCATTCGGGGTACGAATGGACGTGGTCCAATTCACTGTGGTAGAGCCACCGACACTGCGCCCTTGAAAAATACCAATCGCTTTATCCTTGGTCTTCATCGCCGCGGCTTGCTGATAGAGATTGGGATACGCCAAGCGCTCTTCCATATCAAAATCTTGCGACGACTTTAACGGCCCGCCTTCCACCACTATCACTGACAAACCGCGTTTTGCTAAAATTTCAGCGGCGGTGCCGCCACCGGCACCAGAGCCAATGATAATGACATCGGCTTCAAGGCGGATATTATCGGTTAATTGGCTACCATCGGTATGCGACCAGCCCGCGGCTAACCCCGCCTGAATGGGATCGACTATGCTCATTTACGACTCCTTGAGCGGGTTAACAAACCACTGAGGTTTTTGATAGCCCAAAGCAGACCAATGCTCGGGCAAGGCATAATAACTACTGAAGATCACTTCCTTGAGCCCTAAGTAGGCCAGCATCTGAATATCCATAGTACCTTGGCGCCAAGACTCAAACACATCCAGCAGTTCGCTAGGAGTGCGCATCATGAGAGGGGTAATTGAGCCCGTCAACAATAACAAACTTAAGCGATTATTGAGCGCCCACAGCAGCTGGTCTAATTCAGCCTGTTGCGACGCTGGCAGCACGGCAATCGTGCCATGTATGGCGGCCAGTGTACGATTAATGGCTTGATCACGCGGTTCTGGCATCTTAGGTAAGGCCCCCTCGAGCACCATGGGCATAAAGGTTTGCCATACCACATCGTATTGCCGACCATCGTTAGGCATATCCGGAGACGCCAAATAACTACTGACGCCAATGCCGGTGGCAACCGTGGCGAGCGCGACTCCGGTAATAAAAGTTCGACGTTGCATCCTAGCTCCTTTCATGCAAACTTCACGCGGGTACTTAAGTCGGCCGAGGTCGCGATGACTCTCCTCTGTGCGAATTATCAGGTTGTGATAATGAAGCACATCCCTAAACGCCCCAGAATGTTAACCCACAATTAAACATATGTTTTAATTTTAAACAAGTGGCTCAACACTTATTCACAACCAAGCCATCTTGGCATCGACCACTGATCCGTTCACCAAGGCTCAGCCCGCTTTAGACAAGCCAAAAAAATGAAGGCATAGTAGTGCAGCATTCAGTGGGATAAAGCCTAATCATTGGGATTAACACGGCCGAGGGTCCTACCGAGATTAACGACGAGTCTCAATATGACGCAAGCAGCTCTCTTCGCCACAACCAGGCCGGCCTTGCACTGAACCGCCCCCGGCCGGTAATGTTGCGATAGCTAAGCGAATTGCGATAACTAAGCTAATTGGAATAACTAAGCTAATTGGAATAACAATGAGCATGAATTTTACGCCCCCGTGGTGGGCCAAGAGTCCCCATATTCAAACCATGTTGCCTCTGCTCGCCGCCCCTGCCAGCCTGAGCCTCATGCGACAACGCCTTGAGTTAGCCGATGGTGACTTTATTGATCTTGATTGGCTCAACTATGATCGCCGTCATCAAGGTGTCTTGCTGTTATTGCATGGGCTTGAGGGCAATAGCCAATCACACTATATCAAGCGCGTGCTGCATCAATGCCAACGACTCGGACGGTGCGCAGTGGTTCATCACCATCGTAGCTGTTCTGGCGAGCCCAATCGCTTAGCTAGGAGTTACCACAGTGGTGACACCTATGACTTACGCCACACACTGGCACATATTCGCCAACAAAGCCGCTCGACCAATCTTTATGCCTGCGGCTATTCTCTTGGCGGCAATATGCTCGCTAAATACTTAGGTGAAGCAGGCCGTGATAGCCAAATTACGCGGGCGGTGGTGGTGTCAGCCCCCTTACACTTAGCCGCCTGCGCCCAGCGACTGCAGCGCGGATTTTCTCGGGTCTATCAAGCGCACTTGCTCAAGCGCTTGCGTCATAAAACGCAACAAAAAATTAGCCAACATGCCTTAGCGATGACTATCAAACAAGTGCAAACGCTGACTAATTTTTATCAGTTTGACCATCAAGTCACAGCGCCTTTGCATGGATTTGCCAGTGCTGATGATTATTATCAGCGCGCCAGTGGCATCGGTTTTTTAGACACCATCACCACCCCCACCTTAATTGTGCACGCCCAAGACGATCCCTTTATGACTGCGGCGGTGATCCCAACTAACACCCAGCTGTCGAAACACGTACAATATGAACTGCATCCTCACGGTGGCCATGTTGGATTTATTAATGGCGGCACGCCATGGAAGCCCACCTTTTATTTAGAAAAACGTATCCTTTCTTTTCTACCATAAGCCAAGGTTAATCATGCTCATTCCCTATGAATCATTGCAACAACTGCCCACGGACACCCTCAATAACCTGATTAAAGAATATCTGTTTGCCCATATTGAAGACGGGGGGTTTAGTGAGCTCAACGAACACGCGCTGACCCAAGCCATCAGTCGCTGCCATCTCGCCCTGCAGCGCCAAGAGCTGGTGGTCGAATACAGTGAAGCTGAAGAAAGCATTGCGATTCGTTCAGCCGAAAATTGTGTCAGTACCGACCGCAGCCAAGTTTGACCGACCAATGAATGACGGGTATAACATTTATTAATCAGAAAGATAACATTAGGCTCGTTCATGTCTGCTAAACACCCCATTATCGCTGTCACCGGTTCATCCGGTGCGGGCACCACGACCACGACTACGGCCTTTAATCATATATTTAGGCAATTAGGGATCAATGCGGCATGTTTAGAAGGGGATAGTTTTCATCACTACACCCGGGCAGAAATGGAAGTGTTAATCCGCAAGGCACAAAAAGACAATCACAACATCAGTTACTTTGGTCATGAAGCCAACGACTTTGCCAAATTAGAGCAATGCTTTAAGCAATATGGCCTCACCGGCCAAGGCGAAACTCGTCGCTATTTGCACACTTTTGATGAAGCCGTGCCTTATAACCAAATGCCCGGTACGTTCACTCAATGGCAACCGCTTGAAGCCAACACTGACATGTTATATTACGAAGGCTTGCATGGCGGGGTCGTCACCGATGACATTAATATTGCGCAACACGTGGATTTATTGATCGGCATGGTGCCCATTATTAACCTTGAGTGGATCCAAAAAATCGTACGAGACACCTCAGAGCGTGGCCATAGTCATGAAAAAGTCATGAACTCCATCGTCCGCAGCATGGACGATTATATCAATCACATTACCCCCCAATTCTCACGCACTCATATCAATTTTCAGCGAGTCCCTACGGTCGATACTTCCAACCCCTTTAGTGCTAAAGAAATTCCCAGCCTCGATGAAAGCTTTGTGGTGATCCGTTTTCACGGCATTGGCACGGTCGACTTTCCAAAGTACCTGAGCATGATCCAAGGCGCATTTATGTCGCGGGTCGATACCATGGTGGTCCCGGGCGGTAAGATGTCATTAGCGATGGAATTAATTTTAATGCCACTCATTCGTGACCTATACGAAACCCGCAAACAATTACTCAATCCCGTGGCCGAATAACGTCCATGGCCAGCGCCGAGCTTAAGCAGTGCGGCGCAGCGAAATGACAGATGCAACTTAAGATTTGTTTCAGAGAGCTCAGCTAGTATCGAGTGATTGCTGATGTAAGTCAGTAATAGCCGTCTGGATCTTAAGGGTGGATTCCCCCATCTTGATCTGTTTGCCCTTAAGCTTCAGACGCGCGCCCTCAATTTGGTTTGCTAACGCAGCCACATCAATCATGACAAGCCTTCGCAAAAAATAGCTCCAGACTCACCCCCAAGACACATCAAGCGCAACCCATAAAAAAATAAGCCCAACAAAGCCCCGCGCTAGTAGGCTGTTGAGCTGATAAGATCGGGCCAAGCCAATCGGCGGCAAGGGTTATTTAAGAGGTAACGCTTCGCGATGAGCCTGACGATTGAGATACGAAATTAAGCGGAGTCGAAATTCAGGGGCATGGGTTTGCATCTGCGGATTTTGCTCGAGGGCATCAATGGCCTGTTGCTGAATTTTCACCGCGGCACCAAAATCGCCCATTTCGGCATAAGCCGCCGCCAGATTATCTAAGATTGACGGGTCCCCTTGATTAGATTTAAGTAATTCTAATCCCAAGGCTAACGCCCGCGCGCCATCTCGATGCTCAGCTTCAGGGCAAGTCGATAATATCCACACCACATTGCCCAGCGACACCGCATCTCCCACCTGACTAAATTCATCAACGGCGCGGCGACAATCGCGAGTAACGCCTTCACCGCCGGCGGCATAGATTAAACCAATACGAAAACGCGCCAGAGGATTGCCTTGCTCCACCAATTGCTGATATGCGTTGAGTGCTTGCACCAGATCTCGTGGCACTAAACTGCCTTCATAATATAAATCAGCCAACGCTTGCAAGGCTTTAGGGTGGTTTTGGGCTGCCGCCCGTTGTAACCACTCGATGCCTTGCTGTTTATCGATGTGGACAAAACGTCCCGAAATGGACATTAATCCTAATAAGAATTGCGCTTCGGCATCGCCATTTTTAGCATTGAGCTGAATAAATGCCACCTTAGTCGCCGCGTTCTCAGCTTGAGGTTGGGGGATAGAAAAGGCAGATACGGATGCCGCCACCGTCAGGGAGCCAACGAAAAACACAGAGATAAACCAAGGCTTTATCTGCAAACTAACCTCCAAGAATAAATGCTAACACCGTCACCTTTTGATTCTGCCAGTTATTGGCTTGAATGTCACATTGGCGACGGCAACTAAGACAAAATGACCCTAACGCTAGTAATTTCGACCATTCAAACCAAATAAAAGTTCATAAACAAGGGTGCCTTTAAGCTTTATTGTGACTTTTACACTAAAATAGGACGATAATCTTAGTGCATTCATCGGTCAGCCCGATTAAATGGAGTAAAATATGCTTCATTTTATAGCAAGATGTGACTTGGTTTGCAGAGTTCATCTATTTCGGGAAGCTTTACTCTGCCGACAGTTGACATGTATTACTAAAGTAGCAGAATAGCGCCTAGATAATATGGTCTTCGGATCTGCGCATCGCTTTTCCTTTTGCTTTAACCTGTTATTTAAGCAAAATGTTGAGCACTTGCGTTGACGGTAAAGACTTATTTAGCATATTCTTATTTTCGTTTTAATCAATCGAGGAACATAGGCATGGCGCTGATTGGTAAGCCAAAACCAGATCCAACCTTGGAGTGGTTTTTATCACACTGTCACATCCACAAGTACCCAGCCAAAAGCACTCTGATCCATGCAGGTGAAGACTCAGACACTTTATATTACATAGTTAAAGGTTCTGTCGCTGTATTGATTAAAGATGAAGAAGGAAAAGAAATGATCCTGTCTTATCTGAATCAGGGTGATTTCATCGGTGAGTTAGGCCTGTTTGAAGAACAAGCCGAACGTACTGCCTGGGTTCGCGCCAAACAAGCGTGCGAAATTGCTGAAATTTCTTACAAGAAATTCAAGCAATTGATCCAAGTAAACCCTGAAATTCTGATGAAACTTGCATCGCAAATGGCCTATCGCCTGCAAAGCACCAGCCAAAAAGTCGGCAACTTAGCCTTCTTAGATGTGGCCGGTCGTATTGCTCAAACATTACTGCATTTGGCTAAGCAGCCAGACGCTATGACCCATCCTGATGGCATGCAAATCAAGATCACTCGTCAAGAAATCGGCCAAATCGTTGGTTGTTCTCGTGAGACCGTTGGGCGTATCTTGAAAATGCTAGAAGAGCAGAGCTTAATTCAAGCGCACGGTAAAACCATTGTTGTTTATGGTACTCGCTAATCCCTAAGCGAATGTTCAGCTTAGTTTAAGCCATAAAAGCTAGAGTGGTTCAGAAGTAATTCTGAACCATTTTTTTTATAGGAGCGTCAATGATTAGGCTGGTTAGTCGCTTTGTTCTCAGCCTCAGCGTATTGATGTTTAGCGCTCAAGCCTCTAGTCAAGACACTGAATTGCATCATTACCAAGCCAAGCAATTGGTCGCTAATGGTCATATCCTCTCCCTCAATGAAACCTTATCCATTGTTAGCCAATATTGCTCAGGCAAATTAATCGACGCTCACCTCTATCAAGAACAAGATAAATGGCGTTATGATTTACAGCTCAAGCTCAATGCTGGCCAGTTAATCGATCTCAGTATCGATGCCAAAACCGGTCACCCGAACAGTCGTTCCCCCTTACCTAGTGAATGCCGCAATCATGAAACTGTTACTCGTTGAAGACAACCAGCTTTTAGTGAAAGAACTGCAAAAACAGCTAAAGCAGGCAGGCTATGTTACCGACACCACGGATAAAGCCGCAGAAGCTGATTATTTAATTAAAGAAACGCTATATGACTGTGTCATTTTAGATATTGGCCTGCCCGATGGAAACGGCCTTGAGTTACTGACCAAATGGCGTCATCAAGGCGTGAATACTCCGGTGATCATGCTGACAGCCCGCAGCCAATGGCATGAAAAAGTCGAAGGATTTAATGCCGGCGCAGATGATTATTTAGCTAAACCATTCCATGCCCAAGAACTGCTAGCTCGCATTTCAGCGTTAATTCAACGCGCTAGTGGTCGCATGAATAGCCCAGAGAAAAAACTGACCGTCTCAGGGGTGACCTTAGACGAAGACGAGCAAACTGTTACCGTCAATGACACCTTATTTGAACTGACCGCCATGGAATTTAGGTTGCTAAAAATCTTTTTACTGTCGCCGAAAAAGTTACTCTCTAAAAGTCAACTGACGGATAAACTGTATCAATTTGACGATGAAAAAGAGAGTAATGTGGTCGAAGTGTATGTCACCCATTTGCGCAAAAAACTGGGCAAAACGGCCATTGAAACCCGTCGCGGCCAAGGCTATATTTTCCACGGTACTGATAACGGTGATAACCGCTAATGATGTCCATCCGCAGCAAACTCAGCCTGTGGCTGACTGCGTTGGTGATCTTAGGCACTGTGATTGGCATGATTTTATTCGAGTCGATGCTCAGGCAAGCTTTCCACGATTCGATTATTAACCGCCTCGAAGAAGATCTTGAGCATGTGATCATGGCCACCGAAATCAACGGTGGCCAGATTCGTATTAATGAGTCCAAACTGTCGAGCTTTTATCAACCGGTGTTTTCTGGACGCTATTTCCAATTAAACCTCAGTGATGACGAAATCCGTTCGCGCTCGCTATGGGATCAACAACTCGATATCGAGCCACTGGCTAAAGATGAAGTCAGGGTGTGGCAGGCCAAGGGGCCCAAAAACCATGATATTCAGTTATTATCGGTTGGACTCAGCTCAAATAAAGCCAATACCACAGGTACGCTAACCGTAGCGCAAGATCTCAGTATCGGCCGCCAAGTGTTCAGTGAGGTCTATGGCACTAAGCTGTTAGTCAACCTTGCCATGCTACTGGCGATGATATGTGGTATTTTTTTGGTTTTACGCCAATCATTCAGCCCAATCAATAAAATCAAACAAGCCTTAACTCGCTTGCGCAATGGTGATAGCCAAACCCTTGAACTCGAAGGGATACCACCCGAGCTATTGCCTTTAGCAACCACCTACAACGAACTACTCGAATATACCAGCAATCAAATTGAGCGCAGTCGCCATAACCTTGGCAACCTCAGTCATGGTTTAAAGACCCCGTTAGCCGTGATGCAGCAGCAAGTGGAAGTGTTAGGACTTAAGGATCCTGAAACGGCCGAAGCCCTCGGGCAGCAGCTCGAACAAATTCGCCATATGATTGAACGCAAGCTCGCAGCCGCGCGGATCACCGGTAATATGCTCCCGGCAGCGCAAATGAATATACCCAAAGACATCGATAGCCTAGTGAGTACCTTAGCGAAGGTCTACCACTATAAAAAGATTGATTGTCAATGCCTGTTTAACGCCGAACTAAGTCGCCTGCCGATTCATCGGGAAGACGGCATGGAGCTCATCGGTAACTTGCTGGATAACGCCTTTAAATGGGCCAACAGCCAAGTGATTCTGACAGTGAGCTTAGATAACGAACAAGTACGCATTAGCATTAATGACGATGGTCAAGGTGTAGACCAAGATCAACTCGCACTGTTAACTCAGCGGGGGAAACGTCTCGATGAGAGCGTCATGGGACATGGTTTAGGCTTATCCATAGTCAAAGAAATTTGCGAGCAATATGACATCACTCTGGAATTCACCCACGGTCAAACACTGGCTGGGCTACAAATCAATTTATGGATGAATTTATCCTAAACATGCCGCGCGAGTTAGCATTAAGGCAACGATTGTCGCCTTGATGCTTGACTCACCGAGGTGACCGTTAAGCTTTGGCGTTAGTCGATTCAAAAATCTTATCGGCCGAGGCTTCAACAAAGCCAGTATAGAGCTCTCCATTGGCCTTGGGATAGCGCAGCGCAAACTCATAAAAGCAGCTTGGGATAGCTAAGCGCTTGTCGCTAAATGGAACGTCAATAACATCAGCCATGGTCGATGATTGTTCCAACATCACCTCTGGGCTGCCTTTAATTTCGCCCCCCGCACTGTTGAGAATAAATCCAGCCTGCTTTAAGGTGTCATTGACCGCAGCGATGCTATCGACGCCTGCCAAATGATTAATCGACACCGTAAAATGATTGGCGCGATAACCAAATGCCGCGACCCAAGCGGCGTATTCACTTTCTGCCAATAGCGCTTGATAAGTCGTACTGTCGAGCTGCCAGTGGCGCCCAGAATACAAAAAATTATCAGCGAAAGTCGCCGATGGCCCCATTTGCCCTAACAAATCATCAACCAAGGTCAATAACTGCGGACTAAATTGTTCCACCAGCAATTCTGAAATAAACACCTTAGGCAATTGGCTATTGGGGTGTTCAAAGTGTTTGGCTTTAAGCTTTTTCTGGGTAAAGACATAATCACCACACGCCACATAGCCAAGGGCTTCGAAATGTTGCGCCAGCACCGCCAATTCAACCCCACCACGATTAAAGGTCCGCAGCGCAATATGGTCATTGATAATGGGCTGTCCGTGGCCCAATAACTGATGAACCTTGGCGGCTGAAGGCGTCATCTTGATATAGTCTTGCCATAAGTAGCTAAACAGCTCATTGACATCTGAGTGCATGGATTGCTCCTGATCTAGGGTTGTTGATTGTCGTTGATATTGTGATTCTTGCGAAGGCTTGCCCAAAAAAAGGCCCGTGCATTCGCTGGGCCTTTTATCATTACAGCGCTAAACCAGGGCTCAGAACCGCCGGTAAGCTTAACGCATCAGCTTCCATCGATGCGACGGGATAAGCACAGTAATCTGCAGCATAAAACGCACTGGCTCTGTGGTTACCAGACGCACCGACACCACCAAAGGGAGCTGCACCAGAGGCCCCAGTTATTTGTTTATTCCAATTAACGATACCGGCGCGAATACGCATTAAGAAATAATCATAATCCGCTCGGTTGTCGGCCAATAAACCCGCCGATAAGCCATAACGGCTGCTATTGGCGAGGGCAATCGCCTCATCAAAATCCTGATAACGCACAATTTGCAACAGCGGCCCGAAGTACTCTTCATCGGGTAGCTCGGCAATCGCGCTAACATCCATCAACCCAGGACTGACTAAACCGGTGTCGGCGCGCAAATGGCGTAAACGAACCAAAGGGACACCCCCCAAGGCTTCTAGGCTCGCTTGTGCAGCCACCATACCTTGCGCTGCCGCCGTAGAGATCATCGAGCCCATAAATGGCTGCGGTTGAGCAAAGGCGGAGTCGACGGCGATAGTTGCCACCGCTTCGCTTAAGGCCGCGATTAACGCATCACCAGCTGCCCCCTGTTGAATATACAAACGGCGGGCGCAGGTGCAGCGCTGACCCGACGAAATATACGCCGATTGAATAATGTCATGCACTGCCGCGCGGGTATTGGCCACATCTTTGACGATCAAGGGGTTATTTCCACCCATCTCTAACGCCAAAATTTTACCGGGATCGCCAGCAAATTGTTGATGCAAAAGGTGGCCAGTACGAGAGCTGCCAGTAAAGAATAAGCCATCTAACTGTGGATGAGCAGCCAAGGCCTTGCCGGTTGCGACTTCACCTTGGACTAAATTGATAACACCGGCGGGCAAGCCAGCGCGGGCCCATAATTTGACCATGAGCTCAGCCACTTTCGGGGTCAATTCTGATGGTTTAAAGATTACGGTATTCCCTGCTAACAGAGCCGGGACAATATGGCCATTGGGCAAGTGTCCGGGGAAATTATACGGGCCAAACACCGCAACGACCCCATGAGGCTTATGGCGTAATACCGCGCGACCCGCTGGAGTTTCAGATTCAGTTTGACCAGTGCGCTTATGGTATGCACTCACCGACAAGCCAATTTTACCTATCATAGCTGCGGCTTCTGTTTGGGTTTCCCACAACGGTTTACCTGTCTCAGCCGCAATGGTTTCGGCAAGGTGTTGCTTGTTCGCTTCGAGCTCGGCTCGGTAAGCTTCAATGATGGCCAAACGGGCATCAAAACCCAAGGCAAACCACTCAAACTGGGCGGCTCTTGCCGCCAACACGGCGGTATCAACTTGCTCAGCCGTCGCACTTTGCCCCTGCCAGATCACTTGATTAAGCGCGGGATCAAACGATTGTATTTGGTGGCCAAGGCCACTCAGCCAGTGGCCATTGATGTATTGAGTCATTATTATTTTCCTACATGGCTATTACGCGGATCTGCTCACCGTTTTGCAGCATTAACGCACTCGCAAGCTCGGCAGGGATCACCACAGAATGAATATCTTCCTGCAAACATAATTGCGCTTCACAGGCTCTAAAATCCGCCAATTGAGTGTTAGCTACAATGTAACTTTTGGCGCTATCTGACGGAGGCATTTCACCAATGCTGACGGTTAATAGTCGACTCTCGCGCACGGCGCGGATGTCGGGCAGATGGCACTCCACCGTTGGCCCACCATCAAAAATATCGACATAACCGCGGCAGCGAAACCCTTCGGCATGCAACAAACGCACGGCAGGGCGAGTATTGGCATGGACCTCACCAATGACTTCTTGCGCTTCTGGCGGTAGCAACGCCACATAGATAGGGTTTCTTGGCATCATTTCAGCCATAAACCCTTTTTGCCCCACACCCGATAAGTAATCGGCGTACACAAAATCTATGCCTAAAAAGTTTTTTTGTAACCAACCATAAAAGGGCGATTGGCCGTGTTCATCAGATACCCCACGCATTTCAGCGATCACTCGCTCACCAAAACGCTGGCTGTGCTGGGCTAAAAACAAAAAACGGCAACGAGATAAGGTGCGGCCATTGTTACCCTTGCGGTAACTATCTCGCAAAAACAAGGTACACAGTTCGGCAGCACCCGTGTAGTCGTGGCACAAGGTGAGGGTTTCAACCTCATTGCGCACTTCGATTTGTTCTGAATGGTACACTTCAGTGCCGAGGCGATAATGGTAAAAGGCATCTTCCATGCCCACCGCGGCCTCTAAGGCACAGGTTCCAACCACCTCTTGGCTATCGGTATCTTCTAATACCAACAAATACCCTTCATCTTTGGGCGTAGAGACATCTTTAATGAATGAGGCTTCTGAACGCGCAATTTTACTGCGCAGCAGTGCATCATTCACAGGTAAAGAAGTGAATCCATGACCTGAATCGATGGCAATTTGCTTGAGCGCGTCAAAATCACTTTCACGAATTGGGCGTATGACCAGCATAATGGTCTCCTGAAATAAAAGGCGCCGATTGGCGCCTTTTCATGACCAAAATTATGCGGCGACAACCGCAGCAACGGCACGCTCAAAACGAGCTAAACCTTCAGTAATATCAGCTTCAGGAATAATTAACGATGGCGCAAACCGGACCACGTTAGGACCGGCGATTAAGCTCATGAGTCCCTGATCAATACTTGCCAATAAAAACTCACGGCTACGGCCGGCATACTTGTCATTTAACACGGCTCCCAGTAACAAGCCTTGGCCGCGTACCTCTTTAAATACTTGATACTTATCGTTGATAGCCGCTAAACCCGCTCGGAACATTTGCTCGCGCTGGCTGACGCCCGCTAACACTTGCGGTTGGCAAATTTCATCGAGTACCGCATTGGCAACGGCGCAAGCCAAGGGATTGCCGCCATAAGTCGAGCCATGAGTTCCAACTTTTAAATGCGCGGCAATGGCCGTGGTCGTCAGCATAGCCGCGATGGGGAAACCACCGCCTAACGCTTTAGCCGTGGTCAAGATATCAGGCACAATAGCGCTATTCATATAGGCATACAGTTTACCAGTGCGACCCACACCCGTTTGTACTTCATCAAAAATCACTAAGGCATTGTGCTTATCGGCTAAGCGACGCACCGCGGTTAAAAACTCAGGGGTCGCGTTTATGATACCGCCCTCGCCTTGCAGAGGTTCAAGCATAATGGCACAGGTTTTATCAGAGACTTGAGCTTCTAACGCAGCGACATCGTTATAAGGTAAGTGCGTCACACCTTGTGGTTTAGGGCCAAAACCATCGGAGTAGGCGGCTTGGCCACCGACGGTAACAGTAAAGAAGGTGCGTCCGTGGAAGCCTTGGTTAAAGGCGATAATTTCAGTTTTATCTGTACCATAGTTATCTTGGGCATAACGACGCGCCAATTTTAATGCGGCTTCATTGGCCTCAGCGCCAGAGTTGGCAAAATAGACCTTATCGGCAAAGGTATGTTCAACCAATTTGGTGGCCAATGCCAAGGCCGGCTCATTGGTCATCACATTGGATAAATGCCATAGCTTTTGTCCCTGCTCTTGCAGCGCAGCGGTTAATTTAGGATGGCAATGACCTAAGCAATTAACCGCAATTCCACCCGCGAAATCGATAAACTCTTGGCCCTGTTGGTCCCATACACGGCTGCCTTCACCGCGAACAGGAATGACATTAGCCGGAGCATAATTAGGAACCATGACTTGATCAAATTGTGCGCGCTGAAATTGTTGCTTGTTACTCATGTTGTACATCCTTTTCAATTGCGAAGGGCAAGTGTTGACGCTCTGTCCGCACCAAAATTAATAATTTATCTGCTTGGTTTTTGGTGCTGCTACTCTATATACCAACCATTATTAGCTAAATTGTGACCGAAATACCAGTTTTTAACAATAATCGGTTAACAGCCCCATCACAGAGATGCATAAAGATACTAACTTTTGATGCTAACTAGCATAAATCCATCTTCTCCCAGCATATTTAGTCATAAAAAAAAGGCCTAAAGGCCCTCTTTGTTAACTATGCACCTAAATAGCATAAAAATACAATGCAATACTGATTACATAATCTCTAGTTTTCTGAAGTTTTGCTGATTTAACAAGGCTAATTCCGCTGTCGACAGCTCATATTGCTGATACATTGCGTGTTTTTCTTCGTCGCTAATTTGGCGCATTTCTTTTAGGAGCATGACTTTAGCAAAACAGCTGGCTCGGGCGATCACCGCCGCCTGCGGCGACAAACCTGCATAAGTATGTGTTTCGGCTAATTCCTTGAGTACTTGAGTGAATTGGCTCTCTTCAAATTCTAATAAACTCAGCAACTCCCAGTTGAGCGACATAGCGCGATCTAATACTTGTTGATACACAGCTTCAGCAGGAAACTCGGTGGCAATCACCGCATCATAAATTTCTTTATCACGACTTTGATTGGCTTCCCGTAACCAGTGGCCCCAAATGCCATCAAAAATCATTGAGCTATTGCTTAAGATCGCTGAGGTTCCCAGTTGAGACAACAAAGAACAGGTATACACAAACGCCCCATCGATGCCCTCTTCCTTGGCTAAAATTTGTGACGCCGTGGCCGTCACTAACATATAGCGCCACAACTTGCGGGTGGTCCACAACATATTGGCACGCCCCGTGGGTAACCAGGTACGAATACATAAATACGGCACCAACACTTGCAAGTTTTCAATGCCAATAAAGTTAAGTACCAATTTGAGATCTTTGACACGAATGTCTGAAGCCCGTTGCGGTTTACGGTGGCGAAAACTCGGACTATTGACCATATTGACTAGCTCTTTACTGAGCCAGTCCATTTTTTCAATATAAGGTCGTAATTTCGGTAACTCGGCATTATCGCCTTGAAGTAATTCCATTAAACTCAGTTGTTTGCTGGTCAGTCCGGCATGCTTGAGGATTTCTAAGGGATCATCAAGACGAAACATGATGGATTGAATCAGGGTGTAGACTAACTGACCAGAGACGTCTTCAAAGACCCGGCGAGCCTCTTTCTTTTTTTCTAAGCGATCAAATACCGCTTCGCGCTCAATATCGAGTTTAAACGCATCGGCTTCCACGTCGGCGTCCATGCCATCAAGCATATCTTCCTGTTTCTGTTTCCCAACAATAAGTTGGTAATAGAATCGATGTTCAACCTCGCTCACATCAACAGGGCTCGCGGTTTTTGCAAGTGTTTCGGTCACTAATAATCCCTTCATCAACTGAGTCTCACGGCCCAGTAAAACCAGTCAACATCCATTGGAGATGCGAACTTCACGTTATAACCACTGGAACAGACTAACAATAAAAAATATCAATTAGTTAAGTTTAGCAGCTCAACAAAAATTCTTCTAAAATGCCGATAAATTCTTTCCCCCTCGACAACCAACCATCATTTACGTTGATTTAACGCCAGCGCGCAGCCAATCTCACCAAATCAACCAACGATTGATAGCGATATGCACCAGCAATAGGTTATCTGTTGAGTTAATTTCGCAAATTTTATGTCGCCTTAGATCTTTGCGCCTCAAACTGTTGATTCCTCAACTAAGGTTAAAACAGGTGGCCACATTCATCCCATTCATTGGCTAGGGAGTCGGCTTTGAAACCAAGGAGATTGCTGATGCAAAAAAGGATGCCTATCAACCTGTTGTCACTACTGTTAGTCAGCGTTATCGTTAACGGTTGGGCCAATGATAATGACTTAAGCCTGAGTTATGGCCAGCCTACCACCAGTCAAAATAAGCGCATTGCGAGTATAGATGTAGTCTACGAGCGTAAGCTATGGGCAACCAATAGCGATCAATGGGCATTCGGGATCAGTGGCAAACTAGGCCATTTGAGCGTGGATGATGAGTCAGGAACCCGCTTAGGCGGCGGAGCATTTGCGCGCTACCACCAAGGGGGGCTGTGGCTGCAAATTCCAATTGGGGTAGTGTGGATGGATAAAGTGATTTATGGAGAGCACCAGCGCTACACCAAGCATTACGGCGGCGAGGTTCAATTTACCTATGGAATAGAAGCCGGATACCGGCTAACTCCACACCTCGGAGTGTTTTACCGTTATGGACACATGTCTAACGGCAATCGCTACCATTATAACCCCGCCTTAAATAGCCATAATATTGGCATTAAGTGGGCTTTTTAACTTGCTTTTTTGAGTAGCTCAGCTTGTTCACTGACCTCAGTCACGCGCTCAATAATACGGCGCGCGGCATGGGGTAAGTCGGCATAAAAGCTGGCATTGATTTGAGTTTGCCATAGCAATGCTTGGCGTAAATACTCAAAGCGCTGATGATCAACCGCGCTCGGGTTATGCCAAAATTGCGCTAAGCTCATGGCGCTAGTAAGCCCTTTAATATCATACAAGGCTTTACCCAAGCACTTCACGGGAACATGGTGCAATAATGCCGACAAACCGACGGTACTATTTACTGTCACCACCCCTTTTAATAA
Source organism: Shewanella sp. NIFS-20-20 (assembly GCF_019209865.1). Taxonomy (GTDB): domain Bacteria; phylum Pseudomonadota; class Gammaproteobacteria; order Enterobacterales; family Shewanellaceae; genus Shewanella. Next base: position 13,519 of record NZ_JAHUTT010000033.1, on the reverse strand, counting down.
CGGATAAATCTCAGGCAAAGGCAGTTCATAACCATAACTTAGGCGCTCACCTAACTGGTATTGCTTGCGTAAACTATGGATCAATTTTTGATAGTCCACAAAGCCACGATCCATCGGGTGATGCTTGATCAGTAAACTGTCGCGACTATCGGCATGCTTGGCAAACGAAGTGACGACATCAGTAATAACGCTATTGATGTCTTTGTAGTTAGCGTGATCGCGAATTTGAAAGTCTTCCGACACTTGCAAAGGCAATAAAAATAGTCGGCCTTTGTTATGGGCCTTAAGTCCTGCCAGTAATCGTGCATCAGGGGCTTTATGTTTGAGCTTTATCAATGCACCCTTCACCCACCCCAGAGCCTCTTGATCGATACGCCATGGCCTATGATTAACATAATGTGGGTAGCGCAAGCTCGCAAGCAGGCGATTAATATGCTGACGACAAGCAAACCACGCGCGTTTGCCAAAAGTTTTACCCGCCACAAAAGGATGCTGATATGCTGGATAAGTCTGCGGCAACACCAAATGATTACGCTGGCGATACAGAGGACTATTAGCATTGACGCCTCCTTGCTCAAACGTGATGTAATCTGGGCGTAAATAACCTTCTTCTAACGCCCAAAACTGACGCTGCTGGCGCTTACATACCTTTGCGGCAATGCGGTGGTAAAAGCGGCAATCGCCATAACAAATCACCTTGTCAATTTGCTGTTCATGACAAAACTGGCTAAAAAAAGCCTGCCAGGTTGAGCTATGTTGCCGAAAACGGATTTGCTCAGCATTTGACGACCAGCATTCATCGCCGCCATTAAAACAAATCTTAAATACTTTATGGCCATCAGCAATCAGCTGATTAGCTAAGGTTTGAAAAATGGGGCCGAGCGGGCCTTGCAATAACACAATATTCATTAAGTTCTGAGAGTTTCCATTAAATAAGTCAACTTACGCTGCCAGCGTTGCCATGATGTCGATTTAAGATTGGCATCGGCTTTGGCATGGGCCATTTTTATAATTAATTGTTCTGGCGTTGCCTTAAGCCCAGTGTCCCAATCCACATATTTGGGATAAGCCACTAGGGTAATATAAATTAGGTGTTCAAGGCTTAATGGCCGTAAACGATCGTGGGGGGGGTGCATATCTTGGGTTAACCCCCAACCGCCATAAAACGGTTGGCCCCAGGTCACTACTTTGACCCCGCGCAGCAAGGCTTCAAAGCCACTGAGTGAGGTCATGGTGTGTAAGGCATCAATCACGGGGTAAAGCTGGTTAAGGCCAATCTCTGTGATTTCTTCATCGACACAATCACGACGGCAAGCATCACTTAATAGCCCTTCACGATTGCCCGCCACCACATCAGGGTGAGGTTTATAAATAATATAAGCCTCTGGGTTGGCTTTGCGCACCGCATGCAATAGCGATTGATTGCTATGCACAAAAGGGCTGCCAGTGGTAAGGGAGGCATCACCATCCACTTGGCCGACCACCAGCAACACTGGCTTATTGGTGTTGGGTGCTTGAAAAGCAACCTTGCTCGCCAAGTTATATTTAGTGATGTCGTTAGCGACTAAACTCGCAGCTAAATGCGCGCCTCGCACTGCCATGGCTTCGGTTAAAGGTTGATAATTAAGTAATTCGCGTAAGCGGTTATTACGTTTAGCATTAAAATACATGCCTAAATCATCAACCACTAATGACGATGGCCGCCGTAAATCAGAACCTAAACCGCTTGAGCGAATAAAGCCGTCTTCAACCCGAATAACATCGGTGAGTTCAGGCCACTGATTGCCCCACACTAACATCTGCTCATTGGCTTGTAACGATGACGGCGGTTTAGCCACAAAACGAATGGTTTGGGCTAACTCACCACAAAACGCCCCCATAAAGGCACGCTTCCAAAATGAAAAGCCCACCAGATAAAGTTGCTGATATTGCGGCAACGCGCGGGCCTGCAAAACAATCAGCTCAATTATTTCTTCGGGCTCACACGCCTTGGCTAACACTGGATGATAATATTTTGGGTAGGCAATCAAGGCCGCATGAGCCAACTGATAAAGACTGACAGAGTGAGCACTCGCTAACAACTGGCGACGCGGGCACGTTTTGCTGTCATGGGTTAGTCCCCAGCCCGCATAAAACGGCATGCCAAAACAATGCACAGGCTTTTGATACAATAAGGCTTCAAAGCCCATTTGCGATGACACGGTAAAAACCGCTGCACACGCCTGAATTAAGGCGTGCGGATGACACGCTTGGCTAAACCACAATACATTAGCTAACTCAGGGTGCTGCTCGAGCTTAACTAATGCGCCAACTTTTTTGCCAACGCCTCGACTAAAGATAGTATCTGGGTGAGTACGGACTAACAAACAAGCATCTGGGTAGCGACTTTTGGCGGCCCTGACCATGGCAATAAAATCATCATCACTCGCTAGTGCGCCGGCGACCGATTGATCGCCCGCCACCTGATCGACCAGCAAGACATACTCACGACCATTAAGCATCGCCTTAAGCGAGCTCGGTAATGTTTGATGGCTATTGGCCTGGGGATAACAATTGTATTTAGTGATGCCAGCGTCAACTACCGCAGCCACCAGCGCTTCAGCGCGGGCCAGCTCAATTTCCGAACATGGCGTCGCAATACACTGCTCCAAATCAGAGTGATGGTTAGCATCGTAATACATGCCTTGTTTATCGGCCACTAAAGACACTTGCCGCCCCTTAGCGGCTGGGTGACCTATATAGCCAATAAAGCCATCTTCAAGCTGCCAAAAAGGCACGCCTAACCCCTGCGCTTGCGCTTTAAACTGACGGCTATTGGCCTTCAAGCCCCAGCCAATACAAATATCATGGCAGAAGTCGACGGGATGTTCACCAAAGCGAGCGACGGGCTGTTCAAGACAAGTGCTAATAATGGGAGCGCGGGCAAGTATTCCCGACGATTTTACTAAAAACGTCATTTATTTGACTTAACTCGTTGTTATTTATTGATTAAAATAAATGCATTATAACGTTATTTTAAATTAAAAACTGAATAATGACTAACTCTAATAAACGCCACGCTCGACGTGATCAGTGGGGCAACGCTCTGGCTTCGCATTTTGCAAGATGACTGATAAAAGCGGATTCACCACTGACAACGCGGAGAACAACCAAGGACTAAAGGCTAACATGATGATCTTTATATGTGTGGTTAACCGTCAAGCGCTATCGGGTTTGCTCTAGCGCTACCACTTGTTGGGCAGTTGCTGATGTAGCGCTGGCGTCAATCAATGGCAGCGGCATAACATTAACACGGTACCCTAGGCTTAATGCTCGCAGCGCTTCAATATATTCTAAGCGTTCTAATGGCGCGATCGGGGCATTGGCTAAGGCCATAGCCACATCATTACGGTAACCAAATACTGCAATGTGTTGCTGCCAAGGGTTAGACTCAGCAGGATGATTAAATTGCTGCGCGCCGCTAGGTTGCTGGCTCACCACCGAGCGACTAAAAAATAGTGCTCGGCCACTAACATCTGTTGCCACCTTAACCACACTAGGGTTAGCCATGTCTCTTACTGAGGCTAATGGGCAGCTAAGGGTCACCACGCTATCGCTATCACACCGCAAGCGCGCAATCATTGCATTAATCATAGTGCTGGTGATCAACGGCTGATCGCTAGGTATTTTGATGACTAAGGTTGCTGGCGACCAATTCATGGTGGCAATCACATCAGCCACTGTATTTGTGTCTGATGTATCGGCATTTATCATGCGCACTTGCACACCTGATGCCTGCATCATAATGGCAATATCTAGACTATCGGTAGCCACCACAATATTATCGCGACCGACGCCCGTTGCCAGAGCTGTTTGATACACACTCCAGATCATGGGCTTGCCATGTTCGGAGTCTTTTAAAAATGCAGCCAATGCCCTATCAGGCAGGCGCGCCGAGTTCACCTTGGCAGGAATGATTATTTTAATGGTCATATTGTTATTATTTTCGATTGATGGCCTAAGGCCGAAAGATTAGGTATCGAGGGTATTAATTAAATTTAGGGAATGTTGATGGATCACACGTCTATCAGCATTGATCGCCACATCAATTGCATGAAGCCACTCCTCTACGCTATCACCAACCACTAGTCCCGCATTATTACTGGCAATAAGCTCACTATGACTCACGCGGCTTGAATAAATGCCTATGGCACCTTGGCGGGCGATATCTAATAACTTGCAATGAGAACGCGCCCGATTAAATGGGCTATCAAATAATGGCACCAAGCCAATATCCATGGTTCTACTTTGAATTAACGCTAGGTAATTGGGCCAACTCATGGGGTGCAAAATACTGACTCTCGGTAAATGCCTGAAGCCTTTGTTAACTTGTATATCACCAATTAATTCAAAAGATAGTTGAGGATAACGGGCCTGCACAGCACTGACCAAAGTCTGCATAAATTGCCACTCCAAAGTGTGGCTGCTCGACCCATGATAAAAACAACGAATAAATTGCAGTTGCTCTGCAACAATTTGCTTAGGCGCCAGTATCCAATCATTTGTTAGTTGATATTTTTGCGCGAGCGCAGCGGTTGACACCCACACTTGGCAGCAGAGTTGCTGCAACATAGGTGCGGCTTGCTGATACCAATTGGCCAAACGGCGGCGATAGCCATCAGGCAAACTTGGATCAGCGCCAGCCCCAGGAATATCATCATCCATAAACCACACAATATGGGCAGGGCGCTTAGGCGATACCAGTAAACGCTCTAACACCGATAGCGGCACATCACGCACTAAAATCAGCACTGAATTTGGGCTATGCCACAAAGGTGAGTTTGGTGCAGGCAAAATGCTGGCATCAAGCTCATGATACCCAGGTAACTGCTGTCGACGGCTGCGAAAATAAAAATCCATTGTCGGCGTGTTAAGTTTTGATAGTACCCAGGTATTGTCTGGCGACCTTGGCAATACTTGGGCTTGGCAGCTGAACAATGGACTAGGGCGTAAACGCCAGCGCTTAATCAGCCTAGTGATCATTAAGCCACTCCCCCAATGCAATGGCGGCATTGGCAGGTTCAAGCATACCGAGCACACAGCAAATAAAGCGCTGAGCACTGAGCTGCTCATCTAGATTATCGGTTTTTAGCACCACCCCAGCCTTGTTATATATCGCGACGCGATGCTTACAAAACTGAGTGCTGAGGTATTGCTCGTAAGACACATCTAATTGCCTCGCCTTACGAAAACGGTCATACGCACTGGCAGGCTCAGATAACAAACAAATCGATGGATGATCAGTCACCCAAGCCATCGATGATTGCGCATCTAAAAAACCAGTACCAATGTCGACAATAATCGGGTTGCCTTTAAGCTTATCGGCTTGTTTTTCATAAAAATGCTCAAGCGCTTCTAAACCAAAACTCAAAAAACGCTCACGGTCGTGCTCAAGCGCAGCAATTAAGGCATTTAAGTTATCTTTTTTATCAATTAAACCAAGATTACGGGCATGTTGGTGAGCCAAGTTATCTAAAATCACACTGGTAACAGATGAGACCGACTGATGCAGCTGCTTAACCACTGTGGTTTTACCAATGCCAGAGGGTCCCAATAATAAAATGTATTTATTCACAATTTTCTCGCAGACAATAGGCTAAACCCGGCATGAAAAGTCTTCATGAGTTAACGTAAGGTTAGGGTTATAACAAGGGTCATTGAGTAACTGCTCGCCCCATTTTTGTTGCATATAATCGATTTCTGATTGAAAGCGCTGCTGTTTTTCTGTGCTGTCTTCATAGCCACGGCTCACAGATTCGTGATGAGTCAGCTCAGCAAAGGGTGTCCATAAATTACGGTAACCTGCCTCTCGCACCTTTAAGCAAAAATCGACATCATTAAACGCCACCTTTAGACGGGTTTCTAAGCCGCCAACTTCTTGATACACAGCCTTACGCACCAGCAAAGCCGCAGCGGTTACCGCCGAAAAATTTTGTACCAAGCTTAAGCGCGAATGATAGCCGTGATGATGACTGCCAAAATACTTATGGGCATGACCCGCAACGCCGCCAATGCCAAGAACAACCCCAGCATGTTGAATTCGTTTATCGGGATAAAACAGCTTGGCCCCAACACAACCGATATCAGGGCGACTGACCTGACGCACCATCTCAGTTAACCAGTCGCGATTGAGCACTTCAATATCGTTATTAATTAAACCAACAATGCTGCCTTTAGCGTGGGCAACGCCATGGTTATTAATCGCCGAAAAATTAAATTCATCATCAAATTTAACCACACGCGCTAACCCCTGCTGAGTCAGCTCAGCCATATAGGCTAGTGTGCGCCGACAGCGGCTTTGATTATCGACAATAATGATTTCAAAGTTTCGGTAATCAGTCCGCTGATAAATACTGTCAATGCACTGCTTAAGCAGCTCAATACCATCTCGGGTGGGAATAATTAAACTCACTAAAGGTAGAGGCTCAGGCAAAGGCCAAGTAATCCGATAACAATTATTAAGCTGATGAGCTGTCACCTCAACTGCTAAATTAATCGGGGTAAAGTAATCGGTTAATGCTTTGAGACCCGCTTTATTGGTATACGTTTTTTCACCAGCGCTTAACGCCGTAGAGCCATTAATGGCACGCCAGTGATACAAGACGTGGGGCACATGAATAATTTGTTTGTTGCCTAAATGGGCGATGGCTCGTAAAAATACATCATAATCTTGGCTGCCTTCGACCCCAGTTCGAAAACCGCCCACCTTGGTCATTAGGCTGTGCTTAATCACAGCCAAATGAGTAATATAATTGTGAGAGTAAAATAAATCACGATTCCACGCCGACTTAAAATGCGGCTCACTGCGATTACCCTGCTCATCAATTTTATCTTCGTCAGAATAGAAGAACTCCGCCTGAGGATGGCGATTAATGGCCTGTGCCATCATTAACAACGCATGAGGCGCCAGCAAGTCATCGTGATCTAATAAGGCAACGTACTCCCCCTCTGCCAAGGCTAATGCCGAGTTACTGGCGGCAGAAATGTGGCCGTTTTGCTCTCTAGCGCAAATAACAATACGCTCGTCCGCAGTTACATAGGATTGCAATAACGCCAAAACCTCGGGATCGGTTGAAGCATCATCGGCAATACATAGCTGCCAATGGGGATAAACTTGCGCCTTTACCGAGGCAATACATTGTGCTAAATATGCTATCGGCGAGTTATAGCTGGCCATGATGACTGAGATCAGTGGCTGCTGAGTTAACGATTGGCTGATCAACTCAAGTTGTTGAGGTTGCAGCTGCCGTTGCTGGTATTCCGCTAACCATTGGCTGTAAGTAATTAAGCCAAAACCATCATCAAAACATTGATTGTATAAGCATAAAATCTCAGCACTCGCTAACTGTTTAAACGGGTCAGTATTGCGACGATTTTGCAGTTTTTTAAGCATCAGTTTTCGAGCACGCTTCTCGCTCAGCTTAGCTAGGCTAAACACCTCAACGCTAAACTGACACGGCTGAATGCAAGGATCAAAACGCAACCGTACTGGCCGCTGTGGGAAATAACATAAGCGTTTAAATAACTTATTATTGGTAAGACTAAATTGAATTGCGTGCTGCTCTTCAATACCATCACCATAGTCGACGTAGAGCTTAGCGCCCAATTTAGCGACATTGGCGCGTAATTTTACACTGACCATATACCAACCCAAAGGTTGGCGCGACCCGTGCTTTAAATGGAAATAAGGATCGTTTCCAGTTGCCAGCCAATCAAAGCCCTGCCCACTTTGTAAATCTTGCTTGGCTAATAAACGAAATTTAAGGGTGGGCGACAACCAATCTAAACTTGCAGACAACACAGTTACTCTCACTTAACATTTTTAATTATTTTAACAGCGGCATTATTGCCCAGCTTAATGTCACAGGTAAACAAAGCGCTGACACTTACTAGTGTAAAGCCTTAAGTATCAGTCGCTAAGCTTGTTTTTAGCCCAAATAAGCCAAACCAGTCTCATCATGCTAGCTCAGACAACCATGAACCAATGGCCATGCTAAAGTGTGAGCTTATAAAAACAGTTACCGCTTGCGATTAGGCTACGCTCGATAAACCTAAGCTGGCGTGTAACTCAATCGCATGTTGTAACTCAGATGCGGTTTCAGGGTGCTGCAAGCCATATTCAAGATTGGCCAGCATATAACCGGCCTTATTACCACAATCATGGCTCTTACCGACAATATGATAGGCTTCAGTGGTATGCCTCTGCATCAACTCGGCAATGGCATCAGTCAGCTGAATTTCATCACCGGCACCGGGTTGCGTTTGTGCTAACAGTGGCCAAATGGCTTTATCTAACACATAACGGCCGGTCACGGCTAAGTTAGAAGGCGCTTCATCTTGGGCGGGTTTTTCAACCACGGCCGACATAGGAAAAGACTGACCAGCATTTAAGTTAGCGCCACCGCAATCGGCCACGCCATAGCTAGAGACTTTCTCCATAGGCACAGGCTCCACCATAATTTGGCTATGACCTGTGTTTTTAAAACGGCGCACCATTTGAGCCAAATTATCTTGGCGTAAATTACTGTGATATTGATCGACAATCACATCTGGTAATAGCACAGCAAACGAGGCATCACCGACGACCGCTCGGGCGCAGTTTATCGCATGGCCTAAGCCTTTAGCCTCACCTTGGCGCACATGAATGATCGTCACATCCGGTGGACAGATATTGCGAACTTCATCGAGTAGTTGCCGCTTTACGCGTTTAATCAGCGTCGCTTCAAGCTCAAAGCTAGTATCAAAGTGGTTTTCAATGCTGTTTTTACTGGAATGGGTTACTAACACGATCTCTTTAATACCAGCAGCAATCGCTTCGTGCACCACGTATTGAATCAATGGTTTATCAACAATAGGTAGCATTTCTTTAGGTATTGCTTTGGTAGCAGGTAGCATACGGGTGCCAAGGCCTGCAACAGGGATAATGGCTTTCATAAAAATCCTAAATTGATAGATGATGTGGTTACTGATAAGGAGGGGGCATTTCACTCGCTCCAAGGTCGGCCTGCGGCCCGAAAGAGCATTTGCACACGGAGCGCTTCGCTTCACAGTGGACATTGAGCGAAAAGCGAAGAAGATCTTACCGCTGTTGCTTTTCTCCGTGTTCCTCTGTGCTCTCTGTGGTGTATTGCTGTTGCTTTATAGCTTGGCACCACGAAGCACTACAACTGCACCGAGTTACACGAAGAGAAAGAAAAGAGACAAACCAAAATGTTTGTGTTTTGTTTTTCTCTTTGTCCGATAGCTCTTGCTTTAAAGTGAGTTTCTTATCTTGGGTCGAGGAAAAAATGCATATTGTTCAGTAAGTACTGACTGCTGTTTTTTTTTGGGCGAATCTTAAACACCGCCATGCGGTTATCGATAATGTCTACCGGTTTAAACAGCGCTTCTATGCTGTGATAATGCTCGCGTTCAACATAGTCATCAAATAACAGTGTGGTAGTTTTGGTGACGTTTATGCAAGCAGTCAGGAAACTGGCAACCCGGAAACGACCATCAATCAGGATAAGGTCTGGCTGAAGTTCATGCTCTTTGCAAAATTGCCATGCTTTTTGGGGGTATTCAGGCCACTCTCTAAAGGCTGAATCATCAATTGGGTAGCCCCAGGCTTTTGTCGCCCCAATATCGGCCAATATCGGAATGATATCGCCAGGTAATTGTCGCTCTTTATAAGCGCCCATCAGCTCAATCAGCCATTTAGGGTCGGTTTCAGTGGAAATCACCTTACAGCCATGTTCAGCGGCAAGCAGGGTAGAACCACCGGCGCCGTACTCTAAAATCAGCTTATGCTTTGGGTACACCTTTTTAATATAGTCAGTGCAACCTTCGCTGAAGGTCAGTTCAAAATCTTTAAACATATTGAATCTCTTATGCTGGTTCAGCATTCAGATTTATGGCTTGGTCGAGTAGCAGAAAAGTCTTTGACCACAGAGCGCTTCGCTTCACAGAGGACACAGAGGAAAAACCAAAAGAAGCTGTTGCTTCTGCTTTTCTCTGTGCATCTCAGTGTTCTCGGTGGTGTATGGCTGTTGCTTTAAAAGCTTCGGACCACTGAGCGCTTCGCTTCACAGGGGACACGGAGGGAAAGACAAAGCTGTTTCTGCTTTTCTCTGTGCATCTCTATGTTCTCTGTGGTTATGGCTTTTGCTTTTGCTTTTGCTTTTGCTTTAAAAGCGTTTTCACCACGAAGCGCACGTTTCACTCGCTACACGAAGGGAAAGATAAATTACAAAAGCGAATAGAAGGGCCTTTGCTTTTTCTGCTTTTCTCTGTGACCTTTGTACACTTCGTGATTCGGCGCTTTTGCTTTTTCTCAGCGAAGCGCGCTCGTTTTCTTTAAGCGCTTTTAGTCTGAACCGAACAGATCCCGGGTATAGACCTTGTCCTGCACATCCAGCAGCTCGTCTACCAAACGGTTGGCGACAATGACGTCACAATCAGCTTTGAAGGCGGTGAGATCTTTATAAACCTGGGAACTAAAGAACTCATCCTCATTGAGCACCGGTTCGTATACCACCACTTCAATGCCCTTGGCCTTGATACGCTTCATAATCCCCTGAATGGCTGAGGCGCGGAAATTGTCCGAACCGGCTTTCATAATCAGGCGATGAATACCAACACGCTGTGGATTACGCTTAACAATGGCGTTGGCGATAAAGTCTTTACGGGTGGTATTGGCGTCTACAATGGCGCGGATCAAGTTGTTGGGTACATCCTGATAGTTTGCCAGCAACTGCTTGGTGTCTTTTGGTAGACAATAACCGCCATAGCCAAATGATGGGTTGTGGTAGTGGCTACCTATACGAGGGTCCAAGCCAACGCCTTCAATAATCTGGCGGCTGTCGAGACCATGGGTTTCTGCGTAGGTGTCCAGCTCATTAAAGTAGGCAACCCGCATCGCCAGGTAAGTATTGGAAAACAGTTTAATGGCTTCAGCTTCTGTGCTGTCGGTAAACAGCATTGGCACATCTTGCTTGATTGCGCCGCCTGCAAGCAATTTTGCAAAGGTTTCAGCACGCTCGCTACGCTCGCCAACGATGATGCGGGATGGATACAGGTTGTCGTACAGTGCTTTTCCTTCTCTTAAAAATTCAGGTGAGAACAGAATATTGTCTGTCAAAAACTGTTCTTTAATCGCTTTGGTGTAACCCACCGGCACAGTGCTTTTTATCACCATGACAGCATTGGGGTTCACTGACAATACGTTATCAATCACGGCTTCAACAGAGCGGGTATTGAAGTAGTTGGTGGCAACGTCATAGTCAGTTGGGGTGGCGATAACCACAAAATCTGCATCTTTATAGGCGGCTTGCCAGTCCAGCGTCGCAGTCAGGTTCAGCGCTTTTTCTTTGAGAAACAGTTCAATTTCCGTGTCCTGAATGGGGGACAGTCGATCGTTAATCATGGCGACTTTTTCAGGCACGATATCCACAGCAACGACTTCATGGTGTTGTGCCAGCAGCACAGCATTGGACAGGCCAACATAACCGGTTCCGGCAATGGCAATTTTCATCTTTAAAACTTCCAGAAAAAATAATAAGAATGGGTCAACCGAAATAGCGGGGCCATTTCAGCAATACACTAGGTAATGTTAAACAGGTGACTTTAAGAGTCTTTCATCCACGAAGTGCTTTCAGTGGTTGATTGCATTGCTTTAAAAGCATTGTCACCACGGAGCGCTTCGCCTCATGAAGTAAGGAGATTAAGTTGAAGCTCTTATTTTGTCTCTGTGCCCTCTGTGGTGTATGGCTTTAGGATTTAAAAAAGCTTTTGACCACAGAGCGCTTCGCTTCACTGAGAACGCGGAGGGAAAGATTAAGAGTCGCCTTTGCAATTGCTTTTCTCTGTGACCTCTGTGTTCTCTGTGCTTCAAATCTTTCGCTTTTTAAAGCTGTTCAGCGCATGTAGTTTTCAGTGATGGCGGCAACAGATCTTGATAAGCCTTACCTAGATCAGTTTGAAATCTGGCATCGTTGAATCTGGCTTTGGCTATTTGCTGAGCCTTAACTCCCATCCCAGCCATCATTTCAGGTTGCCTGCACAGGAGTTCAAGCCGCTGCAGCACGCCCTGAGTATCGCCCAGGTGCACTAAAAAGCCGGTTTCGCCATTAGTGACAAGCTCAGGCAGCGCCCCCCACCGATAAGCAATCACAGGCTTGGCAGCCAGCATGGCTTCAGCAACCGTTCGACCAAACGATTCCTGAAACTGCGACAGATTAACCAGCACGTCCAACTGAGCCATGGCTTCCTCTGGACTGTTAGCATATCCCGCCATGTTGATATTTGCGGGCATATTGGCCTGCAGCACCTCAGTATGCTCATTAACCGGACCTATCAATACAAACTCGGTGTTAATTTTGGCAGCCAAGCCAGCCTTGGCAATGGCAACAAAGTCATCCAGCCCTTTTTTAGGCAGATTGCTGCTGACCATACCAATGCGCAACGTTTGTTTATTGGTATTAACAGCTTGCCAATCTCCTTCCATGGAAACGGTATTGGTAACCACCGCCAGTTTATCTACTAACTCAGGGTGCTGGGATAACAGGCACTGGGCGGTATAGTCCGAATTGGCAATCAGTCTGTCCGCCAGCATAAGCGGATTAAGCACTTGTGTATCGGCATCTTCATCGCCCATAGCTGCAATTAACGCAGGGTCCCAGTTAAGCAGCTCACGCACATGTAATGCACTGGGAACGCCAAGTTCCCACGCCGCCAACAGCGGCACCCGGTTCACCAGGGTATTAACATGCACTAAATCAACACCAAAATGCTTGATTAACCGCTGATAAGCATCAAGAGAAATCGGCCAAACTTCGTCATCTTGGCGCCAAGGACTTGGCATGAGTACTATGTCACTGCAATATGGCTTAAGCTCTTCAAGGTAAGCCATATTACGCTCTGGCAGCGTCACGATCAGTTTGTGCCCCAAGCCAGCAATGGCTTTGGCGACATTCAACAAACTGCGCTCGGCGCCAAACTGCTTATCGGACGCAGCATGACCACACAAGAGCACGGTTGAGCTTTCCTGCCCCGCATTTTGCTCATCTCGCTGCTTATCACTAAGTTGTGAACCAACAGACTGTTTACCACGAACATGCGGCCACACATGATCACCTAACTCGAGTACGGCGCGGTCAATTAGTTCAGGCACAGGAAATGGCCGCTCTTTGGGCGCAAAGGGCATATACCAGTTACCGGTTTTGGCGCACGCTTTATGCCACTCATGGGCAGCATCCATATAGTCTTTACGCACCCCACCAAACTGCGTACTCCAGTGCGTTTCCGGCTGCATGGTCAGGCTGGCCTCATGCCGCCGCCCCAGCGCCAGTGGCACACCGGGCAACACTTCCACTAGGCGTTGTTGATCAAATAGTTCACGTAACGTACTGATCTAATGACACTTACTCTAATTACTCAACTCGGTAACTAACAGGCATACCTAGTCTTATGACTTTGTTCATTGCCTTGACGTTAGCTAACA
>NZ_JAHUTT010000032.1 GCF_019209865.1 Shewanella sp. NIFS-20-20 | reverse complement strand
TATATCGAATATTTCTACAATCCAGTGCGGCATCATGGTAGTAATAACGGACTGTCTCCAATGAAGTTTGAAAAGCAGTATTATGAGAACTTAGAAAGTGTCTAGAAAACTAGGGGCTTACCAGAGTCTGACATCAGCAGAGCCGTAGCCTTTTTTAATATTTCGTTGTGCTCCTGTAAGCGAGCCAGTTGCTTTTTCAGCTCTCGGATTTCAACCTGTTCAGGCGTTATAGGCGATGCTTTCGGTTGCTTACCTTGTCGCTCTTCTCTTAACTGTCGAACCCATTTATCCATAGTCGATTTGCCTACCTTCATGGCTTGTGCTGCTTCAACAATGGAGTAATTTTGATCTAAAACTAATTGAGCAGATTCGAGTTTGAACTCAGCACTAAAAAGTCTTCTTGTACGTTTCGTCATAGTGTCACCTGTTTACTTATGAGGTGATGATATCACCTCTAACTAGATGGCCAAATTCACCGTACCACTACAATCAGGCGGCATTGGCTAAAGCGGGTATCCGCCCCTCAATGACAGATGGCTACGACTGTTATCAAAATGCTTTGGCAGAGCGGGTAAATGGCATACTCAAGCAAGAGTTTTTGATACACAGATACGCCAGTTTTTAAAAGTTAAAGCAGGTTGTCAGTGAATCCATCGCGATTTACAACAACTACAGGCCGCACTTCAGCCTTGGCATGAAAACGCCAAATGAAGTGCATGAAAAAGCCAGTTGCTGGCAACTGGCTTAAATAGAAAAGCATCAACGTATTTTAGGACGACACAGACGACGAATTCATTAATCCGCGAGGCGTAATAATTCGTTAATCCCCACTTTCGCGCGAGTCTTGGCATCGACCTTTTTCACAATAATGGCGGCGTAAAGACTATACGTGCCACACTTTGATGGCAGACTGCCAGAAACAACCACAGAGCCTGCCGGCACCCGGCCGTAATGTACTTCACCGGTTTCTCTATCAAAAATGCGGGTACTTTGGCCGATGTAAACGCCCATCGAGATCACCGCGCCTTCTTCAACAATCACGCCTTCAACGATTTCAGAACGTGCGCCAATGAAACAATTATCTTCGATAATGGTTGGGCCAGCCTGCAGTGGTTCAAGTACGCCACCAATGCCGACACCGCCAGACAAATGCACGTTTTTACCAATTTGGGCACATGAGCCAACCGTTGCCCAAGTATCGACCATGGTACCTTCATCAACGCGAGCGCCTAAATTGACATAAGACGGCATCAGTACAGTGTTGCGGGCGATAAATGAGCCCTTTCTTACTGCGGCAGGTGGCACTACGCGAATGCCTTCTTGCTTGAAGCGGGCTTCATCGTAATCGGCAAATTTCATCGCCACTTTATCAAAATATTTAGTTTCAGCACCTTCAATCACTTGGTTTTCAAAGATACGGAATGACAGTAAAACCGCCTTCTTCAGCCACTGATGAACATGCCATTGGCCGTCAATTTTTTCAGCTACACGGACTTCGCCGCGATCGAGCATATTGATGACGGTATCAACATCGGCGCGCAAGCTGGGCGCAACGTTGGTTGGGGTGATGTCTTGGCGTGCTTCAAAGGCTGCCTCAATACGTTGGCGTAATGCCTCCATAGTATTGTCCTCAAACTTAAGGTGTGGGTTGTGCTAGTACCGCTTTTAGGGCGTCACCTAGCATTGTTTGTTGCGTCTCATCCAGGGCGGTGCCCGATGAGGTTTGTAAAATAAATACGTCTTCTGCGCGCTCGCCGATGGTGGTAATTTTGGCGGCCAATAAATTGATGTTGCACCGATAAAACGTTTCGCCCACTTTGGCAAGTAGTTCTGGCGAGTCTAACGCGAATAATTCCAGCATACTTGTATCATGGCGATTGCCCTTGAGAAAACTCACGCTGGTAGCAACCTTAAAAGGTTTCATCTTGCGCGGTAATTTCCTAAATGAAGGTAACTTGGCGCTGGCATCTTTTGCCAGGGCTTTCACTAGGGTTTTTCGCAGCCCCTGAATGCGAGCCAATTGCTGAAGTGGCGCGCCATTTTGTTCTAAAATCACAAAGGTATCGAGGGCGTATTTATCTTTACTGCTCATGACCAGCGCATCATGGACGCTGATATTTTTATTGTCCAGTACTGCCATCACCGTGGCGAATAATTTTGGTTTGTCTGGACAATAGATAAACAGTTCGGTGCCGCCGCGACTACTTTGTTTGTTGATCAAGACCAAGGCATCGTCACTGCGATGCTTAAGAATACCCTCGCAATGCCACACAATTTGGCTGAGACTGTGACGCAGGAAATAATCTGCCTTGAGGCGTGCCCAGAGCAGATCAATCTCTTTATCTTTAAAGCCGCGGCGGATTAACTCTTTGCGTGCTTTACCTTGGTGTTCTCGCACCCTGGCTCGAATATCGACCGGTTTTTCTTGTCCGCGCGCGAGTGTGCGTTGGGTGGCAAAATACAACTCACGCAGTAAGGCGCCTTTCCAATTATTCCAAATATGATCGTTAGTAGCACACATGTCAGCCACGGTTAAGCAATAGAGATAGCTTAAATGGACGGCATCACGTACTTGATTGGCAAACTCAGCCACTACATCAGGATCGGATATATCCCGTCGTTGCGCGGTCACTGACATCAACAAATGCTGTTGAACTAACCAACTGACCAGGCGGCCATCATGATCACTCAAGCCATGCAGTTTGCAAAAGATAGTCGCATCGGCAGCACCTAAGGTTGAGTGGTCGCCGCCACGGCCTTTGGCAATATCATGAAACAAGGCGGCAAGGACCAACAAGCCTTTTTTGGGTAATTGATTGATAAGCACAGAGCCTAAAGGGAATTCATCTTTTTGATCAGGGTGAGAAAATCGTTCAATATTCCTAAGTAACCTATGGGTATGTTCATCGACCGTGTAGGCATGGAATAAATCAAATTGCATTTGACCTTCGATGGCGCGCCATTGCGGTAAATAGGCCGATAACACGCCGTATTTGTGCATCATGGATAACGCTGGGATCCCGCGTGGGTGGCGTAAAATTTCCATAAAGACTTGGCGACAGGCACCATGCTCCATTAATGGCACCATTTGGCTACGCCGTGCTAAGCGCAAACTGCGTAATGTCGAGGCATAAATGGCATTAATATTGGAGTTACGCGCACAATGTAAAAATAAGCGTAAAATGGCATCGGGCTGGGTGAACACATCGCTAGCTAAGGCTTCAATAAATCGGCCTCGTCGTTGAAATTGACTGTCGATGGCTTGCACTTCTAGTTGGGGTAAGTCGTGCTGAGTGGCGCGCTTAAACAACTGCAGCAACATATCGTTAAGTTCGATCACGCGGCGCACACTGCGATAGTAGCGCTTCATCATTTGCTCAACCGCGAGCTGCGTGGCATCTTCGTAACCCATGAGATGCGCGACTTGCGGTTGTAAATCAAATAATAAGCGGTTCTCATCACGACCGACGATCAAGTGGAGCGCAAAGCGCAGTTGCCACAAAAACGCTCGACACTCCAATAATTCAGCTAATTCATCTTGATGCAGGAACCCATGGCCGACCAGTTCTTCGAGATTGGCGGCATCAAAATAGCGCATCGCTACCCAGGCGATGGTTTGGATGTCTCTTAATCCCCCAGGACAGGCTTTAATATTGGGTTCGAGATCAAACGCACTGGCTTTGTGATGGCGCAGATCTTGTTCTTCTTTTTT
This sequence comes from Shewanella sp. NIFS-20-20, assembly GCF_019209865.1. GTDB lineage: Bacteria > Pseudomonadota > Gammaproteobacteria > Enterobacterales > Shewanellaceae > Shewanella. Next base: position 39,156 of record NZ_JAHUTT010000032.1, on the reverse strand, counting down.
GGCGAGAAAAAAGCGATTAGTCGGCCAAAAGTCAGCTTGGCGAATGCTGTGGTGTAGCTCCGCGAAGCCTTGCTCACAACCAATTAATAAGCGAGCTTCAATCAAGTTGGTGGCGATGGTGACGTCTTGGGAGCCTAGCGCTAAGGTTTGCACTAAAGTACGCACACTGTGACCGATTTCAAGGCCGGCGTCCCAGAGGTAGGTAATAAACGCGGATAAGGCGAGCTCACCGTCTGGGCTGAGCGCGCTTTTGACTAAAAATAACAAATCGATGTCTGAGCAGGGATGCAATTCACTGCGGCCATACCCCCCGACAGCAATCAGGGATAACGGTTGACTATCAAGCTCGAATTGGCGCCATAAATTAACCAGAATGTCATCGACAAATTCGCTGCGTTTGCGGAGTAACTTGCCAATGTCTTCGCCGCGAGCAAAATCTTGCTCCAATACTTGATTGAGCGCCTGTAACTGTTGCTTGGTCGTCAGAGCTTGATTCATCGCTATCCCTGCTTGATGTTTAGTGATTAATGAGTCGTGGGAAGGTCTCATCTGCGCGTAGGGTTAACACTTCGACGCCGCTATCGGTGACTAACAGGGTATGTTCCCATTGCGCCGAGTTTTTGCCGTCAGAAGTCGTCACTGTCCAACCATCATGCTTATCGAGCTTGCTCTTATAGTTACCAGCATTGATCATAGGTTCAATGGTAAAGCACATGCCAGAGCGCAACACGGTTTTGTCATTATTCTTGTAATGCATCACCTGCGGCTCTTCGTGGAAACCGGCACCAATACCATGACCGCAATAGTCAGTAACAATGCTGTACTTTTCAAGGCCAGTTTTCTTGCTCTTGATAAACTTCTCAATCACGGTACCAATTTCACCGAGCTTGATGCCGGGACGGACAATCTTGATGGCTTCGTACAAACTTTCTTGAGCAACGCGACATAAGCGCTTGTCTTTGGGGCTGACTTCACCGATTAAGAACATCTTAGAGGTGTCGCCATGGTAGCCATCTTTAATGACGGTGATATCAATATTAATGATGTCACCGTCTTTTAAGGCGCGCTCGCTTGGGATGCCATGACAAATGACTTCATTGATTGATGTGCAAATGGACTTAGGAAAGCCATGGTAATCTAATGGTGCTGAAATAGCGCCATGGTCTTGGGTGAATTTGGCACAGATATCATTAATTTCGTTAGTGGTCACACCTGCCTTGATATGCGGGGCAATCATTGCTAACACTTCGGCTGCCAACTTGCCTGCAGCGCGCATTTTTTCGATTTCATCGGCCGTTTTGATAACTATACTCATGGACGTTTCTCTTACTGTTTGACTGTGGTTGTCGGCGTGAACTTTCTAGCTAAAAATTTGTGTCTCGGCTAGAAATATGGTATAAAGCGCGCCGTCTAGTGATATCTCTACAGACTGATGTATTACTTGCGTTATCGATGCATTACCGAGCAACTTAGGTTGTCAGTTATGCGCGAGTCGGCAGGTTTTCGGTCTGAATAGTAAACGATGGCGGCCATTATACATGGCAATTAACTCAATACGAAATCACACACGTATCGACACATGCATCGGGGTGCCGCAATTTAGGTTGTGGTCGATAGGATGGGATACGTGGAGGTTTAACCCCAAACCATTTTAAGGTAAATAAAATGACTACTGTTTCAATGCGCGACATGCTGCAAGCCGGTGTACACTTCGGTCACCAAACCCGTTACTGGAACCCAAAAATGAAGCCTTTCATCTTTGGCCCACGCAACGGTGTACACATCATCAACTTAGAGCACACTGTACCTATGTTCAACGAAGCGCTGGCGTTCATCAGCAACGTTGCTTCTAAGAAAGGTAAAGTATTGTTCGTTGGTACTAAGCGTGCCGCTAGCGAAGCCATCAAAGAAGCTGCAATTTCTTGTGATCAGTACTATGTTGACAACCGTTGGTTAGGCGGCATGCTGACTAACTGGAAAACTGTTCGTCAATCAATCAAGCGTCTGAAAGAACTGGAAACTCAGTCTGTAGACGGTACTTTTGACAAGCTGACCAAGAAAGAGGCGCTGATGCGTACTCGCGAACTGGCTAAGCTGGAAAAATCTTTAGGTGGTATTAAGAACATGGGCGGTCTGCCTGACGTTCTGTTTGTGATCGGTGCTGACCACGAACACATCGCTATCAAAGAAGCTAACAACCTGGGTATCCCAGTTGTTGCTGTTGTTGATACCAACTCTGCGCCAGATGGTGTTAACTACATCATTCCTGGTAACGACGATGCTATGCGTGCTATCAAGCTGTACACCTCTTCTGTTGCTGCTGCTGCAAATGCTGGCCGTGGTCAAGATTTGGCTGTTCAAGCTGAGCAAGACGGTTTCGTTGAAGCCGTATAATAAGGCGTGATGCTTTAGCATCTCCCTTATTAACCAATGTGTTAATTGGTTAACAGGGGCCGTTTGGCCCCTGTTTTATATCTGCAAAATATGTCGAATTTTCTATAGAGGACTTAACAATGGCAATTACTGCTGCCCAAGTTAAAGAACTGCGCGACCGCACTGGCGCTGGCATGATGGACTGTAAAAAAGCCCTGACCGAAACTAACGGTGATATCGAATTAGCGATTGATAACATGCGTAAGAGCGGTGCTGCTAAGGCTGCTAAGAAAGCGGGTAACATCGCCGCTGAAGGTACCATCCTGATTAAGAATGGCGAAGGTTACGCTGCCCTGGTAGAAGTTAACTGTCAAACTGACTTCGTTGCTAAAGACGGTAACTTCTTAGCATTCGCTAATGAAGTACTGGACGTTGCTGCAGCATCTAAAGTCACTATCGACGACCTGAAAGCCCAGTTCGAAGAAGCGCGTATTGCTCTGGTTGCTAAGATTGGCGAAAACATCAACGTACGTCGTGTTGAGTACATCGATGGTGCTAACCTGTCTTCTTACCGCCACGGCGACCGCATCGGTGTGGTTGTAGCTGGTGACGCTGATGAAGAAACTCTGAAGCACATCGCAATGCACATTGCTGCTTCTAAGCCTGAGTTCGTTAACCCTGAAGACGTTCCTGCTGATTTGGTTGCAAGAGAGCAAGCGCTGCAAATCGAAATCGCTATGAACGAAGGCAAGCCTCAAGAAATCGCTGAGAAGATGGTTCTGGGTCGTATGAAGAAGTTTACCGGTGAGATCTCTCTGACTGGTCAAGCTTACATCATGGAGCCAAAGAAAACTGTTGGCGATATCCTGAAAGAAAAAGGCGCTTCAGTTTCTGCTTTCATTCGTATGGAAGTTGGTGAAGGCATCGAGAAGAAAGAAGAAGATTTCGCTGCTGAAGTAGCGGCTCAAATCGCAGCTTCTAAAAAGGCTTAATAGCCAACGCTAAGACCTTTAAGACCGCAGCAGCCGCTGCGGTCTTGTTATGACCGAGACTATAAATATGAGCACCAATCCAAAACCTGCATTTCGTCGAATTCTTCTTAAATTAAGTGGTGAAGCCTTAATGGGCGACGAGGGCTTCGGTATCGATCCGAAAGTGCTTGACCGTATGGCGCAAGAAGTGAAAGAGTTAGTGGAGCTGGGTATTCAAGTTGGCGTGGTCATAGGTGGCGGTAATTTATTCCGCGGTGAAGGCTTGGCTAAAGCTGGCATGAACCGAGTGGTCGGCGATCACATGGGCATGTTGGCCACAGTGATGAATGGCCTGGCCATGCGTGATGCACTGCACCGTGCTTATGTGAACGCTCGCCTGATGTCGGCAATTCCACTTAACGGTGTGTGTGACCGTTATAACTGGGCAGAAGCAATTAGCTATTTAAAATCTGGCCGAGTGGTAATTTTTGCTGCCGGAACTGGCAACCCATTCTGCACGACTGATTCAGCGGCCTGTTTACGCGGCATTGAAATCGAAGCGGAAGTGGTATTAAAAGGCACCAAGGTCGATGGTGTATACTCCGAAGACCCAATGAAAAATCCTGATGCTATCAAGTATGATGAGCTTGGGTATAATGAAGTCCTTGAAAAAGAATTAAAAGTGATGGACTTAGCTGCCTTTACCATGGCACGAGACCATGACATGCCTATCTTAGTGTTCAATATGAACAAGCCCGGCGCGCTTCGTCGCGTGATTATGGGTGAAGAAGAAGGCACAATGATCAAAGCGAAGTAATGACTGAAAAGGATAATTATCGTGATTGCAGATATTCAAAAAGATGCCCAAGAGCGTATGGGTAAATGTGTTGAGGCCATGAAAGGTCAAATGAGCAAGGTACGTACTGGTCGTGCGCACCCAAGCCTGTTGAATTCAATCCAAGTGTCTTACTACGGTACTATGACCCCGCTCAATCAAGTGGGTAACGTCAGCGTTGAAGATTCACGGACCTTGTCTGTGAGTGTATTTGACCGCAGCATGATCCAGGCCGTAGAAAAAGCCATCATGTCATCTGACTTAGGTTTAAACCCTATGTCTGCAGGCAGCAATATTCGTATTCCTCTGCCAGCCTTGACCGAAGAGCGTCGTCGCGACTTAGTGAAAGTGGTGCGTGCCGAAGCTGAGCAAGGTCGAGTGTCTATTCGTAACGTACGTCGTGACGCTAACTCTGATGTTAAAGCATTAGAAAAAGCCAAAGAATGTACTGAAGACGATGTTCGTCGTAGCGAAGACGACATTCAGAAAATGACTGATACTTTTATTAAAAAAGTCGATGAAGTCTTGGCTGCTAAAGAAGCAGAGTTGATGGAAGTCTGATCCAACGCTTAACTCACTAGAGTTGATACGCCGTGTAGCGTTATACTACGCGGCGTTTGTTTATTTTAAGGGTTGAGTGAGATGTCATCCACTATTAGTCAAAATGTTTCAGACTGCTCATCGACGGCAGATATGCCAGATGAATTGCCTGAATTGGTTGGTTTGGCTATTCCCCGCCATGTGGCGATCATTATGGATGGTAATGGCCGCTGGGCTCAGGCTAAAGGCCAGCCACGCGTGATGGGACACAGAGCCGGCGTTAAAGCCGTTCGTCGTGCAGTCACGACTGCCAAACAACTCGGGGTTCGCTCATTAACCTTGTTTGCGTTCTCTTCTGAAAACTGGCGTCGGCCTGATCAAGAAGTCACCTTATTGATGGAATTGTTTTTCACCGTACTTCAACGTGAAATCAAGCTATTGCATAAGAATGGTGTTCGTTTGAATATTATTGGTGACACCAGCCGTTTCTCTGCTAGGTTACAAAAGCAAATTATTACTGCACAACAACACACAGCCAACAATGATGAGTTAATCCTCAATGTTGCCGCTAATTATGGTGGGCGCTGGGATATTCTCCATGCGGCTCAGCAACTGGCTGAAAAAGTGCAAGCTGGGCAAATGAGCCCTGCTGAGTTTACCGAAGAAGCATTAGCCCAACATCTGTCGATGCCAGGGCAGGATGATGTGGACTTGATGATACGCACCGGTGGTGATTTCCGTATCAGTAACTTTATTTTATGGCAAGCAGCCTATGCTGAGCTGGTGTTTACTGACTCACTATGGCCGGATTTTGATGAAGCGGCTTTTCATCATGCTGTGAGTGTCTTCAGTGGACGACAACGCCGATTTGGTCTGACGGGAAGTCAGATTGAGGCAATAAAGACATCAGGCTAATTATTTGGCAATTTTGCCACCTGACAGCAATTAAGTGAGGGAGTCTCTTGCTAAAACAACGAATCATAACTGCGCTGTGGTTAATTCCATTAGTGTTGGCAGGCATCTTTTTATTAGCGCCAGCTTACTTGGCTTGGGCGTTAGTTCCAGTATTTCTGATTGCGGCTAAAGAGTGGGGACGTATTATTGACCCCGACTGCAGCGTTACGCAATGGAGCTTCACCATCACTATCGGGATCTTGTTGGCGACCATCAATTACGTGGTTCCCGCCGCAGACATCTGGGATCACAACCGTTTACACCCTGTCTATCAAGGCATTTTAGGCCTCGGGGCGATTTGGTGGCTATTGGCCACGGTATTAGTGGTCATTTACCCTAAAGCCAAGTCCACATGGGCGCAAAGCCCGATGCTTAAATCCATGTTTGGTCAATTGACATTAGTGCCATGTTTTAGTGCGTTAATGGCACTGGAATCCTTAGGGTTTGGCCGTGATCCTTACTTTGGTGGCACCTTGGTCTTGTTAGTCATGCTGACGGTGTGGGCCGCGGATACTGGCGCCTATTTTGCCGGTAAAGCCTTTGGTAAACACAAATTGATGCCCAATGTCAGCCCTGCAAAAACCATCGAAGGTTTAGTGGGAGGGCTGCTGGCCAGTTTACTGGTTGCCGCAGGCGTGATGTATTTCTCTGCGCAACAAGAAACCCTGGTGGTGATCTTGGTGACTTTATTTACCGCACTCGCCTCGGCCATCGGTGATCTCTCGGAAAGCATGTTTAAGCGCTCGGCCAATATCAAAGACTCAGGCACTATCTTACCCGGTCATGGTGGGGTGTTAGACCGTATTGATAGTCTTACTGCGGCATTACCGGTGTTTACGTTAATTTATATCGCATTTTGGATGTAGTGATATGCAAAATATGGTGATTTTAGGAGCCACTGGCTCTATTGGTACCAGCACGTTGGCCGTGGTGGCAGCTAGCCCTGACGCTTTTCGAGTCTATGGGTTAGTGGCCAATGCCAGTGTCGACAAGATGCTGGCACTTTGCGTTACTCATCAACCCGTCTATGCGCACATGGTAGACGAAGATGCCGCCAAGGCATTAAGAGCCGCCTTACCAAGCGATTGCTCGACGCAAGTCACCAGCGGTGAAGCCGCGTTACTTGAATTGGTCGCGGGCCCTGATACCCATGTGGTCATGGCGGCTATCGTTGGTGCCGCGGGCTTAGTGCCGACATTAGCAGCGGTCAATGCCGGTAAGCGAGTCTTGTTAGCCAATAAAGAAGCACTGGTGATGAGTGGGCAATTATTTATTAATGCTGCGCGTCAAAGTGGCTCAATTGTCTTACCAGTCGATAGCGAACATAACGCTATTTTCCAGTGCCTGCCGGAGCCGGTGCAGCAGCGTTTGGGCTATTGTTCTCTTGATGAACATGGCATTTCTCACATCTTGCTGACAGGTTCAGGTGGTCCGTTCTTAACCAAGCCATTGGCCGAATTGGCGATGGTCACCCCTGCGCAAGCATGTAAACATCCTAACTGGTCGATGGGTCCTAAAATCTCGGTGGACTCAGCCACTATGATGAACAAAGGGCTTGAGTATATTGAAGCGCGTTGGCTATTTAATACTCGCCCTGATCAACTTAAAGTTGTCGTCCACCCCCAGAGTGTGATCCACTCGATGGTTCAATATCGAGATGGCTCTGTGCTAGCGCAAATGGGTAACCCTGACATGCGCACTCCTATCGCCAATTGTATGGCGTACCCTGATAGAATTCATGCTGGGGTTGAACCTTTAGATTTCTTCAAGGTCGGACAGTTAACCTTTGTTGAGCCCGATGTGAATCGTTTTCCGTGTCTCGCGTTAGCGATGGAGGCGTGTCATCTTGGGCAAGAAGCGACCACAGTCGTTAACGCTGCCAATGAGGTTGCCGTGGCGGCCTTTTTAGCAGGCAAGATCCGCTTTACCGATATCGCGACCATCAATGAGCGCAGTCTTGGGCGTCTTCATTGCCAAGGATTAACGTCACTTGAGGATATTTTAGCTTTGGATACACAGGCACGAATTTATGCCAATGAGGCCATCATTGGCTAATAGGAAAGGACGCTAAATGGGTGATTTTTTGTGGAACGCTATGTCTTTTGTGGTGGCGCTTGGGCTATTAATTACCGCCCATGAGTACGGTCATTTTTATGTGGCTCGTCGCTGCGGCGTTAAAGTCGAACGCTTTTCTATCGGTTTTGGCAAAGCGATTTGGCGCAAAATCGGTAAAGATGGCACTGAATATGTGATTGCTGCCATCCCGCTCGGTGGCTATGTCAAAATGCTGGATGAGCGGGTCGAGACGGTGCCAGAGCATTTAGTTGACCAAGCGTTTAACCGTAAATCCGTGTGGCAACGCATTGCGATAGTCAGTGCCGGCCCCATCGCCAACTTTTTGTTTGCGATTGTGGCCTTGTATGTCATGTTCCTCATTGGCGTGCCGGCCTTAAAGCCAGTGATTACTGGCGTGGACACGAATAAGCCCGCCGCGGTGATAGCGGTGACAAGTCCGCAACAAATTGTGGCGATTGCAGGCCAAGATGTTAACAGTTGGCAAGACATCAATCTCGCGTTAGTGGGCCAGATTGGCAGCGATCAGATTGATGTCGCCATAGCGCCGCTCGCGAGCGCTACCACAGCGCAAATCCGTCAAACCTATCAACTCGACACGCGCCAGTGGCAATTTGATCCTGAGAAAGAATCGGCAATTAGCGCCATTGGTTTCGTCGGCTATCGGCCCCAGATATTACCCATTATTGCCCAGTTTACTGACGACAGTGCCGCGGAGCTAGCAGGGCTTAAATTAGGCGATGAAATCATTGCGGTTAACGGTGCACCTTATGCCAACTGGACAGCGTTAGTTGAACTTATTCAACATTCTGTTGACCAATCCATAGACTTCACGGTGAAACGTGACGGCGAACAGTTCCACATCAACGTCTTGCCCAAGGTCAAAGACGTGCAAGGCAAAATGATTGGTTTGATAGGCATAGTCCCCACCAGTGAAGCGGTGCCGGATAATATGCGTATCGAGCAAAAATATGGCATAGTAGACGCCGTCGGTGTCGCGTTAGATAAAACATGGCAACTGACTAGCGTCAGCGTTAAAATGATTGGCAAGTTATTAACTGGTGACGTATCGGTTAAAAATCTCAGTGGCCCAATCTCTATCGCACAAGGTGCTGGCAACAGTGCGCAATATGGTTTGGTTCACTTTCTCGGGTTTTTAGCGTTAATCAGCGTGAGCCTTGGCATCATGAACCTGTTGCCACTGCCAGTGCTGGATGGCGGACATCTGATGTATTACTTGGTGGAACTCGTAACAGGCAGGCCTGTCTCAGAAAGGGTACAGGAAATAGGATTCAGATTTGGGGCAGCAATGCTGTTCGTCTTGATGAGTGTTGCACTTTTCAATGATTTTGCCCGACTCTGAGCAAGGACAGACAAATAATTAGAAGAGCTCTATGAGATTGAATAAACTATTTGCCTCGATGTTATTCGTCGGTGCTTCTTTTTCAGGGAATGGTTGGGCTAATAGCTTTCAACCTTTTGAAGTCACTGATATCCAAGTTGACGGCTTGCAGCGTGTTGCTTTGGGCGCCGCCTTGCTAAACCTACCGATCAAGGTAGGTGATGTGGTTGACCAAACAAAATTACAGCAGGCGATCAAAAGCCTCTATGCCTCAACCAATTTTGAAGATGTGAGTGTAAGCCGAGATGGTGGCGTATTGATGGTGACGGTCAAAGAAAGACCCACCATTAGCACGGTCACTTTTGAAGGCAACAAAGACATCAAAGATGAACAGCTTCAAGAATCTCTAGACGGTAGCGGTGTTAAGGTTGGTGAGTCATTAGACCGTACCATGTTGACCGGTATCGAAAAAGGCCTGCAAGATTTCTATTACGGTGTGGGAAAATACGGCGCTAAAGTCGAAGCGCAAGTCATTAACCTGCCGCGAAATCGGGTCGAACTCAAATTTACCTTCACTGAAGGCCTTGCGGCTGAAATCAAACAAATTAACTTTGTGGGTAATACCGTTTTCTCTGACGCAGAACTGCGTGGTCTGATTGAATTAAAAGACTATGTGGCTTGGTGGGATCTCTTTGGAGAGCGTCGCTATCAGAAGCAGAAACTGCAGGCGGATTTAGAAACCATCAAGAATCACTATCGCAATAATGGTTATATCCGTTTTGATGTGACCTCCACTCAGGTCGCGATGACCCCAGATCGTAAAGGCCTATACATCACAGTTAATGTCGATGAAGGTCAGCCTTATACAGTGAAAGACGTCAATTTGACCGGTGATTTAATGGGCCGTGAAGATTTGATGAAATCGATTTTGCCGATTAAAGCCGGCAGCACCTATGATGGTGGTGATGTCACCTTTGCTGAAGAAATGTACAGCAAATACCTCGGCCGTTTTGGTTATGCCTACCCTGAAGTCAAAACCTATCCTGAAATTGACGATGAGACTCAAGAAGTCACGCTAAATATTAACGTCAACCCAGGCAAGCGCGTGTATGTGCGCTCGATTAACTTCACCGGTAACAATGTAACGCAAGATGAAGTCATGCGTCGCGAATTACGCCAAATGGAAGGGGCTTGGTTAAACTCGGCCCAAGTTGAGCAGTCAAAAGCGCGATTAAACCGCTTAGGCTTCTTCGAGACCGTTGATACCGAAACCGTGCAAATTCCTGGCACCGATGATCTGGTCGATGTTAACTTTGCCGTGAAAGAACAGCCTTCAGGCTCGTTTAATGCCGGTGTCGGTTATGGTACAGAATCTGGCGTAAGCTTGCAGTTTGGGGTGCAGCAGAATAACTTCCTGGGCACGGGCAATCAGGCAGGTATTAACCTGAGTACCAACAAATACTCTAAGAACATCAACTTAAGCTATAGCGATCCGTATTTTACCAAAGACGGTGTGAGCTTAGGTGGGAGTATTTATTGGAATGAATTCGATGCGAACGAAGCTAACCTTGAGCAATATAAAAACAAATCTTATGGCGTAGGCTTAACCACAGGCTTCCCAATCAACGAATACAACCGGATTAATGCTGGGGTGGGTTATCGACATAACACCATTTCTGAAATCTCGGCATACGAGCAGGCATTACGTTTTTACAATATTTACCGTGAAAATGATGATCCTAACTCAGATCTCAGCTTTGATAACTTCGATATGACCTTAGGTTGGTATCGCAGCACCCTTAATCGTGGCACCTTCCCAACGGATGGCTCATCTCAGCGTCTCTCTGGTAAAATGACCGTGCCAGGTTCCGATCTGCAATACTTCAGAACCGAATTTGACACTAGCTTCTATTTCCCGATTGATAGAGCCCAGAGTTTTGTGTTGTTAACCCGCGCCCGCGCCGGTTATGGTAACGGCTATGGCAGCTTTGGTGACAATGACCAAATTCTACCATTTTGGGAAAACTTCTACTTAGGCGGCACTAGCTTGCGTGGCTTTAAGTCTAACTCGGTTGGTCCGCGTTCATTCTATCTGTATCGTGGCAGTGAGCCTTGTGTTCCCGATGCCAGTGGCGATGGTTGTAGCTTGCCTGGGGATCCTAATTCTATCCAAGTGAGTGAAGGCCGTAGTATTGGTGGTAACGCCATGGCGGTAGCCAGTGTAGAAATGATCGTACCCACGCCATTTTTGGATGAAGCTTATACCAACTCTGTGCGTACCAGTTTCTTCGTCGACGCGGGTAACGTTTGGGATACCGAGTTTGACTATGATTCTTATCGCTTTTTACCCGCAGATCAATTCGCACAGTTGCAAGACTTTAGCGACCCAAGCCGGATTAGAGCTTCATGGGGCTTAAGTGTACAATGGCTATCGCCAATGGGACCTATGGTGTTCTCGTTAGCATGGCCGTTGAAGGAATACGAGGATGATGATACTGAGATCTTCTCGTTCAATATTGGCAAAACTTTCTAAAACGCATACACTCGGCAAGTTTTGCTGAATAACAGAAGGAGTCTACTTTGAAAAAGATGTTCAATCGTGCGGCATTAACCCTGTGTTTACTGGCTGCTCCACTGGCAGCTCATGCTGAAAAAATTGCGGTAGTGGACATGGCCACTGTTTTTGAGCAATTGCCTCAGCGTGAACAAATTTCTCAGTCGTTAAAGTCTGAATTTGGCGACCGCATGGCCAGCGTACAAAAAATGCAAGAAGAGTTACGTGGCATGATGGAGAAGCAACAACGTGATGCTGCTCTGATGAGTGATAGCCAGAAAACTGAAATGGTTCGTAAAATGGAATCTATCCAGTCTGAACTGCAGTTGAAAGGTAAAGCATTGGATGAAGATTTACGTCGTCGTCAAGGTGAAGAGCAGAACAAGCTATTGGTAAAAGTCCAACAAGTGATTACCGATATCGCTAAAAAAGATAACTATGACATAGTGCTTCAACGTGGCGCGGTAATTTTTGCCAAGCCAGATGCTGACATCAGTAGCAAAGTGATTGAAGCCTTAAGCAAAGGCAAGTAATACATGAAAAGTGTGACCTTGAACCAACTGGGCGAGTTGCTTAGCGCCCAGGTTCAGGGTGACGGCAGTGTTGCTATTAACGCTGTTGCCACTCTGGAACAAGCTGGCCCTGGCCAGCTCTCTTTTTTGTCAAACAGTAAATATCGTTCACAATTAACTCAATGCCAGGCCAGTGCCGTTTTATTGAGAGCTGACGATGCCCATGAATATTCGGGCAATGCATTGATCGTTAATGACCCGTATGTAGGCTTTGCCAAGGTGGCTCAATTACTTGATACCACTCCGCCAGCAGCCGTTGGTATCCATCCTAGTGCCGTCATTGATGCCTCGGCCATGCTTGGGGAAGGAGTTAGCATAGGTGCCAATGCCGTTATTGCTGCCGGAGTCATTTTAGGGGACCGAGTACAAATCGGCGCAGGTTGTGTGATAGGCCAAGATGTCATCATAGGATCTGGGTCACGCTTATGGGCTAATGTTAGTGTTTATCATGATGTGCATATGGGCCGTGACTGTATTATCCATTCTGGCGCTGTAATTGGTTCGGATGGCTTTGGTTATGCTAACCAAAAAGGTCAATGGCTTAAAATCCCCCAAACCGGCGGGGTCCGCATCGGTGATCAGGTTGAGATTGGGGCGGGTACCACGATTGATAGAGGTGCTCTGAGCCATACTGAAATTCATGATGGTGTGATTATCGATAATCAGGTGCAAATTGCCCATAACGATATCATAGGTGCCCATACTGCGATTGCGGGTAGTACCACGATTGCGGGCAGTGTCACTATCGGTAAATATTGTATTATTGGTGGTAATTCCGCCGTTGCAGGTCACCTCAGTATTTGTGATGGTGTGCATGTATCGGGCAGCACCAATATTACCAACTCGGTTAAACAACCGGGATTGTTGTCGTCCGCAACTGTGGCGATGGACAATAAATTGTGGCGTAGAAATACCGTGCGTTTCCGTCAGCTGGATGAATTATTTCAGCGGGTTAAAACCTTGGAAAAAGCGTCAAAAGAATAATTTCCGCCTTTGGGTGAGAGGAATGAGTGAGTGTCTAAACAAATGAACACTATGGATATCAAGGAAATCCTTGAATATCTACCCCATAGATATCCATTTTTGTTAGTTGATCGCGTACTAGATTACACCCCAGGTGAAACTCTGCATGCCATCAAAAACGTGACTATCAATGAGCCATTTTTTCAGGGGCACTTCCCTGTTCAGCCAGTGATGCCAGGCGTATTACTGCTGGAAGCCATGGCACAGGCAACTGGGTTGTTAGCGTTTAAAACCTTGAGTGATAAGCCGTCGCCGAATGTGCTGTATTATTTTGCCGGTATCGATAAGGCACGTTTCAAGAAAGTGGTAACCCCAGGCGATCAACTGCACTTCCATGTGAAGTATATTAAAGAACGTCGCGGGATTGGCGTGTTTTATGGTGAAGTTCATGTCGATGGTGAGCTGGCTTGCTCAGCCGAGATCATGTGTGCTCGCAGAGAGATTGAGAAGTGATAGATAAGTTAGCGTTTGTACATCCTGATGCCAAGATAGGTGACAATGTCACTATCGGACCATGGAGCTATATCGGGGCTGATGTTGAAATTGGTGATGATTGCTGGATAAGCTCACATGTGGTCATTAAAGGGCCGACCCACATCGGCCGTGCCAACCGGATCTTTCAATTTGCCTCTGTCGGCGAAGAATGCCAAGACAAAAAGTATGCCGGTGAACCGACGCGGTTGATCATTGGTGACAATAATATTATTCGTGAATCCGTGACTATCCATCGCGGCACCATTCAAGATAATAGTGAAACCCGTATCGGCTCCAATAACCTGTTTATGGCCTACGTGCATATTGCCCATGACTGTGTGGTCGGCAATAACGTCATCATGGCCAATAACGCGTCCATCGCCGGGCATGTACATGTCGATGACTTTGCCATTTTAGGTGGGATGACTGGCGTGCATCAATTTGTGCATATCGGTGCCCATGCCTTTACTGCCGGCGCGTCGTTAATCCTGCAAGATGTGCCGCCATTTGTGATGGCCTCGGGTCAAGCGGCAACGCCACGCGGCCTTAACTTCGAAGGCATGAAGCGTCGTGGTTACAGTAAAGAGGTTCAGCAAGCGATGCGTCGTGCATATAAGGCCTTCTATCGCAGTAGCTTTACCGTTGATGAGGCGATTAACGCGCTGACTGACGATGCGGCTAACTTCTCTGAAGTACAAAACTTTATTGATTTTGTTCGTCAATCGAGCCGAGGTATTATTCGCTGATATGGCCAACAAGCCTTTAATATTCAGCCTAGTCGCCGGAGAAGTCTCCGGCGATATTTTAGGGGCTGGTTTAGTTCGAGCCTTAAAAGCTCGCCATCCTGATGCACGCTTTGTCGGTATCGGTGGTCCTCGCATGCAAGCCGAAGGCTTTGAATCGCTGTTTCCTATGGAAGAGTTGGCGGTGATGGGCATCGTCGAAGTCTTATCTCGTTTGCCTCGGTTATTAGCCATACGCGCGTCGTTAATTAAGCAAGTGCTAGCACTTAACCCTGACTGCTTTATCGGTATCGATGCGCCGGACTTTAATCTCGGTGTCGAGCGTAAATTAAAGTTGGCGGGCATTAAAACGGTGCATTACGTGAGTCCCTCGGTCTGGGCATGGCGACCTAAGCGTATTTTCAAAATCGCCAAGGCGACCCATAGAGTGTTGTCTTTATTACCCTTTGAAAAAGCGTTTTATGACAAGCATCAGGTGCCTTGTACTTTTGTCGGTCATACCTTAGCCGACGAGATCCCGCTGACAAACGATAAGCAGGCTGCCCGACAAGCGTTAGGCTTAGAGGCCGATGCCGAATACTTGGCGATTTTGCCAGGCTCCCGTGGTGGAGAGCTTAAGCAATTGGCAGAACCTTTTGTTAAAGCGGCACTGCTGATCAAGCAGGAGTTTCCTGATATTAAGTTTGTGACTCCGTTAGTGAACCCACAACGGCGAGAGCAATTTATGGCGGCGTTATTGGCGCATGCGCCTGAGCTGTCCATACACTTAATCGAAGGCCATAGCCGCGATGTGATGATTGCCAGTGATGCTATCTTATTGGCTTCAGGGACGGCGACATTAGAGGCAATGCTGGTGAATCGGCCGATGGTGGTGGCGTATCGCGTAGCGCCGATGACATATCGCATTGCCAAGCGGTTAATGAAAATCGATAGGTTTTCGTTACCTAACTTGCTGGCGGGACGCGATGTGGTGCCTGAGTTGATCCAGGCTGATTGTACCCCCGCTAAAATCGCGGCCGCCGTGACTACCATGCTGAACAGTGATCCTCGGGCATTGATGAAAACCTTTAATCAATTACATCAAACGATGCGCTTAAATGCGAGCGAGCGGGCAGCCGATGCCGTGCTTGAGGTCGTGGCGGAGGCGTCATGACCATTTATCGTGATCTCTTGCCTGAGCAAGCACAGTTGCTAGGACAAGGGTTAGTGGCCGGTGTCGATGAAGTCGGCCGCGGTCCCTTGGTGGGCGATGTCGTGACCGCTGCGGTGATTTTGGATCCCGCCAACCCCATTGCGGGCTTGAATGATTCCAAAAAGCTCAGTGAAAAAAAACGTGATGGCTTATTTGATACCATCATGGCCAATGCTTTGGCGGTGAGTGTGGGCCGGGCGAGTCCCGCTGAAATCGATGAGCTTAATATTTTGCACGCCACCATGCTAGCCATGCAGCGCGCCGTTGCCGGCTTGTCGGTCACTCCGATACGAATTTTAGTCGACGGCAACCGCACTCCCGATTTTGGTATTGAGGCGGATGCGGTGATCAAAGGTGATGGTTTGATTGCTTGTATTAGTGCGGCGTCAATCATTGCAAAAGTGATCCGCGATCGGGAAATGGCTGAGCTAGATAGCAAGTATCCCCAGTTTGCGTTTGCTAAGCATAAAGGCTATCCCACCAAAGCTCATTTTGAGGCCATCGCCGCACATGGCATCGTGCCTGAACACAGGCGCAGTTTTAGGCCAGTGAAAGAATGGCTAGAGCGTCATCAAGGCTAATGCTTGCGCACACCAAAAAAATCGCCACTTGGCGATTTTTTTATTGATGAGGTTCTACAACATTAATTGCAGACAGCTTACCTTTTATTATGACAGTCGTATCAAGTTGTTAACTCTAGGCGGTGTCGTGGTTGAGATGACGCGCTTTTAGTTTTGGCGAACTCGGCGTGTCATGTTATCTTTTCCGATTCGATTGACTAGAGTAGTTAAGGTCCCATGTCTGAGCCGAGATTTGTCCATTTACGTGTCCATAGTGATTATTCCATGAGTGATGGCGTTGCCAAGGTCAAACCGATTTTGGCGCGCGCAGAAGCCTTAGGAATGCCAGCCTTGGCCTTAACGGATCAAACAAACCTATGTGGCTTGGTCAAGTTCTACAGTGGCTGTCATGATAAAGGCATCAAGCCGATTATCGGCAGTGACTTTTGGATGCGAGTGCCCGCGTTTGAGGATGAACTGTGCGCCATTACTGTGTTGGCCATGGATAATGACGGTTATCAAAACTTAACTCAGTTAATCAGTCAGGCGTATTTACGCGGACATGTGCAAGACCGCGCGGTGATTGATCAGCAGTGGCTGGTGACTTACGGCAAAGGCATTATTTTACTGTCTGGCGGTAAAGAGGGTGATGTCGGTAAGGCCTTATTAAAAGGCAATATGACTCAGGCCAACAGCTTGTGTGATTTCTATCAGCAACATTTTCCCGATTGTTTTTATCTTGAATTGCTGCGCACCGGTCGCGCCGACGAAGAACGTTATCTCCATGCTGCCATTGCCTTAGCCGATGAACGTCAATTACCTGTGGTCGCGACCAATCAGGTGGTCTTTCTCAAGCCTGAAGACTTTGAGGCCCATGAAATTCGGGTGGCCATTCATGATGGCTTTACCTTAGCCGATCCTCGTCGTCCTAAAAAATACAGTGCCAATCAGTATTTACGCACCGAAGATGAAATGTGCGAGTTATTTGCTGATATTCCTGAGGCGCTTGAAAACTCAGTAGAAATTGCCAAACGCTGTAATGTGACCGTGCGTTTATATGAGTATTTCTTGCCGAACTTTCCAACCGGTGACTTATCCATCGAAGATTTCTTGGTGGCTAAATCTGAAGAGGGTTTAGAAGAGCGCTTGGCATTTTTATTCCCCGATCCTCAGGTCAGAAGCGACAAGCGCGGCGAATATGACGAGCGTTTAGCCATTGAGCTTAAAGTGATTAACCAAATGGGATTCCCCGGTTACTTCTTGATTGTGATGGAGTTCATTCAATGGGGTAAAGATAACGGCATTCCCGTTGGCCCTGGCCGTGGCTCGGGGGCCGGGTCGTTAGTGGCGTATGCCCTTAAAATTACCGATTTAGATCCCTTAGAATTTGATTTGCTGTTCGAGCGTTTCTTGAATCCTGAGCGGGTATCTATGCCCGACTTTGACGTCGACTTTTGTATGGATAGACGGGATGAGGTGATCGATCACGTGGCCGAATTGTATGGTCGTGATGCCGTATCGCAGATCATTACATTTGGAACCATGGCGGCAAAAGCGGTCGTGCGTGACGTCGGGCGTGTGCTTGGCCATCCTTATGGTTTTGTTGACCGTATTTCTAAAATGATCCCCGCGGAACCCGGCATGACCTTGGCCAAGGCCTTTGAGGCAGAACCCGGGTTGGTGGAAGCTTATGATGCCGATGAAGATGTTAAAGATCTTATCGACATGTGCCGTCAGCTTGAAGGGGTAACCCGTAACGCCGGTAAGCACGCCGGTGGGGTGGTGATTGCTCCGACTAAAATCACTGATTTTGCTCCGCTCTACTGCGATAGTGAAGGTCACTTCCCGGTGACACAGTTTGATAAAAACGATGTTGAAACTGCCGGGTTGGTGAAGTTCGACTTCTTAGGGTTACGGACGCTGACGATCATTGATTGGGCTCTGGGCATGATCAACCCCCGCTTGGCGAAAATGGGTAAGCCGCCGGTGGACATTGCCGCCATTCCCATCGGTGACCCCAAGTCTTTTGCCATGCTAAAGCGTTATGAAACCACGGCGGTATTCCAGCTTGAATCTCGCGGCATGAAGGATTTGATCAAGCGGCTTCAGCCTGACTGTTTTGAAGATATGATTGCTCTGGTGGCCTTGTTCCGTCCTGGGCCACTGCAATCAGGCATGGTTGATAACTTTATCGATCGTAAACACGGCAATGAAGCGGTCTCCTACCCGGATGAAAAGTGGCAGCATGAGAGTTTGCAGCCGATCCTTGAACCGACATACGGCATTATCTTGTACCAAGAGCAGGTGATGCAGATTGCTCAGACCTTGGCCGGTTATACCTTAGGTGGCGCGGATATGTTGCGCCGCGCCATGGGTAAGAAAAAGCCTGAAGAAATGGCTAAACAGCGCGCCGGCTTTGAGCAAGGCGCAGTCGATAATGGCGTCGATGGCGAATTGGCGATGAAGATCTTTGACTTGGTGGAAAAGTTCGCCGGTTATGGATTCAACAAATCTCACTCGGCCGCGTATGCCTTAGTGTCGTACCAAACCTTATGGCTTAAAGCCCATTACCCGTCGGAGTTTATGGCCGCGGTGATGTCGGCGGATATGGACAACACAGATAAAATCGTCACCTTGGTCGATGAGTGCGAGCGGATGGGGCTCACTATCATTCCGCCGGATGTTAATAAGGGCGAGTTTAAGTTTACCGTCGATGAGCAGTTACGCATTGTTTATGGCATCGGCGCGATTAAAGGTGTCGGCGAAGGCCCGGTGGAGTCTATTCTAAACGCCCGTCAAAATGGGCCTTTTATTGACTTATTTGATTTCTGCGCCCGAGTTGACTTAAAGAAACTCAATAAACGAGTGATTGAGCGGTTAATTCAGGCCGGCGCGTTAGATAATTTAGGCCCACATCGTGCAGCGATGATGGCCACCTTGCCAGAGGCTATTCGCGCCGCTGATCAGCATGCCAAAGCCGAGGCGATTGGTCAGGGCGATATGTTTGGCTTACTGAACAGTGAGCCTGAAGATAGTAAGCAGCAATTTGTTGAGTGCCCTAAGTGGCCAGATAAGATTTGGCTCGAAGGCGAGCGGGAGACCTTAGGTTTATACCTGACCGGGCATCCAATAAATCAGTATTTAACCGAACTGAAGCATTACACCAGTGGCCGCATCAAAGATGTGCATCCAACTGAGCGGGGCAAAACGGCCAAAGCCGCAGGGTTAGTGGTGGCTACGCGGGTGATGATGACCAAGCGCGGCTCCAAAATGGGCTTGGTGACCTTAGATGATAAGAGTGCCAGACTCGAGGTGATGCTGTTCACTGAAGCCTTTGAAAAATTTGGCCACTTGTTAGAAAAAGACAAGATTTTGATTTGTGAAGGCGAAGTCAGCTTTGATGATTACTCTGGGGGTAATCGTATGACGGCGCGTAATATCATTGAGATCAGTGAGGCGCGTAGCCATTTTGTGACCGCCTTAGAAGTCGATATGGATGCGAGTCGTATTGGCCTTGATGGCCTCAATCAATTTACTCAGATCTTAAGTCCTTGGAAGCAAGGGGCCGTGCCAGTGAAGATTAATTATCATCAGACGCAGGCCTCCGGTCAATTTGTCTTAGGTGACGATTGGCGAGTTAACCCGACCGACGAATTGGTGTTGGCGTTACAAGGATTATTAGGGCCTGATAAGGTGCGTATTTTGTTTTAGCGGCCGCTTGAGCCAAGGTGGGGAGTGCAGCAGCAACTCGCGGGTTGATTCCAACCTAACGCGCTGCGCGACTTGTTTAGCCTACATGTTACAGAGGTAAGTTATGTCGTCGGCATTGATGGCGCCAGTATTGGCTCAATTTGAACTGGGACTCAGTGCCTTGCCACCTAAGCTCGGTCGCACGCTGTTTATCGGTTATAGCGGTGGGGTGGATTCCGAAATGTTGGCTGCCGCCGCTGCAGCGTATCAAGCTCAGCATCCTGAGCAAACCATTTGGTTAGTGCATGTGCATCATGGCTTAAGTGATCATGCTGATACTTGGGTTGCGCATTGCCAAGCGCGCGCTCAACATTATCAATTGCCCTTAACCGTGCGCCGAGTGGCACTCAATCAAGCCGCGGGCCAAAGCCTTGAGGCGCTGGCGAGAGACGCGCGTTATCACGCCATCAGTGAGTTAATGCGTGGCGACGATGTGTTACTCACCGCTCACCATGAAGACGACCAACTCGAGACTGTCCTGTTAGCCTTAACCCGTGGATTTGGCCCGTTAGGGTTGAGCGCCATGGGGGCTTTGCAAGCCTTTGATGAGGATAAATGGCAGTGTCGCCCCTTTTTAGCGGTGAGTCGTCAGCAGTTAGAGTCTTGGGCCCAGCAACTAGCCATCCCCCATATAGATGATGAGAGCAATCAAGATACCCGTTTTGATCGCAACTATTTACGCCACGAGATTATTCCTCGATTAAAACAACGTTGGCCGGCGATAGCTCGCACCGCCTCTCGTAGTGCCAGTTTATGCGCCGAAGAATATGCCTTACTCGAGCAAGAGGTGGATAGTCGATTAGCCAAGGTGATCCACACATCGCCACTCAATGGCGACAGTCTCTCCATCGAGGCCATGGCGGCGTTCAGCGAGTCATGGCAGATGCAAATCTTACGGCGTTTTATTCAAATGAATCACTGTCCGATGCCAAGCCGAGTGCAATTGCAACAAGCCTTGATGCAAATGCAGATGGCCAAAGAAGATGCCAAGGTCTCGCTGCAGGTCTCTGGCTGTATTTTGCGGCGTTTTGCTGGCAACATCTTTGTGGCCGTGTCGCGGCAAATCGAGGGCAGTAAACCGAGGCTCTGGCCGTTGACTGACGCGGTGGTGTCAGTGCGCATCGGTTCACTGCAATGGCAAGTGAGCTTTGTGCGTGACGGGCTGCGTTGTCGCGCGCCACGCCAAGATGAGCGGGTTGAGCTTAAGTATTGGGGCGATGATGATATTAGCGGCCGTTTGCGTTGCCACCCAAGTTTTCGGCGGCAAGGACGTGAGTTGAAAAAAATGTGGCAAGAACTCGGTGTCGCCCCTTGGCTGCGGGATGACATCCCGTTAATTTTTTACAATCACAGGTTAGTGGCTTCAGGTTTATGGGTAGAACGTGATGCGCTTGTCAGCGATGACGCCCAAGGGTGGCAATGGCAGTTGCTTTAGGCGTTTGGCTGATTATTGCCAAGCTTCATTGATTGGCCTTACGGCTCTATACTACGAGCCGTGTGCTTACCGCTGGCCTTGGCTAGGTATAACGCTTTATCGGCCTCTTGATATAATTGGCTGGCTGTTGCGCCGGCTTGCCATTGGGCCAAACCGATGCTGACCCCTATCTTGGCGGAGATGCAGTGTTTATCGGCTTTGACATCATTAAGGATGCGATTTGCTAATAAATGTGCGCCGCCAAGTGGTGCATCGAGCAAGACCACAAATTCATCGCCACCAATTCTAAATCCCTTATCGGTATCTCGCAGTTGCTTGGCTAAAATGTCGGCAAATTGTTGCAGTAATACATCGCCTTGTTGATGACCTTGGTGATCGTTAACTTGTTTAAAGTTATCTAAGTCTAACACCATCAAGGTTAATGGCAGGCCGTTGCGACCGCTACGAGCTAACGCTTTATCTATACTGATCTCAAAGGCGCGGCGATTTCCTAACTGAGTTAGGCTATCGGCCATGGCTTGATCTGACACCTGGCTGTGGATGATGGCATTGTTGATGGCTGGGGTGAACCAAGACTCCAGCAACTGCAATAAGGCTAATGCCTCATTGGTTAATGTCTTTGGCATGTAATATTGCACGCTGATATTGGGCGTAAGCGTACGATGACATTGCTTGCCAGATTGTCTTCCCCATAAGCATTTATTGCCGTGATAGTGTAATTTTAAGCCGATGAGCGGCAACCACTGGCCGACAAGTTGGCCGTAAGCGCTGACGACATGTTCGGGCGCTAGGCTTGCATGTAAGCGCTGAATAATGGCCACTTGCTCTTGGGTGGATAATGCTGATGGGGCGTCATCAATCGAGCAATAACTCTGAGGATTTATCGCGCGAGTGGTTAGTGGTAGTTGGATGACAGTGTTCATAATCTTCCCCTTAGGCGCTGATGATCTTGCTAACGCCTGTGATTCACCGACGATTGATGTATTTAACAAAGCAATCTTTGTGCCTATTTTGTAATTAATTAAATTTGTCTTTAGTTGTCATTCAGTTACTCTGTTACATATGATTAACTTTACGCCGTCGAGCGGCAAAATTTTGCCACTGGCATTTTTTTGACAGAGGGAGCCACAGTGGAACATGCATTCTTATTAAAGATTTTATTGATGCTCGTCATCGCGATTGCTTCCATTGCTTGGTTTCGCCGCCTTGGCTTGCCCGCAATTTTGGCGTATCTGTTAACTGGGATGCTTAGCGGCCCTGGTGGCTTTGATTGGTTTAGCCAGCAGCAAATGCAGTCTGTGGCTGAACTTGGGGTGGTGTTGTTGATGTTCACCTTGGGGCTCGAGTTCTCGTTACCGCGCCTATTAGCCATGCGTCGCACTGTGTTTGGCTTAGGTTTTGCTCAGGTGTTTGTCACTTCGGTGTTAGTGATAGTGGTGGCCTTAGGCATCGGCATGACCTTAGTTGAGTCGATTATTATTGGCGCTGTAATTGCGCTGTCGTCGACCGCCATTGTATTAAAACTGCTCAATGAACAAGGTTGGCTTAAACGCCGCCATGGCGAACTCTCGGTCAGTGTCTTGTTGTTCCAAGATATTGCGGTGATCCCTCTGTTGATCTTATTACCTTTAATGGCCAATGATGGTCAACCCACAGATTATGCCGCCATCTTTATTGCCATGGTCAAAGGGACTGCCGCCTTTATTGCCCTGATGGCTTTTGGCCGCTGGGCCTTGCCGAAATTATTTGATGAGGTTGCCCGCTCTCGCTCCAACGAGTTGTTTGTGTTGACGACACTGGTCGTGGCGATTTTAACCGGCGTCTTTACCCATTGGTTAGGATTATCCATGGCACTTGGGGCATTTATGGCGGGAATGCTGTTGGGGGAAAGTCAGTATCGACGCCAATTAGAGGCTGATATTCGCCCATTCCGTGACTTGTTGATGGGCTTGTTTTTTATATCCATCGGCATGCTGCTCGATCTGTCGTTGGTCTTACCTTTTTGGTGGCAAGTCTTGGCGATATTAGTGGCGGTTGTAATCGGCAAAATGGCGATTCTCTACGGCATACTGCGCTTTAGTGGTGAGTCGTCAAAGATTGCCGCGACCAGTGCCATCACCTTAGCGCAAGTGGGGGAGTTTAGCTTTGTGGTGTTGGCCTTAGCCGTCAATTATCAATTACTCAATGACGAAACCAGTACCATTTTAGTGATGGTCGCCGTGATCTCCATGGGATTAGCGCCGGCGTTGATCCGTCACAGTGGCCAATTATTAAGTTTATTACCTGCACTTGGTCAAGATGTTGATAATCAGGCTGTTTTGGTAAAAAAGAACAAGGCGCAGGTGTTGATTTTAGGCTATGGCAGGGTCGGGCAAACGGTGGCGCGCTTTTTGCGTTCAGAAGCCGTGCCTTATGCGGTATTGGATTTGGATCCGACCCGAGTGTCTGAGGCTAGGGTCGCCGGTGAACCAGTGTTGTTTGGCGATGCCTGTAAGCGCAGTATTTTATTAGAAGCCGGCATCACTGATGTGAATATGCTAGTGATCAGTTTTTGCGATGGCCGCGCCTTAGAGGAAGTGTTACCACTGGCTCGGGAACTAGCACCTGAGTTAACTATCTTAGTGCGCACGCGCGATGATTCTAATATGACCGAATATGAACATGCGGGCGCGAGTCAAGTGATCCCCGAGTCGTTAGAAGGTAGTCTGATGTTGGTGTCGCAAGTCTTGTATAAATGTGGCGTGCCGTTAACGCGGATATTAAAACGACTGGAATCTGAGCGACGTAATCATTATCAATATTTACATGGGTTTTTTAGCGGTCAAGAAACCGACTTTACCTTAGAACAATTGCATGCCGTCGCTCTGCCTGCCTCGGCTTGGGCTGTCGGTAAATCCTTAGCCGATGTACCTATTGCGCGGCTGCGAGTCGATATTCGAGCGATTCGCCGCCAAGGTGAAGAAATCGAACATCCGCCGCAAGACTGGCAGATGCAAGCCGGTGACATTTTATTGCTGCAAGGTAAGCCTCGTCGGGTCGAACGCGCCGAAGGCTTCTTACTCGAAGGCTAATTAGGCGATATCCTTGTCGCCATACGCTGCCAGAAACACTTGGGTGATTTCATCGACCTTATCGTGATTGCTATCTTCAGATACCGACTCTATTTGAAACAGCATCGGCCATAAGAAGGCCCCATTAAATAGGCTTTTCAAGGTGCGGTTCATCGCTTCGATATTGCCGCTAAGTTTGCCTGCCGCGCTGGCTGCCGCTATCCACTCATCAAATGAATGATGTTGCGATTGAATAAAGCCTAATAATTGCTGTGCCATGGCCGGTTGCTGTAAAAATTCGGTCAGCATCATCCTAATAGTCTTCATATTTTCGCCCGAAGTCAGCTGTGACTGCTGTTGGTCGAGGAGCGCCACCAATTGTTGCTCCAGGCTCATGCCGGGGTCATAAGGTATTTCTGTGGTTGGCGAATGGAGCTTTTGGTGTAAGTCCAACAATACCGACTTAAACAATTCAAGCTTATTCTCGAAGTGACGATATAAGGTGCGTTTTGAGACGCCAGCATCACGGCAAATATGATCCAGATTGGCTGCTAGATAGCCTTTACTGATGAACTCCTGCTTGGCTTGCTTCAATATGGCCAGATGTTTTAGTTCGGACAATCTCATGTCAATTTATCGTTATATCTTGTCTAAATCACAGTGGTGAGAAAGTACACTTATAAGTTTACTTTTTCAAGCGGTGTCTCTAAAATATCGGGTATTAACTTGCCTATTTAATTGAATGCCAACGGAATGCCAATGAGTTCAACTCGATACCTGCTTGCCCCTGTGATCGCTTCAGCATTATTTTCACCCAGCTTGAGTGCCGAAGCTTGGTTACCCTTGTTTGCACACGAAGCCATCGCTAAGGGCTATGAATTGCCTAAACCTTTTGGCGTGAGCTTAGGAGCCATGCATGTTGAACAGGGGATCGAAGTTGATAGCATTGGTTTTAATGGCTTAAATCACCCCTTGTTCCCCAATCGTCCTTTAGCCGATGATGCCATCGATATCAGTGCCGAACCGGGCGAACAACAAAGCCAAGTTTATTCTTTACGCGCCGATGCTTGGATTTTGCCCTTCTTAAATGTTTATGCGATTGCCGGCAAGATGTCGGGCTATACCGAGACGCGCGTGCATGTGAATAAAATCAATATTTTCCCTTTGCCACCCCTCACTGATGGCTTGCCGGTATTTGATTTTCGGCTCGATCTTGACGGTTATCTTTATGGTGGCGGTATTGTCATTGCCGGCGGCGTTGGCAATTGGTTTACCTTAATTGATGCCAGTATCACCCATACCCGTCTCACTGTGATTGATGGCAACATCGAAGCATTCGTGTTGTCACCTCGGCTCGGCTATGACTTTAGCGATCGCGGCGTGCCACTGCGTGTATGGGTGGGCGGTATGTATCAGGAAGTCGAGCAGCACCTCAGTGGCTATATCTCAGATTTAGATTTAGGCCCAAAGGGCAATCAGCTGATCAAACTGGTGGATGTTAAGGGGCAAGCTCGCTTTGATGTTGAGCAGCATCTGACCACCCCATGGAATACCTTAGTGGGATTTCAGTATCAAGTGAATAAGGATTGGTCCGTGTTAGGTGAAGCAGGCTTTGGTGGGCGTAAGAGTGCCATGTTGTCACTGGAGTACCGTTTTTGAGGCCATGGGCATTATTGATGTTGAGCGTCGCTGTCAGCCCAGGAGTCAACGCCGATTGGTTGGATGATTTATTGACGGATCTTGGCGGAAGTGAACAGGTCGATCTTAGCCAAGGCATTGATTGGGGAGTGTTACCCGGCCCCTTCGTTAATCCAGTGCAAGGCTTTGGTATTGGGGTCGCGGCCATTGGCTTATATTCGCCGCCGCAACGCCAACCTGAGGTGCAGTTATCCACCTTGAGCGTTAAATCCTTTGTTTCCAGCTCAGGCTCTTATGGCATAGGTGTCGAGAATCGCAGCTATTTTGCTGATGATACCTGGCGCATGGGACTTGATGCCTGGTTAAGTCATTCACCGCGAGACTATTGGGGGATTGGGCGCGCGGCCGCCTCTGACAGTGCTAATCAAACGGCTTATGATGGCCAAGTGTTTGAATTGTCTCCATCAGTCAGTTATCGCTTAGTGGCCAATACCTATGTGCAATTAGGTTGGGAGTATCAATCGGTAACAGGGTTATCGGCAACCGGCCCCGCCTTGTCTACGGAGCAATTACAAGACGCTCGCACCAGTGGCTTAAGTGTGTCGCTGGCGTACGATAGCCGCGATTTTGCCCCTAACCCAGAGCGTGGCAGTTTATTGGAACTCAAATACCTAGACTATGGCCGCCGCTTGGGATCAGATTTTGATTTCTCCAAGACCGCCATAAACTTGCGCCATTATCACCGCATCGACGCCAGCCATATTCTGGCCGTTGAGGTCTATGGTGAAGGCGCCCATGGTGATGTTCCTTGGTTTGAATTGCCGCAACTGGGCAGTGATGCTCGCATGCGCGGCTACTATCAAGGCCAATATCGCGATAACTACTATCTCAGCAGTCAAGTAGAGCTACGCCAGTCGCTTACCCCTAGGCATGGATTTGTTTATTGGCTGGGGGCGGGCAATGTGGCTGGCGATTGGTCGGGATTATTTAAGCAAACATGGTTGCCGTCGATAGGTGTGGGTTATCGTCTGGCCTTTAAAGAGCGCGTCAATATTCGCTTAGATGTTGGCATCGGCAAGGACAGTAGCGGCGTGTACTTTCATATTAATGAAGCGTTTTAAGATGAATAAAACATGGGTGGCAACATTATTTTTCGGGGTTGGTCTGTTATTAAGCGTCAAGACGTTTGCCGTTGATGCGCCAGTTGGTGTTCGGCCCTGCTGCGCTTTTGGCACCGAATTAAAGGCCAAAGTCGGGCGGATTCAGGTACCATTTTTTTCGTTATCCAATGTGGTCGCCATCGATGACTTAGGTCAGCATCAATACAATGATGGCAGCCAAGGGGTTGCCAGTAGCTTATTGGGAATAGCGAGTGAAACCAATGGCCTAATCTATACTCGCCGCGGTGGCTTTATTGATACCGCACATGTGCGCGATACCGCGGATTACACATATTACTTATACCACCAGTTGTGGCCCCATGTCGGCACCGACCATCAATTGGATTTATTTGATGAGTTAAGAACCCGGCGTATTCAACTGCACGCGGTTGAGGGGGTGTTAGATAATGACAGTAAGCGACAATTAGGATTAGCGCTCGCCAGTTCATTAGCGTATCAGTTGGCGCAATGGCATGAAGTGGCGCAATGGTTTGGTTTAACTTCCGTTGGCGGCTGGTCAGAGTTGGCTTCGGCGTTTTCCCCAGAAGACTTATATTCAAACATGCAGGGCGCATTACTCGCCAGGGATATATTGCAAGCATCACCGCTGCTGGATATTGATAGCTTTAGTGAGCAATTGACGCAAGCCTTAGCCCAGCGCTTACAACGGTTAGGCGCGCAAGATAGCGCGACCACCAAAGCCAACATCGAGGCGCTTGATGGTGCTTGGTGGAACAGCCAATTACGTTTACCCGATAAATGGGTGCTGCAACGGCGTGACTATCGATTAGCCTTTAGCTTACTGCCTCATGGTGCAGAGGATGGTCAAGTGCAATCCTTGCCAGATAACCTCTTTCAATATGGCGAGTTAATCTTGGTTGCGAGCGCTAACGAAGGGCACTTTTCGGCATTACCCGCAGCACTCCGGCAGCAGTCGCAGTGGCAGCATCAAGATATTCGCGCCTTAGCCGCATGGGCGAGAGGGGAAGATCTTAAGCAGGCCGCCACCGCCGACATTTATGACCATTAACGGTTGCAATGGCCCTAAGGTGATAGCCGTTAACGGGTTAGGAGGGTATTTGGAAGAAGTGTTTGATTTCGTCCAATTGGCACATGGCATCTTGATAGCCTAACTGTACTAACTGGCGGGTATATTCTTTTTCAAATAACAAGTAGGACAAGATGCTTGAGTCTGAGTCTTGATTGACGCCCAAGACTTTCAGCAAGGTGCGCACGGCTTTTGGCATTTGCAGGTAGTATTTTGCGGCAATTAAACTCATATCTTCACTGGGCTTAATGACTAAGGTCTCGACGGGTTTTAACGACAACGATTGTCGACTGGCCGTGGGAATTTGACTTAAGGTTTGATTGACTCGATGCAAACGTTCTAAATCAGTATTTAAGGTGTCAGAAAAGATGCTATCTAATAAGTGGCCAGCGACCCCAGCGAGACGAGGATGATGAGGCAAGCTCACCGCTTGCTCCTTGTGAACACTTTCTAAATTAATCACAAATAACTTATCGGCGCCTAAGTGGATCGGGCTCGACAATGGCGCTTGTTGATGGATAGAGCCATCGCCATGGTAACTTTTACGAATTTTTATGGATGGAAATAAAGTGGGGATAGCGGCACTGGCAAGTAAGTGTTCGGTATATAAGCGTTGGCGAATGCCGAAGCGTTTATGGCGTTGCCAATTGGCCACCTGATGTTGCGCCTGAAAGAAACAATAATTGCTCGCATCGTTATAGCAGGAGGTTTCAACACTGACGGCGCGTAAAAACCCCAATTGTATGTTGCGATCAATTCGCTGAAAGTCGATGACCTTTTCGAGCAGATGCCGTAATGGCTCATTATCGAGCAGGCTGCCAGCATCGGGAATGACGTTATCGTTTTGTAAGCCTCGAAGCATCATTTTAAGTAAATGGTGCCCCACCGCTCGATAGGATGCGCCGTAAATATGTGCGGTTTGCATATTGCGCCACACCCATTCTAATTTACGCACCCCTAAGTGAAAACAACTGGCGTAACTGGCCATGGCAGTTCCATTGATGGCTCCTGCAGAGGTGCCACATATGACAGTAAAGGGAATACCGTGGTTTCGGGGGTAAAGCTGGACAATGGCTTTTAATACCCCGACTTGATACGCGGCGCGCGCACCACCGCCGCCAAGGACTAGCCCAATCGTCGGTGCTGGCATCGCGAGTTTGTCGATGGCTTCGCGGGCAGAAACATCCACTGTTGTGGTCATACTCACCCCTGAGTTTATTCTTCGCTTAATTAAAACTTAACTCAGAGAGGGCGACTCTACCACTCTATTTAGCAAACATTTTTAGATAGCGGCCTGTTGGCGGCAGCGAGTGCGTTGACGCTTTGATGGTGGCGAAGGTGAGTCGTTAAGTGCGAGCAGACGTGTCGCGCCGTTAGGCGAGTGACTAGTTGCTTTGATGTCAGTATTCGCGGCCATTGGCGCGCTGGCAGGCATAGAGCGAGGATGACATTAAAATGACTCAAGCTGATACTTAAGTACCAGCTTGAGGGCGCGCTTAGTGAACGTGACCGTGGGAGATTTCTTCCATCGTGGCATCACGCACATCGCGAACCGTACCGGTAAAGGTCAAGGTTTTTCCTGCCAACGGGTGGTTGGCATCTACGGTGGCTTCCGTGTCAGTCATGGCGGTAATGGTGACGGGAATATCACCTTCTGGTCCTTGGGCAGAGAAAGACATGCCGACTTCGACTTTTTCAACCCCAGCAAACGCTTCTAGCGGCACTTGCTGAACATTGTTGGCATTGTATTCACCATAGGCATCTTGCGGGGTGACGGTCACATTAAAGGTATCGCCTGCTTGCTTACCTTGCAGTGCTTGTTCAAGGCCCGGAATAATATTGCCAACACCGTGTAAATAGCTCAGCGGCTCACGGCCTTCAGAAGAGTCGATAAGGTGTTCATTTTCATCAACCACCAAATAATCTATGGTGACCACTTTGTTTGCTTCGATCATATTGCCGTCCTGTTGTTAAGGCATGGATTGCGGCGAATGGATGTTGGCCAATCAAGGACAACCCGAAAAGAGTAGCGATAAATTTCACTTACCTGATATAAGGTAACAGCTTGAACGCCATATGTTAAAACAAAAAAGCCCTTATTCGACATGCGAATAAGGGCTTGCTTAGATCAACATCTATTATCGTGGTAATTGTGACTTAATAAAGTCGACGATTTGATCAAATGGGATCTCTTGCTTTTCACCGGTACGACGGTTTTTGTACTCGAACACTTGGTTATCGATATTGCGATCGCCAATGACGATGACATGCGGCAAGCCAATCAGTTCCATGTCGGCAAACATCACACCTGGACGCTCTTTGCGATCATCAAACAAGACCTCAACCCCAGCGGCAGCCAAATCGGCATACAATTTCTCTGCTACATCGGTGACGCGATGCGATTTATGCATGTTCATTGGCAGAATACCCACTTGGAATGGGGCAATAGCGTCTGGCCAAATGATCCCGCGGTCATCATGATTTTGTTCGATAGCGGCGGCGACGATACGGCTCACACCCACGCCATAACAACCCATCAGCAGCACTTGCGACTTACCATTTTCATCCAGCACGGTGGCGTTCATGGCGGCCGAGTAATTGGTGCCTAATTGGAAGATGTGACCGACTTCGATACCGCGGGCAAAGGCATATGTGCCTTGGCCATCTGGCGTCACTTCACCTTCAACTACATTGCGTAAATCAAAGGCGTCAGCCAGTGGCAAATCGCGCTCCCAGTTGACGTTAAATACGTGCTTATCATCTTGGTTAGCACCGGCCGCGAAATCGCTCATGACCGCGACGCTGTGATCGATAAAGACTGGGATGGTTAAACCGACTGGGCCAATAGAACCTGGACCTGCGCCAATCACATCACGAATTTCAGCGTCAGTGGCAAATTCCAGTGGCGCGGCGACTAATGGCAGTTTGTCAGCTTTTACCTCATTGAGTTCATGATCGCCACGAACCACTAATGCCACGAGCGGGGCATCATCGGTTGCGCCACGAACAATCAAGGTCTTGACGGTACGAGTAATGTCTAAATCAAACTGCTCAACTAATTCAGCAATGGTTTTGGCATTCGGGGTATCGACCACTTGCATGTCAGCGGTTGGCGCTTGACGCTCAGTGGTTGGCATTGGTGATTCAGCTTTTTCAATGTTAGCCGCATAATCGCTAGCGGTAGAGTAGGCGATTAAGTCTTCACCACTGCCCGCGAGCACATGGAATTCATGAGACATGCTGCCACCGATAGAGCCGGTATCAGCCAGCACAGGGCGGAAAGCTAGACCCATGCGGTTCATGATATTGCTATAAGCGTTATACATAGAATGATAAGTATCATCCATGGTTTGCTGATCTAAGTGGAAAGAATAGGCATCTTTCATTAAGAACTCGCGCGAACGCATAACCCCAAAGCGTGGGCGCACTTCATCGCGGAACTTGGTTTGGATTTGATACAGGTTCAGCGGTAATTGCTTGTACGAGGTGACTTCTTTGCGAACCACATCGGTGATCACTTCTTCATGGGTTGGGCCCAGAACGAAGTCACGGTTATGGCGATCTTTAAAGCGCAGTAATTCAGGACCAAACTTGTCCCAGCGGCCAGTTTCTACCCACAAATCTGCCGGCTGAACCATAGGCATCAGCACCTCGATGGCCCCTGCATTATTCATTTCTTCACGAACAATGGCTTCCACTTTGCGTAAGACACGCAGGCCGGTAGGCAGGTAGCTGTATAAGCCAGAAGCGTTACGACGGATCATGCCGGCGCGAAGCATCAGCTGGTGGCTGATCACTTCGGCGTTAGCAGGGGTTTCTTTCTGTGTTGATAGTAGGTATTTGCTGACTCGCATTACCGATTTCCCAGTATGAAATTAATGGCCGCCATTTTATCACTAGGAATAGTCTTGTCACCTGAAAAGCCAATATTAATTTGCGCTCATGTGTTGCGCTAATGCTGGCTTGTCGCGGCGATCACCGATAATGCGCCCAGGGTTACCCGCCACAATCGCAAATGCGGGAATGTCTTTACTGACAATGCAACCCATACCGATGACGGCGTGATCGCCAATGGTGACGCCATCAACAATTCCTGCCTGCGCGCCAATCCATACATCTTGGCCTATTATCACGCCTTTAGAATGAGATTTTTGCTGATAAATCGGGGCATTGGGGGCCATGCCATGGTTAAAAGCATAAATGGTGACATGATTGGCAATGCGGGTTTGCGCGCCAATGATGATGCCTTTACTGCCGCCATCTAAGGAGCAGCCATGGTTTATTGCCACTTCGGCGCCGAGGGTGATGGGGCCATGAATAAAGCACTGGGCGGCGATCATGCAGCGATCGCCGATGGTGATATCACGGCTGGGCTCGGCAAAAATTTCCGCTTCAGGGGCAATAAAACAGTCCTGACCAATAGTCACGGTTTCGAGCGCCATTAATTGGGCTTGCACTTGCGCTTGCCAAGGTTTGGCCCAAGCCTGATGCTTGGGTTTGAGTGAAAAATATAACCAAGGCATCCAAGATAAGCGTTTTTTATGCTGGGTTTGGTAATCGGCAGGGGCAGGAAAGCTCATTAGGCATCCACAGTCTTAGCCGGAATAATGGCAGTGACTAAGGCGGCGCCGGCCTCGATTTGCCACAAAATATCAAGATCATAAAGGGCTACTTGGTAGCCTTTAGGGTCATGTTTGGATTTTTTGTATGCTGGGCGCGGATCTTGGGCTAACACGGCTTCAATCAAACTCATCAAGTCGATTCTGTCAGGAGATTGGGCATACTTTAGGCCTTGTTGCCGCGCTTGTTCACTAAAGTGCACTTCGATTTCAGCCGGCGCATCATGGGCGATACCGCCTTCGGCGTCAGCTATCGCATCTGAAAACGGGATATAGGGTTTGATGTCAACCACGGGCGTGCCATCGAGTAAATCCATGCCAGAAATTTCTAAACACAGTTTACCGTGGCGGGTGACGATGCCATGCAGTTTGACCACAGATTGCCCGATGCCATTGGGTCTAAAGGTTGAGCGGGTGGCAAACACCCCCATTTTCTCATTGCCGCCTAAGCGCGGGGGGCGCACGGTGGTTTTCCACCCTTGCGCTAGATTTTCATGAAAACAGAATAACAACCAGATATGACTGTATTGCGCTAAACCACGGACACAATCGGCATGATTAAAAGGCGCAACCAGCTCGACATAACCGCGAGCCGAAACCAGTCCCGGTTGTCTTGGAATGCCAAATTTTTGTTTATACGGGGTGTGGCATACGGCCACCGCTTGTAACTGACTCGCAAACGTCATGATGTTTAATCTTCTTGAGTAACCTTGATGGCTTGGCCAATGCATTGAATTCTTGAAATACAGCCGTCGGCTTCATTGCTAAAGCTCACACAATTATTGAGCATGACCCCATTGCCACCGATGTCGGCGGTGTGGCGGCGTAATTGCGTGCGCGCTTCGGCTTGCGAGGCGGGCGGGTCATTGGGGTTGAGCTGACAAGACTCACCACTGACCATAGCTAAGCGTTCAAACAGACCTTGGGGGGCTTGATCTCGGGTATAAAGGCTGACATCACCGGCTTTAAAGTAGTCGTTAATGGCCGCGCTATTAAGGTTGGACTGAAAACTATAATCGCCAGCACAGCCCGCTAATAGCATTAGGCTTGCAGCACCAAGGGTGATGTATTTCATAAGGTATTCCCATCAATGGGTGAGGGCGGCATCGCTGCCGCCCTTAGAAGTGTTTAGTTTAGCGATTCAAATACTTTTGATAAAGCTGCTTATGACGGTTATTCAAATCTACCGCGCGGCCATCAATAAACAGAGCGTCAATGTTATGGCTTTTGGGGTCAAAAATATCGCCACTACTAATGATAAGGTTAGCGTGATTACCGACTTCCAAGGTGCCCATGAATTTTTGCCCCATGATTAACGCTGGATTTTCGGTAATGGCTTTAAGCGCAACGTCTGCTGGCAGGCCGTGGGCAATGGCTTGAGCGGCGGCAAAGGGCAAGTTACGACTGTCCCAATCGCCAGTATAGCCAATGGCAAAGGGAATATTGGCCGCTTGCAGTAAACTTGGAATGCGATAGGGCAAGTCGATGGGGTCATCTTTGCGCATTGGCATTGACAACATGTGGGTATAAACCACCTTGGCGCCAATTTCATTGAGATTGTTGGCCGCTCGCCACGCATCATAGCCACCGACAATCACGAGCTTGAGGCCATATTGACGAGCTAGTGCCCCCGCCGCTTCAATTGCACTGAGCTTGTCGGCGTGCACAAACAAGCTGGCACGGCGCTCAAAGAGCGGCACCATGGCTTGATAACTCTGGTGTTTATCGGTGAGGGTGCCGGCTTGATGCGCGAGGAAATAACGGTAGCTGGCCTCAATGTTTTGCTCGAGTTCTTTGATGCTGTTTTTGAGAGCTAGGGCTTGCTGCTCTCGCGCCTCGGGCGTGGCCGCGGGCCATCGAATCGTTGGCCACACTAAATGCAATTGCCCTGGGGTAGAAAGCTGCGCATCCTCGATGTTCCAAGCATCCATATTCACTAAAATGCTTTGACCCACGAGGCCATCGCCGGTGGGCACCACTTGTGCGTGAGTAATGCCATTAGCACGCACGGTTGGAATGATTTCCGAATCGCTATTAAACGCAGTGGCGCTAGACAGTTCGGGATTAAAATTGCCAATTTCGCCTTGGTCTACGGTCGCCCGTACCAAGGCGATTTCAGTTAGGCCTATTTGAGTGTTGAGTGCGATTAATCCCGGATAAAGATGTTTGCCACTGACATCGATGACGTGGGCATTCGCTGCCTCTAGGTCTTGGCCAATGGCACTAATTTTGCCATCGTTAATCAACAAGTCGGTGTCCATCAACACCCCTTGATTGACCGTATGTAAGTGGCCACCTGTGAATAAAATGGCTTGGGATTGCGGCTTAGCCGGCACCATATCGTGGGCTGCTGCGGGCCATGCTAGGCTCGCGAGGGCCAATAAGACGAACGCTTTAGTTGATGACATTATCTATGATCTCCATTAAACAGCTGCTGAGCCTTCGCATGTTGATAATGGCTATCACAGTGCCATTCTGGTTCGATATTAATGATTTCAGCATCCCCGTCTCGACGCTTGGTATCGGACTGCAATACCTGCTGAATGAGCTTGGCTTTTTCGGTGATGATCTCATGTTCCATCTGTTGATTTTGCTGGCGATCAAAGTAGCGACGGCCGTCTATCCACACCGTTTGGGTTTTGGCATACACCGACAAGGGATAATCACTCCACAAGACGATATCGGCGTGTTTCCCCACTTTGAGTGAACCTACCATATGATCGACGCCCAATTGCTTGGCAGGATTAATGGTTACCATATTCCAAGCGTCGATATCCGACATGCTGCAATACATGATGGACTTGGCGGCTTCTTGGTTAAGGCGGCGCTGCATGCTGTAATCATCGGAATTCAGTGAGGTGACGACCCCTTTATCGTTGAGTAAGCAGGCATTTTGCGGAATGGCATCATAGACCTCAAACTTATACGCCCACCAATCAGAAAAAGTCGATGCGCCGGCGCCAGCCGCGGCTAATTCATCGGCCACCTTATAGCCCTCTAATACATGGGTAAAGGCACTGACGTTAAAGCCATAAGTCTTAGCCAAACTTAAAAACATCAAGATTTCAGATTGAACATAGGAATGAATATGAACATCGCGTTTGCCATTGGCGACTTCGTTAATGGCTTGTAAGCGATAATCGATGCGCGGCGCAATGGTGCTATTCTTCGAGCGATTGGAGGCTTGCTGCCAAGCGTATTGCTGCTGTTGATACTGTTTGGCGGCATCAAAAGCATCCACCATGACGGTTTTGACTCCCATTCGGGTTTGGGGGAAGCGAGTCACATATTCATCGCCCCAATGACTCTGCTTAACATTCTCGCCGAGGGCAAATTTAATGGCACCTGGCGCCCCGATAAATTTCAAATTGTTGGCGCTTTCTCCCCAGCGTAACTTAATTAATTGGGCCTGACCGCCAATGGGGTTAGCACTACCGTGCAGCAATTGGGTGGTGGTGACGCCTCCAGCTAACGATTGATAAATATTGAGGGAGTCAGGATTGAGCACATCACCAATGCGAACTTCTGAAGTGACCGAATTAGTGCCTTCATTGACGCCACCATTGACGGCAATATGAGAATGTTCATCAACAATGCCCGCGGTCACATGTAACCCTTGTGCGGGTAACAGTGTGAAGCCCTTCGGGGTGGTTAGTTGCTTTCCTATCGCACTAATTTTGCCGTTCTCAATCAGGATATCTGTCTCAGGCAAGATCCCGCTCTGCTCCGAGGTCCACAACGTCGCGCCTTGGATATGCAGTTTTTCGCTGCTGGGTAATTGCGCGCGGCCATAAGCCCCATTGGGAAAAGTGATGGTAAGCGGGTCATCGGTGAGTGTCTTGGCGGCCTCTGAGGGACTGGCCTGAGGGGCGATACGGGTACCGCCTACTGGCGTTGGGTTGCCGTCGGCGTTATAGACCCGGCCATGGACGCCAGAGTGATCAAACCATAAGATAAAACGCGATACGTCATCGCGAGTATCATCGAGGGCGACTGCGAAACTTAGGCGCTGGTTATCAAGGGTGGGCGCGATTAACCCAATATTATGCTCGGCGACTTGCAGGCTACTGTTGGCGAGGGTTTGAGGATCAAGTGCCAGTACCAAGCTATGATCGCCAAACTCCAATTGATATTCGCCAGCGAGGTTGGCTTGGGTAGGGGTTAACTCACTAAAGTTGGCTTGGCCTTGTAAGTAGACCCCGACAATGTGGCCATCGGTGAAGATATCCCCTTTAGCCACCACAATATCGGCAAAGTAGCCGGCGGCTAACTTACCGGCTTTATCGTCAATGCCTATCATGCTGGCTGGCACGCTTGTTAAGGCCGCTAATGCGGTGCTAGGGGCTAACCCTTTAGCGACGGCTAATTGCACTCTTGGCCAAAACTCTTGGGGTTCTAGCCCATGTTGGGTCAGGGCAAAGGGGATATTGGCACTGGCTAATTGGGCGGGATTAGAGGGGGCACTTTGCCAGTGACGCAATTGGGCTAACGAGGTATCTAGCGCAATATCGGCGTCTTCAACCTTTGGGGCGGCTGGAAAATTAAGCGGAACAATGAAGGGGTAATTCAACGCTTTAATTTCATTTAAGCGAGCATACTCGCGCCCAGAGGCGATTAAAATACCGGATAATTGTTGCTGGCGGAGTAAGGCGCCGGCCCGTAATACATTATTGAGATCGCCACCGTTGAATATCCAATCTTGCTGCCATTGTGCAGCAATCGCTTGCCAGGCACTATTAAAAGCTGGTGCTAATGCTTGTTGGCCAAAATTGGGTTTGTTGCGATTGTCTTTTAACCACAAACTATCGGAAAAGGTTTGACGAATTAAGGCAATGGCTCCCATTAATGACTCGGGGTAATCCATTGGCGATGAGCCTTTATTGAACGAGAGTAACGGATTACTATAGGCATTAATAATAGCTTCATTTGCCGGTTTTTGTGCCAGCGATACCACACTACTTTGCCCTTGAAAAAGGCCATCATGCTTTGCGGTTTGAACACTCGTAAATCCATTTTGTTGCCAGTTCTTGGCGGTGGTTGGATTGGGAGAAAAATGTTGAACCCATTTTTGTTGTGCATGAACCGCGGTATTAGGGGCTTGTCCACCTAAAGTATTAACCGAATAAACTGGGCCATTAATATCTGGGTAGGTGTAATTAAACTCGATGCCATATTCGGTGAAGGGGTCAATAAAACCTGGCAGTAACACATAACCTTGCATATCGATAATATGCGCATCCGTAGGAATGGCATCGTTATTGATCACATCGATCACTTTATTGCCGGATATCAATAGGGTGGCATTATTACGTTTTTCAGTGGCTGAAATATGTATTTCTGCATTTGTTAATGCCGTTACAGTTTCAGTGTCAGGGGCTAGCGACGGTTTTGCCATTGTCGGCAGGCTGAGTGCGCCTACGACCAATAGCCAATAATGCCTAGTTATCATAGTTAACATGCAAACCAATAAGGGAAGATGTTACAAATGTTATCGGAAATCGGGTGTGAGGGCTAGTTGCGTTTTGTAAAGATGTTATACAAAAAAACCCACAGGAAAACTGTGGATTTTAGCGAGGCAGGCGAAATGGACTAGATTAAGAAGTCTTCCATTTTACGGCCTTGTTTAAGTTCGTTGGCGAATACTTTTGGCATGCGACCTTGACCCGTCCAAGTAATAACTTCACCGTCAACAGTAATAGTGTATTTTGCTGGGCGAGGAGCACGCTTTTTAGTTTGAGCTTTAGACGCTACGGCACCTAAATCATCAATAGACAAACCGACTTCTTGCATTTGTTTACGAATTTCTTCAATTTTTGCAATGCGTTCAGCCATCAATGCTTGTTCTTCTTCAGCGCTGGCTTCACGGTCAACAATAATTGCATTCAGTTTTTCCGCGACTTCGCGAAGTTCATCTAAAGACAGATCTTTCACATTGGCTTTGAAACGACGGGCATGGGTTAGGATTTCTAAAAAGTCACTCATAGGATAGGTTCCACTCAATTTATTTATCAGCGATTATATCAACTGGATAAATAATAGAAACTAATAAGGTTGGGATCAAATAAAACTTAATTAAAAACATAAAAAAAAGATAACTTATTCTAAAATGGATAGGTTAATAAACGGCGTTGTTGATCAAATAGTTCACGTAACGTACTGATCTAATGACACTTACTCTAATTACTCAACTCGGTAACTAACAGGCATACCTAGTCTTATGACTTTGTTCATTGCCTTGACGTTAGCTAAC
>NZ_JAHUTT010000031.1 GCF_019209865.1 Shewanella sp. NIFS-20-20 | reverse complement strand
GCCGACTAAGATTAGTGTGCCGATGAAACAGAAACGCTGCATGATGAGCCCCGCCTTCTTGGAGCAAGTCCTTGTGGCCGGATTTACATCAGCGCCTAAATCTTAACCATTCATGCGGACGCCCTGCCCCTGAACTTCACTACCGACTTCCAATAGCAAAGCATGAGCAAACGGATAGTCACCAAACAAGGTTCGTTCAATCTTCTCTATGGTAGTAGAAATTTCGCCGTCAAACCCTTTCATGCTCCGGTCAAACTCGGCTTTGTGCCCAATTAAGTCAAATAGCCTACTGGAGTCTTGCTTGATCGCTCTCCTTACGTTCACTTAGTTCTCCATAACTCAAATTTCTGATTGTCGGCTAACGCCTGCATAACACGTTTGCTACGATACAGACCTAGCTGAATTTTTACGCCTTAATCACAGAAACTAAAGGCAAACTGACAACGCCGAGTGTAGCAAATCGTGTTGATGCATTTGTTAACTGCGTGCCAAAATGACACGAAACTTGTCAGCGTATAATATTTACACTACAATTCACTTGTGCCACTTTGACACCGAATGGAGATTATTATGGCGACTGCATTACCTCGTATTACAGCACGTGTAGATATTGATACACAAGAACTACTCTCTCAAGCTGCGGCTATTGCTGGTATGTCTAGCATTAACTCATTTGTGCTTAGTGCCGCTGTAGAAAAAGCAAAAACTATTATGGAACGTGAACGTGCCCTACAACTAAGTCAGCAAGATGCTATGACGTTAATGACTGCGTTAGACCAACCAGCTAAACCAAATAGCAAGTTACAAAAAGCAGCTTCACGTTATATGAATAAAACTCAATAATGAATACTGTCCAATTAGAAAAAGCTAAACATGACCGAAATCGTTTTGATTGTGGCATTACCGCACTCAACAATTACTTAAAAGTTATGGCAAGCCAACAAGCTAAGAAAGACAATACTCGTACCTTTGTTCTTGAAGATAAACAATGTCCTGAGCACATTATTGGTTATTACACATTAACAATGACACCCATTGATATTCAGGATTTACCTCTTAAATTACAGAAGAAACATCACACTGTAACTTCTGGTGGTTTAATTGCCCGCTTAGCCGTTGACCATAGTTACAAAGGTCAAGGTTTCGGTGAGTGGCTTTTGATTGATGCGCTTAGAAAGCTATTAATGGCAAGTGAAACCGTCGCCTTCCCTGTCGTCATTGTTGATGCAAAAGATGGCGCTGAATATTTCTATGAAAAATACGGTTTTACCGCATTCAAAGACGCTGATAACAAACTGTTTATTACAATTGCAGATATTAGAGCTAGTATCGGTGAATTAATTTAAACCGAGAAGCAGTTAACGCTTCAATAAGCGGTGAGTAATAGCTTGCTAAAATGTGAAACGAAGTGGAACCGAGCAAGCTGTTACGGATCCGACTTTATTGCCTTGTTATAAGTCGTTTACTTAGAAATTAGATCACCAACCAGCTTTGAAATATTATTCATACCACTTTCTATACGTTCACTTAACACACCAGTTTTTTGGTATGTAGGAACCATGGTATCAAGCTTCTGAAATTCATCATGATTCACAATGATATCCATGTAGGATTGTAACACCTCAGTCTTAGTGCTTTTTCTTATTAGATCTTTTTTTACTTTTTCTTCATGGCGGCTTATTTCAACAACATCATCGTCATCATATTTTGCATAATAAAGTTCTCGACCAAGCCTTTTTTGCGACCACTTTAACTTACCTAACAACCTTTTAATTTCTTCCTGAAGCTCCGTTGTCCCCATTTGTCTCTGGTACCTCTGTTACTTTTAACTGGCTGTCCCAGCGGGGACAGTATTCTTTAACTCAATAGGAGTAAATCATGTCTAAAAACTCAATGTCAAAAGCCGCTGCTGCTCGAATTCAGTCGGCAACTGCAAAAGCAAATGGCGGAGTTGTCCCAAAAGGATCATTCGCTGGAAGAGCGCAATCTGCAGCAAGCCAATCAGGCTCCACTCCTCCACCTAACGGTCCAAGTAAAACTGGCAATCCTTCTGGCGGTGATCGCGGTAACAATCCACCAAAAAGCAAGTAGGGGGATCTATGCCAGATACATCAACTATGTCTGACGAGGAGCTAGACCTTTGGTCAGATATCAATAATCCGAATAATGATGCTGATATGGATGACTGGGCTGATGCCCATAATCCAAACAACGACGATTACTTGGATGATTAAATAAAAGTAGCTTGGGCTTGCCCAAGCTACTTACATTGCTCAACATTCGGTTCAAAAGCTTTCAAAAACCCTTCTTCATCAACTTTGTATCGAATATATGAAATTTCGTTCATCGTATCCTCAAAAGCACAAAGACATAACTTCTTCTTGGAACCATAACTGCTATATGATAGCG
This sequence comes from Shewanella sp. NIFS-20-20, assembly GCF_019209865.1. Taxonomy (GTDB): domain Bacteria; phylum Pseudomonadota; class Gammaproteobacteria; order Enterobacterales; family Shewanellaceae; genus Shewanella. The sequence goes on along the minus strand of NZ_JAHUTT010000031.1, from coordinate 42,024 downwards.
GTTCCTTATATGAACTAGAGCACGCTTCTAAAACTGCGTATTCGATGTCTAGAGGATAACGGTTATCGGTTATTGCATAATCAATAAATTGACTACCACCGTAAGCAAGTATCGCCGCTATACCTGCAGCTTTCAGTGGCTTTTTCACCGTGAATTTTTCAATAACACTTGCACAGGTTTTACAATGAAATTTAACTGTTGCACCAATTTCGACCTTCTCGCCGCAACTACATGATTCTGACATTAGCACTCCATGCTAGATTTAGACTTATAACGCCGCATTAAGGTGTGAGCAACGCTACCATCTAGCCTAAACCACGCCACCGTAAACACAAAGCCCAACGATGGAATGAAAAATGCCAAGCGTTGGGAATCACTCTTAAATGCTTTGTTATAAATATTTTTCGTAACACTGTTCAAGCTGAGCTTGCCCCCAAAGTTTGCACTTTTCCTCATGGATTAACTGAAATCCATTTTTGATGTAAAGAGACTTTGAAGCAGCCAAGCCTGCAACCGTCCAAAGAATTACTTTGGAGTAGTTTTCCGCAATACAAAAATTAAGTGCCTGCTCAATTAGAGTTTTCCCTAAACCTTTGCCGCGAGCCTTTGGGTCTACTGAGAACCAGCGAAGTTGAGCTTCAGTATTTGAATTTTCACAAATACAAATCGTACCGACCAATTCGCCATTGAGTCGGGCTAACCAGATTCGTTCCCGTTTACAATTACGTTTTGCAAACTGAGCTAAGGGTTCGGCAACATATGCCTCAAAGGTAACGTCATACCCATACTCTTTGGAATAGAGTAAGCCATGTTGCTTAACGATATGACCTAAATCTCCAGGTTCTAATTTATTGCTAATTATCATTGCTGCTCCCTAGCGATGATTTTGACTATATTTATAACGCATTACTAATGGGCTGCCGCAGCGCAGCGTAGGCAGTCCCGTGGAGGCCACGCTGTTTGTGGCCGGAACAAAATTAAGTAACTTGTTAAGTGGCTTTGATTTTAGCTTTAACATCATCATAGCTCTGGACACGCACATTGATTTTACTGCCAGTATGGATCAACACTTCCCTTGCGCCTATCCCGCTTGCAAGTTCACGTAAAACACGATCCTCTATATCACTGAGACCACCGTCAGTTTTTTCTAGTTGATGCATGATTACTCTCGGCGCAGCTCTTAACTTTGAGTTATTAAAAGTAAAAATGCCATGCTGTAAAATTTTTTCAGCTAGCATGAAATTTCCGATAAAACTTCTTGTGTGTGAAAAAGGGTTCGTTGTCTGAACAGTTGGCCCCGATAATGATTTAGCCTCTCGACCAATAGCCTTAATCTTTTCTTTTCCCCTTGCGCCTTCCAACGCTATCCAAGGTTCAATTTCAATAAATTGCCCGGTTGAAAATTTCTGCATAGTGATTTTATTTTCACTCAACTCTACCAGCAGATCGAAGGAAAAAAGGCTTCTAATAAATTCGAATATCAAATGCGGCCTCCAAGCCACTTAACGCTCAAAGCAGCCGCGCTGTATGCGTCGGCTGGCTTTGCTTGTTATATGCGATTGCATTAAATTTTGAACCTCTGAAACGTTTTTTTGGCGATGAATAGCATCAAGCCAAAAAGCGCTAACATGACAAGGCCAAAACTACCAAAAAACATTGTTATTTCTATACCTGATAACTCACTGCTACGAATAGGTTCATTGATATCAAAATTCATCAAGTCACCTAATACATAGATCATTCCTGTGCTTAATCCGGTAAACAACGGCAATAAGACAAGATAAACGCATACCCTAAAAAAGCGGTTCTTTTCGCTAAATGGAGCATCAATTCGGTAGTTGAAATTTGAGCTCAATATCTACTCCCACACGAGCATATAACGCCCGCTTAACAGGCAAATGCTGGTTGGCTAATATCCGAAGCGCAGCGTAGGAGCCAACCAGTATTTGCCCTTGTTGAAGCGCTTGTTACACGGCAGGTTACACTATTTCTGGTTTTCAAATTTACCGCCGAATTCTGCTTTTGCTTTAAGCAAATACTCCGAAACCCACTCTAAACAAAGTCCTGTGTATTGAATCTCTACTTGTGATTCGACACCACGACCTCTATTACCATCAGCCATTCTATAGAAGCCCATAGGGAAAGTATGGGTATGGTTAGATGCAAATATGTATTTAAACCTGAAGTCTGAGACGTTACCACCACTTGCAGTCAGAATTTCATCCTGACTTTTGAAAAAGGCATTTTTGCCTTTTAAAAAGTGTGTTTGTTGTTTATCAGATAATTTACGAAACCATTTGTTTGATTTTAAATTTTCTATGACTTCATTTTTTACGCTCTTAGCTTCTTCCTTTTCCTCGTAGTCCATGCCTAACGCATTGAACATTTTAACCCTTGATAGATGATCGTGTAGATTCATCAATTGCCAACGAGCATTCCACTCTTCACTTGAGCATTTATCAATACACAGGTAATAAAAAGTAAGATAACACTCAATAAGATCTCTAGTTAAAGATGCAACAGAACTGTAATCCCAGTGAGCATCCTTACCAATCTGGTCGGGTTTTGGAGCCAAGCGACCAATGGAGTGAGCGCAATTACATAACTTCGTAAACAACAGCGAAGCATAAAAATGAGAACTGGTTGGTGATGGTATTCCAGCATACTCTTGAGACAGCTTTGTACATTCTAAAAGCACAGACTCATATTTTTTAAAAGAATCGTGATAATTTTCCATTGAACCACTTTAGCCGTGTAACGCCCGCATTTGCGGCTGGTTTGGAGCGCAGCGGAAAACCAGTCCGACAACATGCGCTTGTTAGGGCCTGCCTTGGTACATTTTTTGGGCTTCAATTGCACCATCCAGACGCCTATGAATTAATGAAACAGTTGATAGTATATCCAAAGCATCTTGCTCTTCAATTATCCACGTTACTTTGGGCGCATGAGCTATCGTATTCCGAAAAGTACCAAATATACCTTTTAATAAGTTAGCAAAGCCTTTTTGTTCGCTCTGCTCACTCTCAGTTTGCAATGAGCTCAAGGCTAAATGGGGTATTTTGCTTTTAAACGAAAAAGCCTCGTCAACTAAAGCAGAGCCATCTGAAGTTAATCCAGTTTTAGAACGGATCTTCTCAGCGATGCTTTTTGTGGCTTCAAATACGGCGTGGAAGTAATTATCTACTAACAATTCAGCTCTACAAAAGTAAAGGACATCTGTATGAACACGCCTAGACAGTAGATTCTGCTTGAGCTTAGTTGCTCTAGCCTCCGACTCTGATATGGTCTTTGTTTTGAGCACCTGCTTTACATTGCCAGCCTCCTCAAGCTCAAGCCCCTCAAAGGACAACACTTTATTTAATTTAGCTCTGGTATCCTCAAACCACTCTTGATTATCGAAATGTCTCGACGGTCGCATTACATGTTGAATGAAGGACACGATATTATTTGCACACCGATCATTTTGTTGCTTTTGCGATAGTGAATCGTATAGCCGCCTCCACTTTGTAGAATTAAGACCTGGATCGGGGACATTACATTCTGCAAGGAATTTGGATATTTCAGAGCCAGTAAGCCCTTGGGATGTGTCTCCCAATATCTTTGACAAAGACTCTATACTAGCTAAATCAAAACTTCTTACTGGCACTAAAATTCTCCCTTGCCCTAACAGTGTATTACCCGGACTTCTCGTTACACCCAAACCAGAAACAGCTAAGAATTCGAAAGCCAAAGATAAATAATTCATATATGCCAACAAGTTAGCACTGTTATAGCGCAGTTTTCAAGAGATTCTTCTCAAGAGAAAGCGAGACTTCTACATACCGAGAATACTAATGGCGCGACATATAGATTCACCGTGAAATTAAAGGTAAATTTTTCAAACAATTACATTTTTCATGGAGAAAAAAGCGAGACTTTTTTACTCGATCTCTAGGTTGTTTGCTGGATTTTTCATCACCACAGCATTATAACTGTATATAAACACAGTTGTGGTGAAAAAAATGGCAACATCTCCCTTTATTGAATCAATCCGAGCGGAATTAAGGGTTCGGCGGTATAGCCTGCAAACTGAGAAGGTTTATCTTTATTGGACACGACAGTTCATCTACTTCCACAACAAAAAACATCCAATTGATATGGGTAACCAAGAAATCGAACAATTTCTTTCTAGCCTTGCCAACATTCGGCAAGTCAGCAGTGCAACTCAAAACCAAGCTTTGTGTGCGCTGATCTTTATGTACAAACATATTATCAAGAGGGAAATTAATGGTTTAGCTTATTCCTTCACCAAAAAGCCTCAGCGGATGCCAACGGTGCTGAGTCAAGCAGAAGTGCAGCAGATTTTAGCCAACTTATCAGGTAAATATTGGCTTATCACAGCGTTACTTTATGGCTGCGGCTTAAGAATCAATGAGGCGTTAAAGTTGCGGATAAAAGACATTAATTTTGATAATCACACCCTTTTTGTTTTCAGAGGTAAAGGTGGTAAAGACCGGTATTCCATATTACCGCATTCCCTTGATAGCATATTGACTAAACAAATTGAACAAGCAAAACAAATACACCAACTCGATCAGTGTGAAGGGTTCGGCCTCACCTCATTGCCAGCATCGCTTATCCGAAAATACGGGAGTGCAGCTAACGATTTATCGTGGCAATATATTTTTCCATCATCAGTTCGCTGCGAACACCCCTACGATGGCTATGTTTGCCGACACCACCTTCACGAAACCGCTTACCGCAAGCAATTACGCCAAGCGGTAATTATGAGTGGTATAGCTAAACGTGTTACCTCACATACATTTCGTCATTCTTTTGCTACTCAGATTTTACGAAGCGGTGCTGATATTCGAACAGTTCAAGACTTGCTCGGACATGCTGATGTAAAAACAACAGAAATTTACACTCACGTATTGGGTACAAGATTTGTTAACACAGAAAGTCCAGTAGACCACCTTAAATTTTAAACATTAAAAAAGACCGTCACTTACCACATTCTGTTATGTTGATAACAGATAGAGAAACTAAGGCTAAACATTATCCTTTTTATGACACATCGCGCTAAGCTAATACTTTTAAGGGCAGAAATGGGTGAGCACTCTAACAGCCGTAAGAGCTAGGTCTGCTGGGAAAGCATAAAAATGCTGGACGCTTACTTATTCCAATGCCTTTTCACTGTGGCTAATCCCAGCCCTAGTGCCTCTGCCGTTTTTGATTGAGAAAAGCCCTCTGCTTTTTTTTACTTGCACTGTTTGAGTGGTGGCATGGGCTTCTGGCCGGCCCAGCTTTTTCCCTTGAGTTTTAGCTCGCTCAAGACCTTCTTTTGTTCGCGCTCTGATACGGTTTCGCTCAAACTCTGCGAAGGCTGAAAACATTTGCAACATCAGCTTACCCTCGGCACTCAGAGCACTTAACCCTTTCATCATCACCGTATGCAAACTGGTCGTTACCACAGATTGGACAGAGCAACCCAACTTGCTTCTCTGTTGGTGACATTCTTCCTCCTTGGACTTCTCAATTAATATTCGTCAACGCTAATTTTTCTATGGGTAACAAAAAGGGAGCCTTACGACTCCCCTTTCGGTGACAACTTTTTGCAGCACTCAACTGTATAACATTGGTGTATAACACCTTTTAATAAACCGTTGATGTATAATGGCTACAGAAGGCCGGACTGGGTTACATCAAAGTGCCCCAAAACCCCACCACCTCTGGGAAAGCCTATTATCAAAGGGCTACAGGACACAAGGCGTGATACACTACGTGCAACTTATCGAGTGTTTAATACCTATGTCAACTAACAGCAAATCAGCAAATAACCGCTATCTAAAACTTCACCACGACACTTGGGTCTATTGTCGTAGAGTACCTAAAGACCTCAAGCACCTTTACCCAAACAAAACAAATATAACCATCAGTTTAAAGACCAGTTCTGTCAAAGCTGCACGCATCAAACGTGACAAGCTCAACGGGGAACTAGCTGCACAACTGCAAGGCGCTTACAGCCCTGACAGAATGCAATTCAAGCAATATCTTGAGCAAGTAAAGCCTTATGTTGGGGCACTACAAGCCAATGATTCAGCTATTGATTTTGACGATGTGCTACCACGTAATGACATTGCAAAAGCAGCCTTTAGGCAAGAGGTTTACGGAGACAACCAACACGCTTACTCATACACGCTTTTGGAGGGGCTAAATAGTTTATTAGGTCGTAGTAGTAACGCTACGCCTGACACGGTTAGCAAGCTGAGAAACGCTACTGAAAGATTCTTATTGTTCTTAAAAGCCAGAGACATACCCCTGAGAGAAATACACAAAAAACAAGTGGTCGAGTATGTAGACTATCTAGGTCAAGAGTATGCACACGGAACAATTACAGCGCATTTAAGCCGTCTTAAATCTGTATGGGTTCACGCTTACAAGCTAGGTGAGATAGACCAGAAGATTAGCCCTTTCTGTGACCATGATTTGAGTAAATATCGTGGTGAGGGTACACAGCAAAAGCAACTATTTAGCAAACATCAGTTACAGCAAATACTAAGGGAATGCCCTGAAAACATTAAGAATGTTGTTAGGTTAGGTCTGTTTACAGGGGCACGTCTAAACGAAATATGTAACGCACATGAGGAGTTAATTGATGGTGTGCGGTGTATGGTCATAAAAAAGAGTAAGACCGCATCAGGCGTGAGGGTTGTCCCTCTACCGCCTCAAGTGGACGACATAACACTACCCCTTTGTATTGAAACAAAAACGACAGGTCGTGCATTCTCCCGTTTCAAAGTCGAGAGAATCACAGACGATAAAACAAGGTCTTTCCACTCTCTACGTGTTCACTACACAACCGCAGCACAAAGAGCCAAAGTGGAAGAATTTGAGACAGCTACGCTTGTAGGGCACAAAGCAGGGCAAACCATGAGTTACGGCTATTACGCTAAGAGTGACGTTAAGAAGCTCTTAGAATCCGCTACGGTAATTGCTAACCAAGTTGAAAGAGAGTGGCTAGTTGATTGAGTGGTCAGGCTATGCCTAGCTCAAAAACATTCGTTTATGAACCCCTTTACCTGAACCAAGCAGCTAGGGGTTCAAAAATACCCCTATTGACTTTTTAAGCTAGGCGCATAAAATGACCCTACTTTTAATTTTCAAGTGAGGGAGTATGAGTAACAGAACTTATTTTTATTGCCGTGTATCCACAACGGAGCAGACCACAGAAAACCAAGTGCAAGCCTTTAAAGACAAGGGGTACGAGGTTGATAGCTCTTTCGTGGTTGAGGAAACAGTATCAGGTTCAGTCTGTGCAATGGAGCGTAAAGGCTTTAAAGCTATGGTTGAACATAAACTCATGAAAGGAGATACGCTGGTGGTCTTGAAGTTAGACCGCTTAGGGCGTGACAACATAGACGTACAGCAGACCATTGAAATGCTCTTAGAGATTGGCGTTAAGGTACACAGCCTAGACCTACCAACAAGAGACCTTACGACCTCAGAGGGTAAGTTAATGTTGCGTATGTTTACTGCGTTTGCTGAGTTTGAAAGAGATCGTATTAGGGAACGCACCATTGAGGGACAAGCAAGGGCTAGAAAGCAAGGTAAAGTGATTGGTCGTCCAGTCAAAGCAACCGCTAAGAAAGTAGCTAAGTTACGCTCTGAGGGGCTTTCAATCTCCAAGACAGCAGAAGCATTAAACGTATCAGAATCAACCGTTAAGCGTCTATTTGCTGACGCTAAGAAGCAAGACCTAGTATGACAACAACAAAAACAATCAACGTGACTGAAACCAACTACGCATACACAGACGGAGCGTGTATCACTCAAGAGAAACGAGGTGGTTGGGGCTTTGTATTGGCTAGGGGTGAGAAGCGTTTAAAGAGGTCTGGAGGTGAGTTACAGACCACCAGCAACCGCATGGAATTAACCGCAGCGATTAAGGCTCTTGAAGAACTACAAAAGCGTTATCCAGATAATCCAGTGGTGGTCTACTCAGACAGTCAGTATGTGGTCAAGGGGATTACTGAATGGTTAGAGAACTGGAAGCGTAACGGGTGGCGTAATGCCTCTAAGAAGCCCGTGGAGAACGCTGATTTATGGCAAGAGTTGGACGCATTAAACCAAGCCCTAAACGTGTCTTGGGAATGGGTCAAGGGTCATAATGGAAACCCTCTAAATGAAGAAGCGGATAAGCTTGCGTATGCTGCAATCCCACGATAAATAAAAATTAAAAAAGATTGAATAAATGATTAACTCAGTTGGTATTCTTGAAGTCTGCAAATGCGGTGAATGTGGCCACGAAAACAAAGGCAAAACCATTGATTTATGGTCTCTTTGTGAGGTTTGTTGGAGTCACCTAGCGCCTGATGAAGAGTTAGAAGAATACGCATAAAATTTCAACTTTTTTAAAACACATATTTTGTGTAAGTAATGGGACGCCGCAATCGCTAAGGAGTGTCTACACCCCACACCCTCCCCCCTAGGGTCGTCCCTAAAAGAACCTCAAGGTTTTGTTAGTCTTTGTGGTGGCTGTACCACTTGGTTAACCCTTGAGGTTATGTGTCTTGATAGTGATTATCTGTAGTGGTTATTACCGCTTGGAAGTCACTTGATGAATCCCCTTGTGTAACCCCTCAAGTGATACTCCCTAAGTTAATCCCCTTTGGACTACTAAATGAGTCTTGATATATCTTTAAGATTACTTAAAGGAATCTTGAGGTAATCATCAAGGAATAACATCAAGTGTCTCTTCACTTCGTTCAGAGCCACTAAGACGGGCTAGAAGTCCACACCACACACCCACCACGCTTAGAACTGCATACAGGGCGTTTTAAGGGGTAATTCTCAACAAACCTAATAACACCACCTCACAAATCAATCCAATACGGCTCTAAAACGCTCCGTAAGCGATTTTAAGAGGCTTTTGGAGGTGCAGGAATGCGATGGTACTACTTGGTGTTTTAAAGTAGCTTAGAATGCGATACAGGGAGGATTTTGTTTTGAGCAGGATTGAGGCTACCAAGTGGTTAAACTCAGTAGCCTCTGAGGGGCAAGTTAGATAGACCTCAATCAGTCAGAAATTAGACTGTTTTTCGAGATATAAAACGTGATACATTCCGTTCTACAAAACGTGTCACACCACCACCTAACTATTTGTTTTTGTTGGATTGTATTTTTGGGCTGATTCTTACATCATGCCGCCCATACCGCCCATACCACCCATGCCGCCCATGTCTGGAGCTGCAGCTTCTTGTGGTAATTCACACACCATAGCTTCGGTGGTGATCATCAGGCCGGCGATTGATGCGGCAAACTGTAATGCGCTACGAGTCACTTTGGTTGGATCCAAAATACCCATTTCTAACATGTCACCATAGGTGTCGTTACCGGCGTTGTAACCGAAGTTACCGTTACCGTTTTTGACAGTGTTAGCTACCACTGACGCTTCTTCACCGGCGTTAGTCGCGATTTGACGCAGTGGGGCTTCCATGGCGCGCAGGGCGATAACCACACCGTGCTTTTGATCTTCGTTGATCACGTCCAGCTCGCCAATCTTAGAGGCGGCGCGAATTAATGCAACACCACCACCAGCAACCACGCCTTCTTCAACAGCGGCGCGAGTTGCGTGCAGAGCATCTTCAACGCGAGCTTTCTTTTCTTTCATTTCAACTTCAGTCGCAGCACCGACTTTGATCACTGCCACACCGCCAGCTAATTTCGCCATGCGCTCTTGCAGTTTTTCTTTGTCGTAGTCTGAGGTTGACTCTTCAATTTGTTGCTTGATCTGTACCACACGGCCTTGGATCTGCTCTTGGTCACCATTACCATCGATGATGGTGGTGTTGTCTTTGGTGATCACCACGCGCTTAGCAGTGCCTAAGTCTTCTAAGGTGGCTTTTTCCAGTTCCAAACCGATTTCTTCAGAAATCACAGTACCACCAGTCAGGATCGCTACGTCTTGCAACATGGCCTTACGACGGTCACCGAAACCAGGAGCTTTAACGGCCGCCACTTTAACGATACCGCGCATGTTGTTCACCACCAGCGTTGCTAAGGCTTCGCCTTCGACGTCTTCGGCAACGATCAGTAATGGCTTACCGGTTTTTGCCAGACCTTCAAGGATCGGCAGCAATTCGCGAATGTTAGACACTTTTTTGTCGACTAACAGCACGAACGGTTGATCTAATTCAACACTGCCAGTTTCTGGCTTGTTGATGAAGTAAGGAGACAGGTAGCCGCGGTCGAACTGCATACCTTCAACGACGTCCAGTTCGTTTTCCAGCGCTTGGCCTTCTTCAACGGTGATAACGCCTTCTTTACCTACTTTTTCCATCGCAGTAGCGATGATTTGACCGATAGACTCGTCAGAGTTAGCAGAGATAGTCCCTACTTGAGCGATAGCTTTAGAGTCGGCACATTCTTGTGATAAGTTTTTCAGCTCAGCAACCGCAGCAATCACGGCTTTATCGATACCGCGCTTCAGATCCATTGGGTTCATACCCGCAGCCACGGCTTTTAAGCCTTCAGTGACAATAGCTTGTGCCAATACGGTTGCCGTGGTGGTACCGTCGCCAGCCGCATCGTTGGCTTTAGAAGCAACTTCTTTCACCATTTGTGCGCCCATGTTTTCGAACTTGTCTTCCAGTTCGATTTCTTTGGCAACAGAGACACCGTCTTTGGTGATCAGTGGTGAGCCGAAGCTCTTGTCTAATACCACGTTACGACCTTTGGGTCCTAAGGTGACTTTAACTGCGTTAGCTAATACGTTAACGCCGGCTAACATTTTTACGCGGGCGTCATTACCAAATTTAACTTCTTTAGCTGCCATCTTGATAATCCTTAATTTTTAATATTCAGTGGAAATGTCGAGTGGTTATTCAACGATAGCCATCACGTCAGCTTCAGATAAGATCAGCACTTCTTCGCCATCGATCTTTTCTTTCTTAACGCCATAACCTTCATTGAAGATGACGGTGTCGCCAACTTTCACATCCAAAGGACGAATAGTACCGTTTTCGAGGATGCGGCCATTGCCCACAGCCAGAACCTCACCGCGAGTTGACTTCTCAGCAGCGCTGCCGGTCAGCACAATACCACCAGCAGAAGTCGATTCAACTTCTAAGCGCTTAACGATAACGCGATCATGTAATGGACGAATATTCATCTATGGACTCTCCTAATGATTTTTTTGCCCAAAATAGGTTGGGGGTGATTATTGATGGATACAAATCCCGTTTGTACCTCATCTGATGTGTACTTAATGGGGACGTCTAGCCAAGATTCAAGTGTGAAGATGGATTTTTTTTAAGAATTTTATCAATGCCTTTGTTCGCGAGAGTCACTCACCCTCAAGCTCAGGCCTTGCGCGGTGCGGACCATAGCAGCCTGGTGATATTGGCCCGCTATCGGCTCATTGATTAGGGGTTGCGGCTTTGGCTCACCTGATCTTTCCTGCTAATATGACCCTTCCTTAAGCCGATAGATAGTATTGAATGAGAGACAGACACGGGTTGCTAACGGCACCCATCAGTCGTGTACTGCTGAACATGAGCCTTCCTAATCTATTAGGCATGCTAACTGTGCTGGGCTTCAACCTAGTCGATACCTTTTTTATTAGTCAGTTAGGCACGCTGCCGTTGGCGGCCATCAGCTTTACCTTTCCCATGACGTTAGTGGTTGCCAGTATTGCCATCGGTATTGGCGCTGGGGTCGCGACTCAACTTGGGCGCTTGATTGGCTCGGGCAATGCCTCAAAAGCCAAGCTGTTCCTCGGCGACGCTTTGCTGCTGACCTTTAGCTTAACCGCGCTCCTCGCCCTATTGGGCTATGTGTTTATTACTCCGTTATTTACCCTGTTAGGGGCCACCCCCGCTGCGTTAGCGCTGATCCATCAATATATGTTGGTCTGGTATCTCGGTTCGCCACTGTTAGTATTACTCATGGTGGGTAACCAAGGATTGCGGGCAACTGGTGACACTCGCTCGCCCGCTAAAATCATGGCGCTGGCGGCGTTAATCAATTTGGTGCTCGATCCGCTACTCATTTTTGGCCTAGGTCCTTTCCCACGTTTAGCGATTCAAGGGGCAGCCATTGCTTCATTGATCTCTTGGGTGTTGGCGCTGTCATGGTCAGGGTATTTACTGCTGTTTAAACGCAAGTTAGTCACCTGGGGTGGATGTTGCATTGTGCGCCTTAAGTACAACTGGCAGTTGTTAGCGCATATCGCGCGGCCAGCGACCCTGACTAATCTAATTAATCCCATGTTTAATGCATTAATGATGGCCATTCTAGCTCGGATGGACATGAATGCCGTGGCAGCGTTTGGAGCTGGGACTCGCTTAGAATCGATTTTATTGCTGGGGGTGATGGCGCTCTCGTCAAGCTTAGTACCGTTTATTGCCCAAAATCTTGGTGCCAACCAGCCGGCACGCGCCCATCAGGCGTTAATGCTGGCGCTTAAGTTTGTGCTGGTGTTTCAGACCTTGCTGTACCTGCCCATCGCCTTGTTAGCCGATCCGATCGCACACCTGTTTTCGACCGATGCTCGAGTGATTGAGTGGCTACACCTGTATATCGTGTTATTGCCACTGGCCTACGGGCCGTTAGGGGTCGTGATTATTGTGGCCACCAGTTTAAATGCCTATCACAAGCCGATGGCCTCTTTGGTGATTAACCTTTGTCGATTATTTCTGTTGATGTTACCCATGGCCTGGCTAGGCGCTGAGCTTTTTGGGGTGGCCGGATTGTTGGCGGCCTTGCCGATCTGCAATCTGTTGATGGGAATAGGCTGCTACTTTTTAGCCCAGCGCTTAGGCGTTAGCTCGCCTAGTAATCCGTTGACAAACTCATTAAACGCCGAGCGCTAACGGCTTGCCCCGCGTGCGGGGCAAGCCAAACACCGAGGCGCGCCTAAATCGGGGACCCCGGTGGCAGCGCTGCCGGCACGGGGAACAGCCGCAAAGTGGGGTCGCTAATCCCCTGACTCACACCTAATAACAACCATTGATAATGGGCCGCGTCTTCATCGCTGCTGCGCTTAGCTAGGCGCTGGAGTTTTTGCTCAATATTACGCAGCTCCATTAACAGCAAGGCTCGCACTTCACTGCTGGTGTCGGCGTGGTGATAGGCAGCCAACACTTCCTCGACCATCACGGCATTCACCCGTTGCATGATGGCCTTATTATCACGGCCAGCGCTATCCTGCTCTAAGGTTGCTTGTTGCAAGGCAGCCAATAGTGAGCTTAAGGTGAGCTGCTCAGGATCGGTCATGGCCGCTTGGTATACGCGATTCAAGCGTTGCGGCTGCAATATGGCGCTAATGGTATGTCGGCTCAAGGCTTCGGCCATGGCTAACGGATCGCTCATCACCCCAAGACTCGAACCAAAACTTTCACGACTGATCTGATAATTACCGGCCTTGGGGACTAAGGTGCGCATCAAGTCATCATCCACACGCAGTGCGGCGGGACTTAATGTTTGCAACAGCACGTCTAAGGCCTGCTTCTGCTGCTCTGGCGCCACAAAATCCCAACGTTGCTGGCCACTTTGATAAGTGTAATCTGTGCCACCAATAAACTTGGCCGCGGCGCTAATTTGATAGCGACTGAGTAAGTAAATCGGCACTAAGGCATCGGCTAACTCCCCTTGCGGCTCGTCGGCTAATATGGCATCGGGATTGAATTGAGCAAGGGCTTGCGCGCGAACTTGTTGAAGCCGTTCAAGCTCGGCAACCGGATCGGCACCATTATCCCACAGGCTGGCATAGGCATGACTGGCACTGGGCGCGCGCGAGTCCGCTTCTCCTATGTATCTTAATCCTTGATTGATGGCCTGTTGCTGCAATTGCTGTAAATGTTTGGCGTTATTGGGGCCAACCTCCCCATAGCCATAGGCAATGACGTAATCATCCCAGCGCCCTAGTGCATCGGTGTAGGCGTGGCTAATGTCAATGCGCTCGCCGTTAAGTTCAATGCGGGGATGCGGGTAGTCCATCACGGAGGCATTGGAGTTACTGGAGGCGGCGAAGTTATGATCTAAGCCTAAGGTATGACCCACTTCATGGGCCGATAGTTGCTTGAGGCGGGCCAAGGATAAGCTCAGCGCAGCACTGGCGGCTTCGTCTCTATCTGGCCAACCGGCAGTGAGTCCGCGGGCAATTAAATGATCTTGTCGCACCCGCAAACTGCCTAAGGTGACATGCCCCTTGATGATTTCGCCCGTACGCGGATCGGTAATGGCTGCGCCATAGGACCAACCACGGGTGGCTCGATGCACCCATTGGATCACGTTATAACGCACATCTTGGGGATCCGCATCTTCAGGCAACATTTTCACTTGAAAGCCGTTAATAAAGCCAGCCTTGTCAAAGGCCGTCTGCCACCATGATGCGCCATCGAGCAAGGCGGTACGCATTGGCTCTGGCACCCCGGGGTCAAGATAATAGACAATGGGCTTTACCACTTTTGAGGGCGCAGGGCCTGGGGTAATTTTCTCGAGGCGATGACGCAGCAACCTATGCTGCTCCAGTGGCGAGGTAATGGCGCTGGCGTAATCGTAATAACTGTCAGACAAATAGCCACTCATGGGGTCGTATTCGCGGCTACGATAACCGTCGTCAGGTAACTGGATAAAAGAGTAGCGCATACGCACGGTCAGGCTCTGGCCATCGGGGGCGACTTGCGCCACTTCCGGGCCAGCCACCGCCGCACTGAAGGTCAGCGATACGTCGACATCGGCATTGCGCTCAAAGGCTTTTACGCCGGTGGGTAAGATCAATGAACGCCCCACATCCAGTTGATATTGCCCTTGATTGGTTGCGGCAAGCCGAGCACTGACACCGTGTAAATCCGCCAGCACTAACGAGCTGATATCGACTGTGGCTGGGGTGCCACTGATACGGCCTTGCCACAGTACTGACTGAGCAAAGGCTTCCTCGACCGCGCGCTGTTCAGCGGCATTGTCACTGTCGGCGCGGTAGCGAGTATTCAATTGCACCAGTCGCAAAAAATCGCCATGGCGCTCAAATTGCACTAAGCGGGTCCAACCCAATTGACCACGATCGAGGCCGATATCATTAGAACCCACCCCATGGGGCAAGGCAGTCAATAAGATAAAGGGCTGATTAAAGGCAATGGCATCCGCATCCAGTTGCAGTAATAACTGGCCATCGGCCTGATAATCAAGCCCTAAAAATGCCGTTGAGGAACGCTCTTGACTGAAGGCCTCCGCGAGGGGGGCCATGGTTGGCACACTCAATAAGAGTGCACTCATTAAGGGGGTAAGGCTAAGCTTCATTCCAACTCCTTGGATGGGGCGCCAGTGGCAACAAAACGGCCTGCGCCGCTTTGTTTTTATCGGTTAACCCTATCCTAGAGTCGGGCTTAAAGGCAAGTGATACCCAATGATCATTGCCGTGCCAATGGCTAGCGCCGCTCTGCTCGCATTACTGCTGTTATGCGCTTTTTTGAGACAACCAATACTCTATGGTCTCGAACAGTTCGGTTAGCACAATAGGTTTGGTAATATGTGCGTTCATCCCAGCGGCCAGACTCTTGTCCTTATCGCCACTCATGGCATGGGCTGTCATGGCAATAATCGGCAATTCTTGGCTGGAATAAATTTTACGAAGTTCATGGGTAGCCGTTAAGCCATCCATCACTGGCATTTGAATATCCATCAATACCACATCGTATTTGCCCGGCATGATCATCGCTAAGGCGATTTCACCATTATCAGCCACATCGACTTGGTAGCCCGCGCTCTTGAGCAGCTCACTGGCCACCTGTTGGTTAATCAAGTTATCTTCGACCAATAAGATCTGCGCAGGTTTTGTGTCTTCAGTGACCGCAACCGTCGTCGCCGTGGCGGCCGCTTCTTTGACCGGTTTCGATTGCTCGAACGCCTTCATGATGACATCGAACAAGGTCGAGGCTTTAAACGGCTTATGCAAGACCGCGTGAATACGTTCATCTTCTAATAATGCCGGGAATTGGTCGGTATTATGGGCCGTCATCATGATGATCACCGGTCGCAGCGCGAGACTGCCATCAGTCACCATTTCATCAATGGCTTGCACCACTTGCAAGCCATCGAGTTCTGGCATCATCCAATCGAGCAAGATTAAATCGACCGGATGATGTTCAAGCTTATAGAGCGCCTCGCTACCGCAGGCGGCAGTGGCAACATCGAAATTCAGCTCCCGCAATTCGGTGGCGTAAATCTGCAAGGCGCTGGGGTTATCGTCAACCACTAAGGTACGTAACTTCTGTAATGGCTTAGGCACAGTTAACGCCGCTGGCTTTAATTCTTCGGCAATTTCAAAACTCAAGGTGAAAGAAAAGATACTGCCACTGCCGGGTTCACTTTCCACGCTTAACGTGCCACCCATCATGGACACTAAGTGCTTACTGATGGACAAACCTAGACCGGTGCCACCGTACTTACGAGTGGTGGAGCCATCGGCCTGCGAGAAGGCATCAAATAGTTTATCTTGTTGCTCTTGGCTGATCCCTATGCCGGTGTCTCGCACCCAAAACTTGAGTGAAATGCGGCTATCGCGATCGCCAACATCTTCACAACCCAGCTCAATTTCACCGTAAGGGGTGAACTTAACCGCATTGGATAGCAGATTAATCAACACTTGCCCGAGGCGTAACGGGTCGCCTTTTAACACTAACCCCGAAGTCACTGGGGCGTATAGCAGCAGTTCAACGCCCTTTTCTTGCGCCTTCCATGCATTCAGATCGAGGGCATGATCTAATACTTTATCTAGCGGGAATGGCACCCGCTCTAACTCGAGTTTACCGGCCTCTATCTTAGAGAAATCTAAAATATCGTTGATAATGCGCAGCAAGGATTGCGCCGAAAAACTGGCCTTATCGAGATAATCTTCTTGTTGCACGGTTAAGCTGGTGCGGCTAGCCAGTTGTAACATGCCAATGATGGCATTCATGGGAGTGCGGATCTCATGGCTCATATTGGCCAAGAACTCACTCTTATATAGGTTAGCCAGTTCGGCGTCTTGTTTGGCCTCAAGCAAGGCCACCTCGTTGATTTTTTGACGGGTAATATCCTTATGAGTCCCCACCATCCGCTTCGGTTGTCTATCGGGGGAAAACTCAACCATCCGCCCACGCGATAACATCCAGTGGTATTCGCCATTCTTGGCGCGCATACGAAATTCGATTTCATAAGCACCAACGGGATTAACTAGGTATTGCTCTCGATATTGCTCAACCCGCAGCCGATCATCTGGGTGGATCAAGTTATCTATGGTGCTGAGCAGCGCCGGGAATTCATTATTGCGATAGCCCAGCATTGAATAATAAGAAGGGTTACAGATAATTTGCTCAGAATCTAAATACCAATCCCATAAGCCATCTTCTACCGCATCCATGGCTAGATGATAACGTTCTTCCGATAAGCGTAATTGCTCGGCAGATTCGTATTCGCGGGTGACATCGCGCCACACGGCGATCAAGCCCAGCAACTCGCCACGGCGATTATAGAACGGCAGTTTCAAGGTATCTAACAGCACAGATTTACCCGCCAGCACGGCTTTTTCTTGATAGCGTAATGAGGTGCGATCGCGCAGCACTTGCAGATCTTCAGAACGAATGCGAGCGCCCTGATCTGGCGAGGTGATTTCTTCGGCCGACATCCCCAACATTTCGCTTTCAGTAAAGCCCAGCATACGCTCGGCAGCCTTGTTGCAACCGAGGTACTGGCCTTCTTTGTCTTTAAAGACAATCGCCTCGGGGATAGAGTCGAGTAACGATCGCAGTAACGCATATTCGCGCTCGCGCCGTTCCGTGGTTTCCTTAAGGCGCTCGGTGCGCCGAGCCACTAAGTTGTCGAGCCGTTTATTTTGCTCCGACAAATGCGCGGTGTATTGCTGGTTTTCTTCAAAAATTCGACTGACCAACTGAAACCACGGCTCCCAACCAGAGCTGATTTCCTGCGGGGGCTTGCGCGGTGAAATCGAGCAGCCTTCGAGGTGAGACAATAACTTTGAGGCCGGATTAACGAACGAACGGCGCGTCAGCCAATGCACCACGGTCACCAGCAATGACAAGGCCATGACCACGATCAAAAAGGTATTTTTAAGTTTGCTCCACGACTCTTCATAGAGCTCATTAACATCCTGCAGGTACAACAGACGCCAAGGGGCATTTTGCAATGGCATTGCCTGAATGTAATAGCCATTTTTCACCTGGCCGCGGCCAGGATTTAATAGCTCAGCTTCAGGCAATGAATGCAGCTCTGAGGGGATCCGCTGGCTAATATGGTAAACACGGCTGTTATCGCTCTCTTTAAAGTCGCTGTGAGATAAAATATTGTTCTGCTGATCGAGCAAGATCACCGTGCCCGGCATCTTAAAATAGGCGCGCATTTGCTTGACCAAGGACGCGAGCGTCATATCAAGGTTAATAGCACCAATAAATTCGTCCTCTTGATAAACCGGGATCCCTAACGTAGTTAGCAGTCCTTTACTGGCAGGATCAGAATAGGCTTCCGACCAATAGACACTGCGCTGCGGGTTCATTTCCGGTGTGGCCAGTAAAAACTGACTGCGCTTGAGTAAGCCCACTGCAAACCCTTGCTCGTGTTGTGGCCAAGGGTAATAAGACATCAGATGACGCTTAGATAAGTAATAAATCGCCGAGGCCTTGGGCACGGCTTCTTTTGCGACAGGAAATGATAGCGACAACTCAAACAGCATTTCCAGCTCTTGATAGAACTCAGCATCACGGCCTTGCAAGGAGCCAGCCCCAGAAATTCGCCCCATATTGATATAAGGTTTACCATTGGTGGCATAGTTAGGTGACAAGGTAAAAAAATCACCTTGCTTAGCGAATTTCTCTTCTCGCGGGAGTTTACTAAATCGGGTGGCATTGCCGAGTTCTAAATGATCTTCGGCCACATCTTTAAGGCTGGTCACCGCTCGAATACTCGATTCCAGCAGCATGTCAATTTGGGAAACATGACGCTCAATTTGCTCTTGGCGCAGGTTCATCAACTTGAGCTTTTCACCATCAAAGGCTAACCAAGCGGCAAATCCGGACAATAAAATCACACTGATATAAGTATAAAATACTGCCCAGTTATAATTTTTCTGAATGGCCGATTTGAGTTGGTATTCAGGTTCGCTTGGCTTCATTGTCTTGGTTACTCAGGCTCTTGCGGTGATTAATTATAATATCAGGAAGATACAAGCATACCAAAGCAAACACTGCCTCTGAACGCCAATAACAACAAAAATGCCGATAAGATCGGCATTTTCTCTAGCTGCAACTTAATCAATCAAACTCGCTGGCCGTTATCGCCACCCAGCAGACATGAGCTACAAGTGTTCTTCAGCGTATTCAGCTAAACGTGAACGTACCACGCCATTGAGATAAATATTGGCGCTGCCCTCAAAGTCTTTAAAGCGTTCAACAATGTAGGTTAGCCCTGAGGTCACCGCAGTTAAGTAGTTCGAATCTATCTGCGATAAGTTACCGCAACAAATTAATTTGGTGCCTTCGCCCATGCGGGTGATCATGGTTTTAATTTGCGAGGCCGTGAGGTTTTGACACTCATCTAACAGGACCACCGAGTTTTGGATCGAGCGCCCCCGCATAAAGTTAATCGACTTAAACTGAATGTTCGCCTTTTCCATAATGTAGTTCATGCTGCCATTAGGGTTAACGTCATTCTTGTGCAGTACTTCCAAGGTGTCGGTAATGGCCGCCAACCACGGCATCATTTTTTCCTCCTCGGTACCGGGTAAAAAGCCAATGGATTCGGCAATTTCGGGGGTGTTTCGGGTCACGATCACTTTTTCATACTTATTGCGCTCAACCACTAACTCTAGCGCCGCCGCCATGGCCAATAAGGTTTTACCACAACCGGCGGGGCCGGTAAGGATCACTAAATCAATATCAGGGTCGAGCAAGGCATGTAACGCCATGCCTTGGTAGATATTTTTAGGTTTAACCCCCCATGCATCCTGATTGAGCAAACGATTACGGCCAAGATCGCGCACCACCAAATTGGTGTCATCGGACGAGATAACCCGGCCACAAAAGTCGGAGTCTTCATCCAATAAATACTCATTGATGTATAAGCCGTCGGTCGCGAAGGCCGTATGAGGAATGAGGTGTTCGGTATTGCGGCCATGGCGCTCGGTACTGACTTTATCTAGATGCTGCCAAAAACCGCCATCAAATTGATGAAAACCTTTGGTTAAAAAGCGGATGTCATCGATAAGTTGATCGGTACGGTAATCTTCGACGCGCTCAATGCCGGCCCCTTTGGCTTTTAAGCGCATATTAATGTCTTTGGTTACTAGTACCACTTGGCGAGGCTGAAATTGACGCTGTAAATGCAATGCGGTGTTGATAATGCGATTGTCGTTGTTGTCGCCGGGTAAGGCGCCGATGGTAAACTCGATTTGATGGTCAGGGAAAATGCCTAAGGTGCCGACGGCATCTTCATGGCCCTCGCGATGCGGTAAGCGTACCCCTTTAATAATGTCTTCTGGTGTGATGGAGCCACCGAGAATGTCTTCTAAGGCTCTAATGGCTACTCGTGCGTCGCGGCTGACGTCGCGCTTTCTATCTTTGATCTGATCTAATTCTTCAAGCACTGTCATGGGTACGATGACATCATGCTCTTTAAAGGAGTATATCGCCAAGGGCTCATGTAGCAGCACATTGGTATCTAATACAAATAGTTTTCTGTTGTCATTATCCATGGAGCCTCCAATTTGCTTTCCTAAGGTGCCGTCCTGAATTACAACCTTGTATTCCTCCACTTAAATGTTACGTCATTGTTAATACTACACCTGCGATCATAAATCTCAACCGTTTTGTGAAACCTTTATTAATGGCTTGTCTGCTATCACACCCTGTAAATGTGACCAAAGTATGACAAGCCGTAACGAGGTTACAGGCGTTAACATTTGAGATTTAACTGCTGAGGTCTTATGCTGAAGCCAGCGGTTTTAAAGTCCCCCCGATTGGTGTAAGATTCGCGCCCTTTGTGACTAGCCCCAAATGAGAGTAAAAGATGCCGTTTGCCTTAGGTCAGCGCTGGATAAGTGATACTGAATCAGAACTTGGTTTAGGAACTGTGGTACAAGTTGAAGCCCGCATGGTGACCTTGATGTTTCCTGCCACGGCTGAAAATCGCATGTTCGCCCGTAACGATGCACCACTGACTCGGGTGATTTTCAACCCGGGGGACAACGCCGAAAGCCACGAAGGCTGGAGCCTGACGGTAGCTGACGTTGAAGAACGCGATGCACTCATTTACTACACTGGCCCTCGCACCGATACCGGTGAAGTCACCACTCTCAGAGAAACCCTGCTTAATCACAACATTCGCTTCAATAAGCCCCAAGATCGCTTGTTTGCCGGTCAAATTGATCGTCTCGATCGTTTTGGTATGCGCTATAAAAGCCAACTGCTACGTCACCAATTAGCCAGTTCAGATATGCTCGGTCTCCAAGGGCCGCGGGTGGGCTTAATTCCTCACCAAATGTGGATTGCTCATGAAGTGGGACGTCGGCATGCCCCGCGGGTTTTGCTGGCTGATGAAGTCGGCTTAGGTAAAACCATTGAAGCGGGCTTGATCATTCACCAACAGTTAATGACAGGTCGAGCAGAGCGGATCTTAGTGCTGGTGCCCGATACTTTACGCCATCAGTGGTTAGTTGAAATGCTGCGCCGATTTAATTTGCGCTTCTCAGTGTTCGATGAAGATCGCTGCGTCGAAGCCTATGCCGACCATGACAACCCTTTTTATACCGAGCAGCTGGTCATTTGCTCGTTGGAATTATTGCGCAAGAAGCGCCGCTTAGATCAAGCCTTGGATGCCGACTGGGATCTGTTGGTGGTTGATGAAGCGCACCACCTTGAATGGTCTGAAGATGAGCCAAGCCGCGCCTATCGCATTGTCGAAGCGTTGTCGGAAGTGGTTCCTGGGGTGTTATTGCTGACGGCTACCCCAGATCAATTAGGCCATCAGAGTCATTTTGCTAGGTTACGTTTACTCGATCCCGATCGTTTCTATGACTACGACACCTTCTTACAAGAAGAAGTGCATTACAAAGACGTGGCCGATGCCGCGGCCTCATTAGTTACCAACGAGCCATTAAGCCTAGCGCAAATCAGCCAGCTGACCGAGATTTTAGCCGGTTCTGAGGTCGACGCCCACTTGCAAGCGGTCAATGACGCGAGCGACGCGAGTCGTGCTGCCCGCGACGCCCTGCTCCAAGAGTTACTCGACCGTCACGGTACTGGCCGCGTGTTGTACCGTAACAGTCGTGCGTCGGTGAAAGGCTTCCCGCAACGTATTTTCCATGCTCACCCACAGCAAATGCCAGAACAATACGCCACGGCCGCTCGCGTTAACGCCATGATGGGCGGTTATAAGAGCCAAGCACAAAAAATCGCCCAAGTATTGAGCCCGGAAAAACTTTACCAAGCCTTCGATGATAACAACGCTTCATGGTGGAAATTTGATCCACGGGTCGATTGGTTAATTGACTTCTTGAAGAGCCATCGCAGTAAAAAGGTGCTGATCATCGCCAGCCAAGCCGAAACCGCATTAGCATTAGAAGAAGCCTTGCGCACTCGCGAAGGGATTTTGGCGACCGTATTCCATGAAGGCATGTCGATCATTGAGCGTGACAAGGCCGGTGCCTTCTTCGCCCAAGAAGACGGTGGAGCGCAAGCGCTGATTTGCTCTGAAATTGGTTCAGAAGGCCGCAACTTCCAGTTTGCTAGCCACTTGGTACTGTTCGATTTACCACTCAACCCTGATTTATTAGAGCAGCGTATTGGTCGTCTCGATCGAATTGGTCAGCAAAATGACGTTGAAATTCACCTGCCCTACTTGCAAGACACCGCGCAAGAGCAGTTAATGCACTGGTATCAGGCAGGATTAAATGCCTTTGAACTGACCTGTCCTACCGGCCACTTGCTTTATAGCGAATTTGGTGAGGCCTTATTGGATGCCTTGATTGCCTGCGATCAAGACACGATTGATAGCATTATCACTGACACCCAAGCGCGCTATCAGAGCCTCAAGCACGCCATGGAGCAAGGCCGTGACAAGCTGTTAGAGATAAACTCTCATGGCGGTCACAAGGCCAGTGCGTTAGTGAAGCGCTTAACCGAACTCGATAACAACACCAGTCTCATCGCGGCTGTGATCCGTTTGTGGGATATCATCGGCGTTGATCAAGAGGATAAAGGGGAAAACACCATTATCCTTAAGCCAACCGAGCACATGATGTTCCCAACGTATCCCGGCTTACCGGAAGATGGCATTACGGTGACCTTTGATCGCGACACCGCGTTATCCCGTGACGATATTGCGCTTATCACCCAAGAGCACCCTTTAGTGCAAACGGCGTTAGATTTAATTACCGGCTCAGATACAGGTTCCACCAGTGTGGCGGTCTTAAAAAATAAAGCCTTGCCAGCGGGTACGATTTTCCTTGAGTTAATTTATTTAGCCGAAGCCAGTGCCCCTAAAGCCAGCCAAGTGTATCGCTATTTGCCGCCTACCCCTATCCGGGTGTTGTTGGATAAGAATGGCAACAATCTTAGCGCTAACGTCGACTATGATAGCTTTGATCGCCAATTAAGTGCGGTTAATCGCCATATCGGAGGTAAGTTGGTCAGTGCCTCGCAAACCCTGTTGCATCCATTATTTGCCAAGGCAGAAGAAGTGGCGCAACAGCAACTAGATCAACTGCTGATCACCGCCCGCAACACCATGAATGAACAACTGGGACACGAACTTGCCCGCTTAAAAACCTTAAAAGCGGTCAACCCCAATATTCGTGATGAAGAGTTGCAGCATATCGACAATCAAATGACTGAATTGGCGCAATATCTCAATGATTGCCCGTTAAAGTTAGACGCGATTCGATTGGTATTAGTCAGCCACGCTTAAGCTTAACGACACCAGCCCCGCCAGCGGGGCTGTTGTATTATGCGGCTAACTTCTATACTTCAGCGTATGATTTTATTGGCGATATAGGGCGTTAGTTACATGACAGGGATGATGTCGACACTCACTTTACCGTTAAGGCGTTTCGCCGCACTGCTGCTCTTGTCTAGCTTCTCTCCCACCTGCCTGCCGGCCTATGATTATTTGACGGCCGAAGAAGTGAAATCCATCGAGGTTGAGGGAGCACCCAAAGCCGTATTGGTCCGCCCTTGGCAAGGCAAAGATCAGCGGGGCGCCATTATTTTGTTAGCGTCACCAGGCACCAAAGCCGACAATCCTGGGCTAATAAACCATCTGCGCAAGGCCATCAGCCACCACGGCTGGGCCAGCATTAATGTCAAAGCGCTCGATAGTTTGCCCATGCAGGCGCACACCACCAGTGGCGATGCTATCACCCAAGCCGGCCAAAGCCAATTAAGCTTAGCGCCCAACCATGCCAGTCCGAGCTGGAGCGAGCCGCAGTGGACTGAGGCGATGGCGGCTCGCGAGCAACATTTAAGCGAGACATTAACTCAGCTCGACGCCATCGGGAGCCAGTATCCAGGTAAACGGATTTTATTGGCCATGGATCATACGGCCGCGATAGTGATCAACATGCTTAGCGAGCAACGCCTACCAACCCCAGACATGCTCGTAGTGATCAATCCTTACAGTCCATGGCCAGATGCCAATGAGCGCTTGGTCGAGAAAATGATGGCGTTAACTGTCCCGCTACTGGATATTCAAACCCATGACGGTCATCCGCTATCCAAGCAACAAGCGGCAGCTCGACAGTCAGTGAAATATCAAAAGCCAGCCAACAGCTACCGCCACTACCAATTAGAGTTGCTGCTTAATCAAACCAGCACATGGCAAGAATGTGTGGCCTTAGTCTATGGTTTTAGCCGCAGCAGTTTAGGCGACTAAGGGTCATGACTCTGCGCTGTGGCAAACATTACCCCCATTGCTCTTGGCTAGTTTTAACTGCTGTTCAGCCTTCAATAACCAGTGCTGCGCCAAATCATAGTCCGGTCCAAATTCTACCACCGCAGCGCTGCTAGTGAGTAAGATTGAATGGCCATCGAGTTTGAATGGATGGGTGGCCAGTTTTTGCAAAAAGCGTTTACAGAACACCTCGGCTTGATCTTGCGGTGTATTAGGTAAGATCACTGCAAATGTATTGCCATCATAGCGGCCGAGGCAATCGGTGTCCCTCACACTTAGGCTTAATTTGTGCGCGACCGAAGCTAAAATCTTATCGCCACAATCAAAGCCAACATCATGGTTGATTTGGGCAAAATTATCGAGATTAAACAGCACCAAACATGCGTTACTTTGATAACGCTGACAGCGTTTAAATTCTTGCTCAAGCGCTTGTAACCAATGACGTCGATTCATCATTCCGGTCAGCTCGTCCGCGGACTGCAACTGATCTATGCTGCTCTTGGCTTTAATGAGCTGACGCTTAGTCATCGCCATACTGGTGACATCGTAGACGATAATACTGATATGGCTAACCTTCCCCGTGAGCGAGGTCAGCGGTAACAGGGTTAAGTTTTGATACATGTAGCGGCTTTGACCGGTGATCGGATGATAATTACTAAATTGAAACACGTACGGGCGTTGCTCATAACTTATAAATGCTTGATTTTTTAGAGTAAAAACGGTTTCCATCTTCTGTTTTAGCCAATCGGCAGGTAAGTCTGGAAAGCGTTTAAACAGGTTGTCGCCTTTAATATCATTCGGGGATATGCCGCTGTGGTTTTCCATAAACCCATTCCACAACTGAATGTTGTAGTCTCTATCAAGCACCACCAGTCCCACCTCAATGGTTTGCACCATATCGATTAACCAGTGAAGTTCATTCATTGCATCCAAGTCAGCCATAGTTATTCCCTTAATCCAACAAATAGCCGAGTTTGTAACTCAAGGTTGGTATTGAATCTTCTGTAAAGAGCAACAAGAGATCACATTGCACTTGATGATCTTCGATTTGATAGTTGATTTCCATTGCCAAGGTGCGCTGCCATTTTGATGAATTTTCACTGACCAACTCATCAAAACTGCAATGACGCCCCAAAATAACTGGATGCGACTGACTAAAATGCATATCGAGTTGCTCGGCGACGCCATTTAAAAATGCCCCAATTAATACATTTCCGGTGTCCATCAATACTTCGGTTTCCATGTCTTCGCTATCAGGCAAATTTAAGCGCATTAATTTGGCCATTTCTTTAAAACAGGAATCATGGAACAGTAACAAGGCTTCGCCGCGAATGCCGGCGCCAATAAAACCCTGACAAAGGGCCGATATCTTCTCGTTATCTTTGGCCGAGGTTAACGCCATGGTCAGCTCGCTGACCTCCAGCACATTCACATTGGGGATGGGCATCAACACAAATACATCGAGGAGTTTGGCCAGCAAATCAGCGGCACGCCCCATGGCCACGTTGGCGATTTCCTGACAGGCATCGCGCAAATCAACCTTGACCAATTCGGTATTTTGCTCACTGACAGCACAGCTTTCAGCGATTACGCCGTATTCCATCAAGATATTACGAATACTGTCGACACTGACTGGCTTTTGAATAAAGTCTAACGCCCCGAGCGCCTTAACCCGCTCATGAGCTTTAATCTGAATATCACCGGAAACTACGATGATTAAAGCGGGTAAATCTTGTTTTTGGACTTGCTCTAAGACTTCATAGCCATCCATCACCGGCATATTGAGATCCAAAAAAACCACTTCGCCCTTGCCCTCGACAATGGCCTTTAAACCTTCTTCACCATTAGTGGCAAAAGTGATCTCGACATCCCAATCGGGGGGGAGTGTGCGCGCCATCTGCTTGCGCGCCATGGCAGAATCATCACAAATAAGCACTTGTGTTGTCATGGGAGTGTTATGTCCTTATAAAGGTCTTTAAAAATCTTGTGAAGCCAATACTGACGCTAGCTAACATCCAAAAACCGCTTCACTCAATCGACATCCAATAGCCCAAGTGTAGTTGCTTACGCTACATTTGGATATCTCGAGTTGAAGGTTAAACAGCAACTTAACTGGACTGACCACCATGGCTCGTGATAAAAATGTTAAAAACTCAGTGTCACCCTAGCTCTGAGGTTTCAGCTAAGGAAAGTCAGTATGTCACTCGTCACGCTTACCATTGAAAAGCAAGTCGCCTATGTGTGCCTCAATCGCCCTGAAAAACTCAACGCCATTAACTTTGAGATGTTTTTAGCTATCGATAGAGTCATCACTCAACTTAAACGTCGACGGGATGTTCGCGCCGTCATAGTGCATGGTGCCGAGCACAATTTCAGTGCTGGGCTCGATATTGCCAGCGTAATGAGGCGCCCAAGCCAAGCGTTGCGACTGTTAGTCAAATGGCGGCCTGGGGCGGCGAATTTAGCCCAGCGAGTGTCATTAGGCTGGCAGCGATTAGCCATGCCGGTGGTTGCCGTCATCGAAGGCAACTGTTTGGGTGGTGGCATGCAAATCGCCTTAGGGGCTGACTTTCGCATCGCGAGTCCAGAGTGCCGCTTGTCTATTATGGAAGCGAAATGGGGATTAGTGCCCGATATGGCAGGTTTGGCGATGTTGCGCACCTTAGTCCCTAAAGACAAAGCCTTAGAGCTGACCATGACCGCCAATATCATCACCGCGACTGAAGCGCATCATCTGGGTTTGGTCAGTCGGGTGAGCCCCGAGCCCATGGATTGTGCTATCACATTGATTGAGCAATTAACTGAACATTCTCCCGATGCGTTGGCGGCGATTAAATTCTCAACCCACCGCAGCTGGTCTGCCTCGTTATCGCGCTTACTTGGCCGAGAGACTTGGTACCAACTCAAACTGTTGTTGGGTCGCAATCAAAAAATCGCGACTCAACGTCAAACCAAACAGCCGCAGCTACCCTATAAACCCAGACAAAAGTGGTGATAAAATCGCTACCATAGGCGCCGGCGGCCAGCCCCCTCGCCCCTCAAAAGCCGCTGCGAGTACAACCGCTTAGCGTGGTGCGGACAGTAAAACACCGGGCAAGCCCGGTGTTTTACAATCTTACGACCCATTAATGCCAAGGGGATTCGGCTGGCTCGTCGTCTTCGTCTCTTTCCGCATCGTCACCGATGTAATACGTGCCCCAACCGTCGTACTCAACATGGTGCTTATCGGCTAACTGCATCAATTGCTCACAGGCTTGATCCAATATTTCGACATTCAGTAAATGTTTGGCAATGGCGTCAAAACAGAAAATGGTTCCCCCATCTTCGAGCTCCATTTCTTCGGCATCATTCACTTCAAAGCCCAGCTTAAAGGCGTCGACCGCGGCTTTCTCTAATTTATCAAAATTGGTTGAGCAGAAATGGTGCTCAATCGTATAAATAGCATCGGCCTCGGAACCATCGGCCAATAAGGCCTCGACGATTTCGCGGTTTTCTTCGAATTGCTCTTGCAACTCTTGCTGTAATGACATGGTTTACTCCTACCGAAATATCTGCCGCCAATTATATACTCAAACCCGCTGAGATCGAGCGAACCGTTAGGATTTCCATCCAGATTTAGCCTTTGGCACTCATCTGCTCGGCTTCTTCACTCAATTGTGCAAACTTAGTGGCCATGGATTGATGCACCTGAGCAACTAAGGCTTTGACATCTGACTTATCGAAGTCTTTGGTAGGTACGGGATCGAGCATCTCAATAATCACCACGCCGTTATTCCAACGGTTAAAATTAATTTTGCTTTGGCATGAGGCGACAACCGGCACGATAGGTACCCCCGCCGCTAAGGCCGTATGAAAGGCACCACTCTTGAAGGGCAGAATGCCGCGACCGCGCGAGCGCGTGCCTTCTGGAAAAATCCAGACCGAAAGCGATTTGTTTTTTATCTGTTCCGCCGTTTGCGCCATGGTATCGAAGGCTTTTTGGCGATTATTTCGGTCGATTAAAATATTGCCTGATAACCAATAAATTTGACCAAAGAGTGGCATCCACACAATGCTTTTCTTACCCAAGCTAACGGTTCCTGAGGGAACGACCGCCGTATGGGTAAACATATCGTAGTTATTTTGGTGGTTAGCCGCGTAGATACAAGGCTCGTCTTTAATCAAGGGAGAGCGTCGAGTGATCACCTTGATGCCAACCACTGGGGCGGCCCAAGAAAAAATCTTGGCGAACATATGTACATTATCGCGATGGCGCGGTCTTAGCACACAATAAAGACCGCCGAATATAAATGCTAGCAATAACATCAATGCAAGCACGATAGACCTGATGATTAACAGCACAACAAGCTCCCTATAAAATTGAGGCGCCAGTATAGCCATAGGGCTACTGACGCTCAATCTTTTTTAGATACATGTGTACGCTATGTTAATTTTTTGCCATTAACCAATGACGCCAAAGGCGAAATATTACCGCAAACAGCGCCAAGCACAGCACGATGGTGGCGCCAGCGGGGACATCGAAAACTGTCGACAACCCAAGACCGACCACATAAGCACTCACGCCGACAGCATAGGCATTTAACCACCAGTAGTGACTCAAGCGGTTGACTGCTAACGCCGGTAAAATCAAACTAGAGAAGACTAAATAGACCCCAACCAACTCCACCGACAAGGTAATCACTATGGCAAACGTATAGTAAAAATAGCTGCCATAGAGCACGCTGGGCCGATAAGCCCATAAGAGTAGCAACAGCACTGAAACCAAGGCCGGGACGACTAATTGCGACCAATTGACCCACAATATTTGGCCAGATAACACTTGTTTAAGTAACTCGCCGCCGTGGGGATCATTGGCCAGCAATAACATCGCCGCCGCGGCAGAGACCACATAAATACAGCCAATAATGGCTTCAAGCTCGTCACGACAATGTTGGGCTAACCAAGCAATTAACCCCGCACCGGCTAACGCAAATAGCGCCGGCATCCACCAAGTCGCCAATGGGATCTCACTCAATACATGGCTATGATGCATCATCACGGTGCCTAGTGCGGCGACTTGCGCAATGGCCAAATCAATAAAGATTATGCCTCGCTTGAGTACTTGCCGCCCCAGCACCACGTGGGTGGCGAGGACCAGTAAGCCGGCGGCTAAGGCCGGCAACAGGATGAGTAGCAAGGCGCTATCCATTAGCGCACACTCGTCAATTGCGTCACTAGGTTCTGATACCAACTAAACAGATCTTGGCTGTTATCATCACCGCCAACCGACATCGGCAACACCAACACCGGTATCTCCGTGCGCTCAGATAACCACGCGCCTGGGCGCTTATCTTGGTAAGAGGCCTGCACAATCGCGCTGACATCGCCTTGTTCCGCTCGCTCAGTTAAGCTTGCCAAGTGCGCACTAGAGGGAGATACCCCAGGCTTAGGCTCAAGGTCGGCAACCTGCGTGATGCCAAGCCAATCGTAGAGATAGCGGAAGCTGGAGTGAAAGCCAATGATCTTCATGCCCGCCAGCGACTCTCCTTGCTGCTGCCAGTGGCTCATTGCCTGCTGCCAACGCTCACTAAAACGCACCAGGTTGGCTTGATATTGTGCTTGATTATCTGGATCTAATGCTTGCAAGCGCGCACTAAAGGCCTCGGCAATTTTTAGCATCCGCGGTGGCGATAAATGCACATGCGGATTACCGGCGCGATGGACATCACCCATGCTGCGATCGGTGCGCGTTAACTGATCTAAGGTCTCGACATGATCGCTGGCAAAAAATAGCCCTAAAGCGCCCGAGCGCATTTTAGGGTTTGCCGACTTCTGCTGCAGCATAGGTAACCAGCCAACCTCTAACTCAGCGCCGGCACAAATGGCCACATCAGCGCGGCGCATTTTGGCAATTAAGCTCGGTCGCGCCTCAACCAAATGCGGATCTTGCAGCGCCGTCGTCGCGCTATAAATATCCGCCTCTGGCGCCAGCTCCTTCGCTAACGCCGCATATTCAGGTTCGCAGGCAAAAATCGCTATTTCGCCATGGGCTAAACCTACGCTCGCGCCCCATAAACACAGGGCGAGCCAGTTAGAATTGATGCGCATTGTGAGCCCCCAGAGACATGACGTATTGCAAGGTAACAATATTGTCATCAAAGCCTAGCATGTCATTGTTTTGATGAGTCAGTTGCAGGCGTACGGTAGAGAAATGACTATGATGCCATGCGAGGTTCACATCCCATTCTTGATAGCCAATATCATCAAAATGTTCATCGTGACTTTCTTGCACGTCGACGCGACTATAACGCAAGCCTGTCGACCATTGGGGGCTAAATTGATAGTGACCACTTAAGTACCAGCCACTGAAATAATCGGCCGCGCCCAGCTCGGCATGCTCATTTAAGCCGGTGAGATAAAAATACTCGGCCGCTAAGGTCAACTGTTGATATTTGTTATTCCCCTGCGGGGCCCACTTATACACGCCATCGATAATATATGTATTTTCAGCGGTATATTTTGCCTGATGATCATGGCCTTCATCACCATGAGCATGCTCACCTTCCGCCTCGGCATGCTCTTCATGGTGCTCACCTGCCCGACCATTTTCATTGCGCAGATAACTCAGCCCGAGTTGCCACGACGACTCGAGGCCAAGATCGCCCCCCACCTTAGTAAAGGCGGTATAAACACCTACGCTGGAAAAGTCGCGATGGCCCTCAGGATCAGCTGCCCGTAATTTATCACCACTGAAGGCTTCCACCCCGAGGGTCCAATACAGGTCTGTCGGCATCACATAAGCCAACCTTAACCCATCATCAAAATAATGATCGCCAAGAAAAGCGCGATAAGGCAACGGCCGATCACTAAAATCATCGGTATGCAAATGCTGGCTGTTTAAGTAGCCGATATCGGAAAGAAAACGGCCGGCGCGTAAAGATAATCCCGCGGGTAAGGCCAACGTCTGGATAAAGGCCTCTTCGAGTTCAAGTTCGGTATCGCCATCGTGGTAGGCCAGCACTGTGGTGACCTTGCCATAAAACGCGTCATCAATATTGCCACCGAGTGATACTTCGGTTTCCCCAAGCCCAAAGCCCTCGCTCGACTCGGCTAAGGCTTGTTGGCCATCTTGATAATACCCATTGACCACCGCACTCAATTGCAGATTATTGGTATCACTGCTGGCGGCTACAGACTGGCCACTCATGACGATTAATCCAATAGCGCACCATGGCTTACGCCCACACAATAAAAAATTCATATCAATACCCAAAAAATTTGTATGCAAAAATAAGCTCCACAAGCACGGGCTTGTGAGCTAAGAATTAACTATAAAATCATTTGAGTTGCGGTGGGGCTCGGCCTTGGAAGTGATTGACGTGCTGGCGCCACACGCAGACGCTGGGCTGTTCTTGCTGAGGACAGACTTGCGGGCTGAGTGCCAGAGGCGTGACACTCAGGGGTAAACAGGCTTGCATTTGATGATGATGGATACACAAACCACAATGGGTAAATCCAATATCATCATAATGGCTTAGCGCATGGGTCGGAGCCGACACAAATAGCATTAACCAGGATGCTAATAGCAACCCAATCAAGGCTTGATGTCTTCCCCTTAACGTATGCACAGTCGCATCGCTCCCAAATTGTTACCACTGGTAACAGTTGTAATTGTTTGCAGAGTCTAAAAGATCTCTAGTGTTAATAGCAAGGTTAACAGAAATTAAGACATCATTAAGTCAATCGGGCTATGATTTAGCCAACATCGAAACATTGGAGCGATAAGATGATTAACTTTTTGAAAGCAAACTGGGGAATTATCACCTTCATCGGCTTGTTTACCTTAGGGATCTTAGGCGGTATTTATTGGGTTGAGGCGTCATTAGCTAGCCAAGAGCAAGTGGTACATTAAGCCCTGCTAAGCCGTTAGCGACTTAGCCCACACTAAGTCGCCGATGTTGTAACAGATTATTTAGACTCGGCGGGTTTTTCGCGGATCTGTAACTGATCCATTAAATGCGACACCATCAAGGTAATCACGCAAAACATCCCAGCCACCAGCGCCATGCCAAATAAGTGCGGCTGAGTGTAAGCCACAATCGCCATCGCTACTGCACCATAAAATCCTAGTAACTTACCGCGTTGTAACCAGGCACTCTTACCCAGCCATGCTTGGCATTTAGGGCACTGAAATTCAACCGCCAAGCCACGCCCGCGTGTCATCTCAATAGCATGGGTTTTAAATGCCTGATGGCAATGAGGGCAAATCATAGGGAAACCTTATAAAAATTCGATTCGCTAGTGTAGCAGATACGCCATCATGTCGTAATCCTAGCCGCGCTGTCACGTGAGAGTCGATGCCTTCACACCCCGCAAACCCACACTTTTGGCTGTTTTCTGTTAGGCTGATGGGATAACTCATGAAGCAAATATTTACAGCGACATGCGTTAGCGAATACCATTGTGCCCCAGTTTAATTTTGGAAGAATACACCATGCCAAAAGCTTCATTTAGAATAATGTCGCTGTTGTTGCTATTGGTCATCTCGTGCAGCCGAATGGTGGCAGCCGAGCCCGATAGCACCGATGCCAATACTGCCAGTTTGCAACAAATCCACGCACTGCAACAACGTGTGGATAACGAAGTCGTCATTTTGAAATCCGCTCAAGGAGAACTGAGAAAACTCACTGAGTTCACCATTTTGAGTAATATCAAAGCCATTCGTGGTGATATTCAAAAGCTGATGGCCCAAGCTGATATCGATAAAGCCACGACCCTGCCGCTTATCAATCAGCAATTTGATTTTTTAAATAGAATTAATACCTATTTAAATAATGATATAAACGACTTAAAGCAGAAACTCGACACCAATAACGACCAATCGGTATTGCTGCAAATCGCTAACCGTCAAAGCGAGCGCGATATCTTTTTTGAGGCGCAATTACAAACCTTAGATTGGGCGAAACAACTGGGTGAGAATACTGATAGTCAACAACAGCAACTCAGTGCTGACCTATTGGTTCGCGGCCATAAATTGGCCTCGACAGCCGAGTATATTCAACAACAACTGAAATTAGTCAATAATGAAATTAGTGCCGCTGGCAAGGATGTTCCTGCCCATTTAGTTGCCCGCCATACCACCCTCAATGAGTGGCTTAATCAGAGCACAAGCAGCTTAAATGTCACCATCACCCTGCTAGACTCCATGGGTGACAATACCGCTGATTTAAAGAAAGTGTTATTCAGCGTATCGGGAGATCTGACCCAGGGCTTAATCAACGCTGATGTTGCAAAAGGCTTATTGGAGCAGTGGTTTGGCGTAGGCTATACCCAGCTGGTCGATAATGGTCCATCGTTCGTATTTAAACTGGTTATTTTCAGCTTAATTTTAATGCTGGCTATGCTATTTGGCCGCTTAGCTGAAACCATAGTGAAACGCGCCGTCAGCAACTCGCGTTTGAAATTCAGTCAATTATTGCAAGATTTCTTTATTAAGTTATCCGGCAAGGTAGTCTTTACCATTGGTCTGTTGATCGCATTGTCGCAGCTAGGGATTGAGCTTGGCCCTCTGCTGGCCGGTTTTGGTATTGCCGGTGTGATCATTGGTTTTGCCCTGCAAGATACTTTATCGAATTTTGCTTCTGGGATGATGATCCTGATTTACCGTCCATTTGATGTTGGTGATTTAATCAATGCTGCCGGTGTGACTGGTAAGGTAAGCCACATGACATTGGTCTCAACCACGATCATGACCTTTGATAACCAGCGTCTTATCATTCCAAACAATAAGATTTGGGGCGATACCATTAATAACATCACTGCCGAACGCGAACGCCGAGTCGATCTGGTGTTTGGTATTGGTTATAGCGATGATATTCCTCACGCTGAGAAAGTGCTAATGGACATTATTAGCACGCACCCTAAAGTGCTCAAACACCCTGAACCATTAGTGAAGCTTCACACCCTCAACAACTCCAGTGTCGATTTTGTCGTTCGTCCATGGACTCGACCTGAAGATTATTGGGACGTGTATTGGGATGTGACTCGAGCCGTGAAAATACGTTTCGACGAGGAAGGTATTACCATTCCATTCCCGCAGCGCGATGTGCATATCTATCATCAAGATAGCCAAGAGTAATTGCTAAAACCCAATAAAGGCGCCGTTCGGCGCCTTGTTTATGCTGAGCCGAGTCAGTATTCGACTGGCCTAAGCTAACCCTTGGATCTCGCCTTGGCTATCAATATCGATGTGCAAATAGGCGGGGCGTAACCCCAAGCCTGGCATGGTCATGACATTGCCTGTCAGCACGGTAATAAAGCCAGCCCCAGCATGTAGTCGCAACTCGGTCACTGGCACCACAAAATCGCTCGGCACGCCTTTTTGCTTAGGATCGTGACTAATGGACATCGGCGTTTTAGCCACACATAAAGGTAAATGGCCATAGTCAGCGGCTAAGCCTTGCAGTTGCCTTTGTGCCTGTTCTGTTAACGCTATGCCCGCTGCACCATAGGCTCGCTGCATATGAAGCTCAAGCTTAGTCAGCAGTGGCAAACTCGCGTCGTACAACTCAGTGAGTTGACTCGGTTGCTCACAGGCGGCAACCACGGTCGCTGCCAATGCCATAGCGCCGGAAGCTCCGTGGGCAAAGGCATCACTGATTTCACAGCCAAACGCCGCCGTCTGCGCCACTTGCTGTTGCAACCACGCTAATTCTTCATCACTGTCGCTAGGAAAACGATTAATCGCCACCACCACCGGAATACCATATTGACTGACATTGTTAATGTGCCAGCATAAATGAGTAAATCCAGCATCTAAGGCCGGTTGATTGGGCTCATTGATATCAGCAACTGCATCACCACCATTGGCTTTAAGCGCCCTTAGAGTGGTCACTAACACCGCCGCTGATGGCGGTGTATTAGATGTTTTTACCTTGATATTAATGTATTTTTCAAAGCCCATATCAGAACCAAAGCCACCTTCGGTCACGACATAATCGGCTAAACGCAGCCCAATCTCATCGGCAATGACCGATGAATTACCATGGGCGATATTGGCAAAGGGACCGGCATGAATTAAACAAGGAGCACCGGATAAGGTCTGCATCAAGGTTGGGGCAATCGCCTCGCGCATGATCACCGTCATCGCCCCTGCGACGCCAAGGTCCTCGGCGGTAATCCACTCGCCTTGGGTGGAGATAGCCAGCACTATTCGGCCTATACGGGCCCGCATATCGGCTAAATCACGGCTTAATGCCAAAATCGCCATCAATTCAGAGGCGGCGGTAATATCAAATCCTGACGCATGCACCGGACCATTGTTAGTCCCGAAGCCAACCTCAATTTGACGCAGACTGCGATCATTTTGATCGACAACTCTACGCCATAAAATCTGCTGCGGATCGATGTTTAATGGCGCCAATCCTGATTGCAGCGCGAAAGCATCAGGCCCTAACTGTGTTTCATGAAATAAGCGCGCATCAATGGCCGCCGCGGCCAGATTATGGGCACTGCTAATGGCATGAATGTCGCCGGTAAGATGTAAATTAAGCTCTTCCATTGGCACGACTTGGGCGTAACCACCGCCGGCAGCGCCTCCTTTCACCCCGAACACCGGCCCCATACTCGGCTGACGTATACAGGCGCAGGCGCTTTTATCCAGCGCTTGCAAACCTTGGGTCAAGCCAATGGTGGTGACCGTCTTACCTTCGCCATAAGGGGTGGGTGTCACTGCCGTCACAATAATTGTGCGACCTCGAGGGGATGATTGCAGTCGAGTCAGTAAACTGGGTAATAATTTGGCCTTATAGGGGCCGTAAGTCACTAACTCATCTGGTGCGATCGCTAGCCGTTGGGCAAGCGATGAAATTGGTTGTAGTTGGGCGTTTCTTGAAATTTCAATGTCAGATAGCATCTAGTTATTA
Organism: Shewanella sp. NIFS-20-20; assembly: GCF_019209865.1. GTDB lineage: Bacteria > Pseudomonadota > Gammaproteobacteria > Enterobacterales > Shewanellaceae > Shewanella. The sequence goes on along the minus strand of NZ_JAHUTT010000031.1, from coordinate 5,203 downwards.
TTCTCATGGATCGGCAAGGGCGTGACGATCATAGAGGAAATATCGGCGAGCACAAAGGGGCAGTTGCACTTTACTAATATAAGCGTGCTCAAGCGCACAGCCCCACAGTCCTACTTATGCATTAAAGGTAGTTCAATTGCCCAATCAAATGAGGACGTCGCCCTTTGATATCCCGTAATTCAAACCGATGGCCATCAGCTATCGATTCACTAGCAAAGGTAATATCCGCCGGCATAAATAACGGTAATTTAAACGCCACTTCGACTTCAAAGGGACGATCAATACTGGCCGGTTCCAGCGCGGCAAGACAGCGAGCTTTCGACCACATGCCATGCACTAACACTCGGTCAAAACCAAAGCGTTTTGATAAAATAGGGTGCAGATGAATTAAGTTATAATCCCCCGATGCCAGTGCATAGCGGCGGCCTAAGTCATCATCCAAATGCCACTGTTGTGGCGATTGCCAGTTGATGTCAGACCCTTTTGGCGGTCGACTGCGACTGGCATGAGCCATAGGGCAACGATATAAATAGGTTGATACGGATTCCCACACGATACTGCCATCCACCTCGGCGACAGCATACAGATCAAACTCTAACCCAGCGTCGCTAATGCGACTTTCACGCATCTCACAGCTCATATCGACCCGTTCATTAATCGTGAGGCCGCGATATTGGCGAATACGATTTTTCAGGTGGATCATTCCAAGTAAGGGAAAGGTAATACTTTTATGGGTAAATAATTCAGCCTGTAAACGGAACACCAACACGTGCAAATACGTTGCCGGAAGAGAAACACCATCAAATTGAAAGCCACACACAGAGGCATAACGTTCCACCGCATCGGCCTTAATAGCCACTTGCGCACAATTCACCTGAATAGATTCCAACGGCTCTTTATTCCAGCCTGGCTTACGACCAAACATGATCTTGCGATAAAGGGAGAATAACGATGGCATTTCATTGAGGTGAACTATATGTTGCATATTCGCATGGTGTCTGTGTAAAAATTAGCCCCAAATTATATGCTAATCTAATACAAAAATCAGCTTGATTAACATTTACTCAGATAATGGCGCTGCCAAGCGAAAATTGATCGAGATTTACCTGACGGCATCATCGGTCTGTGGCAAAATTTAGGCAATGATCCCTAGGCTAACTCCCCCAGTGCAAGATAAAAACTTCGATACACTCACCTCTAAATTTGCTAAAAACATTTACGGCACGCCCAAAGGTAAGATCCGTGCAGCCGTGTTATGGCGTGACTTAACTTGCCATATTGAGAGTCTATGCAAGGTAAAAAAAACCAAAAAATTAAGGATCTTAGATGCTGGCGGTGGCTTTGGCTTTATTAGTCAACAATTAGCAGCACTGGGCCACCACGTGACCCTGTGCGATATTTCTGCCGAAATGTTGGCCGAAGCTGAGTCGCAAATAGCCAATAAACAACCGGCTATCGACATGCGGTTAATCCACTGTTCAATCCAAGATCTCAGTCAGCATGTCACAGGTAAATTTGATTTAATCTTATGCCATGCCGTGGCCGAGTGGCTCAGTGACGCCGAGGGTACCTTGACCCAATTATTAACCTTACTCGATGATGATGGTCTGTTTTCTTTGATGTTTTTTAACAAAGAAGCCATGCGATTTCATGCGCTAATCTCAGGCAATTTTGACTATGTTGCCGCCGATTTCAACATCAAGAAAAAAGTCAGATTAACCCCCACTCACCCGCTCTTTATTCACGAGGTCCGAGCTTGGTTTCAACAATGGCAATTATCATTAGTGTGTCAATCAGGGGTTAGAGTGATAAACGACTACCTTAAACACTCCTTACCAGCTTCGGCGAGTTTCGAGCAAGTGTTAGCCATGGAATTGGCCTATTGCCAACAAGAGCCTTATTTATCCTTGGGCCGTTACGTCCATTTTATTGGCCACAAGCCACGCACCTAATCAAATAGTTCAATGTCGCCTTTTTGAGATTTTTTACAAATACTCGTAAAGTAGCGGCCTTCTTGTTTGGTAATAACTTCAATTGGCTCGCTGGCTAAGCGCTTAAGCAGCACTTTGCCTGTGGTCGGATTAAATAAGACTTTGCGCGGCCAAGTGCCGCCAACATCTTGAGATAAAATAGGAATATTCTCAGTAGCAAGGTAGCGATAAACAAAATCAATATTCATTTGGCCAACATTGGTGGTGATTTGGTTGCCAATGCTGGCGCCACCAAATACCTTGGCCTTTAAATTACAGCGTTTGCCACCTTTAGATAAAATACCATTGATGAGCTGCTCCATTGCCCAATTACCATAACGGCACGAGTAATTATCAGCGTCATCAGCCCTATCTAAATTTCCGCCTTTGGGTAACAAGAAGTGATTTAACCCACCAATCTTAATTTCGCTGTCATAAATGCAAGCGGCAATACACGAGCCTAAGCGAGTGAATACTAGCTCATCTATCCCAGTTAAATAATATTCACCAGGATTTACCCTTGCGACAAATTTGCCGTGTTTTTTATCCCAAGTGCGATTTATTTCTTCAAATCCAGGATAAACCAGCGAAGAAGTTGATTGCAAAATTAAGCCTCCATGCTCATTTTTTAATCAGTATAGCTAATATTCACGACCCGCAGCGTTTAGGCTCCAAACGGCAATCTATCAAGCGCCCACCTCGCTCGACTAATATCGACACCACCGATTTTGGCCCCACCACATGCGCAGCACCGATAACGGCAAAGATAGGCGCCTGACCTTGATGTTGGCTCATGATCTCCAGCAGCCCTTGCGCCATCGTATGGTTGCGTTGCCATAAGAGACGCTCGACTAAACTCTGTTGCTGATAGGCTAACACTTGGGTTTGCGATAACTCGACGAGTTGTTCATCATCCCCCTCATACCAAGCATCAACTAAGGCCAGCATATCGGCATCGCTCGCACTGATGGCCTGAATCATTAAATAATCTTGGGTTGGATCAGTAAATGAAGCCAGTAAGCCTAATTGGAAATCACTGGTTTCTAAAGCCAACACCCGCTTATCTGCAGCTTGGTTGAGCCAATAGAGATCCACCCCAAACTGGGCTTGATAACCCAGTGTTTGATAGCGCATCATGCCAATTTGCAATGATTGCAACCACGGTGCCCACGGCTTAAGACTTTGACAAAAGGCCTGACGCGGTTGGCAATACTGCGCTAATAGTGCCTGTGTGGTCGCGGGCAATTGAGCCGGCGGCGTCACCTTGCCATACTTAATGAGCTGCTGCGCCGAGATTGGCTGGCGAATATCGACCTCGACAACTAAGGTATCTGCGCCAGCGAATGCCGACTCAATCAGGCGGTGCATCGGATAAAAACTGGCTTGCCCAACATGGATAGAACCCAGTAAATATAACGTCTGACCTAGATGTTCTAAGCGATAAAATACCGGATTAGCCTCCGTCGTGCGGGCTTGACCGACTGGCGCCACTCCCCAGCAGAGTAAAACCATCAGCAGCATGTGGAGTGGAGTTTTGCGAGGTGCAGACCATTTCATATATAATCCCTAACTGACCTTTGTTGAGAGAACCCTATGCCTTATTCACGAATTCTGGAGCAACTTCAGCAAAATCTGCAGCTTGCTTACCGTCAAGCCATCGATGCAGATGCCAAACTGGATGCATTACAACACGCTGGACACGCAAAGTTCACGACTATTTTTAAGCCAGAGCAAGGTTTTACTCACAACAGTAAACGCTTTTTGCCGTATGTAAAAGATTTAGCCCAAGAGTTAGCCCAGCTGCCGCAAGATGCCGTTGATACTGAGCAACTACAGGCCCTAGTGAAAAAATTAGCCTTAGTCTTATCGACCCTGCAAGCCTTTAAACAGCAAAGTTAATCAACAAAAACAGCCGCATCTGCGGCTGTTTTTATGTGAAAAAACGCTAACGTTTATTGGGGGGGTGTCCCTTGCAATGTGGGCGCTAACGTTTGATTAAACCAAGTGGTCAATAACGCTGACTCATACATAAAAGGGCGTTCGATGATCGGTTGAATGCCATCTAGAAAACCCAAATTTTGCAGTTTCTCGCTCCCCGACATCACCACTTGGTTACCGCTCAATACTTTATAGGTGAAGGTAATTCTTGGCGGATATAAATTACTGACAATGCGAATATCATTGAGCGCCGCGCCAAAGGTAGGTCTCACATCGCCCGCCAAGTCTACATTGGTCACCACCAATTGCAGTTTCTCATTCGGCTCGAGTACCGGTGTCGCCACTTGCGCAAGATTGGCGGTTAAGGTGTCAAACACCCGCTGAGAAAAACGTGATTGCAACTCAGAGGATGAAGTTATATCAGTGTATTTATTAGGATCTAGCCACTCAATCTGGACCGGGCCAGCCTGAGTCACTGGACTCACCTCAGGGGTAACTTCACTCGATTGTTGAGCGCAACCACCGAGCGCTAGCGCCGCTAATGCCAATAGTGAAACGTAACCTCTTATTCTCATTATGACCTCCTTAATTAGCCATAGGGGCCCGCCCCTAAGCTGGAAACATTGATCGCAGATTATAGTCTAGATGTTACCACAAAGAATCGCTCAATATATATTCAATAAATGTAAGCAATTACATGACATTGCTAGGCCACTATTCAGAAAGGAAATCGCTGACATAGCCCTGGATAATGCTTGATTAACATTCTCTTTCTGTCATCAAACCGCTTACCTTCTGGGCGACGCCCCGCCGAAGGTACAAAAGGTAATTCCTCACCGGTACGCTCTTCATATAATTGACCAGCCACCAAATCATATTCGTCGACAAAGGGATAGGGAAAATTATCTCTCATCGGAAACTCAGGCAGCTCCGCCAGATAATCGGGCTCTACCAATATCCGCTCAAACCAGGTTTTTCCTAACGAAATTAAGAAACAACGAAACTCGGCAAATGCATATTCATTATCACAACCCGTGAGTACAAAGGCGGCACCCCAGGGTGAGATCGCGAACAAATTTTAGCCAATCAAATGGGCAAAGCTTTTCAATTTGATGGCGTTGTGATCTTATACTCTCTTTTGCTGAGACCCTATCATGAGCCTTCTTTCCCTTACCAAGCACTTCGAACGTATTGAAGACCACCGACAGGCAACCAAAGTTACCTATCCCTTGTTCGATGTACTGTTTTTAACAGTGGTGGCGGTCATAGGAGGCAGCGAGGGCTGGGAAGATATT
>NZ_JAHUTT010000030.1 GCF_019209865.1 Shewanella sp. NIFS-20-20 | reverse complement strand
GATTGATATGAGTACGCGCCAAAGCTTCTGAAAGTTGCATAAAAAAATCCGATGACAAGGGGTCATCGGATTTTGATCCTTTCAGTGAGATCGTCAAGCGATCTGTCTTAACTGATCGGCATTACCGCCGAGGCGGTGTTTTTTTGTCAGTGTTAATTAAGCTTCTGCAACAACAGTCACTTTAACAACAGACTTAACTTCGGTGTGCAGCTGAACTTCAACTTCGAAGTCACCAGTGTTGCGCAGAGCGCCCAATGGCAGACGGACTTCAGCTTTAGCCAGAGCAACGCCAGCAGCAGTTACTGCATCAGCGATGTCACGGTTGCCAATTGAACCGAACAGCTTACCTTCATCGCCAGCTTTAGAAGCAATAACAACTGCTCCCAAGGCAACGATTTGTTCAGCGCGTTCGTTAGCAGCAGTTAATTCTGCAGCCAATTTAGCTTCCAGATCAGCGCGGCGTGCTTCAAACACTTCGGTGTTAGCAGCGTTAGCTACAACTGCTTTGCCTTGTGGCAGCAGGTAGTTACGAGCATAACCGGCTTTAACAGTAACTTGGTCACCCAGGTTGCCCAGGTTCGCGATTTTATCAAGCAAAATAACGTTCATTATCAATTCCTCTAAATATGACTAGGAGTCAATACCGATTACTGAAGATCAGTGTACGGCAGCAGTGACAGATAACGAGCACGCTTGATAGCGCGAGCCAATTGACGCTGGTATTTAGCGCTAGTACCAGTGATACGGCTAGGAACGATTTTACCGCTCTCAGTGATGTAGTTTTTCAGTGTAACAATATCTTTGTAATCGATCTCAGTAACACCTTCAGCGGTGAAACGGCAGAACTTACGACGACGGAAATAACGTGCCATGTTGACAGTCTCCTAAGATTTCAATTCGACATTTTCAGCGTGAAGCACCAAACGGTTTTGACCATTTCGGCTTTGCTGCAGGTTAATAAATCCCTGCACCTCGATCTCCACACCGGCTTTGAGTTTGTCTGCAACGCTTAAAAAGCGTTCTCCACTTAAAATCACCTGAATCTGGCAATAGACATTGCGCAACATTTCGGCTTGATAACGCTGAGACTTATGTTCCAGTGTTAACACCCAGTGGCTAATACCGCCGGGACTGTCAAATTGTCTAGAGCGCACTATGCTCCCAGACATAGACAGATGATTCAGTGACACAGATAAACTTACTCAGCAGATTCTTCAGCGTTTTCAGTAACTTCTTCAGCGCGGTCAGAAGAGAAAGAACGACGTGCGTCGCGCTCATCTCTGGCCTTAGCCATTGGAGAAGCTTCAGTGATGGCTGCTTTAGTACGCATTACCATGCTACGCAGAACGGCGTCGTTGAAACGGAAAGCAGTTTCCAGTTCTTCGATTACTGCAGCAGTTGCTTCTACGTTCATCAGAACATAGTGAGCTTTATGCAGGTCTTGAATTGGGTAAGCCAGTTGACGACGGCCCCAATCTTCCAGACGATCGATCTTGCCGTTAGCTTCGGTGATTAAACCAGTGTAACGCTCGATCATGCCTGGTACTTGTTCACTTTGATCTGGGTGAACCATAAATACGATTTCGTAATGACGCATTTATTGCTCCTTACGGTTAGGTAGCCTCGGTTTTGGCTCAGTCGGACCAATTGGAGGCAAGGAACGAAATATAGTGACTGATTAAGGAGCGCGATAGTACAAAAACGCCGCCATAAACTCAAGCATTAATCGCTATTTGCCAAAAAATGCTGCTTTGCGACCCGTCACTAAATCGGTATTATGGGCCTCGATAAATCGGTTTACGCCTTGCCTAGATGGTATAAAGCCTCACTAAAACAAGAAAACATCTATGCCTAATTCATTTAAATTATTGTTAGTACTTCCCATATTCTCGGCGCCAGCGCTGGCATTAGTGCCGCCAGACTATCAAGAACCACCGAGTGATTTTACGGCCGAAATAGAGGCTGGCTTTCAGCTCAATACCGGTAACACTGAGTCCAGCAGCTTTAATGGCCGTACCAAACTGGTTTACGACACCATTAACGCTAAGCAAATAGCGACCGTAAAAGCCTATTTTTCATCAGACTCCAATACCACCACCGCCGAAAAGTATGACTTTCAATTCCAGTCAAACTACAAATTGAATGGTGGCTACGTGTTTGGCCGCGGCGACTTTACTTGGGATAAATTTGGCTCGTACACTGAGATCATCACAATATCAAGCGGTTATGGCTTTGACGCCATTAAATTGCGTAACACCAAACTGAGTTTAGAAGTGGGCCCAGGTTATCGATATAACTTGCCATTTGTGGCCGATACCAGCCAAGGTCAGGCCATCGCTGAACGTGATTTTATTTTACGAACGGCGGCTAAATTTGAGCAAAAATTCCATGAGTATTCGAGCATGGGTGCCGATCTGACCGCGGAAGTGGGGGAAAATAACAATACCCTCGCACTCGACATGGGTTATAAGAACACCATGTTTCAAGACTGGGCTTTTAAAGTCGGTGTCAATGTGAAATACACTGAGGTAGTGCCTGAGGGCACCAAACAAACAGACACCATCACCACCTTTAATTTGCTCTATACCTTCCAATAAAAAAGATGAGCGTGGCTCATCTTTTTTAGTGAATCATCTCAAGGGGTACAATTAAGCTAAACGCTGACGCACCGCTTCAAACAAGCAAACCCCGGTCGCAACCGATACGTTTAAGCTTGATACACTGCCCGCCATTGGAATGGAAATTAAGCTGTCACAAGCTTCACGAGTTAACCGGCGTAAGCCTTTACCCTCAGCGCCCATCGCAATGGCTAATGGCCCAGTTAAATCGGCTTGATACAAGGTGCCATCGGCTTCACCGGCGGTACCTATGATCCATATGCCCTTATCTTGCAAATAGCGCATGGTGCGCGCTAAGTTGGTCACTTGGAATAATGGCACGATTTCAGCAGCACCGCAGGCCACTTTAGTCACAATCGAAGTAATACCGACCGAGTTGTCTTTAGGGACGATAATCCCCTGAACACCGGCAGCGTCAGCATTACGCAAACACGCCCCAAGATTATGAGGATCGGTAACACCGTCGAGGATCAACAAGAAAGGTTTTTCTGTTGCTTTCAATAACGCCTCTAAATCATGCTCACTTAACACCTTCGCGGGTTTGACGCGCGCAACGATCCCTTGGTGTTGACTGCTGCCAGTCTTGTCATCCAGCACCTTACGTGACATTTGCTGTAATGACACACCATACTCTTGAGCTCTGGCAATCAGTGGCGTTACCCGCTCATCGACTCGACCTTGTAACAGATATAACTCTAATACCCGCTCAGGGTGGTTTTCTAACACTGAGCCGACGGCATGGATACCGAATACTAATTCTTGCTTCTTCATTTACTTACAGTCTCTTACTTCTTGCGCTTTGTCTTGGTCGGTTTTTTGGCACGCTTAGGCTTAGCCACAGCTTTCGCCTCGCCACCAGAGCCTTTCGTGGGCGCTTTACGGCGACTCGATGAGCCACGTTTTTTCGATGAAGGCTTGTCTTTAGCCTTGTCTTTACCGACCTCTTTAGCCTTATCCTTAGACCCTTTAGCCAATTTGGCACCTTCTAAATTAACCCGCTCACGCGCGGTCAACTTATTGGCTGGCTTGCGGCGACGGCTACCTGCGACTTCGCCTTCCATCAATAAATCAATTTGTCGATCATCTAAGTTGACCGCCGCCACCTTAACGGTGACCGCATCACCGAGTTGGTAAATTTGACCGCTGGCTTCACCTACCAAGCGCTGACGCATTGGATCGTATTGGTAATAATCGCTGCCCAGACTTGAAATGTGCACTAAGCCATCAATAAACAAGTCGTTGAGGCGGACAAATAAGCCAAAACTGGTGACCGACGCGATCACGGCCTCAAAGGTATCTCCCACGTGATCTTGCATGAATTCGCATTTAAGCCAATCACTCACATCGCGCGTCGCCTCATCGGCACGTCGCTCGGTGTTAGAACACTCTTCACCGAGTTTATCTAACTCATCTAGTTGGTAATGGTAACCGCCATCACGGGTCCACTTTTCATCAGCATTGGCCTGCTCTTTCGCCAGTAAATAGCGGATCACCCGATGTAAGATCAAATCGGGGTAACGACGGATAGGCGAGGTGAAATGCGAATAAGCCTCGAGCGCTAAGCCAAAGTGGCCCTCATTATCAGGGGTGTACACGGCTTGTCGCATCGAACGTAAGAGCATGACTTGGATCAGTTCAGCATCTGGGCGACCCGCCAGCTTTTCCATCAATGCCTGATAATCTGCAGGCGTTGGCTCTAAGCCACCATCCATACTTAAGCCGCGTTCGGCTAAGAACTCTTTGAACTGGGTCAGCTTTTGTTCAGATGGAGCATCATGTACCCGATATAACACTTCACCTTTGTGTTTTTTAACAAACGCGGCAGACGCGACGTTAGCTAAAATCATGCATTCTTCGATGATTTTATGCGCTTGGTTTCGACCTCTTGGCACGATTTTATCAATCTTGCGATCCGCGTTGAAAATAAACTGGGTTTCTAAGGTTTCAAACGCAATTGCGCCGCGCTGTGCCCGTTGTTCATCCAGCACTAAATACAGATCTTGTAATGTCTTTAAATGGGGGAACAATGCTTGATGCTCAGGCGCAATCTCACCACCTTCAAGCATTGCGGCCACTTGGGTGTAGGTAAAGCGCGCGTGGGAATGCATGACCGCGGGGTAAAACTTGTAACCCGACAGCTTACCATTGGCAGAAATCATCATTTCCGCCACCATGCATAACCTATCAACGCCGGGGTTTAACGAACACAAACCGTTAGACAATTTTTCCGGCAGCATCGGGATCACTTGCGATGGGAAGTACACTGAATTCCCCCGTGAGCGCGCCTCAGCATCTAAGGCTGAATCCGTTCGAACATAATGGCTAACATCAGCAATCGCCACCCACAGTCGCCAGCCTCCGCCACGTTTTTTCTCTGCGTAAACAGCGTCATCGAAGTCACGGGCATCTTCGCCATCAATAGTGACTAAAGGCAATTGGCGTAAATCCACTCGGCCTTTTTTATCTTCCTCTGTCACTTCATCGCCAATACGCTTGAGTTTTTTCTCAATGTTGCTCGACCAAGTATGAGGTAAGTCATAATTGCGCAATGCGATTTCGATTTCCATACCCGGAGCTTGCTGCTTGCCCAATACTTCTGTGACTTTACCAGCAGCTTTGATGTAACGGCCTGGGCGGCGAGTTAACTCAACGACGACCACATCGCCATGACGCGCACCAAAGCGATCGTCTTGATCGATCAAAATTTCTTGGGTGATGCGGCGGTCATCAGGCACAACGAATGCCATGCCACAATCCACATAATAACGCCCAACTAAGGCACCTGTTCGTGGTTGCACCAAACGCACAATGCGCGCATCGCGGCCACCTTTTCGGCCAACACCGGCTTTCTGAGCCAGCACCTTATCGCCATGAAAATAGAGCTGCATATCTCGCTCAGAAATAAACAGATCGTCTCCGCCCTCTTCGGGTCGGAAGAAACCATAGCCATCACGATGACCCAGCACAGTGCCAGTCAATAAGTCCATGCGCTCTGGTAAGCCATAACATTGGCCACGGGTAAACACCAACTGACCGTCACGCTCCATCGCGCGCAAACGGCGGCGCAAAGCTTCCAATTGATCTTCGTCGGTTAACTTGAGGGCATCGGCAATGTTTTGCCGAGTTAGGGGCGCAGATTGGCTTTGTAAATAATTTAAAATCCATTCGCGGCTGGCGATTGGGTTTTCGTAATTTTCGGATTCACGCTCAAAATGAGGGTCTTTTATCATTCAATTTCCATTTTGGCCCCGTCGCTATTGCGGGGCATATCAATTACCAACGAGCCGCTGTTGTTGTGCCCTAAATACGGCACTGGCAGGCATTTTGGCTTCTAATTGTTGTAACAATTGCAAGGCTTCAAGCTTGGTTGCGGTATTGGCAAATACCTCATTAAACAACCAGTGGTAACCCATTTCATAATCCATAGGACTACCATACCCCTGCGCCTGTAATCTGACCAGCATAATACGTGCTTGCTGATCACCGTTAGCCGCAGCAGGTAACACAAACTGCACGGCCCTGTGTTTATTTTGGATCACGAATCTACCATCATGATAATACTGAGCTATTTTCACCATGGCTTCACTGCTGCCTTGTTCGGCAGCCATCTGTAAGATGGTCATTCCACGGCGGGGATCGGCGGACACACACACGCCATAATTGAGCATCTCACCCCATAAATACTGATATAAAGGTTGCTTTAGCACCATAGCGCGAGCTTCGATGTCTTGCAATAACTGGCAATCATCGGATTTCACTCGCTGTAAATATTGTTGTTGATGGATCAGAGACAATAATTGCTTATCAGAATAAATATCGACCGCGTCTAATGCCGCATTGGCACTCACCGCAGAAAGCCCTAAACAGCTAAGTGCTAAGATAAATAAGCTAATTTTTCTTACCATGACCCCAGTCTCCAATGTCCATCTCTTTCTAGGTATCGGCCATAGTTGCACATTCTTAATAAAAAAGGCCGCAAATTGCGGCCTTTTTTTGATATCACAGAGCTTAGTTAAATGGGTTAACCAAGATCATGGTCTCATTGCGGTCTGGACCGGTAGAGATGATATCAACAGGCGTTTCGAGCAATTCTTCGATACGCTTGATGTAGTTAATGGCCGCCTGTGGCAACTGCTCAACTGAAGTGGCACCGAAGGTGTTATCACTCCAACCTGGCATAGTTTCATACACAGGAGTCACTAAATCATAGCCTTCTGCCGCTAACGGAGTGGTTTGTGAAATAGTGCCATCAGCATTTTGATAGCCCACACATAACTTCACTTCTTCTAAGCCATCGAGAACGTCAAGCTTAGTTAAACAGAAACCAGTGATGCTGTTGATTTGCACTGCGCGGCGCATGGCCACGATATCTAACCAACCTGGACGACGTTTACGACCAGTCGTCGCACCAAACTCGTGGCCTTTGGTTCCTAAATAATCACCGATTTCATTTCTCAATTCCGTCGGGAAAGGACCTGCGCCCACGCGCGTGGTATACGCCTTAATGATGCCCAGTACATAATCTAAGTGACGAGGACCGAAGCCACTGCCCGTTGCTACACCACCAGCGGTCGTGTTAGACGAGGTCACAAAAGGATAAGTACCATGGTCGATATCCAACAAGGTGCCTTGTGCGCCTTCGAACAGAATGTTATCACCCGCTTTACGCGCTTGATCTAACAGTTCTGCGACGTCCACACACATGCTCTTGAGGTAGTCGGCCAATGCTAATGCATCATCCAAGGTTGTTTGGTAATCAACTGCATCGACGCCATAGTATTCTGTCAGCATAAAGTTGTGATATTTCATCACTTCTTTCAGCTTTTCAGCAAACAGCTCTGCATTGAAGAGATCACCAACACGCAAGCCGCGACGGGAGATTTTATCTTCATAGGCAGGACCGATACCACGACCAGTCGTACCAATGGCATTGTTGCCACGGGCCTGTTCGCGAGCGATATCCAAAGCGCAATGGAAGGGTAGGATCAAAGGACATGCTTCTGAGATCAGCAAGCGCTCCTCAACCGGAACGCCGCGCTCTTTGAGCATAGCGATTTCCTTCATCAGCGCATCTGGTGCAAGCACCACGCCATTACCGATAATGCAAGTGACATTATCACGTAAAATCCCAGACGGAATTAAGTGAAGGACGGTTTTTTCACCATCGATAACCAAGGTATGACCAGCATTGTGGCCGCCTTGATAGCGAACTACATATTTTGCCTGTTCGGTGAGAAGGTCGACAATTTTACCTTTTCCCTCGTCACCCCATTGAGTGCCGAGAACAACTACGTTTTTGCCCATTGTTTGCTGCAAGGTTGCGGTTAAAGCAGGATTTTAACAGATTTTAGGGGGCATAGGGCAAGTGATTTATGAAAAAATAATCAATAAAACTATTCCAGCAGTCACTAATGCCCCGCCAACGCGCTGCAACGCATTGTTTTCCATAGCGGTCAATTCCCGTAGATAATTTCGCCAACGATTGGGAAATAATAATGGCCCAATGCCTTCAATTACCAAAACAATGGCTAACACTAGCATCCACTGACTCAACGTCATCTATGACTCCTCAATTGTCATCTTGGGTTCGAACAATTTCCTAACGTATACGGCGATAGCCACAGAGGGCATTTAATCTTGATGCACATCAGCAGTCAATAACTCAACTGACAGCGCCCAACCTCATTTTCTCAGTCAGGAGGTTATTAATGCTGGCAGCTTGCACCTTGCCTATCACTGCGACGGCGCTGACTGAGCGCAAACGTCTAAAGTCACCCGAGACTGACTCGTTCAGGACTCGCTGTGGGTTATCTGCATGACCGGGACGTAAAACTTAGGCATAAAAAAACCCAGCCATAAGGCTGGGTTTCCAATTCGTACTCGAGCGAAATATTAACGCTTAGAGAACTGAGGTCTACGACGTGCTTTACGCAGACCAACTTTCTTACGTTCAACCTGACGAGCATCACGGGTAACGAAACCAGCAGCGCGCAGTGAAGGACGCATTGCTTCGTCCAGTTGCATCAGAGCACGGGTAATACCGTGACGGATAGCACCTGCTTGACCGGTGATACCACCGCCCTTAACAGTCACATAGATGTCCAGCTTTTCAGTCATTTCTACCAACTCAAGTGGTTGACGAACAACCATACGAGCGGTTTCACGACCGAAATACTGGTCCAGTGGACGCTGGTTAACTACGATGTTACCACTACCTGCAGTTGCGAAAACGCGGGCAGTTGAAGTTTTGCGACGGCCAGTGCCGTAGTACTGAGTTGCAGCCATTTGCTTAATCCCGTTTAGATATCAAGAACTTGAGGTTGTTGTGCAGCGTGGTTGTGCTCTGCGCCAGCGTAAACTTTCAGTTTACGGAACATAGCGCGACCCAGAGGGCCTTTTGGCAACATACCCTTAACTGCCTTCTCGATGATCATTTCTGGCTTGTGAGCTTGCAGCTTTTCAAAGCTGATTTGCTTGATGCCACCTGGGAAGCCTGAATGCGAGTAGTACGTCTTGCCTTTTGCTTTGTTACCAGTAACAGTCACTTTTTCAGCATTAACAACGATGATGTAATCACCAGTGTCAACGTGTGGAGTGTACTCAGCTTTGTGCTTGCCACGCAAACGCAAAGCAATCTCGGTAGCAATACGACCTAAAGTCTTGCCTTCAGCATCAACAACGTACCAGTCACGAGATACAGTTTCTGGCTTAGCAGTAAAAGTAGTCTTCATTTTTACAAAAACCCAAAGTTAAATTCTGTCTCACATGCTATTTGCCAATCAAATAACACGAAGTGTCGCCACCTTACCCCTTCGAGCAAAGTAAGCAAACATGGTTTGTTCCGCCCAATCGGCGGAGTAACGTGGGCAGGCTGCGGATTATAGCCAAGGCTGAGTTAAAAATCACCTGATATTTCACTTAAATTCTAAAAAGATCGGCGATCGCATCGATCCTTTTGTCGCTCGTTAGCTTAGGGTAAATGTGGCAACGCCAAATACTCGTGCGATTGCATTTCTGTTAGGCGCGAGCGGCAACGGCGAAATTCAAAGTTAAGCAAACCATCAGCATAGATGATTTCAAGTGGCACCGCGGCTGAAATAATCAGTTTCACTTGGCGCTCATAAAATTCATCAACCAAAGCCAAAAAGCGCCGAGCAATATCATCACCCGTCGTTTGCGCCCCCATCTGTTCCACATGACTTAGCAGTACCGTATGATACTCTTTTGCCAGCTCCATATAATCTGCTTGGCTGCGGGGACCATCACATAGCGCCCTAAAATCACACCACAACACCCCCTTGGCATGACAACGAATCGACAACATTCGACCTTCAAGCTCAATTGCATTGACAGTGCATTCGGCTTCAGGCGCCAATTTACTAAAATAGTCAGCTAAATTGGCGTCGGCTTGGTTATCCAATGGGAAATGATAAATTTCGGCTTGTTCCAGTGTCCGGAGTCGGTAATCAATGCCGGCATCGACATTCAACACAGTGCAATGTCGATTGATTTGGGCGATGGCAGGCAAAAAACGGGCGCGCTGCAATCCGTTCTTATATAAGTCATCCGGAATAATGTTCGAGGTTGCGACCAACACCACCCCATGATCAAACAAGGCGGTAAATAAGGTGCCAAGTAGCATCGCATCCGTAATGTCAGAGACAAAGAACTCATCAAAGCAAATGACTCGATATCGGCTCGCCATTTCAGCCGCGATGACCAAGAGCGGATCTCGGGTGCCTTTACGGGCGTGAAGATCTTGGTGCAATTGGTGCATAAAACGGTGGAAATGCGCCCTTAATTTAGCCTCAAAGGGTAAGGCTTGATAAAAGGTATCCATTAAGTAGGTTTTACCGCGACCGACCCCACCCCACAAATAGAGCCCCTGGATACTCTGGCGTTGACGCCAACCCAGCTTATATTGCCATTGTTGTAATAACCCCGGCGCTTGACGATTCAACAAGGCTTGATAGACAGCTTCTAAGGCGATCACGGCTTGTTCTTGCGCGGCATCATGACTAAAGTCATCACGCAGTAAATCTTGCTGGTAATGTTGTAAAGGCGATAATTGAGACACGTTACATCCTGTCGTTGGTCACTGGAAAAAATCATACCATGGTCGCTGATTTTTGCATCTATTGTTGCTGCACAACCCTCGCGGATATCACTGACAAGCGGTGTCGATTCTGGCACAATCGTCACTTAGCCATTATTAAAGGAATCGATATGGAATTAGCGCTTTTATTGGCCGCATTTGTCATGGGTATTTGCGTCGGCGCCCTCGGTCGCCAACTCTTATCAAAAACGCCCAATGCCCAACAGAGTCAAAAACAAGTTGAACAGGCCACCCTCGAATTGAATCAATATCGCCAAGAGGTATCGGATCAATTTGTTGAGCACAATCAGTTGCTCGCCGGCCTCTCTGAGCAAATCAACAAGCTCAACATTCATTGGGATCAAGCGGCCAAGCAATTGGATCTTGAGGCCGAGGCCGAAATCAAGCCCTTAGCCCAACTAACAACCCAAGGCATAAGCCCCCAGGAGCCGACTCAGCCAGCGTAACCACATATTTTGCTTATAAATGAACTTTTTAATCAGCTATTACTCATAATTTAGAGACGATACATAGTTGAAATTTAAATCGACTTTTTGTATTTATATCGCGATTGCTTTGGGTTCATTTATTGCAAATACATAGGGAGTGTTACGTCGATGAAGACATCGTTATCTTTAGTTTCAGCCACACTTGCCGCCACCTTATTAAGTGCGAGCGTTGGCTTAGTGGCTGTCCCAGCCAACGCCGCCTTGCCGACCATTGTCGATGGCCAAGTATTACCTAGTCTGGCACCTATGCTCGAGCGAACCACGCCTGCGGTCGTTTCAGTTGCCGTGTCGGGAACGCAAGTGTCAACCCAACAAGTTCCTGACGTTTTTCGCTATTTCTTCGGCCCCAATGCCCCGCAGCAACAAGTGCGCGAACGCCCGTTTCGAGGCTTGGGTTCTGGGGTGATTATTGATGCCGATGAAGGTTATATCATTACCAATAACCATGTCATTAATGGTGCCGACAATATCATGATCGGATTACATGATGGCCGCGAAGTCGAAGCGAAATTAGTCGGCAATGATGCCGAATCTGATATCGCACTATTACAAATTGATGCCGATGATCTCGTCGCCATCAAGGTAAGTGATTCCAATACCCTCAGAGTCGGCGATTTTGCCGTTGCCATTGGCAATCCGTTTGGTTTGGGGCAAACCGTTACCTCAGGCATTGTCAGCGCCCTTGGTCGCAGCGGCCTTGGCATCGAAATGCTCGAGAACTTTATTCAAACCGACGCCGCCATTAATTCAGGTAATTCCGGCGGCGCCTTGGTGAATCTCAATGGCGAGTTATTAGGCATTAATACCGCCATTGTGGCTCCCAATGGCGGCAATGTCGGCATTGGTTTTGCCATCCCTGCCAATATGGCCTTGAACTTAGTGGAACAAATCATTGAGCACGGCGAAGTGCGGCGCGGCATTTTAGGTATCTCTGGGCGCGATCTGGATAATCAACTGGCCAAAGCCATGGGACTGTCGACTCCGCATGGAGCCTTTGTGGTCGAAGTGCTACCGAAGAGCGCAGCGGCCGATGCCGGCATCCAGGCTGGCGATATCATCACCAGTATTGATGGTCGTAAGATCAAAAGTTTCCATGAGTTACGCGCTCAAGTGGCCACCTTAGGCGCGGGAGCAAACATACGTTTGGGGATTAATCGTGATGGTGACAACGAAACCCTTAAGGTGACCTTAGGCGCAGCGAAAGAAATGAGTACCGCAGCCGTGGCAGAAATGCACCCCATGATGGCCGGTGCCAAGTTTAAAGATATCGCCAAAGGAGTTGAAGTGATTGATGTCGCCCAAGGCTCCCCTGCCGCGATGAGTGGTCTTCAGAGCGGCGATATTATTATTGGAGTCAATCGCGGCAAGGTCGACAACCTCAAACAACTCCAACAAGCCATGAGCAACGCCATTGGCACCACGGCATTGAAAATAGTGCGCGACAAAAATGCCTTATACCTTGTTCTAAGAGGGTAAAAGTCAGTCAGCGGACGTCCTGCGTCCGCTGACTTAACCATCGCTTTCATGGTAGGCTATCGCCACATATTGAAATTGATACTGGCCATGACTTTTAAACACTTATTTATTTACCTGGGTAAAGCCACGCTACTTGGCCTGTTTATGGCAGCCGTTATCCTAACGGTTAATCAGTTATTACCGCACAATGCTTCCCTCAATAACTTATTTGAGCCCCGCAGCAATGGCAATGTCGAATTATCTTTTGCCAAGGCCGTGCGCCGTGCCGCCCCCGCCGTCGTCAATATTTATAGCCTGAGCATTGATAAACGTCAGCCGCTTGGTAACAGCGCCCTTCAGGGGCTAGGCTCCGGCGTCATCATGAGTCAACAAGGTTACATTCTGACTAACTTTCACGTGATTAAACAAGCCGATGAAATTGTAGTGGCATTACAAGACGGCCGTAAATTTACATCGGAAGTGGTCGGTTCGGATCCCGAAACCGATTTATCCGTACTCAAAATTGAAGGCGAAAATTTACCCACTGTGCCTCTTGGGCTATCAACGCCGGCGGAAGTGGGCGATGTGGTATTGGCGATTGGCAACCCCTACAACTTAGGCCAAACCATTACCCAAGGCATTATCAGTGCCACCGGTCGTAACGGTCTTTCCAGTGGTTATCTAGACTTTTTGCAAACCGATGCCGCGATTAATGCCGGTAACTCAGGCGGCGCGCTTATCGACACTAATGGCTCGCTCATTGGCATCAATACGGCCGCCTTTAAAATTGGCGGTGATAACGGCGGCCATGGGATCAACTTTGCTATCCCCATTAAATTGGCCCATAGCATCATGGGAAAATTAATTAAAGACGGACGAGTGATCCGCGGCGCCTTAGGCATTTCAGGTGAGCCCGTGGTGCCTGTGATGGCACAGATCCTAAACTTGCCGAGTCTTAATGGGGTGGTTGTCACCGGAGTCGATCCCAATGGACCTGCCGCTAAAGCAAAATTAAAAGTTCGTGATGTTATCACCCAATACCAGCAAGAGGATGTGCCTGGCGTGGAGATGTTGATGGATAGGATCGCTGAAACTCAACCGGGCAGCCAAGTGACCATGACGCTGATCCGCGATGGTAAGGCGATGGAGTTACCGATTATTATCGGTGAGAAAAATATCACCCCTTAACTTAGTCGTTATTGTGCTGGCTTTTAGGTAAAAATAAACTCCACCAAAATGCCAGCTCAAACACCACACCCAGCACAATTAAGGAAATAGCACTCCAATATTGGCCAAAGCAATACAGAACTAATGCCAGCACCAACAAGCTAAAGCTCGAAATCCATCGCATCCCAATCCCCTATAAAAAGTACTGTTATCAACCTAGTCCAGCTTATGGGTTCTGTAAATAAAAAAACTCGGCAAGCCGAGTTTTCCTGAGAAGCAATAACGCTTTATTTTGCTTTGGTGCGCACGACATGCCCACCTAAGCCTTTAAACTTTTGCTCGATGTGCTCGTATCCGCGGTCGAGGTGATAAATACGGTCAACCACAGTATCACCATCAGCCATCAGCCCAGCAATCACTAAACTCGCAGAGGCACGTAAATCTGTCGCCATCACTTGAGCACCGCTCAAACGCTCAACCCCATGGATAATACAAGTGTGACCTTCGAGCTCCATTTCAGCGCCCATACGCAATAACTCAGGCACATGCATGAAGCGATTTTCAAAGATGGTCTCGACAATCGTGCCCGACCCTGTGGCTAAGGCGTTCAAGACACAAAACTGAGCTTGCATATCGGTCGGGAACCCTGGGTAGGGAACAGTTTTAATATTGACTGCATTAGGACGTTGTCCCTGCATATCAAGTTCAATCCAGTCATCACCACAGCTAATTTTCGCTCCCGCATCTTCAAGCTTAGCCAAGACGGCTTCCAAAGATTTAGGCATGGCGTTTTCGCAGCGAATATGACCGCGAGTCACTGCTGCCGCCACTAAAAACGTTCCGGTTTCAATGCGATCAGGCATTACACGGTAGTGACAGCCATTGAGTTTTTCTACCCCGTGAATGCGGATAGTATCAGTGCCGGCACCGGTGATTTTCGCCCCCATTGCGATTAAGCAGTTGGCTAAATCAGTGACTTCAGGTTCACGAGCCGCATTTTCAATGATGGTTTCGCCATCGGCTAACGCAGCGGCCATCAGTAGGTTTTCAGTCGCGCCAACACTGACCATATCCATAAAGATATGCGCGCCCTTTAAGCGACCGTCAACGCGAGCCTTAACATAACCTTCTTTAACTTCAATGTGCGCGCCCATTTGCTCCAGCCCATGCAAATGCAAGTTGACTGGACGAGCACCAATCGCGCACCCCCCAGGTAAGGAGACATCCGCAGTACCAAAACGGGCCAATAACGGCCCCAAGATTAAGATGGACGCTCGCATGGTTTTCACCAAGTCATAAGGCGCACAAAAATTATCTAATTTATCGGTACGGATCTTGATGACGCCGTCTTGCGCCACATCGACCTCAGCGCCTAAACAGCGCAATAACTTACAGCTGGTATCGACGTCGCGTAACTGTGGGACATTGCTTAATACGAATTCTGATTCAGTCAATACACCTGCCATTAAGATCGGCAGCGCTGCATTTTTTGCACCAGAAATGATGACGCTACCGCTAAGCGCGCCACTGGCTTGAATGGTTAATTTATCCACACTTTCTCTCTAGACTGGCATGTTGAAAACTTTTTCGCGTTTCCATTGTGTCGGCGTGAAAGTTTTAATGGTTAATGCATGTAATTGGCCACTGGTAATGCTATCCATAAGCGGCCCATAAATACTCTGTTGTTGCTTAATTCGGCTCATATTTTCAAAACATTCGCCCACGGCTATCACTTTAAAATGACTACCATCAGTGCTGACATGCACTTCTTCAAGCTGCAGTGTTGCTAACAGCAGCTGTTCGATTTCTTTGCAATCCATTAGATAACCCTTAACTGGTTCGCTTAATACCCTGTATTAGCGCGAATGAAATTGTGACTCTAAATCATACAGACTGAGCAGTTTACTCAGTTGTGGCGAAGGTGCAACCCAAGTCAGTGGTCTTTGTTGCGCGGATCTTAGATGCCACAGTTCAATAAGAAATGCGACGCCAGCGCTATCACTGTACTCAAGTTCAGATAAATTTAGGCTAAGCGCTTGCTCGGCAATCAACTGATGGCGTTGCGGCCAGAGTTCGATGACCTCTTTTTCGGTGAGGCGTCCGCGAATAACGCATTCATCACCCACTACGTCGACACTGACCGCTAGCGACATCGATTAGTT
Organism: Shewanella sp. NIFS-20-20; assembly: GCF_019209865.1. GTDB lineage: Bacteria > Pseudomonadota > Gammaproteobacteria > Enterobacterales > Shewanellaceae > Shewanella. The sequence goes on along the minus strand of NZ_JAHUTT010000030.1, from coordinate 30,298 downwards.
TCCTTTAACGTCAGACTTCAAGGTGATCGGTTTATCGGCCAGTTGATTGAGCTGGGTAATCACAGCATCAATGCCATCACGGCTAATTAACCCCGCCACCTCAGACTCTTTCGACGCCAACAGGCTCACGCCTTCAGCGATCATGTCGATAGCTTTCCAATCGTCATTTTTAAGACGGCGTAACTTAAAGGCAACGGTAATATCAGGGCGCCCAGGCTCAATAATCACCACATCCACAGTCACTATTTTCTCTTGGCTAAAATCCTTTGCTGGCGCAAACGCGATTTTTTGATCGGTATACTCAGTAAAGGCTTGGGCATAAGTAGCCACTAAATATTGTTCAAAGGCGGCCGAAAAAGCGTCTCGTTGCTCCGGTGTCGTTTGACGTAAATACTGACCTAGCACTTTGTAGGAGGCATACCTTGCATCGACATAAGGCATCAGCTCTTCTGTCACTATCACTTTTAAATATTCAGGATCGGCAGCAATCTTCGCTTGATCTTGCTTAAAGCGATCGAAGGTGAGTTGCGCGACCGTCTCGATTAAGCGGTAAGGATTTTGGCTATCGATTGGCGTGGCTTTAGCGCCCAAAGACACCATGAGTATAAAAATCGCGCTGACGGCTTTCAATAATGTAGACATCATTCATCCTCCCTTATTTATCTGATTTACTGTAAAGAAACTGGCCAATCAAGTCTTCAAGGACTAATGCGCCGCGGGTATCATCAATCCGATCGCCATCGGTGAGCATCCCAATGTCCTCATCAATAAACCCTGGGGTTAGCCCTAAAAACTGCTCACCCAATAATCCCGACGTTAAAATCGCCACACTACTGGTTTCAGGGAATTGATTATAGCGATTATCAATCTTAATGGTCACAATCGGCTCCAGTCTTTCAGTGTCAAGCGTGATCCCTGTGACTCGCCCCACTACCACACCGCCAACCTTCACGGGAGAGCGCACCTTCAAGCCACCAATATTATTAAAGCGCGCCTCTAAAGTGTAGCTTTGTTCGCCACTGGTTAAATCCACATTGGCGACTTTCACGACCAGTATCAACAATGCCGCCAGCCCCGCCAACAGAAACAGCCCCACCATGATTTCAATCTTTCGAGTTAACATTTGTCCTATCCCATATTGACAATTAACGTGCAAACATTACGGCTGTCAGTAAAAAATCCAACGCCAGTACCGCTAAGCTCGACTGCACCACGGTTTGGGTCGTCGCTTGACTAATCCCCTCGGGATTTGGTGTGACATGATAACCTCGATATAACGCAATCCAGGTCACTACAATCGCAAACACTAGGCTTTTAATGATGCAATTGACTATGTCTTGCCGCCATTCTACCGCGGCTTGAAGTATCGACCAAAAAGCGCCTTGATCTATGCCTTTCCATTCAACACCAACCAAATGACCACCAAAAATACCCACCGCCGTAAACATCAGCGCTAGTAATGGCATACTGATCACCCCCGCCCAAAATCGGGGGGCGATGACTTGGCGCAAGGGGTCCACGGCCATCATTTCAAGGCTAGACAATTGCTCGGTACTTTTCATCAAGCCGATTTCAGCCGTTAAAGCCGAACCGGCACGCCCCGCAAACAGCAAGGCAGTCACCACCGGACCGAGTTCACGCAATAAACTTAACGCGACCATAGGCCCTAGACTTTCCTCAGTGCCAAAGTCCGCTAACACGGTATACCCTTGTAAGGCCAATACCATGCCAATAAATAAGCCCGACACCAGCACAATCAGCATTGACTGCACCCCGAGCACGTAGATCTGCTTTATCAGTAATGGCGTGCCTTTGGCCACTCGAGGCCAATGAGCGATGGCGCCCCACAGCATCAAGCCCGCGCGACCAAATCCGGCAATTTGATTAATGGCGTAACGGCCAATGGCGGCTATCGAATCAAGCATCGACATGGGTGAGCTCCTGCAAATAATCTTGCGCCGGAAAATGAAACGGCACTGGCCCATCGGGTTGGCCATGCAAAAACTGTTGGAGTTTGGCATTGTCTGCTTGGCGTAATTGCGCCGGCGTTCCTTCAGCAATAATGGTTTTGTCAGCCACAACATACACATAATCGGCAATCGACATGACTTCATCTACGTCATGACTCACCACCACAGACGTTAAATTCAGTGAACTGGAGAGGTCACGGATCAGCTTGACCAAGACGCCCATGGAAATAGGATCTTGGCCGGCAAACGGTTCATCATACAGCACCATTTCAGGCTCCATCGCTATCGCCCGCGCGAGCGCTGCTCGCCGTTGCATGCCACCAGATAACTCATTAGGGAATAGTTGCGCCGCGCCGCGCAGGCCAACCGCTTCCAACTTCATTAACACGATTCTGGCAATTATGGTTTCTGGTAACCCTGAATGCTCTCGCAAGCCAAACGCGACATTATCGAACACATTCATGTCGGTAAATAAGGCGCCGCTTTGAAACAGCATGCTCATCCGCCGCCGCACTTGGTATAATTTCTGGCGTGATAACTGATGAATGTTGTCACCATCGAACATCACTTCGCCGCGTTCAGGAGTTAACTGCCCAGCTATCAGTTTTAATAAGGTGGTTTTACCAATACCACTTGGGCCCATGATAGCCGTCACTTTGCCCCGAGGAATCGTCAAGTTGAGGTTGTCAAAAATAAGGCGTTGACCGCGACTGAAACTCAGACGTTTGACTTCAACGAGTGGCGTTGAGAGTTGTGGCATATGGCATCCTAACGAAAATTAATATCCATGGTGTGGCGCTGTCATGAGCCTGACCTCACCCCACTCCCAAAATGATAAGTGACTGCAATCGATGCATTCCAGTCTTGATGCCGGGCAATTAGCGAGTACCAGTACCGGTGCTCGGCAAAAAACAGACTAAATTGTACGAAAATGCCCGCTGAAGCACAACCAAGTCACCACTCTGCTACAGCAACACTTTTAATTTGCACCAAATCCAGCGAAAATGCTCCCATAACTCCAATAATCATTGTTATTAAATGTTATTTAATCTTTTGCTGCTAGCCGTCGGCCTCGGTCTCTTAGTATGGAGCGCGGATAAATTTGTGTATGGCGCCGCCGCCTTTGCTCGTAACTTAGGGCTACCACCGATGCTGATTGGTCTCACCATCGTCGCGATGGGCAGCTCGGCCCCAGAAATGTTTGTGGCGGCCAGCGCATCCATGAATGGCATGGCCAACACCGCCATTGGTAATGTGCTCGGTTCGAATATTGCGAATATTACCCTGATTTTAGGGATCACGGCCCTGTTTGGTGCTATTGCAGTTAGCTCACAAACGCTTAAGCGCGAAATCCCTATGATGCTGGGCGCCACAGTACTGGCCGGATATTTACTGTATGATGGCGAACTTAGTCGCACTGACGGTGGCCTGCTCTTGTTGCTGTTTGTCACTCTGATGGCTTATTTGATTTGGCATGGGATCAATAAAAGAAACGCCGATAGCTTGGCAGAAGATGCCGAGGCTGAAATCCCCACAGGGGTATCCACCAAGGTCACGTTGTTTTGGATTGTTTTGGGCATCATTTTGCTCCCCTTATCTGCCGACTGGATGGTCGATGGTGCCGTCGGGATTGCCCAAGCCTTCGGGATGTCAGATTTAGTGATAGGCCTGACGATCATCGCCGTCGGCACCAGTTTGCCAGAATTAGCAGCCTGTATTGCTGGCGTGCTAAAAAAAGAAGATGACTTGGCCATCGGAAATATCGTCGGCTCAAATTTATTCAACATTTTAGCGGTATTAGCCATTCCCGGCTTACTGGCGCCTGGGACTATTGATGCTATGGCCAATAATCGCGATATTTATATGGTGTTAGCCAGCAGCAGCGCCTTAGCTATTTTGGTATTACTTAGCGGTAGTCGCCAGCAACTTCGACCTTGGCATGGCGCCCTACTACTTATATCGTTTGTCGGCTACCAAGCATTGGTACTGAGCTCACATTAATGCTCTCCCTAAGGGCAAGAACTAAGAGAAACCGTTATGACTGATGAACATCAATGGCGACAATGGGGCCGCAAGGTCATCGATATCGAGAAAAGCGCCTTAGATAACCTCTATCAATTTGTCGACTCGAGTGAATTTGCCAAGGCGTGTAACATGCTGGTGAACTGTCAGGGTAAAGTCATCGTTATGGGCATGGGTAAATCCGGTCATATTGGTAATAAAATCGCATCAACATTGGCCAGTACAGGCACTGCGGCGTTTTTTGTGCACCCAGGCGAAGCCAGTCATGGCGATTTAGGCATGATTACCGAGCATGATGTCATCATTGCTATTTCCAACTCGGGGGAAGCCAGTGAAATTTTAACTTTGATGCCCGTCATTAAGCGATTTGGCATTGATGTGATTGCGATTACCGGTAAACCCGAATCCACCATGGCAAAATTAAGCAGCTTGCATCTTTGCATACAAGTACCAGAAGAAGCCTGCCCGCTGGGGCTAGCACCGACATCAAGCACCACCGCGACACTGGTGATGGGCGATGCCTTAGCCGTGGCGTTATTGCAAGCCAAACGCTTCACTCGTGATGATTTTGCACTGTCCCACCCCGGTGGCAGTTTAGGGCGGAAGTTGTTACTTAAAGTCGCTGACATCATGCATACCGATGAGGATTTACCTAAGGTATTGCCCCACGACATGATCACCAATAGCCTGTATGAAATCAGTAAAAAAGGGCTTGGCATGACGGCGGTGGTCGATAACAACCAAACATTGTTAGGGATTTTTACCGACGGTGACTTACGCCGTATCATAGATGCCGACGTTGATTTGCGTCATACTGAAATTGGTCAAGTGATGACCAAGAATTGTGTCACGGTCAAAGCTGATATCCTGGCTGCCGGTGCACTCAAGATTATGGACACCCGAAATATCAATGGCCTGATCGTAGTTGACGACCAACAACGCGCCATCGGAGCCTTAAACATGCTCGATTTAGTCAAGGCTGGAGTAATTTAACTAATGCAACAAACTTTCTACGGACCGATAGCGCAATCGGTATGGGAAAAAGCCGCCAAAGTGAAGCTATTGATTTGCGATGTCGACGGTGTCTTTTCTGACGGTCGCATTTATTTAGGTAATCAGGGCGAAGAACTCAAAGCATTTCATACCCGCGATGGTTATGGCATTAAATCCTTACTCTCTGTCGGCGTGCAGGTAGCGGTGATCACTGGCCGTCAGTCGCACATTGTCGAACAGCGAATGTCCGCATTGGGAGTCGAGCATATCTATCAAGGGGTTGATGATAAACTGATGCCCTTTAACGAACTATTAGCCAAGCTAGATGTGAGCGCCGATGAAGTGGCCTACATTGGTGATGACGTTGTTGATTTGCCAGTGATGCAACATGTTGGATTATCAGTGTGTGTGGCCGATGGCCATCCTTATGTTAAACAACAAGCGACCTGGGTCACCAATACTCATGGGGGGCACGGGGCCGTGCGCGAACTGACTGACTTACTACTGTTAAGCCAAGACAAATTTCAACTATCCCATGGTATGAGCGTATGAATCGGGTCACCTTGGCCATTGTCTTATTTTTCAGTGCCGCACTGATCTTATATTGGCAAGTGCAAGTGAAGCGTTCGGCCAAAGACAGCCAAGCCGCGTCGAGCTTAATTCAACCTGACTTTGTTGCCGATGATTTAAAAAGTGTCGAATTTACTGAATCAGGCAAGGTCAGCAGTCGCGTCAGTGCCAGTCATATGGAGCACTACAATCAGACCCAAATGACTTACTTCACCAACCCAGTGTATCAAGTCTACCCTGACACTGGCGAGGGCCAATGGCACCTCTATGCCAGTCAGGGCAGTTTAGATAAGCTCTCGGGCAAGGTAGTATTAGAAAATAATGTTATTATTGACGCCATTGAACCCAATGAGCCCATTCAAAGACTGACCACCAGTTATTTAGAATTGGATCTCAACACTATGATTATGACCTCTGATGAACCTATATATATCAAAGGATCAGGTTTTACGGTGACAGGTAAAGGCCTCTACGCTGACTTAAATACCCAAACTATTGAGCTGAAAAGCCAGATAGAAGGAACATATGAACCTAAATAAATCGATCATCACCCTCATGCTATGTGGTCTAAGCATGGGTGCGATTGCCAATACAGACTCGCTGACCCAAGAAGTAAAAATTGATGCGGCACGTCAGTTTGCTGATATCAAAAATAAGCGTGTGATTTATTATGGCCCGGTTGTGGTCACCCAAGGCACGATTAAAATTGACGCCCAAGAGCTCAGTGCCAGCAGTAATATTGAAGATGGTGCCACCATTTTAGTGGCCCATGGCTCGCCAGCGACTTACTCGCAATTGCTTGAAAATAACTTACGCGCAACTGCCAGTGCCGATGAAATTCAATACAACATCAGTAAGCGCATCATGACATTAATTGGCAACGCCAGTATCGAACAAGATGGCAGCAAGGTCAGCGCCGAAAAAATTATTTACAATATTGAAAAGCAACAATTGGTGGCCGAAGGCGACAAGCAAAAAGATGACCGAGTGATCACCATCATTAAACCCGAAAGCTTTCAAGACCAAGTGCCCGCAAAAGATGTCGGCAAGCTTAAACAAGAGATCAAATCAACGACCTCTAACAAACCACCCGTTTCTGAGGAGCAGCCGCGATAATGACTACCTTGACTCTCAAGGCCGAGCATCTCGCCAAAAGCTACAAAAGCCGCCAGGTCGTTAAAGATGTCAGCTTATCCGTCAAAACCGGTCAAATTGTTGGTCTATTAGGCCCCAATGGCGCAGGCAAAACCACCACCTTTTACATGGTGGTGGGGCTCGTGAAAAGCGATAAGGGCAACATTTTTATCAATGATGAAAACCTGACCCAAGATCCGATGCATTTACGTGCCCGAAAAGGCATTGGCTATCTTCCGCAAGAAGCCAGTATTTTTCGTAAACTCACCGTCTACGAAAATATCATGGCGGTATTGCAAACCCGTAAAGAACTCAGCCGTGACGAGCGAGAAGCGCAACTGGAACATTTACTAGAAGAGTTCCATATTACCCATATTCGTGACTCACAAGGTATGTCGTTGTCGGGTGGTGAACGACGCCGAGTTGAAATTGCTCGGGCCTTGGCTGCCAACCCCAAGTTTATTCTGCTCGATGAGCCTTTCGCTGGGGTAGATCCTATTTCGGTTATCGATATTAAAAAAATTATTGAGCAACTGAAAAGTCGGGGTTTAGGGGTACTTATCACTGACCATAACGTACGTGAAACCCTCGATGTATGTGAACATGCTTACATTGTGAGTCATGGTGAACTCATCGCCGAAGGCACTCCCGAAGAAATTCTTGATAACCAACAAGTGCGCGCAGTGTACTTAGGCGAACAATTCAAGCTATAGTTAACAAGAATAAGACGATCAGTGAGAACGCCTTTTGTTTTGTGATATATGCTTATTAATCAGTGTTTTCCATCACAACTCTCATAAGTAGGGATAGCGGTAATATGAAAGCGTCACTCCAGCTTAGACTGGGTCAGCAACTTACCATGACACCTCAATTGCAGCAGGCCATTCGTCTGTTGCAATTATCGTCCATGGAGCTGCAACAGGAAATTCAGCAAGCACTGGAATCTAATCCGCTATTGGAAATGGATGAGGAGCAATTTGACCCCAGCCAAGAGCCGGAAGACCAAGGGAATGAATTTGACGTTACACTTGTCAACGCCACCAATGAACCGAGTGACACGGAAACTGCCAGCGCCAGCGAACCTGAGCATATTGATGCACTGCATGAACCCGATAATGACGGGGATAGTTCTAGCGTAGACACTGCCGACGCCCTTACCCAAGAAAACATGCCCGATGATTTGCCGGTAGACAGTGGCTGGGACGAAGTGTTTACTGCCACCAGCAATACCGGCTCAGGGGCTATCCGCGATGATGACATGCCCTTTCAAGGCGAAACCAGTGAAGGGTTATATGAGCACCTCGAATGGCAAAAAAACCTCACCCCCTTCAGTGATACCGATAACGCCATTGCGACCACCATTATTGAAGCTATCGATGAGCGGGGTTACTTGACTCTGTCGACCGCCGAGATCCTTGAAGCTATCAGTGACGATGACGACATCGAGCTTGATGAAGTCGAAGCCGTACTGAAACGTATTCAGCATTTTGACCCTATCGGTGTTGGCGCAAGAGACTTGCGAGAATGCTTACTCATTCAACTATCACATTTTTCGCCGGCGACGCCTTTTTTGGCTGAAGCTAAGTTGCTGATTGATGAGCATCTGACACTGTTAGCCGCCAAAGATTTTAGGCTGTTGATGCGCAAAACCCGCCTAAAAGAAGATGATCTTAAACAGGCCGTGTTGCTCATTCAAACCCTGAATCCTCGCCCGGGTGCCCTTATTACCCCAAGTAATGACGAGTATGTCATTCCCGATGTGTCTGTCATCAAAAAAAATGGGCGTTGGGTTGTCGAACTGAATCCAGATAATATGCCTAAACTGAATGTAAACCAGCATTATGCGGCGATGGCTCGTACCAGCCGCAATCAAGCTGATAGTCAGTTTATTCGAGGTCACCTGCAAGAAGCTAAATGGTTTATCAAAAGCTTGGAAAGCCGCAATGACACCTTGTTAAAAGTGGCGACCTGCATCGTCGAGTTTCAGCAAGGCTTCTTCGAGTTTGGTGAAGAAGCCATGAAACCTATGGTATTGAATGATATTGCTGAAGCCGTTGAAATGCATGAATCGACGATTTCACGAGTCACGACCCAGAAATATATGCATACCCCCAAGGGTATTTTTGAACTTAAGTACTTTTTCTCCAGCCATGTCGGCACCGATGATGGTGGAGAATGCTCCTCTACGGCCATTAGAGCTTTCATTAAGAAGCTCGTGGCTGCAGAAAACCAAAAGAAACCACTGAGTGACAGTAAAATGGCTCAGCTTTTGGCCGAACAGGGAATAAACGTAGCGAGACGCACCATAGCCAAATACCGAGAGGCTTTGATGATACCGCCATCGAATCAACGTAAGAGTTTATAACCCACCACTTCAATGGAGGCACGTATTTATGCAAATCAATCTGACAGGGCACCACATCGACGTCACTGATTCATTACGCGAGTATGTTGAAAACAAGTTCACAAAGCTTGAACGCCATTTTGAACAGATCAATAATGTGCATGTTGTACTAAATGTTGAAAAAACCCAGCAAATTGCTGAAGCAAAGTTACATGTCAGTGGTGGCGAAATATATGCCACTTCTGAACACCAAGATATGTACGCCGCGATTGACGCCCTGATAGATAAATTAGACCGTCAAGTCATTAAACATAAAGAGAAATTGATAAAACATTAACGATGGAACTTAGTACCATCCTGCGACCAGAGTGCACCACCTGTGCCACTCCGGGCAGTAAGAAAAAGGGGCTTGAGCTAGTCAGCGATTTGGTGGCTGCTCAATACCCCAACCTATCTTCTCAAGAGATTTTCGAAAGTCTTTTAGCTCGCGAGAAAAAAGGTAGCACAGGCATCGGCAATGGCATTGCTATCCCTCATGGTCGCTTAGATGCAATCAGCGAGCCTATCGGCGTGTTAATCAAGTGCCTAACCCCGATCCCATTTGATGCCATTGATAAGCAACCCGTCGATATTGTGTTTGCCCTCTTGGTTCCGAGCGATCAATGCCAACAGCATTTATCCACCTTGGCAGCCATCGCCGAAAAGCTCAGCGATAAGCAAATCCTCAAACAAATTCGAAAAACCGAAGACGAATCTCAACTCTATCAGGTGATCACAGCATGAAATTGGTCATAGTCTCTGGCCGTAGCGGTTCAGGTAAGTCCGTTGCATTACGAGTGTTAGAAGATTTGGGTTATTACTGCGTAGATAACCTGCCACTGTCATTAATCGGCAGTCTTTTAAGCGACTTACAAGAAAGTAACGACAAAGTGGCCATTAGTGTTGATGTGCGCAACCTGCCTGAACAAGAAAAAGTCCTGGAACAGCAACTCAGCAAGTTACCTGTTAGCACAGTGATCACTAGCTTCTTTTTAAATTCTAGCGATCAAGTTTTACTTAAACGCTACAGCGAAACTCGACGTTTGCATCCCCTGTCAAAATCTCAAACATCCTTGAGCGAAGCGATTAAACGCGAAGGCGAGTTGCTTGGGCCTTTGGCTAAGCTGATGGATCATTTTATCGATACCTCCAACTTAACCATTTATGAGTTAAGCGATCAGGTGCGGGAAATATTACTCGGGCGCGTGGAAAAAGAGTTAGTCATCAATTTTGAGTCGTTCGGCTTTAAACATGGCATGCCCACCGAAGCCGACTTCATGTTTGATGTGCGCTTTTTGCCTAACCCCCACTGGGAGCCGGAACTCAGACCATTTACAGGGCTCGATGCGCCGGTACAAGAGTTTCTTGGTCGCCAAGTGCAAGTGAATAAATTTATTTGGCAAATAGAAAACTTGCTCGAAACCTGGTTACCACAACTCGAGCGCAATAATCGCAGTTATTTGACCATTGCCATCGGCTGCACCGGTGGCCAACATCGATCGGTATATGTTGCTGATCAACTAGCCAAGCGCTTCGCTAATAGCAAACACTCGGTTAAGTCGCGTCACCGTGAACTCAACAATGCCAGTGCTTGAACGGCAAGTTACCCTGTGTAACAAGTTGGGCCTACATGCACGACCCGCGACCAAACTGGCCATTTTAGCGAGCGAATATCAAGCCGACATCACCTTAATTCAAGGGGATAAACACGCCTCTGCCGCCAGTGTATTAGGCTTGCTCATGCTCGGCTCTGGCCCGGGAAAGCCACTGTTGATCCGAGCTGAAGGCGAAGATGCCGAAGCCGCGATGGAGGCTATCTGCGCCTTGATTAATGCTCGCTTTGATGAGAATGACTAACACTTGTCACTGAAGTGTTTGAATTGGACGTGTTAATTTACCTAGGCTAAGAGTATGATATGCCCCTGCCACATGGGAGGGATACATGCCAGTCGAAGCACTCAATAATGATCACACTCAATTACTCCTCGATCAGTTATCGCAAGCCATAGGTAGCGGTATGTTTGTGCATGTGCGAGACATGCTCAATAACATGGCTGCCCAAGATATTGCTCACATTATTGAATCGTCAACACCACAAACAAGGCAGGTGTTATGGCAGTTGATTGACCATGATCAAGCTGGCGAAATTCTGGAAGAACTTCCTGAAGATCTTAAAGATCACCTGATCAAACAAATGTCTCCTCAAGGGGTTGCTAAGGCAACTGCTGGCATGGATACCGATGATTTAGCCTACATCTTACGTAGTTTGCCCGACGCCTTATATCAGCAAGTGCTGCAATCGATGAGCATTCAAGATCGCAGCCGAGTTGAGCAGGCATTATCCTACCCTGAAGACACCGCCGGCAGTATCATGAATACCGATACCGTGACACTCAGGCCCGATGTAACCATTGATGTGATCCTGCGTTATTTACGCTTACGTGGCAATTTACCCACGGCCACAGATACCTTGTATGTGGTCGATAAACGTGACCGTTTGCTCGGCGGGATCCGCATCACCGACCTACTGGTGTCTAACCCGACCTCATCGGTACGCGATATCATGATGGCTGATATGGAAGGGATTGTCGTCACCATGTCAGATACTGAGGTTTCGCAGCTATTTGAGCGTCACGATTGGCTGTCGGCGCCGGTCATTGATGAGCAAGGTCACTTATTGGGTCGTATTACCATCGATGATGTCGTCGATATTATCCGTGAAGACGCCGAACACTCCATGATGGGGATGGCAGGCATGGATGATGACGAAGACACCTTCGGCCCGGTACTCAAGAGTACTTTACGTCGTTCGTTATGGTTAACCATGAACCTATTCGCGGCGTTATTAGCCGCATCTGTCAGCAACATGTTTGAAGGCACCATTGAAAAATTTGCCACCATCGCCGTACTGATGACCATAGTTCCCAGCATGGGCGGGGTCGCTGGCAACCAAACCTTAGCCTTGGTGATTCGCGGTATTGCCCTTGGACAAGTGGGTCAAAGCAACTCACGTTGGCTGATTGGCAAAGAGCTCGCCATTGGTTTTCTTAACGGTCTCTTATGGGCCTGTTTGGTGTTTGTCGCCGTCTGGCTATGGAAAGATGATATGGCGCTCGGGCTGCTGATTGGCGGGGCGATGCTGATTAATATGACAGTCGCTGGCTTGGCCGGAGCGGCGATCCCCTTGCTACTTAAACGCTTCAACATTGACCCTGCCCTTGCTGGAGGCATGGTATTGACCACGGTTACCGATGTTATTGGCCTATTTGCCTTCTTAGGGCTGGCCACCTTATTTCTAATGAATCACAGCCTATAAATCACAGGACCCTCAGGGTCCTGTTTGCTTTCATGCCTCAATCAAACAATTTACTGGATGGGCGTCAGCACAATTTCTACGCGACGATTTTGAGCGCGGCCTTCTGTGGTGGTGTTGCTGGCAATAGGGCTGGCCTCCCCTTGACCCTGGGCACTTAAACGCTCAGGACTGACACCTTGCTGCATCATGTAATTACTCACTTCTGCCGCCCGCACTTGCGATAAACGCAAGTTATACTGAACAGAGCCGCTGCTGTCGGTGTAGCCTACGACATTAAGCCGAGTCTTAGGATACTCATTGGCCACCAATACCACCGAGTTTAGGACCTCCTTGGCAGCTTGGCTCAACTGGGCTTGATCGACGCCAAAGGTCACCGCATTAGGCATATTGAGAATAATCGTATCGCCATCACGCGTCACGCTTACGCCCGTGGCTTGTAACTGCTGTCGTAACTTAGCTTCCTGAACGTCCATGTAATAACCAATCCCGCCCCCAAGTGCAGCGCCCGACGCAGCACCAATTAAGGCGCCCTTGCCACGGTCATTTTTGCTGGACGACGCGACCCCAATGGCAGCACCCGCCAGCGCACCAATCAAAGCTCCATTGGTTGCCTTGGCAGACTGTTGTTCATTGGTATAAGGATTCACGGTAGTGCAGCCACTGATTGCCAAGCAAAACAAAGGCAATGCTATCCAATTCTTATTCTTCAAATTCATTTATCGTCCCCAAAATGGAAATAACATAAGCCGCTGATCAGTAATCGCAAATTAGGAGTTTAGCTCCCACTAACCGCCAGCGAAATTGTTGACTACACTTAGGGCATGAATCATAAAACGAAAGTGATATAGCTGCCAAGGAAGAGCGTATGCAAACTCAACAACTTTGTTATGACAATGGCGCTTGGGATCAAGCCGTCACTCTCGACATTGCCGATCCACAGCAGGTGTTAGTGTTGTTATTTGGCAATTTAGTCGAACACCAAGCCGCCCTTGATAGCCTCTATTCACAACTTCCTCAAGCTCATTTTATTGGCGCAACAACCTCAGGTGAAATTAGTCAACATCAGATCACAGACAATGGTTTAGTTGCGACTATCTTGGCCTTCAAGCACACCCAAATTCGTTTAACCCAACGCATCATTAAGCAAGCAGAAGCCTCCTATGACATCGGGGCTGAGATCGCCACCGAACTGCAAGGTGATGACTTAAAATGGCTGTTAGTACTCAGTGATGGCTTGCATGTATTTGGCAGTGATCTCACCCAAGGATTAGTGGATAACTTGCCCGATACTGTCGCCATCACTGGGGGACTTGCTGGTGATAATTTTAAGTTCCAACAAACATTTATCTTGGCCCAAGATCAACTTCTAACCAAACAAGTGGTGGCAGTCGGTCTGTATGGCCACGCGCTAGAAGTCAGCCACGGCTCTCGCGGCGGTTGGCTGCCTTTCGGCCCCGAACGCATGATCACCGCCGCCCAAGGACATCAGCTATTTGAGTTGGATAATCAACCGGCATTGGCCGTGTATAAAGAATATCTAGGCGATATGGTCGAAGCGCTTCCCGCCAGTGGTTTGCGCTTTCCGTTAGAAATTTCGCAGCCAGGCAGTGACACCAAATTAGTGCGCACTATGCTAGCCGTTGACGAGCAAGCACAAAGCATAACATTTGCCGGTGGCATATCTAAGGGGGCGACAGCACGGCTAATGCGAGCCAATGCCGAGTCCATCATTAATGGGGCCGCCAGTGCTATCGATATCTGCTTGGAGTCCATAAAGCACCCCCAAGTAGCGATTCTCATTAGTTGCATCGGTCGCAAACAACTCTTAAAACAAATGACGGGTGAAGAAGTCGATGTCGTCAAAGAACAGCTTAATCAGGCGACGCAAATTTGCGGTTTTTATTCCTACGGAGAAATTGCGCCATTTGACAATAATCACTTTGCCGAACTACATAATCAGACCATGACCATTACTTGCCTGTTTGAATCATGCACCGATTACTAAAACGTCAACTCAAAAAAGTCTTCCCACAGGGGCTCGCAGACGATCCCCAGCTGGCACTCTTGATTGATTTAGTCGATCAGGCCTATCACGATTTTACCGAAGAACAGATGATCATTGAGCGCTCGCTGGATCTCAGCTCCAATGAACTCAACACCAAAAATGCTAACCTGAATGCCTTGCTTAATGCGATGCCTGATACTTATCTGTGGTTAGATAAGCACGATCGCGTCATTGATATCAGGCTCGGCCAAGCCCTCAGTGGTATTTTCACCCCACACCAACATCATCAAACATTAACTGACGCCATCTACAACGGCGACATGAGCGGTTTGAGCCAACACTTAAGTGGAGTCAGAAGTGGCTGTAAACCGAATCTCTATGAGTTTAGTCTCACTCGCCATGGGGATGAACTGTTTATCGAAACCCGTTTTGCCCACTTACGAGGTCAACAGGTGTTATTAATCTTTAGAGATATCACCGTCAGAAAGTTATTGGATAATTATATGGCTCAGGCCTTAGATGAATCTAAGCGCACCTTACAACAGCTGCAAGATGTCATCAATTTAGCCCCCATTGGCTTTGCAATTACCACCTTGGATAATCAGGTTTTGATGCTCAACGACTATGCCATGGAAAAGTTTAATCTCGACTCAACCCAAGTATTACCTGATGATTTTAGTCAGTTGATTGCCAATAAACATCGGCCGCGGTATCAAGAATGCCTAATGCCTTTTCAAACGAAAATTCAAGCCACCAGCACCAAGAATCGCATCGATGTTGATATTTGCCCAGAGGATGCGCCTTGCTTTACCTCCGAGATTGCCATCAGCAATCTGGTGCTCGAGGGAAAATCCATCATCATTCAAACCTTCTTAGATATTTCTGAACGTAAGCACTTAGAAGGTCAATTAAGGCGACTGGCCCAAACCGACTCCTTAACCGGATGTTTCAACCGAGGGCATTTTAATTCGATTGCCACCACTAATCTCGCCAACTGCCAAGAGCTACAACAACCCTTCAGTTTACTGGCGATGGATTTAGATAAGTTTAAAGGTATCAATGATACCTACGGCCATGCAGGCGGGGATGCAGTGCTTATAGCGTTTTGTGAGCGAACCCAACAACAACTGCGCCAAGAAGATGTGTTTGGACGCTTTGGCGGCGAAGAGTTTATTGTTGCGCTGAGCAATACCAATCACAAAGATGCTAAAGACATTGCTGAAAGAATACGCCAACACTTTAGCGTTGAGCCTATCATTCATGCCCAGCAAACCATTCATGCTAGCGTCAGCATTGGGTTAATCACCAGCAACGGGAGCAAGGACACCCTAGAAGATTTATTAAAACAAGCCGATGAATATTTATATTTGGCAAAAAATAACGGCCGTAATCAAGTGTATAGCTAAACCACTAAGGCGATAATACCACCGAGAGTTGCGGCACCTTTGACAACTTGACCAGCTTTATACATTAATGAATCGTTGGCTGCCATTTCAGTCGGCGAGTCCATCCCCAATACATCATGGATCACTTCTTGAACGCCGGTATCGCTTTGTTTGCTGGCATGATTTGCTTGCTTATCACTAATACCGACACTGTCAGCCAACCGATAAGCTCCCAAGCCTAACGCCACACCTGTTGATATATTCATCGCATCTCTCAGTTATTCCGACAGTTGCCAATATCATAACCTAATTACCACAAGATCCCAGCAAAAATCAGCTAGGCTTTCAGCAAAAGATCACAGCTGCAACACAATTAACGCTTTCGATACATCTACTTGAAATATAAAGTAAAAATAAATCACAGCTCATTGAATCTACCCCAAAGATTGCCATAATATTGCGCTACATTTGTACAGTCGCATTGAAATGAAAATCCAAACACAAGGCAATTTATTTGCAGCCGCCGCCTTTGCGGTCTGGGGGTTACTGCCCCTGTATTACCAATTTATCCCTAACGCTAATGTGTTCGAATTGCTAGGTTATCGGCTGGTGTTTTCGGTGCCCGTGATGCTAGTGATATTCACGCTGCTGAAACGACGTCTGCCATGGGCATTATTATGGCAAGACAAACGCTCGAGTCTGCTGTGTTTAGTGGCAAGCGTTATCATGTGTTTTTCATAGTACGCCTTCACTTGGGCCATCACTCATGATCAAGTCTTAGCCGCCAGTTTAGGGTTTTTTATCAACCCCCTGTTTGCCATCGCCCTCGGGGTCATATGTTTACATGAGCGACTGTCTAAAGCGCAGTTGGTCGCGGTGATTTTAGGCATCGCGGGCATTGCCTACTTAATATGGGGCTATGGCCAATTACCGTGGATATCGTTGATCATGGCTGGGTTTTTCGCACTCTATGGCTTGTGTAAAAAGTTTATTAAGTTCGATTCTCTCACCAGCGTGACCTTTGAGGCCATTTGGCTAACACCGATAGCCTTGGGGTACCTTATCTATCTCAGCGTCACCGACCAAAGCCATGCCCTCGCCGGCGGGCTCGAGCAAGTGCTGTTATACATAGGGTCCGCGCCCGTCACCTTGATCCCATTAG
The DNA here is from genome assembly GCF_019209865.1 of Shewanella sp. NIFS-20-20. Classification (GTDB taxonomy): domain Bacteria; phylum Pseudomonadota; class Gammaproteobacteria; order Enterobacterales; family Shewanellaceae; genus Shewanella. The sequence goes on along the minus strand of NZ_JAHUTT010000030.1, from coordinate 13,358 downwards.
CACTGTTTGCCTTGGCCGTTAGTCGCACCAGCCTCACCAATATTGGGCTCATGCAGTATATCGAACCGAGTTTGCAGTTCCTGTTAGCCGTGTTTGTATTCGCCGAAGCCTTCGACGACATTAAACTGGTGAGTTTCAGTCTAATTTGGGCCGGCTTATTGCTGTGCACCTTAGACTCATTGCCGTGGCGACAGTATCGATTACATGTAAAATAGTCGCATAAAAAAAGGCCACGAACACGCGGCCTTTTTTGATTAATCGACTAGAGCTTAGTCTTTGATTTCAGCGTTGTGATAGACATTTTGCACGTCATCGCAATCTTCAAGCTGATTGATAAATTTGTCGAACGTTTCGACATCTTCACCACTGATTTCGGTCATGGTTTGCGGCACGAAAGAAATTTCTTCCATCGCAAAAACCACCTCAGGCATGGCTTCTAACAATGCGGTGCGGGCGTTGCTGAATTCAGAAATGGGGGCAAATACACTGACCATACCGTCTTCTACTTCCACATCAGTCACATCAACGTCAGCCATCATCAGCAATTCTAAAATGCTTTCATCATCATCACCCGGGAACACGAACACCGCTTGATGATCGAACATATGAGCAACGGTACCTGGGCCACCTAACTTGGCATCATTCTTAACAAACGCTTGACGCACTTCAGTGAATGTTCGTTTAACATTGTCGGTTAAGCAGTCAACAATGACCATGCAGTTACCTGGGCCGAAGCCTTCATAGCGGGCAACTTCATAATCTTCACCGCCAGCACCCTTGGCTTTATCGATAGCGCGCTCGATAACGTGGGTCGGTACTTGGTCTTTTTTCGCGCGATCAATTAACCGACGCAGTGATAAGTTACCATCAGGCTCAACGCCACCTTGCTTTGCACAGACATAGATCTCTTTACCGTATTTAGAGTAAACCCTTGTCTTTTGAGTCGCAGTTTTTGCCATGGACTCTTTACGGTTTTGATATGCTCTTCCCATCTTAGTGACTCTTTGACTTGAAAAATTCAGATAAGTGTTGTTGATTTTAACAGTGTTGGCCGCCAAAAACGACCCTAGGCCATGATCCAAAACAAGGCTTACTCAAAAGTCTCAGTGATCCGCTAACGTTAGCCGCTGCAAAGTGCTAACATTTTATCAAGTTTCAAGCTGACAATACGCCAAAAGGACCCACTGTGAAGACCCCAGCCATTGCCCTGAGTTTCATCGCCGCCCTTGCATTGCCGGCACTCGCCAGCCCCAATGACGCCCCTTGGCAATTACGCTACGGGGTCGGCATCCACGACTTTATGGTCAATCAGGTCGATTCGACCACCTTGGGGGTCAATGGGTATTTTAGCTTCGGCCGGCAGTATGGCCAGCTCATGCGTTTTCAAGGCAATATTCATGTGTATATTGATCATGATAAAGACAAATTAGATCCCGACCATATTCCCGTGTGGTTTACATCTGACTACCACATCTCTGGTCAATGGCTGCAATTAACCGCACAGCAAAGCCTCAACTGGCAAGTCGAGCTCGACGGTCGGCGCAATACCGTCAGCTCAGTCGAAAAACAACTGAGGCTGTTCCCCGGGGTTGAGTGGGCGTATCAGGATAACGGCTGGCGTACCGAGCTTGATCTTGGCCTAGGCTATTACTTCCTCGAAATTGATGATGATGTGCCCAAAGAAAGGGGCTATAACCGCGGTGACTTTGGCAATGATAGCCTCGCTTACACAGGTAAGATAGCAACGCAGATCCCCGTCAATGACTCCCTGTCACTGACCCTGTCGGCCCAACAGTGGCGCAATCAGGATGAAAACCTAGAAAACCAATATAAACTGAAGCTTATCTACCAAAAGCCAAGCAGTGAACCACAAAAACACCGCAGTAACTCGATAATTTTTTCCATCGAACATCAACAATATAACCTCGACCCCTATGCCAAGGGGGATATCAATGCCGCGGATTACGTGGCCATTTTACCTTGGGATAGCGATACCATGATCCGCCTAAGTTTTGAGATGCCATGGTAGTTAGGCATCAAGATGATAGCGTGAGGCGAACCCCGCCGATGGGATTTCTTAAACAAACCAACTGGCCTAAGTGTAGATAATGTATATAATTCTTTATCAGTTTGGTGTTAGGACTTATGAGGTAAAGGATTGAAACTTCAGCAACTCAAGTATTTAAAGGCCATTAAGGACAACAACCTCAACGTCTCAAATGCCTCATTAGCGCTATTTACCTCACAGCCTGGTGTCAGTAAACAGGTCGGATTGCTCGAGAAAGAATTAGGGGTGAGGATTTTCGAGCGCCGAGGAAAAAATCTTAGCGGTATCACCGAGATAGGTGAAAAGATCATTGTTCAAGCCGAACGAATGCTCGCCATAGAGCAAAAAATTAAAGTGCTGACAAAAGAGTACCTTGATCCCGATACCGGTGCGCTAAACATCTATACTACACACACTATCGCCCGTTATTTATTGCCAAGCAGCGTGTCTTACTTCACTAAGAAGTACCCAAAAATCAATTTCCATTTACACCCGACTCTGCCATTGCAAAACAACGCCGTCATCAGTAAAGGCTATGCTGACTTTTCTATCGTCGCCCATGATATTGGATCCGATCAAGACTTGATTGTCTTGCCCGCTTATCTGTGGACCTTGGGCTTAGTGCTGCCTAAAAACCACCCCCTAGCCAAGGAAAAACGGCCGACGCTGGCGCAATTGAGTCAATACCCCTTACTCAGTTATGAACAAGGCTCTACCGGGCGCCGCACTCAAGACATCATGTTTGAGCGAGCAGGCTTGTCGCCACATTATTTTATGACGGTCATGGATGCCGACGTCATCAAACGTTACGTGGAACTCGGTTATGGGATCGGGATAATTTCGTCATTGGCAGCAAGGGATATTCACAATAGCGATCTGATTTTTGTGAATTTAGATCACCTGTTCCCTCCCAGCAAAGCGTGGATTTGCTTCAGTAAAGATATTTTGCTGCAAAACTATATGTACGACTTTATTTCATCCTTCTCGCCCCACCTGAGCAAAAATGTGGTGGAAACCATTATGCACCAGCATAACGAAGAACAGAGCCAACAGTTACTGAGCAGCCTGTCCCTGCCGGTGTACTAGGTCAACGGCCAACACAGCGGTCAAAGCCAATGCAGGCCCTAGCCGCTCGTGCATACGCGCCTGACTGCGATTATTGCTGTTGCGGTTGCTGCGCGGCAAAGGCATCGAGCGCCGCTCGCGTCATGGCTCGCACCCCAGTCGCCAGAGTTAACGGGTAATCTGGCGCGAATTGGCTCGAGTGTAATGACGGCAAGGCTTGGTGAGTCTCAATACTTGCCTGATACTCTTGAGGGTTCACCGCCCCAAGCCAAAATAAGGTAATCGGTACTTGCTGCTCGGTTCGGCCAAATAAGCCAAAATCTTCACCCGCCATGACCGCAGGGGCTTGCACTAGGTTATCAGCGCCCAATTCCGCCGCAATACTTTGCTGAACCCTAGCGGCTAACTGCGGATCATTATAGGTCGATGGAATGCTCTCATCTTGATGCACCACCACGGTTGGCATCAAGGATTCAGGTAAGCCAACGCTAATGGCAATGCCAGTGACTAAGCGTTTGATCGCCGCAATTTGTTGTTCGCGTACTTCAGGATTATATGAGCGCAATGTCAGCTGCAACGTCACTTGATCAGAAATAATATTATGCTTAGCACCGCCATGAATCGAGCCAACAGTAATCACATTGGGCTCTAACGGTGATATTTCACGGCTAACAATGGTTTGCAGGGCCAATACCGTCCGCGCCGCCAACACCACAGGATCTATGGTCATGTGCGGATAGGCGCCATGCCCTCCCTTGCCCTTGATGACAATATCCACCGAATCAACATTGGCTAATGCATAGCCAGAAATCGTGCCCACTTTACCCGCTGGAATTGCCGCACTCACATGTAAACCTAAGACCGCATCGGGTAAAGCAAATGTCTGATATAACCCATCATTGAGCATGGCTTTGGCGCCACCACCGACCTCTTCCGCCGGTTGTGCCACTATCATCAAGGTGCCTTGCCATTGATCTTTACGTTGCATTAATTGGGCCGCGGTCCCTATTAAACTAGTCATATGAATATCATGACCACAACCATGCATAACACCCACTGTGTTGTTATTGGCGTCTAGTGTGGTCACTTTAGAGGCGTAAGGCTTACCCGTTTGTTCAATAATGGGTAAGCCATCCATGTCGGCGCGGATCATAATCACAGGGCCATCACCATTGCGAGCCAACGCCACGACGCCATAGCCACCGACATTGTCGGTGACATCAAAGCCCAGTTGCTTGAGTTCCGCCGCCATTCGCTGACTGGTTTGCCGCTCTTGATAGGACAACTCAGGTGATTGATGTAACTCCAAATACAAGGTTTCAAGGCGAGGTAGCGCTTGCTGAACGCTAGCGTCGAGATCCGTGGCCATAGCCATTGGTAGCCACATCAGGACACCAAGGCCCGCGATGAATATTCGGTTTGAGATAGAGCAAAGCGACCCACATTGCGATAAGAACATAAGCGAAATAACTTGGCAGTGATTGTATGAAAATCAAACTAACACACGGATCTGGTTTTTGATACGACGCAACGCAACAAAATTGCAACAAGCCGAGATAACGCTTGTTCAGACACAAAGGGGAGCGCCCCTAATAACAGCCGCCCCCGACGGCAGGTCGACACCAACGACCAGACCATGACTAATATCAACAATCTAACTGGTAATTACTCAAGGAGTTTGGCAAGATGAATCTAGCGCGGTATGAGGCAATCAAGGTGTGAAATGGCATATAAAATTGAAGTCACTTATCGCGTTGCCGACACGATTCGTACTCGCCGTTATCAGTCAGAAATCAGTGCCAAACGTAATATCTTCAAATGGCTACGGCTCCAGCAGCCCAACCAACCTGCTCGCGCCAGTTACTTTTCCCCGACGGATGGTTATCAACAATTTGACGATAGTGAGCAACTCAACCAATTTGCTCCTTCAACGCTTGAAAACTTCTATTTATCCAATGCGTGGCGCAGCTTGAGATATCAAGTGCTGAGCACCAGAGAACCCCGTTGCGCCTTATGCCGGCAAACACCAGAACAACATGGCATCAGCTTACACGTCGATCATATTCTACCGCGCTCCAAATATCCTGAGCTGGCGCTAGATATCAATAACCTACAAATACTTTGCCAAGACTGTAACTTAGGTAAAAGCAACCAGTAACCCAAAGCGCATGATGTATTAAGTACTTAGGCCAAAGTGAGCAAACACTAATGTACATCGATTCAACGGCTATATTTCTCGACACATCGCTATCAACAGGTTAATGTTTTGTTAACTTGTGTATCTGACTAATATTGCACGCGCTTAAACTGGCAACTATGCTGAAGATAACGATTTGATAAGGATATGGTGATTGACTCTGTTCATGGCTGATAGCTACTCACAAGGATCGGGAACGCAGCCCAATCACCCTCGCCAAAGTCAGGGGTTTACTCTCATTGAGTTGGTTGTCGTGATCATTATTCTTGGCATCTTAGCGGTAACCGCTGCCCCTAAATTTCTTAATCTGCAACGCGATGCTAAAATCAGTGCGCTTGAAGGTGCTAAAGCCTCGTTAGATGGCGCCAATAAACTGGTCTACAGTAAAGCGGTATTACAAGGTCAAAACAAGATCAATGCGACCACGGCTAACATAGATACCAACTCGGATGGCACCCCAGATATTATCGGCTATTACGGCTTAATCAAATTTGTCGTGTCGGCCCGAGAATACGCTAATATTTCAGGTGAGTTCACCTTAAGCAAGCATTATGGCGGCTCGGCCCCGACCTTACCGTACTTTATTATTTTCTTTACCGACTCGCCGGCCTCAGTGTCGATGCAGTGCTTTATCGAAGTCTATTACCCCAGCGCACCCAATGGTCAAGTAACCTATAACGCGGTAACTGAGGATTGCTAATCTCCGCCCATGTTAGCCAATTAACCCCGTCTTTGGCGTTAGCAGCCGTCGGTAGAGTGCTGCCGACATCACTCATCTGAAGTTAACTCCACTAAGCGGTAGCCTTGTGGTTGCTGTTGCAACCAAAAAATATCACTAAACTCATCCTCATCAAGGTGTCTCTCCCAACCAGTCAATTGCTTAAGCAAGACTGGGGTGGTATTGCTGTGGCCCACAACCACCACAGTGCCCGTGCTTTGCTGCAAGGAGTGAGCAAAACTCGCAAGCTGGGTTGGATCGTACACAGTCACCGCCACACCTAAGCGCTCAGCTAAAGGTGCAGCCGTCTGTAATGTCCGTTGATAATCCGTGCTATAGACAGCGATGGGTTGCAGTGGCGCCAAACGACTGGCAATCCGCTCAGCGCGGGCTTGGCCCAAGGGGCTTAACGCCGGATCAGGCCCCTGCAACTTTTCGCTGTGGCGCAATAACACGATATCGCCTGCCCGCGCCATGGGGGCCATGACCATCAAGGCCAATATCAGCAGCCAACTAAGGTGTATCATTTTTGCGTTAGCGTGCATTTTTCTCCCCTTGATTTATATAAATTTAATAGCAGGAAAACTCACAACAGTTGTGCAGTAAGCTCGTGCATAACAGCCTATCAAACTTTTGCTCTCCTACTCAAAACTCCGCCAACAACTGATCCTACCGACGCCTACTCACGTAACGTTAGCTGGTTTATCAAGGGCGGCGTTATTTATGCCCTTAGTCGACTTAATGCGATACCTGACTTGTGAAACCACCCGCGGCTGCAGCTCCTCCAAAGGAGCCTCCCTATTTATTTTTCACACCAAAAAGAGGGTTCTAATGAAAACATTTACTCTACCGCTGTTGGCGGTCTCAGCGTTGTTGCTCAGCGCCTGTGGCGACGATGATAATAAGCAAGAGATTGTCCCCCCTGTGCAACCTTCTCAACCCCAGCTGCAAGTGATCCATGCCATCGCCGATGCCCCTGCAGTCAATATCATGGCAAACGGCAATTCACTATTAAATGAGGTGCCTTTTACCGCCGCCAGTGCCGAGCTCGATATTGCCGCGGCAGATTACAACGTGACCGTCGACGCCATCTTACCCGATGGCACGACCACGGGTGTTGATGCCCTCAGTGCCAGTTTTAGTGCCGCCAACGATACCCAGTATCTGGCGATTGCTATTGGCAGTTTAGCGACTGCCAATAGTGTGTCGTTAAAGCTCATCGCAAATCCCGATAATGAGATTGCCGACGGCTATACCCGTCTCCAGGTATTACATGCAGCGCCCGCCGTCGGTATGGTTGATATTTATGCGACTGCACCAAACGCTGATATTAGTAACACCTCTCCGACCTTAAGTGCCGTCGACTTTGGTCAACATAGCGACCCCTTAGAAATATTAGCTGGCGATTATCAAATTAGAATAACCGCGAAAGACAGCAAAACACCTGTGTATGATTCAGGCACACTCGCCCTCGCATCTGATGAGGATTATCTGGTGGCTGCCATCACTAACACAGGGACTGGCGGCTCACCGGTGGCGCTGCTGGCCGTTACAGATGAAGACACACCGGCCGTGGTGGTGCGTGATATTAACAGCCAAAGTGATATTCGCGTGGTTCACGCCGTCGCGGACGCACCCGCGGTCGATGTCTGGCTTGACGGCGCCAACTCCCCTGCCGTAAATGCATTAACTTTTAAGCAAGTGACTCCTTATGTCAGCATTGGTGCCGGAGATCACACCGCCACCATTACCGCCGACGCCGAAAATAGTCTAGTCGTTGTCGATGCCGCCGCGTTCACGACGGTCTTGGGTAGCAGCTATACCTTGATAGCCGCCGACGATAACTTACCTTTTGACAGCTTAACGATACTCGACGTGGATGAAGATAGACGGCGCGTAGCCACCGAAGCTAAAGTTCGCATCACCCATGCTTCGGCCAGTGCGGGCTCGGTGGATATCTATGTCACTACTGATGGCAACATTGCCAATGCCACGCCAGCTGTGGCTAATGTACCCTTTGGCGCCACGACGGCAGTGCTCAAACTTGCCGCCGGTGACTATGTCTTAGATGTGACACCGACAGGCACAAAAACCGTGGCATTAGGCCCGCTAGCAATCAGCCTAAATGCCGCCGGAATTTACGCAGCGATTGCCGTTGATAATGCAGCGGGCGGAGCGCCACTGGGGGTTATATTACTGGATGACTTTAACGTGAATTAAGCGCTCAGGGCTAATGGTTAGGCGCAATAAAGCCCTAACCATTAGCTGTGGTAACCTGAGGCATGAGACCCGCCATCACTCAAGGCCGGCAGGCGCTAGTGATATTGCTTCTGGCCGTCATTGAAGAAGTCAATTTGATTGATCAGATTTTGCGCCTGATCGGACATCGACTGACTGGCCGCAGCAGCCTCTTCCACTAAGGCAGCATTTTGCTGAGTCATATCATCCATTTGACTCACGGCAATGGTGACTTCTTTTATCCCAGTCGATTGCTCTTTACCGGCATTATCGATATCGGCAATCATCTCACTGACTTCTTCAATAGAGTGAAATAACTCTTTAAAGGTGTCTTTGGTTTGACCGACAAATTTAGTGCCCCGATCAACCGCCGTCACGCTGTCGTTAATCAACTCTTTAATCTCTTTCGCCGCGCTGCCCGAGCGCTGCGCTAAATTGCGCACCTCGGCGGCGACGACCGCAAACCCTCGCCCTTGTTCTCCAGCTCTTGCTGCCTCAACCGCCGCATTCAACGCCAATAAATTCGTTTGAAAAGCAATTTCGTTTATCACGCCAATAATATCGGCAATTTTTTTACTCGACTGATTAATTGCTTGCATCGCCTGAATGGTATTGGCGACCACATTGCCACCGTCATTGGCTTTTTGCATGACTGATGAGGACAATCCCGAGGCTCTGGTTGCATTCTCGGCGTTTAACTGCACCGTACTACTGAGCTGCTCCATCGCCGATGACGTTTGCTCTAAACGCGAGGCTTGCGCCTCAGTGCGCACGCTAAGTTCATTATTGCCCGAAGCTATTTCTCTTGATGATTCAAACACGCTCGCAGAAGTCGTGCGAATATTCGTGACTAAACTGCGCAATGTAGTGATGAACTCATTTAAGGAGGTGCCGATCACTTGGAATTCACCGACCAGTTCTTGATCGATCGATTTAGTTAAATCCCCTTTTGAGAGCGACATTAATACGTTTCTTATTTTGGCGATGGCTCGCTTTCTCGCCGTAATATCGGTGGCATATTTCACCACTTTATAGGGCCTGCCATTGGTATCAAAAATCGGGTTATAAGACGCCTGGATCCAAACCCGTTTGCCGTCTTTACCAAAACGCAGGTACTCATTGACATCATATTCACCACGATTAAGGTTTTGCCAAAACGCTTTATATTCATTCGAGTGTTTATACTGAGGTTCAACAAATAGACTGTGGTGTTTCCCCCTGATGTCATCGAGGCGATAACCCATGGTATTAAGAAAATTATCATTGGCAGTAATGATGGTGCCATCCATATTAAACTCAATCACGGCTTGCGCTTTACTGATGGCATCAATTTGGCCATAAATATCGGCATTTTTGCGCTTTTGCTCAGTAATGTCGGTCGCTATTTTCACGACTTTATACGGCCGACCATTGACACCGATAATCGGGGTATAAGAGGCTTGGATCCACACCTCTTTGCCAAATTTTCCTAAGCGCCGATATTCCTTACTTTCATGTTCACCTCGATTGAGTTTTTGCCAAAAAAGTTGGTAATCGCGACTATTTTTAACATCGAGATCAACAAACATGCTGTGGTGTTTGCCTTGGACTTCAGCCAAACGATAGCCCATGGCATTGAGGAAATTGTCATTGGCAGTAATGATGGTGCCATCCATATTAAATTCTATCACCGCCTGAACTTTGCTAATGGCATTAAATTTGGCGGTTAATTCATGCAACTCAGCCATGACATCCTGAGCCTTGTTATCAACATCATCCATGTTGCTTTCCTTGTAAAATATGCACAAAAAATGATTCAACTTCCCTTAATAGCCGCGGTGCTAAGCAAGCATATTGCTTGGCAATATCATGTGGGGGACAGGCTAGGTTGACTGAGGGAGTGGAAAAAATGGTTGATATCCATATGACAATGACTCATTGCTACATCCATGTTGACGCGATAAATTAATCGTAATGTCAAAAGTATAGTCAATGATTCTGTGCGCTAAAAATTATTCACACTGCCTTGCCTAAATCTTAGCGATTACTCACATTGACATGGCTGTGAGTCACACCTTATATGCAGTACCCTTAGATCCGTCGGCGCCAGTGCTAACCAACCGAGAAACAGACTCACAACGCCATCAGGGGTTGCAATCAGCTCGGCGCATCGTCAGCATCCACTCTGGCCGCTTAGCTTTATTAGGCAAAAAATAACGACTCCTAACGCCACGGTTAAAGCGGAGGGATTAAAAAATTAACACTTAAGATGCGGAGCAAGAAAAAATAATGATGTGCTAAGGCATTGATATGTAGAGGTAACGAAATTAGCTGACGGTGCTAAGGGATCGATGCGGCTAGTAAGAAATGTTACGGCTAAGCACACACCTAAAAAACGTAAGTTCTTACGCCGATATTTACACTATAAAGGGATCACTCGGGCTTGTTCTAGTAGTGGTAACCACACGAAATTATCGTTATCGCTTGATCATCGACTGCATAAACAAGCCTGTTGGTATCGTCAATACGACGAGACCAAAAATCAGATAAGTTCTCTTTTAACGGTACAGGTTTACCAATGCCCTCAAAAGGAGAACGCTTAACATCATTGATGAGTTTGTTGATGCGTTTGAGCGTTTTTTTGTCTTGCGTTTGCCAATACAGGCAGTCACCCCAAGCGTCGTCAGTCCATGACAGTAAGCGTTGACTGCTACTCATCAATTAAATCTCGTGCGGTTGTTTGACCAGCACGATACTGTGCAATTGAGCGATTGAGGTGTTCAGCATTTTGAGGAGAGCGTAGTAAGTAAACTGTTTCCATTAGGCTATTGTAGTAATCTAAAGACATAACCACAGCATCTTCAGAGTCACGTCGTGTAATGACTGTTGTATCTGCGTCATTAACTACACCGTCTAATACAGCTTTAAGACCATTTCTAGCTTCAGTAAAAGATACGATTCTCATAAGAACCTCCACATGTACATTTAATGGAACAAGTATAGTCTTTACATACAGACTTGTACTGTAAGTTGGACATGCAATATTGATAAGGCAACTAACGCCCTGCACCGCGGAAAAGCGGAGCAGAGCCAATTTTTGGTAAAGTGAGCGCAGCGAACCAAAAAATTGGCGGCGCGTAGCTTTTTCCGCTGCTGCTACTTGTTAGGCCATCGGTTCTTGTTGGGTCGCGCAATGAATGCTTCCACCACCTGCGGCAATACCGTCGATATTAATCTGTTCAATTATTCGGTCTGGAAACGCTTTTTGCACAGCCACCTTAGCCGCATTGTCGGCTTTTACATCTCCAAACTCTTGCATGATCACTGCGTCATTACACACATAGAAGCCTATGTAACCAGCGGCGAAATCTTCCGTTTCGTAGTCTTCTCGTACTGTCGAGGGTCCTTCAAGAGTGATTACTTCTAGCTTATTTCCCTGTGCATCGCTAGCCGATTCAAGGAGTTCTAAATGGCGCTTCGTCACTTCATGGTCGAAGGAGGTTGGATCAGGGTCGTAACCTGCCAGCACAACACCGGGGCGAGCGAACCGCGCATAGAAGTCGGTGTGACCATCGGTTATGTCTTTTCCCTTGATGCCGGGCAGCCAGATGATCTTGTCAAGTCCCAACAGAGGCATTAGAGAATCTTCAAACTGAGCTTTGGACATACCTGGATTCCGGTTCGCATTGAGTGTGCAGCTCTCCGTGATAATAGCAGTGCCGTGACCGTCTACCTCAATACAGCCGCCTTCCATGACCAGTTGCGTTCCAATGATCTTGACGCCCGCGCGTGAGGCCACAAAATCTGCAACCTTGGCATCCCAGCGGTGTTCCTGCTTCTCGCCCCAGCCGTTGAAGTTGAGATTTACCGCAGCCTTCTTCCCTTGTTCTGTTATCACGAATACCGGACCGGTGTCGCGGATCCACAGGTCATCCAGCGGAGAAACGATCAACTGTACTGTATCCCCGACCATTTCCCGCGCCAGGTCGTATTCGTTTTCCCTGACCAACATAGAAACCGGTTCATATTTTGCGATAGTTTGGGCAAGGGTGGCGAGATTGCGCTGTACTTCAGGTAGCAAATCTCGTCCCCATATGGCGGCACTCGCGCCAAAAGCCATCCATGTGCGCTTGTGTGGGTCGCTCTCATCTGGCATGAACCAGCCATCAGTGTATTCTTCTTTGCCGCTGGCACCCACCCTGCACCCCATGATCAAACTCGCTGTCAGGATTCCTGCTTTCTGCATGAAACGTCTTCTTGTGACCATGTGAATCTCCTGTGTGCCTAACGCTTCATGCCGGTGCGCTGTAGGCGACACCTGGAATGACTTGTTATGTGACGGTTAAATTAATACTTAAACGAAAAGCCAGCCATGGAGTAAACGCCCCGGCAGTAAAGCAAATGTACCTGCAACTAGCATACCACCAACATACAAAGCGACCATGCTGGTTTTGTGTCTTTTAATATTGCCATTTTTAGCTGAGAAATATGCTACGGGTACAGCATAAATTGTTAGAAAACTTAGCAAATGAATGTACCCAAAATGACCTAAAAATAACGTGCCCAATTGAGCTTGCATAAAAAGAGAAATACTCGCTGTTACAAGCATGAGAATCATATAAATTCTCCCAAACTTTTTGTGGTTTGGTGTACCTTTTTTTGTAAAGAGAAGATAAGTGCCAATTAAAAATGCTGGAATAACAGTTGCCAGATGAATATATGCAAGTTCAAGATAGCTCACGAATTAATACCCTTTATTCTTATGAATTACTGCAAATGTATGATTAGTCACACTTAGATTCTCAAAGTAACCAACACACTTAGAATAGACTTGATGGCCAGCTGCTCGTAGGCTGACGTTCTCACACAAACAACCAGGTGCTCACATAGTGAAACAATACAAGCAGCTGACACTCAAGGAACGATACCAGATAGAAGCACTACTGGGAATGGAGTTAACAGTAAGGGATATCGCTGCGAAGCTGATGTGATCTGATCCAATACTTTTGGACACCACGCTAAGTGAGTAAAATGACTTAACGAGGTGAATATGACAACCAAAAAGCCCCGCAAGACCCACACTGCTGAATTTAAAGCTGAAGCCCTGAAATTAG